>NZ_CP021425.1:2184166-2812500 GCF_002162375.1 Oleiphilus messinensis | reverse complement strand
CAGCACCCACATGTCATTGCTTGGCATCTTGTTAAAGAACCGGTTAAGCTCTCGCTCAACCGAGGCGCGTATTATAAAGATACTTGCCTCTGTGTCAACTCTTTTTTTCGCTTCGCTCGAGAGCGATTTGAAGGAAAGCGTTGACCCGGAAAATCTTATCTGCAACCTAAATCTCGTTAAATTGCATTTAAAATCAACCGGTTAAATCTTGCCAGACACTGTCATTTCTGAGGTTGCCTTGGCTTCACTTCGTTCGTTTCGTGCCGCGTTTTGGGCCGTCCCGTCTGAAGGAGATGCGCATTATAAGGATCCTCTCCTTCCCGTCAACACCTTTTTTAAATTAATTCAAAATTAATAAAAAAAGCTGCAGCGATACAACAATCACTGCAGCCCAAAAATGTTATTTGAAGTCGATCTCGTAGGTTCTGAAACCACCCTCTACGACATCAGTTAACAACACCTTTGGCAGACTAACCGCGAATGCCTGTGCCTGCTCTGAATTAGAACTCGTAAAAAGAACCTTCACTGAATCATTGATTGGCAAAAAACCCCAGTTATTATCAGACGAAGGGTCAAATCCTGTATCCGGGTTTTGCTCCGCCTGCTTGGCGATATAATTCGCCAATACTTGTCGGTTCTCATCCGGCGAATCTACAACAATACGACTGCTATCTACATTTGGGAATCTACCGCCACCACTTGCCCGATAATTATTCGTCACCACCAGGAATTGCTGATCCGCGACCACAGGCTGTCCCGCGTAATTCAGATTGACAATTCTTGATGCACCCTGATTCGCAATTGTTCCATCTGTGTTGTATTTTGCAGGCTGGGAAACATCAATCTGGTAAGTGACGCCATCTATAACGTCAAAATTGTAAGATGGAAATGCCGTGTTGATTAACGCCTGAGGAGTGGTAGCCTGAGGATCTATTTGATTAAACTGGCCAGCTGACATTTCCAACCATTCTTTGACTTCTGCCCCGGAAAGCATCAGCACTTTCACGGTATTGGGATAGATATACAAATCCGCTACATTCCTGTAGGCAACATCTCCCGCTGGTACGAAAGTATAGTCATCAGCCCCTTGTCGACCCGCCCGAAAAGGCGCTGCAGCAGAAAGAACCGGCAATCCTTCCAGTTCTGTACCTTGGACGATAGACACACCGTAGTCAATCTGGGCATCACTCACGATCTGGATAGACGGATCATCCTGAACTAATGCAAAGTAACTATTAACTTCAGCAGATATTTTCGCGAACGGCTCACTAACCCAGGCTGAGGTCGCTTCATGCTCTTCCGAAACAGCATCAACAATCGCTTGCTCTGGATTAACATCTGCAGACTGCCTTAACTCCACGGAGCTGCCCTTAACAGCCCAACTACCATCAGTAAAGGATAAGTCCAAATCAATAATACCAAGATGGTTTCCCCAGAATCCCGGCATCACAGCGGGCACACCATTGATGGTTCCATTCACATTATCTACACCTTGCCCTTCATAGCCATCATAACTTGCTCCACCAGGAAAGTTTTGATGCGCATGACCAAACATAATTGCATCGATACCAGCTACGGACGCCAAATGATAGGTAGCGTTTTCCTCCAGTTGCTGACGCTCGCCAATCATTAAACCTGAGTGCGGTATCGCTACGATCAAGTCGGCCCCCTTACGCTTCATTTCAGGGACATAACGCTCAGCCATCTCAACAATATCTTTCGCGATGACCTTACCATCGAGATTGGACTTATCCCATTGCATGATTTGCGGTGGCACAAAACCAATGAAGCCCACTTTAAGTTTCCGGACAACACCTGACTTGTCTTTGAATTGCTTATCCACAATATGATAAGGCTCAAAAACGGGCTGATCATTATCTGGATTGTTATCACCATCATCCCGGAATACATTCGCACTGATGTAGGGAAAGCCAGCATCATCAATAGATTCTTGCAAGAACTCGAGACCGTAATTGAACTCATGGTTACCGATGTTACCCACATCGTAGCTCATCAAATTCATCGCCTTGTAGACGGGATGAATCTCACCATCCTGCAACCCTTTTCGATTCATATAGTCCCCCATAGGACTCCCCTGAATCAGATCACCATTATCAACCAGAACTGTGTTTTCACTCTCATTACGTGCATCAGCGATTAATGAAGCAACTTTAACCAAACCAATGTTATTATCATCTTTACCCGTAAAATAATTGTAATTCATCAGGTACATGTGGATATCGGTGGACTCCATCAACCGAACCTCCATTTCAGTTCCCTCAGGCACTGAATTATCATCATCTGAGTCACACGCAGCCAACGCGACAGCCATAGCAAGTAGAGAAACCTTCCCAATACTTCCAAATTTCACAAGATACTCCCTAAATAGTTTTTACGGTGAAAAAATTAGAACAGGAAGTCTGTACCAGAGATGTGACGATTGGTGGTCTCATGAATCAAAGTTACATGACAAGGCGCTAGACATTAGTCGTAGAAGCCTTTGAGGGCTCAATATTTTCTTAATAAAAGCCAGCAGGAATAACAAAGCAGAAATACTACCAGAGGGACTCGATCGAATTAAAAATGTCGAATTTTTTGTAAAAAAAAGGCCGCCTAAGCGACCTTTTTATTCAAGCTGCGAGCTTAGATACGCTCCCACACAGTGGAGATACCTTGACCCAGACCGATACACATGGTGGAAACCCCCAATGTACCGCCTTTCGCCATCATGACATTCAACAGCGTAGTGGAAATACGCGCACCGGAACAACCCAATGGGTGACCCAATGCAATCGCACCACCGTTCAGGTTTACTTTCTCTTCAGCAACGTCAAGCAACTTAAGATCTTTCATAACAGGAAGAGACTGAGCCGCAAATGCCTCATTCAACTCCCAGAAGTCGATATCTTCAACTTTCAGACCCGCTCGCTTCAATGCTTTCTTGGTGGCAGGAACCGGGCCGTAACCCATGATCGCAGGATCACAACCGGCGGTAGCCATGGAACGAATTTTCGCGATTGGCTTCAAACCCAACGCCTGAGCGCGCTCTGCAGACATCAACAGCATTGCTGCAGCACCATCAGTCAACTGAGAAGACGTACCAGCCGTTACTGTTCCGCCTTTTGGATCAAAAGCAGGCTTCAACTGAGACAGCGATTCTGCAGTGGTTTCAGGACGGATTGTTTCATCGTTCTCGATCAGCACTTTGAAACCATTGTCATCATGACCTTCGATGGCAACGATTTCATTTTTGAATCGACCTTCAAGCGTCGCTTCGTGAGCTAGTCTGTGTGAACGGGCACCAAACTCATCCTGCTGCTTACGACCAATGCCGTGCATCTTCGCCAACATTTCTGCAGTCAGCCCCATCATGTTAGATGCTTTAGCCGAATACTTACTTGCAGCTGGATTGTGATCAAAACCCTGAGTCATCGGAACGTGACCCATGTGCTCTACACCACCCACTACAAAAACATCACCGTTACCCACCATAATGGCTTGTGCAGCAGTGTGAATCGCTGTCATCGCAGAACCACACAGACGGTTAACGGTTTGCGCAGATGAAGTGTGAGGAACTTTAGTCAGCAAAGAAATCTGACGAGCAACGTTGAATCCCTGCTCTAAAGTCTGGTTAACACAACCCCAGATTACATCTTCAACTTCATTTGGATTGGCAGCTGCATTGCGCTCAAACAACGCATCAATCAGGGCAGCCGACAACGTTTCAGCACGTACATTGCGGAAACAGCCGTTTTTCGCGCGGCCCATCGGAGTGCGCACGCAATCGACTACGACAACATCTCTTGGATTAAGGCTCATATTATTTCTCCGTTCGGTATTGTTTCAGCAATTAGCCAAAGTACTTCTTGCCAGCTTTAGCCATTTCTCTCATACCTTCTGTTGGGTGGTAGAGAGGCCCTAAATCAGCATATTTGTCTGCAATTTTGCAGAACTCTTCCATGCCGATTGAGTCGATGTAGCGCAGTGCACCACCTCGGAATGGAGGGAAACCAATACCGAAAACAAGACCCATATCTGCTTCTGCAGGTGTTTCAACAATGCCATCTTCCAGGCAACGAGCAGTCTCAATGCACAGCGGCACCATCATTCGCTCGATTATTTCTTCATCAGTAAACTCATTGCTGCCTTCGACTGCAGGCTTCAGCATTTCGTATACGGACGCATCAGAAACCTTCTTCTGCTTGCCTTTACGATCCAACTCGTAAATATAGAACCCTTTATCATTCTTCTGGCCGTAGCGCTCAGCATCAAACATGATGTCGATTGCAGTGGTACCCTCATGTTTCATGCGATCAGGGAAACCTTCTGCCATAACTTCACCCGCGTGCTTGGCCGTATCCATACCAACGACATCCAGCAGATACGCAGGCCCCATAGGCCAGCCAAAGCGCTCCATCACTTTATCAACTTTCTGGAAGTCAGCGCCGTCACGAACCAGACCAATAAAGCCACCAAAATAAGGAAACAGAATGCGGTTAACCAAGAAGCCAGGGCAGTCATTTACAACAACAGGGGTTTTACCCATCGCTTTAGCGTAGGCCACTGTAGTTGCAATCGCTTTTTCGCTGGACTTTTCACCGCGGATAACTTCAACCAATGGCATCATGTGCACAGGGTTGAAGAAGTGCATACCACAGAAATTCTCTGGACGCTTGAGGTTTTTGGCCAGCAAATTAACGGAGATTGTTGAGGTATTAGTAGTAACGATCGTATCTTCGCGTACTTGATCTTCAACTTCACGCAGCACGATATCCTTGACTTTAGGATTCTCAACAACCGCTTCAACGACCAGATCAACGCCTTTGAAATCACCGTAGTTCAATGTAGGTGTGATGCTGTTCAGAACATCTGCCATTTTGGCAGCCGTCATTTTTTTCCTTTCAACGCGCTTGGTCAGAAGCTTCTTGGCTTCAGACAGGCCCAGCTCGATACCGGCAGGCGCGATATCTTTCATCAGAATTGGCGTACCTTTAAGCGCGGACTGGTAAGCAACACCACCACCCATGATACCCGCACCCAATACCGCAGCAAGCTTAACTTCACCTGCGGAGGATTCCATGTCTTTCGCTTTTTTCTTCAGTTCCTGGTCATTAAGGAACAGACCAACCAAAGATTGAGAAACGCTGGTTTTTGCCATTTTGGCAAATCCTTTCGCTTCAACTTCCAGCGCTTTGTCTCGAGCCATGCCAGCGTGCTTTTGCATCACTTTGATAGACTCTACTGGAGATGGGTAGTTTTTACCCGCCTGACCTGCTACGAAACCTTTTGCAGTTTCGAAGGTCATCATGCTTTCCATCGCGTTCAGTTTCAACTTGCTGGTTTTTTCTTCGCGACGAGCTTTGTAGTCGACTTTACCTTCATTACACTGAGCCAACAAAGCCAGCGCTGCAGGAACCAATTGGTCTGCACCGACAACAGCATCAACTGCGCCAAATTTCAACGCTTCTGCTGGCTTGTACTCTTTGCCCATGCAAATCCATTCGATTGCATTGTCAGCACCGATCAGACGAGGTAAACGAACCGTTCCACCGAAGCCAGGGAAAATACCCAACTTAACTTCTGGCAGACCCACTTTCGCTTCAGTGGACATGACACGGTAATCAGTGGACAAACACATTTCAAAGCCACCGCCCAATGCGATACCGTTGATAGCAGTTACAGTTGGGAAAGGCAGATCTTCAATTTCGCTAAAGATCTTGTTAGCCGCCAGATTATTTGCAACCAGCTCTTCTTCTGGACCGGCAAACAATTCTGTAAATTCCGTAATATCCGCACCGACGATGAAACAATCTTTGGTACTGGTGACAACCAAGCCATTAATACCTTTTGCGGCTTTCAATGCATCAGTCGCAGCACCCAACTCTTCGATCGTGAGTCGGTTAAATTTATTGACTGATTCGCCCTCTAAATCGAAGTTAAGTTGCGCGATTCCACCTTCGATTTCTTTGACCGTGATGGCTTTACCTTCGTAAATCATCCACTGTTCTCCAAGCGTTATTTAGTAACTGAACGGCGCCAAAATATACCGATTCAGCATTAGTTTATAGTGTCCGCCAATCGCCCCCTGCACCAAAATTCATACAGGCGTTTGAATTGGGAGTGCAAACCATGAAAAAAAATCGCTCATTTGTCAATTATTTCCTTTCTGAAAATCAGATTTTTTTTCTATCCTCAAGCACCAGAGAGTGCCATCGATCTTAGATTCTACTTTATTATCAACATCTTATTTCGAAAGATCTCATTTAATAACAAATTTGTATATTTTTTGAACCAAGCTCAATTTGTAAACACAAATGGAAAGCAAGCACATAATTGGTGCACCCTTGATTTTGTACGTTTGCACCAGATTGAAGAGCAACTCAGCACCTCCAACCAAAACACCTTTTCATTCACTCCCCCCCAGGACAAATCAGAACCGCTTAAACCCTTCGTTCACCCCTTTTACCTAACTGGTTGTAAATAAAAAACAAAAAACTACACTTAACAAGATGCGCTTTAAATGGTTAGAATACCGGCGGATTTGAAGCACAAATAACGAATATCACCAATAAAAATAAAGACGGAGAGTTTAAATGAGGCTTTTTGCTCGACGAATTAAGTTAAGTACAGCTTCTATATTTTGCACGATATTTTTTCTCACAGCAGCACTGCAAGCGCGCGCCAACGAAGAACTTAATTCACTGTTGAAAGACATTAATGGCATTAGTGTCCACTCCTACCTTGCCGTCAATGCATACTATAACTACAGCGCAAATAGCGGCGACAAGAGCCTGCTACAAGACATCGTGGACTCTTTAAACGGGGTCAATGAAGCAACGCAGGCACTGGAAGACAATAGCAGCAAAGAAGTTTATCAAAGTGACGTCGAAACCATTTTAGACGAATTACAGACACTTAAAGAGTTGCTCAACACCAATATTAAGTTTGTCAAAGACGAAGGATATCCAGACTTACGTTTGTCCGATGACCTTGCCCGCCAGAACAAGGATATTACCGAAAAACTTGCACTGGTACAGGAGAAGATTTATATCGATGCGCCCCCCTTGAAGAGCACGCCACAACAAAAGTCGAGAGACCTGGCGCTCTTGGTTGCACAAATGATGACCAAGTATTCCGCTCGCAGCTCCTCAAGTGTTGCACAAACCTTTCAAGGCAGCGAAACGGACAAAACACTGGACCAGCTTGCACTCGACGTTGACTCTGTGCTGACTTCACTCGACAAAAGCGTGTCAGAGCCCGAAGCGAAAAAAACACTGAATGGCGCTCAAACAAAGTGGAAATTCATTCGGAACTCTTACGTTAACTACAACGACAATAACGTCAACTATGTCGTAAATCTCTACTCGATCCGAATGATTGAGAGCTTACGCGAATTAAGCGAACAACTTTGAGCGCGATCAAAACACTCGGCACCCCGTGACAATCACAGGGTGCTGAAGTTATTTTTCCAGATACTGAGCGCAAATTGCTCAAGTTCAGCAAGCTTAGCCAAGTCCTGAGTGTCTTCAAGCCAATAAAAGCGCACCGAACTCCCTGTAAACCCCAATCCTTTGATCAAGGCAGGACAATTCTGCACATCAATTATCAGCTGCTCCTGTTTTTTGGCTTCAATATTGAAGTTTTTCTCAACCACCCAGAGCTTTTCATCTCCGGTTTCTCCAGATGATTTATCGAGAATGAAACACTCAAAGTTTTTATTGGATACAGGCTTATGTCGGGCGGGGTTTGATGCGTAACAGATCAGATTAATTTCATACCAGTCACCATCCTGATCCTGCCTTTTCGTTTCGATATCCGTGAACCGGACTGAAAAGCCATCAACAAGCGCCCGGTTCCGTAGCGCCATTAAACGGCGCTCTTTAGGTGACGGCAATATCCAGAACGCAGACCCCATAAACGCTATCACTACAAAAAAGATAATGATTTCAATCACACAACCCACCTTTATTTGGCCCTAAAATTTTATTGTCGGCACTATAAACTATATTTAAGATAGAACCTAACAATATGACAAACCGTAACTGTACCGCAGGAGAAACATGAGTGACTGGTTATAAACGAATATTGGCTGCAGTCGATTTATCAGCGGAGTCCGAACAAGTAATCGCGAAAGCAAAGCAGATTCAGAGCAATTGTGAAAACACTTCACTACAACTGTTACACACGTTGGAACCGCTGGGTTACGCCTATGGTGGCGACATTCCGATGGATTTAACAGAAGTGCAAAATCAATTAACTGAGCATGCAGAATCGCAAATGAAAGCTCTCGGTGAACGCTACGGAATCAGCAACGACTGCCTTCATGTTGCGTTGGGCAGACCGGAAACCGAAATTCACCGATTTGCAGATGAACACAATATTGATTTGGTGGTAGTAGGTAGCCACGGCAGACATGGCCTGAGCCTACTACTTGGGTCGACAGCTAACGGTGTATTGCACGGAGCAAAATGTGACATATTGGCTGTCAGAATTCAGGAGCACTAATAATTCAGTAGCACTAATTAGACTGCTCCCCCTCCAGGGCATTTCTGAGCTTCTGCAATTGCGATTCGAGCGAGAAACTCACACTGGAAGACATTGAAAAGAAACTCAGAAGTGCTTTCAGGTTTGAATCACTCTCACAGGCAGTGTGGATACGCTGCCAGAGCGCCTGATTAACCAGTTGAAGCTGTTTATTTCGCTCGACCAACCCCTTAAGCTCCCAATCAGGCGGCGCATCCCCAGCTCTGTGATTGAAATACTGCTGAAGCAAATAGATCGAGACCGAGCGAAGAATAAATTCATCATTCGACGAAAAAGGCATATGGTGCACAGCCATCGGCTTCAGCTGAGAAAGTATCGGACAGCGACTGGTTGCCAGAATCAACCCGAGCAGGGATCTCAATCCCTCTTCTATCCCTGTACGCTTCTGATAAGATCGCTCAGCTACAACCACACTGACATCCACTTTCTGAAATGCAGGTTGCGAACGAAAATCTTCAACAACCTGCTTGATATCCAGTGCAGCAGGACAGTACTTTACTTCGGATGCTTTCATCGGGCAGTTGGAACATTGGCAGTGAGATAGAAGTGCCCACTCTGGTGCCGCACTGACACTCTCCTCATCTTCCAAATCTGCTCGATCCGGATCAACATCATAAGTGAGATCTGACCCACTATCGAATTTAAATATATATTTAACTTTCATATGGTATTAATGCGTTATATCGTGTCCATCAATTCACAAGAATCATTCACAGGCTAACGAAGATCGTTGCGGGATATTCCAAAGCGGACTTAACCAATTTGATCACCGGCCTCACAAAAAGCTTACAGGAATCGAGCGTAAATGTACCATCGATACACTCATATTTCAGTTTAGCCCAAACCTTCTCGTAGTCTGTTGTTTTTTTGCAAAATAATTACGAAATACGCCTAAATATTCAGGTTGTACGGATATCAAGGCATTTTCGAATCACTCTTCAGCCTCTAACTCAACCCAGCGCTCCATTGCCTGCTCCAACTCAGCCTCAAATGCAGCCAGACTATCCAGAGTTGAACTGACAAATTCATGATCTTTCTGATAAAAACCTGGATCATTTATCTCTGATTGAACGCGGTCTATCTCGGTTTCCAGCGATTCTATGCGGGCAGGTAACTTTTCGAGCTCAAGCTTGTCTTTATAACTTAATTTCTTACGTTTAGCGCCAGTTACAGCTGCAGCTTTAGAGGCGGGTTCCGAATCAGAGGCCGAGACCGGTTTCGCCTTGGATTTCACTTCAGTCGATACTGCAGAATCAGAGGCACTCTTGCGCTCTGAAGGAAACGCACCACCTTGCCTACGCCAGTCCTCATACCCCCCGACATACTCCTGGATATGCCCTCCCCCCTCAAATGCAAGCGTCGAAGTTACGATATTGTCCAGAAATTCGCGATCATGACTGATCAACAACAATGTACCCTGAAAATCAACCAAAGCCTCTTCAAGGAGCTCAAGAGTTTCTACATCCAGATCGTTAGTGGGCTCATCCAGCACCATAATGTTTGCGGGCTTACTGAACAACTTAGCCAGTAATAGCCGATTCTTCTCCCCACCGGATAAGGCCTTAACCGGCGTCCTCGCGCGCTCCGCGGTGAACAGGAAATTATTCAGATACCCCATGACATGCTGGTTAGACCCATTAATTTCAATAAATTCCCGTCCTTCAGCGATATTGTCGGCAACTGAACGCTCAAAATCCAACGCATCTCGAAGCTGGTCAAAATACGCAACCTCCTGATTGGTTCCTTGTTTTACATGGCCAGAACCAGGCTGAAGCTTACCCAGCAAGAGGTTAACCAATGTCGTTTTCCCGCACCCGTTTTCACCGAGCAATCCGACCCGGTCTCCCCGCATAATCACTGTAGAAAAGTTCTTTATCACGGGCTTGCCTTCAGTAAAGGCCATCGATACATCCGACAACTCAACCACGATTTTGCCCGACAAGTTCGCCGCTTCCATTTTCATGGACACATTTCCGACAACATCAATTCGTTGCTGACGTTCTTCGCGTAATGCCTTGAGTGCTCGAACGCGACCTTCGTTACGCGTCCTACGCGCTTTAATTCCTTTTCGAATCCAGGTTTCTTCTTCGGAGAGCTTCTTGTCAAAGAGCGCATTTTGCTTTTGCTCATCTTCCAAAAGTTTTCGCTTTCCCTCCAGGTAAGCTTCGTAGTTACCAGGCCAGGAGGTGAGATTACCTCTATCCAATTCTATTATTCGCGTTGCCATGGCTCGAATAAACGAGCGATCATGACTGACAAACAAAATCGAACCCTGAAATTGCAATAGCTGAGCCTCGAGCCAGCGAATGGTGGGTATATCAAGATGGTTCGTAGGCTCATCCAGAACCAACAAATCCGGTTGGATTACCAACGCTCGAGCAAGCAATACCCTCCGCTTCCAACCACCAGACAATGACCCCATTAATGTTTCGGACGGCAGCTGCAACCGATCAATAATATTTTCTACGGCATTATTCAGATTCCAGCCGTCCATCGCTTCAAGTTTACTCTGAACGACTTCGAGACGTGACATCGCATCATCAGACAAATCCTGCTGAATCAAATGATGGTATTCCGCTAACAATTCACCAACATTATCAAGTCCGCTTGCGACGACATCAAACACACTTTGTTCATCTAATTGAGGCATATCTTGCTGGAGAACCGCAATCTTTAACCCCTGCGTAACCCAGCGGGTACCTGAATCAGGAATCGTTTCACCTGCCAACACTTTCAGGAAGGAAGACTTACCTTCACCATTTCGTCCTACCAAGCACACCCGCTCTTTATTTTGCATCGAAAAATCAACATCATGCAAAAGGGGCTTCAATCCGTAGGCCAGGCAAACCTGATCAAAACGCAATAACGACATCAATACTCCAACTTATTCGCGAAAAAACTAATCTAGACTATCATGTTAATTCAGGAACCCCTAATAAATTGGCACTTCTGTATGCCTAACCTACGGATCTCTCTAGGAGTTTTACCTTGACTCGGACACTACTTGGATCAACTGCAGACAAACCTGATCTAGACTGGAGCCAGGTGCGAGAAACGATAAATATGCTCACACTCGCAGTCGCCCAAATTGAGGCCACAATGACAGATGGAGAAAAGTCTGTATCCGAACTAAGCGAGTCCTTCACGTATATCGCATCCAGAATAGCGGCACTATCCGAAGCGGGTGACAGACTGGAATCGAGTATAAATGATCAGTCAGATATTGAAGAAATTAAATCCGGTACTTGTGAAATTCATCAGCGGATCAATCAGTCAATCATGGCTTTTCAATTCTATGACCGCTTAACCCAACGGCTGCACCATGTGAAACGGGACTTGGCAGGCTTGAGTGAACTGATCAATGATTCCAGTCAGTTATACAATCCGAATGCTTGGCATAATTTACAACAGGACATTGCAGCAAATTATACGATGGAAGAAGAGAGAATTATGTTTCAGCACATAATGCAAGGCGCCTCAGTTGAACAGGCGCTTGAAATTTACCGCCATCACTTCACAGACGCTGACACACCCGGTGATGACAATACTGATGACGATGTTGAATTATTCTAGGTAAACACCTCTACCCTGTCACCCAGTCGAATAACTCCAGTGCCACGCTGCACCATATTTTGCCCGAAGCATATACCGTAATCATTCTTACGATAAGTTGATAAAGTCATCAGCGGCTCACGGCCTTTTTTACCCGTACTGGAGTCAACCGTTGTCATCACACAGCGACTACAGGGTTTGACGAGATCAAACTGGAGATCACCTATTTGAATGGATTTCCATCCATCTTCTTCAAACGCCTCGACACCATCGATAATAATGTTTCCCCTAAAACGGGATATGGGTACAGGCGTTGACAACCGGCCATTCAACTCAGCCAAGGAAGCTTCATTCAACAACAAAAGTGGAAAACCATCAGCAAAGCTGACACGCTGATCGGCAGCAAAATAAGTGCGATCAACCTGCCGAAATGTGGTCTCAGGCATGTACACAAAACGGACAGGTGCATCAAGGTAGTCGCTTAAAATATGGTTTGCATCCCCTTGATAAACCAAGGCATTAACCTGATCTGACCATACCGTAACACGCTCTGAGACTGCCACTTCCTCCGGGGATAATGTCACACTTCTCATTCCGCCAGGAAGGGTTATCTGAATTTCGTGCCCCACTTCATTCACTGAAATAAGTGAAAGCTCGGGTTTTTGTCTTTGAGTGATAAATTTACCCTGCTCATCAACCATCATCCAGCGACGATCCCCCTTCACCCCAAAACTATCTATTTCAACAGCTTCGGATTCGATTGCTGCAAGGGACTTTACTGGAAATCGATTTAATCCTGTGACCTGCATTTATCTTCCCTAGTCTTGTACACGGAATTTACAATGACTGGTTATACCAGTTATTAATTCAGCACGCCACGCCAGATTTAATTCTGCAACGAAACGCGAACGTCGAGATAAAGAAAACAGGGACGCCACTTTAATGGGAACCACTTTCCATTAATCGTATTCTTTTTGAATGAAATCCTGTATCTCGCGTGCCAACTCATCCGGTTGGAACTTTGATAGAAATCCATCACACCCAACTTTTTGAACCATAGCCTGATTGAAACTGCCACTTAAGGAGGTATGGAGAATGACATGCAGATTTTTCAACGCCGGATTACTCTTGATTTCGGTCGTCAAGCGATACCCATCCATCTCGGGCATTTCGGCATCAGTAACAACCAACAGCAATTTTTCGTAAACATCCTCCCCATTATCAACCCATGATTTGAGCAACTTGTAGGCTTCCATACCGTTGGTGCAGCTAATAACCTGCAATCCAAGTTTATCAAGCGTACTTTTGGCTTGAGCCACGGCAACGGGAGAATCATCAACAATTAAAACTTTTTTATGCGCGACCTTTTCAAACAACCCTGGTACAACGACATCTTCAGAAACATCCGTCGTAAACGGCACAATCTCCGACAATACCTTTTCAACATCAATGATTTCGACAATTTCATCTTTGTATTTGGTAATTGCTGTTAAGTAATGTGAACGCCCTGCTCCCTTCGGCGGTGGCTGAATCTCTTCCCAATTCATGTTCACAATACGATCTACACTACCAACAAGAAACGCCTGCACATTTCGATTGTATTCGGTAACAATTATGGTTGAATCCTGGGTGGGTTCTATAGGGGGAAGCCGGATAGCCATACTCAAATTGATAACGGGTACCGTGTGCCCTCGCAGATGAGTAACACCACATACGACCGGATGACGATGAGGCATCAACGTCAAATTCGGTAACTTGAGTACCTCCTGTACCTTGAACACATTTATAGCAAATACCTGTCGCCCCTTTAATTTGAACATCAACAGTTCAAGTCGATTCTCCCCGACCAACTGAGTCCTTTGGTCCACCGACTCCAGTACACCAGCCATTGCCGCCTCCAATAAAAAGGTAATACGCGCTTCTCATAGTTTTATTGCTTTATTGTAGCTCATAATAAGCAGAACGCTGCACAGGCCTGAAATCAAACACAAAACAATCGATTTAGGAGATTTAGGAGATTTAGGAGATTTAGGAGATTTAGGAGATTTAGGAGATTTAGGAGATTTAGGAGATTTAGGAGATTTAGGAGAAAAAATTGGAGCGGGAAACGAGATTCGAACTCGCGACCCCAACCTTGGCAAGGTTGTGCTCTACCAACTGAGCTATTCCCGCATAACTTGTTTCTAATCAATCATTTAGAAACTTTGTTTTTTCTCCTTGAGAGCTGTCGTCTCAAGATGTGGCGTATTATATGGAGGTACTTTCAGACATGCAAGCATTATTTTAATTTTTTTCAGTTTTCTTTAGTTTGGCTCAAACCGAATCTTCCCAATCACCAAAAACCAGCTATTCACTCACCCCAAATCACATGAACGCCGAGCTGGGTTCCCCCAAAACTCGGCCGGTATCAAGGTTAGTGCAAACCACATGCCCAACTGGGCAATAATACAACTAGGGATTTTCGACTTTAAGTTGGCCCAAAATCGCATCCAATACGCGCTTCCAAACCGCCCGCATGCGCTGCTCATCAATCTTGCCATCATTGATGATGCCATCATATTGCAGACTGTATACGGTACTGATAATAATCGACGCGTTTTCTTCAGGGGATTTGGATCCTAACTCTTCCAATAACGTAGCCAAGCTGTTGAGCCAAACACTACGATATTGTCGAGCCAAGGGTTTCAATCGCTCATCACGCAGGGATTCCAGCAAAAAAGCCTGCTCAGCCAGGATGTCATTTCGTCTGAATCTGATTTGCGCATGAATATACTGTGACCCTAAATCCAAAATCTGCGCAGACAGACGCTCCTGCAAATCAGCAGAATGAACCAATTCATCAAAATCATAAGCAGAAATCAGTTTACTGAGTTCAGTATAGAAAGATTCGATGTAGCGCTGGCTGTTCTCAGCAAAAAGCATGAATGCATCACTGATTAATTCATCGATATCTTTAAAATAGTAGGTAGTTGAAGCTAAGGGAACGCCCGCTTCTTTGGCGACTGCCCGGTGTTTTACACCACGAACGCCTTCTTTAGCAACAATTCGCAGCGTTGCTTCAAGGATCAACCTGCGTCGATGCTCACTTTTTGCACGAGCAGCCTTACGCCCCTGGTATTGAATCGAGTCTTGTAACGACTCACCACCACTGGTGGTTAGCACCTGTGTAGATGTTTGCATACTTTCTAATCCTTTTACCTTGCTTGGTTATATTTTGTAATTTTTTATAATTATCGAGCCTATCATATCAAAAATTAAACTGGTTTTATCGAACCAGTCCACTTTTTGTTCTTTTGCACCACTTTATATTGCAGTTTCTGACAATTTAGTTTGCAAGATCCGACAATTCATTTTGACTACGTGTTTTCAGAGTACTTCACACTGTCTATGAGATATATTCAAATTGATTGCTAACCCCTTCCAAATAGGCACGCTCCAAGGGAAGCGATTTACGGCCCAACATCCTGTTTCGCTGCGGCAATCGGCCAAATTGTTGCATTAGTCGGGCATTCATCCTGCCGATGCCACGAATATACCCTAACCAGCTGGTTCGAGAATATCGCATCGCCAGGTATTCCAATTGCTCCAGGCCCAAATCAAAGTCCTGAATAGACTCACTGCAAACTAATGGCAAACAGAAAATTGCTTTCTGGTATACGTGGGCATTCGATGCCATTATTTTTTCAAGATTACGACGAGCGTACTGCCGGGACGTTTTTTCATAGGAAAATTGAATTTTATTGCCCCTGAATATGCGCATAGGGAACTGCCCGTAAATAACAGACAATGCTAAGCACCCTTCGTCTGTATCATGCCAATGATCCAAGCCATGCTCAGCTGCCAATGTTAAGAGTGATAAAAAGTGGCGACGCACCAGGTAATCATTCCGCTTGTCTTTAACAAACCATAACTTCAAGCGATCCCCATCTGGCTCATCCGAAGATTCGCCAAACCACCACTGGCATACTTCCGCCTCAGAAAATGAATGTACCATCAAGTCTATACGCTCCATTATTCACCTATACGGTCATCCAATCTGGATTTTGTTCCGTATCATGTCAAACTATATTCGATAACATATCAGGAGTCCGGATTTGAAGCACAAGAATTTAACCGTGCTGTTTGCTCACGGTAGCAGCAACCCTCGCTGGAAGGAACAAATAGAAACATTGACCGCCTATGCGCGAACTCAACATGATAATGTGGAGGTCGCCTATATGGAGTTATGCTCTCCAACGCTGAGGGAAATTATTGAAGCACAAATTCACGATACAGCACAGAAGGACGACACCAATGGCGAAATACTCAAAACTGTACATTTAATTCCGCTTTTCCTCGCCACAGGCAAACACCTGGAGGAAGATATTCCAAGGCTTGCCAATTCGTTGGGTGCGGAGTTCAATATTGACATTAGTATTGCCGATGCGATTGGCCTGAACCCCATTCTAAGCCAAGCCATTAATGAAATTGTCGATGATCAACTCAAGCAACTGTCTGCCCCTTAACGTCAATGAGCCAGACCTGAACCGACTACGATCAATTTATGATGTCATCAAATACCACAATATCAATTCACACCATTGCATCGAATAGCCAGACTGAGTCCGTCAACCTGGGCATTAGCGCCTGCCTGACGGGACAACCAGTTCGCTTTAACGGTGCACACAAAGGCAACGAAGTTGATTACCAAACCCTGTCATTACATTGCAACCTCATCCCCGTTTGTCCGGAGGTTGGTTCCGGCTTGAGCGTTCCAAGAAACACGATTGATTTAATCTGGCCTCTAGGGGACTCCGCCCCACACGCCCAAAATAGACAACACCAAGGGATCAACCCGACAGATGAAATTAAAAATTTTGCCCACATATGGCTGGCAACACAACGACTCCATGGCTTCGTAGCCATGCAACGCTCGCCAAGTTGCGCCCTGTCCAGTGCGAAAATTTATCGCCCTGAATCAGATTCTCCTTTCTCAACAAGGGGTCGAGGGTTGTTTACGTCCGAATTAAAATACGCTTTCCCAGGGCTACCTACATATGAAGCTCAAGAATTAAGCAACCTTGATGCACTCTACCATTTGCTTGTTTGTGCTGAAGTTTACAAGTTGCTCACAACCGCGATTGTTGAACAGCACTCTCAAGACAAACTCCACCTCACGCTTATGCCCGTTCGCCATTACCTGCTCACCTGGCTCTCAGGCATAGGCGTCACACTCCCAGTCGCTCAAAACTGTCCAGATGCGCAACTAAGTACGCCGATCTTCGACCAACTGCGTGATTCAGATTCAAACTCAATTTCCCTTGCAAAGTTCAGCGAACTCAGCCGCCCGATGAGAAGTCGCTATGACTATGCACAAATACTCAAGGGAATGATCTCCGATCTTCCTGCTCGCAGGACTTTTGACCCCCGCACCGCGACTCCCTCAACTTCAGTTGCCACCCTTACCGAACGTTACAACCGAGTATCCGATCTTAGTCCGATTCCGCGTAAACTCCACCTACACAAATTGGCAGAAAGTCTACTATTATGAATATGGGTACCTAAAACATCATCTGTTAGCAAACAAATCCAAACCAATTCTGAAATTCAGTTTCTGCTCAGGGAGACTCTAAAAATGAGAAATATACTCATTACGGGAGGCACAGGTTTTATTGGCAAACAGCTCTGCCATCACCTTTCGGAACAAGGATTTACGTTAACCGTGCTGAGTAGGCAAAATCCAGAGACAATCCGAAGCACACTCCCGCCAAATACCCGAATTATCAACAGTTTGTCTAAAATTTCGGCATCGGAATCTATTGCCGGTATTATTAACCTCGCAGGTGAACCGATTGCAGATAAACGCTGGAGTGAAACACGAAAAGCGTTGATCAAAGAAAGCAGAATAGCGACAACGCAGAAAATTATTTCGCTGATGCAACGATTGTCAGAAAAACCAGATTTTTTTATCTCTGGATCCGCAGCGGGTTACTACGGCGATCAAAAAAACCAATCCGTAGATGAAAATACACCTCCTGTATCAGGATTCACCCATGATCTCTGTGCCGAGTGGGAACAGACTGCCCAACAGGCCGCTGAGCTAGGAATCAGAACCTGCATTTTAAGGACTGGCCTGGTGGTCGGCAAATCCGGTGGATTTTTGAGCAAAATGCTGCCACCATTCAAATTCGGCATGGGTGGCCCCATGGGCCCCGGAACACAGTGGATGCCATGGATACACCAAAACGACATCACATCGATCATTCTATGGCTTATTTCTAATCCGAACACTCGTGGTATTTACAATCTCACTGCCCCACACCCGGTTACCAATCAAGAGTTTGCCCGCTGCCTCGGAAAAGTACTGAGACGACCTGCTATTCTTCCCATACCAGAATTTATACTCAGATTAATATTCGGTGAAATGGCTATACTTTTCCTCGAAGGTCAGAAAGCGACACCACACAACCTCTTGCAACAAGGATATGTTTTTGAATTTGAATATCTGGAAGATGCATTAAACGACGCGACACGTAACTAATGTGGAATTATCCAAATTCCACAAGATTAAAACAATAATAAATCGGGCCAGCTACAAATATGCTGTATTGTCACAAGGCTCCATCAATATTAACCCTCCCATCAACTCTTTTTTACCGCCTCATCTTTTTTTGGGCCTGCATTGCCTACACAACATCGTGCGGCGCAAACGAGGATGAAACGTTAGCTCAAAAGCCAACGACAATCGTAGTCGGCTACACTGAATTCCCTCCATTTGAGTTTACCGATGAAGAAGGCAATCCCAGTGGCATATTCCTCGACCTCACCCGAAGAATACTTGAGTCAGAGGGAATAAAGGCAGAATATATATCACTTCCAATTAACCGACTTTATTTGTACCTCACTCAGGGTAAAGTTCATTTATGGCCAGGCTTATCGGATGTACCCGCACTTCAGAATGCCGTTCTCGAAACAAACGTTTCACCCATCGCGATCACACTGGCGCTGTTTCACACACACTTGAAACCCGCAGTTACAGACCTGTCACAACTGAAAGATCAGCGCCTGATTGTTGTGAATGGTTATACCTATGGCGGTTTGATTTATCAAATTTCAGACCCTGAGTCGGAAATCATCCCACTCTATGCCTCCAATCACTTGTCGGGCCTGCAAATGCTCATGAAAGACCGCGGTGATTATTTTCTGGACTATATCGAGCCGATTGAGGAATTAAACAAAAACCAGAGTTTTCCGGATATTGTCTTCAGCATCGTAAAAAAACGACAAGGTGCGTTCGTTGTATCAAAACTTGCTCCTAAACCTGAAGAACTCATCAGAAAACTTGAAAGAGGTTACACGGCACTGTTAAATTCTCCTAACTCGCAGATAGACCCCATTAAACTGGAAGAAAGAAAATAAGCATGCCCTACACAGTAAATTGCAATCAAGGTAAAACTCAACGATTCAAACGTACTGTCCTGTTTCCGCTGTCATCAGTCTTTCTGCTTGTGTTGAGTAGCTTTACGTTCGCCTCCGAAAAAGCTGAAACAGAGACGCTTGTTACACATCAAACATATCGTTCTTGTAGTGTTATTGCCAGCGAGATGCTTACAACTGTGCAGCTTCATCAAAAAGGCATACCCGTTGATACTCTACGAACAACGCTCCCCGGCTTGACCGAAAATGGCCTGAACCGGCTGAGCTTGTTATATAAGAAAATAGACAGCCAAGGCGCGCTCGCGGTTTACTCTCTCGCCAACTCTCAATACAGCCGTTGTGCAAAATCTGTTTTCGACAGACAAGGCAAACCTAAACCGCAGGAACCAGACTACCTCTTTTACTTTTGCTCCGGCGAAAACAAAATTAGGCATGAAATAATCCTTGCCCGAATGGTGAATGCCCCAATGCAGGACTTAATCAGACAGCTGCCACAAGGGCGTAAAGCCCTGGCACCCTATATTTACAATATTGTTAAAGAGAAAGATCTGAAAGCCGCGTACGATTTTTCGGCAACAGAACTGAAACGGTGTTTGAATCAATAATTTACAAATCTCATTACTTCGAAGCCTCTAGAGGTGGGACCGGCAACAAGTACCTGATCAGTATTTTTTACAAAATTGAAATCTTTTTATTGACAGCGAACTATGGGTTCCATATTATACGCGCCACATCGAGACGGCAGCACGCCAACCGATAAGTCCCATTCGTCTAGAGGCCTAGGACACCGCCCTTTCACGGCGGTAACAGGGGTTCGACTCCCCTATGGGACGCCAATTTCTAAAAGCCGATCAAGCATCTTGATCGGCTTTTTTTATGGTCGCAAATTATCAATACGGAAAATTTGCAGCCCCTTCAATCAATGGGCTTACGAATTATTAACAAGACCTCACATCACCACCTTTTTTTGACTACACTTAGATCAATCGAAAATTAAATTTCAACGAAAACAATCCCTGCAACTCAAAACTTAGTCGAAAATAACCCCAATTAAGCTCCACACCTCAGCCGGAGTCTGAGTATATGTCAGATAACAATGTCCTGCTCGCGAGACAGCCTATATATCATTCCGATATGACAATCGCAGCGTATGAGCTATTGTTTCGCCCTGAGGAAGGCGAAGATCTGAATAAATTTGACGGCAACATTGCAACCTCACGCGTTCTTCTGAATGCATTCACAGAGTATGATTTGGACGCGGTAACCGAGGGGAAGCCGGCTTTTATTAACTTTACCAAGGATCTCTTTTTCAGCCCGCCGCCATTCGACCCCAAACGCATTGTCATCGAAATTCTCGAAGACATTGAGGTTACAGAATCACTGATAGCGCAAACGAAATACCTCAAACAAAAAAATTTCGAAATTGCCCTGGATGACTTTGTGATGGATGAGCGTTATAAACCACTCATTCCACTCGCAAATTACATCAAACTTGAACTACCGGCGATGGATGAGGAGACCCTGAGAAGCACCATAAACTACTTCAAACCTTACCCTTGCACGCTTCTGGCAGAAAAAGTAGAGACGCAGACAGACTATCGTAAATGTGTTGATTTTGGATGCACGCTTTTCCAAGGGTATTTTCTGAGCCGCCCTGAAATAATTAAAGGCAGAAAGCTTTCGCCTAACAAATTGGCCGTACTACAGCTTATATCCGAAGTTCAGAACCCGGTGATTGATATCCCCGGCCTGATCAAAGTCATCAGCAGGGACACAACCCTCAGCTTTAAACTCCTGAAATTGGTAAACTCTGCCTCATACAGGCGAGTAAAAGAAATCAGCTCCATCCACATGGCGGTTATGATGCTCGGCATGTCCAAAATCAAAAGTTGGGCATCGCTGCTCGCATTAAGCAAACTGGACGACAAGCCAAAAGCAATTCAAATGTCATCGGTCATAAGGGCGGGCTTATGTGAGCGCTTGGCAAAATACTTCGGAGATGAATTTAAAGACCTGTTTTTTACCATCGGATTACTCTCGACGCTGGATGTATTTTTTGACACACCACTCAGCGAGCTGGTGAATGATCTACCATTAACCGACGACGTTGCAGCAGCACTGTTAAATTACAAAGGAAAGCCTGGTTTAGCCCTCCATACAGTGAAGAATTACGAAATATCACACTGGAAAGCCATACACTGGGACATACTCGGACGTTTCGGTATCACGCGGATGGAACTCAATAAAGCCTACATGGAAACCATAAAGTGGGCTAACAGCCAAGAATTTTAGGACATGACCAAGCAGCTGCGATCTATCATAAACTTTAGAGCCTATAACTGATCGCAGCTTCAATACCAGAATCAATGTTTTTCTGTCTCGTCATGACGATCCCGTTTAACACCTTCTCGTGCGAAACAGTATAAAATCCCTCCTGTAACCATCACTACCGCACCAACAGTTACCAAGCTAGTCATAATAATAGTATCCATATACATAATTCAGACCCTCTCTCAAGACCTACAGTTCTCAGTACAGTTTTAAAAACACGTACAGTTAAAAACCAAACTCATGATTCCAAGATACTCCTTTTTTAGTAGTGCATCTTGACCAGGGTCAATTGTCATTACATCATCTGTAAAGAAAACAAATTTCCAGATTTGTCTGGGTGAGCTGACGCTTTTGCAAAATAGTCTTGCGATGATATTTCGGTACAGATTCGAGAATTGTTGGGCAAGGTAAGACTCCCTAGTCTATTATTAGAGTGTTGGCCAAAATAGTCAGCTTTTAATACCAATTGTCTGATTTACCGGGAAATATTGCTGACCCGAAATGGAAGACGAGCACTGAAGCACTTAAATTGAATTGATCCCGTGGCATGCAAAGCTTAACCAACAAAATACTCGCGTTTAAGAAAAGTTCCCCTCTGTCATACCGGATGTTGGCTTACATCCTGTTGTGTAGCTCCCTGTTTACGCTGTTTGCAGCAAGCATTCAGATTTATTCTGACTATAAACAGGACATATCACTTGTCGACGAACGTCTGTCGGTCATCGAAACCAGCTACATGAGCAGCCTGTCCCGCAGTCTGTGGTCGCTGGATCAAAAGCTACTGCAAGTTCAGATGGAGGGTATACTCAACCTCCCGGATATTGTGCATCTGCGCCTCAAGATATACCCCGATTCGGAAATTACCATGGGTGAAATCCCGCCTGGCATTTCAGTAATCACCTACTCTTTCCAGCTGAAACACGAAAGTGTTGAGATGTACGAACTCGGTGAACTAACTATTACTGCAAGTCTGGAAGACATTTATGCCAAGCTGAAACGCAAGGTAATCGTCATTCTCACAACTCAAGCCTTTAAAACTTTTTTTATCTCGATTCTGATTTTATGGATATTCCAGTACCTCGTAACCCGACATTTGGGAACAATGGCGATTTACGCACGTAATCTTAATATCAACAAGTTAGATACACCGCTCAAATTAGATCGAAAAGAAAAAAAGGATCACGAAAAAGATGAGCTTAACGAAGTCAGTGACGCCATCAACCAAATGCGTATCCAGCTGGTAAAAGATCTTGAACGGCAGAACAAAGATGCAGCGGTAATTAAAAAGCTATCACTTGCTATTGAACAAAGCCCTTCTTCTGTGTTGATTTGTGACGACCAGTGGTCAGTTGAATACGCAAACCCCAAATTCGTGCAATTGACTGGACATTCAGCAGATGACATTCGTGGGATGCATCCTCGGGACCTTTCTGATGCAGGCATGAGCGAAGAAGAAAATCAGCGGCTTTGGGAAAACATTCAAAATCAGGTGAAGCGTGTCGGTGTCTGGCAGGGGGAGATGCACAACACCCGAAGCACCGGGGAAAAATTTTGGGAACAAGTCATCATCACCCCGATTAAAAATAATGATGATAGTCCATCTAATTATTTAATTATCGGAGAAGATATCAGTATCCGAAAACGCTATGAGCAACAGCTCCTGCGACAAGCTAATTACGACATTTTAACTGGCCTGCCGAACCGAATGCTCGCTCTGGATCGACTCAAGCTCGCCCTGGCTCAAGCCCGAAGGGATGCGCAACTCGTTGGACTCATGTTCCTCGATCTGGATAATTTCAAACACATAAACGACACAATGGGTCATGATGCTGGCGATTCCCTGCTGATTGAAGCATCCCGCAGGGTTTCCTCCTGCCTGCGGGGAACCAGCACCGTGGCGAGACTGGGCGGAGATGAATTCCTGGTAATACTGCCCTCACTGGATTCCCCGGAAGATGCCAACCAGGTCGCAGACCGCATACTCGCTACGTTTGCTCCCCCATTCAATCTCAATGGCCAGGAAGTATTCATTAGTACCAGTATCGGGATCGCATTGTATCCAACGGACAGCGACAACAGCAGCAATCTCCTCCAGCATGCCGATGCAGCAATGTATCAGGCGAAAAGCAAGGGCAAGAGCGCGTACCAACGCTTCTCGCCTGAAATGAAGGAAAACAGCCACGAACGTATACAGATAGAAAGTCGATTACGTAGAGCGCTCGAATTAGACGAACTACAACTCTATTACCAGCCTATTGTTGAAGCGAAGACTGGTCGAGTGGTGGGTACCGAAGCGCTTATCCGGTGGAATAATCCGGCAATGGGCATTGTTTCACCCGACAAATTCATACCGCTGGCCGAAGAAACCGGTTTGATAATTCCAATTGGTAACTGGGTTCTACAGACAGCTTGCCGGGACATGAAACGGTGGCAAGAAGAAACCGGGATTGATTTCCTGGTCGCCGTTAATGTTTCGCCACGCCAGTTCCGGGACGCCAGCTTCGTTCGAACCGTCCTTGACGCGCTGAAGACCAATGAGCTCGAACCCAAACACCTTGAGCTCGAGATAACCGAACGCCTCATTCTTGATGACTCCATAGAAACCAGCGACATTCTCCGCACCCTTGATAAACACGGTGTACGCTTATCGGTAGATGACTTCGGAACGGGCTACTCTGCGTTAGGCTACTTGAAGAGCTATCCCTTCGACACCTTAAAAATTGATAAATCATTTGTTCAGGATGTGATTAATGAGGCTGAAGATGCAGCACTTGTTACCGCGATCATTACCATGGCACACAGCCTCGGCCTCGAGGTCATAGCCGAAGGCGTCGAAGAGCAGGAGCAGCTCGTTTTCTTGAGAGAACATAATTGTGACTGCGCTCAAGGCTACCTGTTCAGCAAACCAGTCACCGCATCAGAATTTAAACTTTGGTTGACAGAAAACCATAAACGAACTGCCTGACTGAGTCGCAACAGTTCTGTTACTTGTGATCTTTAAGTCGGGTTCTATCGCCACGATCAATTGAACTTCCCATCCCTTGCCTGAACTGAAATAATGTCCACCTAATCAATTCAGCAAGGGAATTTGTTGTGCCGAAAACACTATTTATTGCCCCGACATCCCAAAGTGCGGGCTTGACGTCTATTTGCCTGGGCTTGGTACGTGCCCTGGATAGCGTTGGTGTAAGAGTCGGTTTCTATAAACCGGTTACCCAGAGTTACGACGACAATCATTCAGTCGACCGCTCAATTTATTTTATTAAAGCAAAGACAGAACTGCTGCCACCACCCCCTATCCCAGTCAAACACGCGCAAAACCTGATCAGCAAAAAACAACTCGACGAGTTGATGGAGCAAATCGTTGGAGCGTATTCAGAACTCGCCGATCTGTATGATGTTGTGGTTGTCGAAGGCCTTGCTCCCGATCACAACGAACTTTATCTTGATGCACTGAATACCGCCATCGCAAAAAACATGGACGCAGATGTGATACTGGTAACTTCGCCAGGGCAACTAACACCTCCGCAACTAGATGAGCACCTGGATTTATCAGCACGTCAATATGCCGCACCCAATGATCCGGAAGTCATTGGCTGCATACTAAACAAAATTAATGCTCCCCAGGATGACAATGAATTCCTTTATCAACCCGAAGCAAGGGATTACACCCCTAAAACGGCTTACAACTATGTATCAGAGTCATTACTCTTCAACGATGATACATTCAAGTTAATTGGTTCAGTTCCTTGGCGGTCTGACTTAATTGCGCCCAGGACAGTCGATATTGCGACGGAGCTCAACACCATTGCGATCAACACAGGCGATATTGATCTCAGGCGAGTTCAGCACATCTCCGTCTGCGCACGGACCGTGCCCAATATGGTCGAGCATCTGCGCCCTGGAACTTTGATTGTGACACCGGGAGACCGGGAAGACATCGTTATCGCAACCGCGATGGCAGCGTTAAATGGCGTCCCACTTGCTGGACTGCTGCTGACCGGGAACCTCCAACCTGATCCGAGGGCATTGAAGCTATGTCAAAAAGCCTTTGAAACCGGCTTGCCAGTGCTTTCGACACATCTGGACACCTATGTCACTGCACAGCTTTTGTCACAAATGAACCATGAGGTTCCTGTAAACGACCTGGATCGCATAGAGACGGTTATGGATCTGGTCGCGCACTCAATTGATGCAGAATGGTTGAAAGCTAAATGTGCACTCCAGAAGGCCCCACGCCTGTCACCCCCAGCGTTCCGCTACATGCTCACCAAGAGAGCCAAAGAAGCCGCGAAGCGAATTGTATTGCCTGAGGGAGATGAGCCCCGCACGATCAGGGCTGCAATAATCTGTCACGAACGAGGCATTGCAAAATGCGCATTGGTGGGCAACCCCGAACAAATCAGGTTAGTTACCGAATCCCTTGCGCTTAAATTGCCAGAAGACATACAGATCGTTGATCCTGATACTGTCCGGGCAAACTACATTGCTGCAATGGTAGAACGTCGCAAGCACAAAGGTCTAACACCACAAATGGCCGAAGCACAATTGGAGGATAATGTAGTTCTAGCGACGATGATGGTTGCCGAGGGCGAGATGGATGGCCTTGTTTCCGGAGCGGTTCATACGACAGCAAACACCATTAGACCAGCCCTGCAATTGATCAAAACACAACCGGGCTCAAAGGTGGTCTCGTCAGTGTTTTTTATGTGCTTGCCGGAACAGGTACTGGTCTACGGTGACTGTGCAGTAAATCCAGATCCAAATGCTGAAGAATTGGCGGATATTGCAATTCAAAGTGCCGATTCTGCCCTCACATTCGGCATTGAACCCAGAGTCGCAATGATAAGTTACAGTACCGGCACGTCGGGTACCGGAGCAGACGTCGATAAAGTCAGAGAGGCGACTCGAATTGCCCTGGAGAAAAGACCGGATCTGATTATCGATGGCCCGTTACAGTATGATGCCGCAGCCATTGAGTCTGTTGCTCGCCAAAAAGCACCAAACAGCCGCGTTGCAGGAAAAGCAACGGTATTTGTATTTCCTGACCTGAATACCGGAAATACAACTTACAAAGCCGTGCAACGGAGTGCAAACGTCATTAGTATTGGCCCGATGCTGCAAGGCCTGAAAAAACCAGTCAACGACCTTTCCCGCGGCGCACTTGTGGAAGATATCGTTTTCACGATCGCCCTGACCGCAGTGCAGGCTATTCAATCAGAGATTCAAAGCTCGTAATAAAAAATCCCGCAATTGCGGGATTTTTCCGATCTATCGTTGCCGCGGTGCTTGTTTCTTTTTCGCGGCTTTTCCCAGACGATTTGGCTTGGAGACATCGTTACGCTTGTTTTGAGTACGCTGCTGTCGTGGTGTGAGTTTACTTTTCTTATTGGCGAAAGGGTTTTCACCGGTCTTGAACTCAAAGCGGATCGGAGAGCCCTTCACTTTCAACACCTTGCGAAATGTATTTTCAAGGTAACGCTTATAACTATCTGGTAGTGCGGTTGTCTGGTTTCCATGAACAACGACAATTGGAGGGTTTGAACCACCCTGGTGAGCATATCGTAATTTAATACGATGCCCCCTTACCATGGGCGGTTGATGCTCTAGCACGGCATCTTCCAGAATGCGTGTCAGCATGTTTGTTGACCATTTCGCCATTGAGCAATCGTAGGCTTCCTCAATCGACTTATATAAATTGCCTACACCTGTTCCGTGTAGTGCCGATATCAGATGCTGATTCACGAATGGCACAAAGTGTAAGCGACGAGTCAACTCGGCTTTTACTTCACTACGGGATTCTGGATTCATACCATCCCATTTATTTACCGCAATTACGATGGATTTACCTGCATCCAACGCAAACCCGAGAAGGTGTAAATCCTGCTCCACAATATTTTCTCGGGCATCCAGAACCAATACCACAACATGAGCATCATCAATCGCTTGCAATGTTTTAATAATGGAGAACTTCTCCACGGCTTCTTTAACATTCTTGCGGCGGCGGATACCAGCGGTATCAATTAATGTAAATCGTTTACCCATGCGCTCATAAGGAATATAAATGCTATCCCGCGTGGTTCCCGGATGATCATAAACCACAACACGCTCTTCACCGAGCAGCCGGTTTACCAACGTCGATTTCCCTACGTTTGGACGCCCTACGATACCAATTTTAATACCAGCGTCTTCAGACTCGCTATCGGATTGATCCTCTTCGATTGCCTCTCGGATGACATCCTCTGCCAGAGAACGTACACCTCTGTTGTGGGACGCTACGGTGAAATGCACATGCTCAAATCCTAATCGATAAAAATCTGCAGCTGCTACATCTGGATTCATACCATCGATTTTATTGATAATAAGATGCGTTTTCTTACCCTGGGTCCGGACCAGCTTCGCAATTAATTCATCAGCACTGGTGAGGCCTGCTTTCGCATCTACAACAAAAAATACAATATTTGCCTCAGCAATTGCTAAAGCAGATTGCTCCGCCATAGCTGCATCAATACCTTGCTCTTCACCTGTGATCCCACCGGTGTCGATAACAATAAATCTTCCAGCCTCAACATGGCCTTCACCATACTTGCGGTCGCGGGTCAATCCAGCAAAATCCGCCACCAAAGCATCCCTAGAGCGAGTCAACAGGTTAAACATCGTAGACTTACCAACGTTTGGTCTGCCAACAAGCGCGATAACAGGAATCATTCTTAAACCTCAATCAACTTCTAAAATAATGGCTGGATCGACCTATTCATCCGCGTCCGGCTTTTTCTTCAATTTCGGAGCCGTCAATATTTCTAATGTCAGCGCAGCCAGAGTCCCACCATTTCCATATACATAAAGCACTCCGTCATCTACGAACATATCCGTTCGGATACCATCGGAATCAATCTCTGTCCGCCCTATAATGCTACCGTCAGTCTGGGACAGAGCATGAATATACCCTTCAAAGTCAGCGACTAAAACCGATCCATCGAAAACAACCGGTGAGGTCAAACGCCGATAAGCGAGCTTTTTTTGCTCCCAGATTACAGATTTAGTATTCCGGTCTATTGACAGAATCCGACCTTCACCCGTGCTGGCGTAAACACTCAAATAACCATTGCTCACACTTTTCGAACTTGAAAGCGCTCGGGACCAAAACTCCCTGCCAGAAAAATAATCCAGTGCTTTCAGATTACTGTTAAATGCTGCACTAAACATCAGTTGCTCATATCGGAGCACCTTGCCATCAACATCAACCAGACGCTCCAATTCAGTCCGTCCCGATGGCACTCCGACCTGAGTTCTCCATACCGGAGCACCCGTTGAATTCTCGAGGGCCACCAACTCGCCATTCGCAAAGCCGGTCACAGTCAATTGATCATCCACAAACGGACTGGCAGTCCCCCGTAACGACAACACGGGTTCATCACTCTCAAAGCGCCAGCTAAGCTCACCCGTTTCCTTGCCGAAGGCGGTGACTTTTCCATCGATAGTCTGGACTACAACCAGTCGTTGATTTACCTGCGGAGCAGCCAGTGCTTCACTGGTTAGCTTTTGTCTCCATAACTCTTCCACGGGGGCAGGCTTCTCTGTCCACCAGCCGGAAAAAATACCCGCTTCAGTTTCAGCCAACGACGCACGGCGAAGCGCCACCACATCACCATTAAACGTGGAGTAATACAGGTTTTCATCGTCCGCGGTCACACCACCGGAAACATCTTCAAGCAGCTTGTGCTGCCATTTAGTCTCCCCGGTTTTCTTATCTATCGCCAGTAACAGACCTTCAGTGTCCGCTACGTACAAAGTATCACCATAAATCGCCGGCTTTAGGAACAAGTAGCGTCCATCAGTACCTTCGCCGATAGACTTGTCCCAGACTTCTACAATCTTTACACGCTCAATGAAGTCTTCTAGCTCCGCTGGCGCTTCTTTAACATCATCCGAACTACAAGCTGATATCAACCCTGTGATTAAAATCAGGGCTGCAGCTTTTATTGACACTATCTTATTCAAACTCACTGGTGATACCACTCAACCCGTTTTCATCACTTAAATCATATAGTTTTAACTCCAGCAGCGGGCTTTTTTCATTTTTCTGCTCGATCAAATCTGCTGCGGCTTGATACGCTATTCGCGCCTCATTCAGGTCGCCTTTAGCAACCAGAATGTCACCTTTAACCTCAAGTCTCTTAGGCTCAAACAACTCGCCCGCTTTAATGCCATCAACTATGGCCAAAGCGTCATCGAATTGTCCAGACTCACTCAATATACGCGCCAATCGAGTTTCAACAACAGCCTTGTATGAAGGCAGAAGTTTCTGAGATAGCACCCAGCGCACCTCGTTTTCTGCTTTTTCAAAGTCCCCCTGGGCGACATAGGCCTTCGCAAGAACCATTCCCGCATACGATGCATAAACGGAATCACCATGCCCATCTTTCAATTTATCCAGCAAGAGATTCATCGTTGAGATGGTTTTTTCTGCATCTTCGCCGTCAGCCAAGTTCATTTTGTTTGATGCTTCTAGCACCTGTTGATACAAGCTCGAAGCTTCATACCGCTCTGCCGCCATCTTTTTTTCAAATGCTTGCCAACCAAATACCAACGCCAATGCGATACCAATACCAATAATCAGAGAGCTACCATTGCTCTTCCACCATTTTTTAATCGCATCAATTTGTTCTTCTTCTGTACGATGTACTTCCACGTCCTTCTCCTATTTTCAGCTTTCACTGAGTTCGACCCAAGCCGATTGAATTCTTTATGGTAAAACGAAACAGACTAGTCATTCAGTAATGACATTATTTCAGTACTGAGTTCATTTAATATTAAAGTTCGCTGTGGCTCATCTTCCGACCTGAGGTGCTTCAATACAACGGATTGCCCTTGCACCTCTGACTCACCGATAACTAACGCAAACCGGGCACCGCTTTTGTCCGCTTTTTTGAACTGGCTTTTAAACGAACCTCCACCGGAGTTACCCACGATTACAGCATTCGGAATATCCGTCCGGAGCTGTTCTGCAACCTTTAGTGAATAAGTGGACGCACCTTCACCATTAGCTACGATGTAAACATCAGGAGCACTATTAACTGATTCGGGAATTTTCTCCAGGGTTTCAAGCATCAGCACTAATCGCTCGATACCCATCGCAAACCCCACAGCCGGTGTTGCTTTGCCACCAAGCTGTTCCACTAGACCATCATAGCGCCCTCCGGCACAAACGGTACCCTGTGACCCCAGCTTGGTTGTAACCCATTCAAATACGGTTTTACAGTAATAATCCAATCCGCGAACCAGCAATGGGTTTACCACATACTGAATACCCACTGCATCGAGATAAGCACATAGCTGACTGAAGTGCTCTTTTGATTCCGTATCCAGGTAATCATGAAATTCGGGAGCTTCACGCAATATTTTCTGGGTTTCCTGATTTTTACTGTCCAGAATCCGGAGTGGATTAGTCTCGAGTCGACGTTGGCTGTCTTCATCCAGCTGATCACGATATTGAGACAGATAGGCCACTAGATCCTTTCTGAATGCCGCTCTGGACTCACTATTCCCCAGCGTATTGATCTGGAGCTCAACGTCATCCATCAATCCGAGCGCTTTCCAGAGCCTTGCAGTAAGACAGATCAACTCCGCATCGATGTCTGGCCCGACAAAGCCAAAACACTCGACTCCAATCTGGTGAAATTGTCGATAACGACCTTTTTGTGGTTTTTCATGACGAAACATCGGGCCCTTGTACCAGAGCTTCTGGGTTTGATTGTACAACAAGCCATTTTCTTCACCGGCTCGGACACAACCCGCAGTTCCCTCTGGACGCAATGTCAGGCTATCACCGTTCCGGTCATTGAATGTGTACATCTCTTTTTCAACGATGTCGGTCACTTCGCCAATTGATCGTTTAAAGAGCTCTGTTTGCTCAAGTATTGGCATGCGGATTTCGTGGTAGCCATAACTTTGCAGTACATCAAATACCTGAGCTTCCAAATACTGCCATGCAGGAGTCTGCTCAGGCAAAATATCGTTCATTCCGCGTATTGCTTGTATCTTTGCCAACTCGATTACCCTTTTCTTCGCTACACCGCTCCAAAACGGTGTGTAATATCTACTTGATCCACTTAAATTGCCCAATTGCCGGAATTAATGTCTAACTTCGGGCAATTATGGCTTCTTGATTTTTTTCCTTTTCAAGCACCTTGTCCCGGATCAATCTCTCAAGATCATCTACCAGGGTTTCATTATTCAGTTTGTGATCGGGCACTCCAGATACATAAACCAGATTATTCGGAGTCCCGCCGGTTAATCCCAAATCCGCCTCTTTGGCTTCGCCGGGACCGTTTACAACACAACCTATAATCGCCACATCAAGAGGTGTATTAATATCCTCCAGCCGGCCTTCGAGCTCATTCATTGTGTTCACTACATCAAAATTCTGCCGCGAACAACTGGGACATGCGATAAAATTGATCCCTTTCGTACGCAACCGAAGGCTTTTGAGCAAATCATAACCAACTTTCACTTCCTCTACAGGATCAGCCGCCAAGGATATCCGGATCGTATCACCAATACCGTCCATTAACAGAATCCCAAGCCCAACAGCCGACTTTACCGCACCAGACCTGAATCCGCCGGCTTCAGTGATACCCAAATGCAAGGGTTGATCAATCTGATTTGCGATTTGTCGATAGGCAGCGACCGTCATAAATACATCAGATGCTTTTAAACTTATTTTGAAATTATCGAAATTATGACGATTCAGTATATCGATATGACGCATAGCGGATTCGACCAGCGCAGCGGGTGTTGGCTCGCCGTACTTCTTTTGCAGATCTTTCTCTAAAGAGCCTGCATTTACGCCAATTCTGATAGGGATATTATGGTACTTGGCAGCATCGATCACGGCCGCGACTCGGTCTTCGCGCCCAATATTTCCAGGGTTTATACGTAAACAATCCACCCCATATTCCGCTACTTTTAGCGCTATTTTGTAATCGAAATGAATATCCGCAACCAGTGGGACACTGGTTTTTTGTTTGATTTCCCGAAATGCTTCAGCGGCATCAAGGCTCGGAACAGAAACTCTGACAATATCTGCTCCGGCATTTTGCAATCGTTCTATTTGACCGACTGTTGCAGAAACATCACAAGTCTCAGTATTCGTCATACTTTGTACAGCAATAGGAGCGTCTCCCCCTACAGGCACATTTCCCACCATAATCTGCCGGCTTTTACGCCTTTTGATCGGGGATTCCATAAACATACAGGTATTCTCTTGAGGCTATAGATTACAGATTAACGTGTTCGCTTTGGAACTAAAGCGTGATAAAGGAGTGCATTGTACACTGGAAAGCGTGAAATTAATAAGTTACTTCATCGTAATCGTGAGCATCGTACAATTTGACCAATAGTCACTACTCACCGACCACGAACTGAACCCGGTTATTCCAGACTCGATAATTGGTGAAATCGATCTCAGCTCCATTGAAATACATGCTATCCACCGCAGATGCAGCACCGATTACCACAGTGAAAGGCAGGCTCCCCTTGTAGTCGATCGAATCCCCATCACGCTTCAACGCGGCAATAACAGTGCGACCTTTGCCATTTTTCACCTGAATCCAGCAATCAGCTGAAAACTGGGCAACCAATCGACCAATCCCGGTAACCGCTATGACGGGGGACTCCGCAACGGAGCCTGCAGCAACAGGGACTTCAGCAACAGGAACTTCAGCAACTGGCTCAGCTACAGATTCATTTCGCGGATTTTCGGTTGAATTCTCTACGTCCGAAGCTTCCGAATGATCTGTCGAAACAACTGTATCGACCTTAGCTGTCTTAGTCTTAACTGTCTGAGTCTTAACAACGACATTACCCGGTGCATCTTCTTGAACTGGAGAAGGATTTGATTCCGATGTGGGCCGCACTGTATCAGAGTTAACTACTCCAGCTCCAATCGGTTCATTTTGATCCATACCAAGCACTTCATCATCGGAAGACGTAACATCGATATCTGAATCAGGACGAGTTCCCCCTGTTTTTGTTTCCACCTCCCCATTTTCTATTTCCGCTTCCAACCCGGATACAGCGACATTCGGAGCTTCAACATTTCCTGTCGTATCGGAATGGATGGGTACAATTTTCGGGGAAACTTCAACGCGTTGCTCATCGAGGTCAGACTCACCTGTAAACGCACCAGGATTGATACTGATAACACCCTTGGAATAGAGCCAGAACACACCACCGCAAACCATCAGGATCACAGCAACGAATATTGCCGGGTTGTGAGATCGAGGTCTGCGCTGCTTTTTGCCAAGCTCCCCTACCAGATCCTGCTTACGGCTTTCCAACAACCCTTCGAGTTGTGCGACCACTTCGTTTTCCGGAAGCTTCACCAATCTCGCATATGCCTTGACATAACCCTTAAGGAACAACTCACCGGGTACCAGATCAAACGTATTTTTTTCAATCGCACTGACAATGGAAGGCCTAAGGTGCAGCTCCTCTGCGGTCTCATGAACAGACAAGCCCCGAGCTTCTCGCGCTGTTCTTAAACGCGATCCTACATCGTGTTCCGGTCCGGAATGCTCTTCGACCTGATCATTCATTGTCGTTTCGATCCCTATACTGTTGATACTCAAGTGAGTCTGCATAAAGGTCCCTGAGGATGCCGGAATAACTTTTTTCAGCTGCGGCATCCTGGAAATGCTCTGCCAACTGGATCCCCAAACTCAGAGACTGGGCAGAATGAGTTGCCGGTGACGTGCGCACCAGATTCAAGAAACGATTATAGTATCGTTGCGCCTCGTTAAAACGTCCTTCCTGAACGAGTAACTCGGCGACCTGCAAAAAAATCGCAGTGTCCTGGGCCCCCAGGCTTAGCGACTTTTCGTAAGCTGCAATTGCCAGGTCCGCCCTTTCTAACTTTAGCGCACACTGGGCCATATTACTGAAAACTCGATCACGGGATACGAAACCGGTATCTTCGGAAGCAATTGCAAACTGGTCATAAGCTTGTTGATAACGCTGCTGGGAGTACAAAAAAGCAGCATAATAGGTACGGCCGCGAGTAAAACCAGGCTCATTATCAAGGCTCTTTTTAAATTGCTCTTCAGCCAGCCTGTACTCACCTTCCCTCTGAAGCACTAAACCGAGTGCAGCATGCGCTCCGGAACTTTCACTGTCGAGCTCCAGCGCACGATTTAAATGCTTTCTCGCCCGAACCAAATCGCCACGCTCAATATAAGCAAGCCCCAACTGTATGTACGAAGTTAATGCTTCTTCTTTATCCTGTTTTCTTGTAAACGGACTTTCCGTGTGACTCACGCATCCAGAGATAAAAGCAAAGACGAGCGTCAACACTAACAGCCGCGCGCGCTTGAGAAAAACGTTTTTTTCCAACCCCATATTGTCTGAACGATTTTTACAATTCATAGAAAAAACTTAACGGAATAATTCTGTTTATCATTGACCAACCCAGTAAAGTTTAATCCAATTCTACAAATATTGCTTAATCTTTTGTTTAGTATCGCAAACACTGCGAGCAAATCGAGCATTGAATGCCTCAGGTCTGGATGGGTCTCAGGCAGAAGTTAAAGGGGTTAAGGTTGCACCAGCCCTGCTTTTTCGTCAGCACCATCAGTAACGTTCACCATTTTAATATAACGACTGCTGCGACGGGTTCTGTCCTCCACACGTCCAACCAGCTGGCCACAGGCGGCGTCAATATCATCACCGCGCGTGCTTCGAACGGTGGTGACATAGCCCGCACTGGCCAGTATATTCTGAAACGTCTCCACTTCCATCCTGGACGGTTTCTGATAACCACTGTTCGGGAACGGATTAAAGGGTATCAAATTGATTTTACAAGGCAAATCTTTCAGAAGGTGTGTTAATTTATTCGCGTGTTCAATACGGTCGTTAACGCCTTTAATTAACGTATACTCAATGGTAATCTTGCGACGATCACTCAGCTTATCAAGATATCTCTGGCAAGCTGCCAGAAGCTCTTTGATCGGATATTTTTTGTTAACCGGGACCAACTCATCACGAAGATCATCGGTTGGGGCATGCAAAGAAATTGCCAGCGATACATCGGTAACATCTCCCAGCTGATCCAGGGCAGGCACAACGCCAGAGGTACTCAATGTAAGGCGGCGCTTGGAGATACCATAGGCAAAGTCATCCATCATAATACTCATGGCATCAACAACATTGTCAAAATTCAGAAGCGGCTCCCCCATTCCCATCATGACCACATTGGTAATGGGCTTTTCTTTCCCCGGGTTGTATTCTCCGAATGACCGAAGTGCTACCCAAACCTGACCAATCACCTCCGCAGAGGTAAGGTTACGATTAAACCCTTGCTTCCCGGTAGAACAGAAACTGCAATCCAATGCACAACCAATCTGAGACGAAACACAAAGCGTTCCTCTTTGCCCCTCGGGAATCAAAACGGTTTCGATGCTACTGCCACCATCGAGCCGCATAACCCACTTTTTAGTGCCATCAGCAGAAACATCGTGGTAGATTACTTCCGGAAACCGAATCTCTGCGATTTCCTTCAACTTCTCGCGCAACCCTTTACTGATGTTGGTCATATGGTCAAAGTCGGACACACCATGCTGGTGAATCCACTGTATCACCTGAGTTGCCCTGAACTTCTTTTCACCGTGGGATAGAAAAAACGCCTCCATCTTGGAACGGGACATCCCTAACAGATTCACCTTTTCAATTTGCTCTTGCACTTCATTCTCCCGCCAGGGCTATATCAGATGACACTTCATAAATAATAATAAAAATTCTGTACCTAAAAGTACAATAGGCAGACTAACAAGCCTGCCTATTTTCTCAGCCAGCCAACAACGCTGACTTGCAGTCATTGGATTTCAAGGAAAACCAATGATTACTGGATATTAGCCTCGTGGGCAAATCTCGTTGTCTGCAAAGAAATATGCAACTTCTCGCTCTGCAGATGCCGGAGAATCGGAACCGTGAACCGCATTAGCATCGATAGATTCTGCAAAATCAGCACGGATAGTCCCAGCTGCCGCTTCTTTAGGATTGGTTGCGCCCATGAGATCACGATTAGCCGCAATTGCATTCTCGCCTTCCAGAGCCTGAATCATTACCGGGCCAGAAGTCATAAAGGCTACCAGATCAGCGAAGAAAGGACGCTCTTTGTGCTCAGCATAAAAGCCTTCAGCTTGCTCTTGAGTCAAGTGAACCATTTTAGCTGCAACAATGCTCAAACCTGCCTTCTCGAATCGGCTGTAGATCTCGCCGATTACATTTTTTGCAACTGCATCAGGTTTTACGATAGACAGGGTGCGCTCAATAGCCATGTGTTACTCCAAAAATGAATTTATAGTGACGGGTAAAATTAAGCGGCGATTATACGCATATTATTGGCAAAGATATAGCGGGTTATCACGAGAAAATCAGATTGCGACAGCGGCCTTCAACACTTCACCGAACACTGCACTAAGACCTTAACCGCGTTATCACCTGCTCCATTATTTGAGCAGCTTTAACCACCTCCGACTCTTCTGTGAACCGACCAAAGGTGATCCGAATCGAACTTAAGGCAATCGCATCGGAAGCACCAATTGCCTTGAGCACATAAGACGGCTCCACACTGGCAGAAGTGCACGCCGAACCAGAGGAGACAGCCAACTCCTGTAAAGACATCAACAGCACTTCACCATCCACCCCTTCTACACCCAAATTTACATTTCCAGCGACTCGCAAATCCCAATCACCATGAAAGTGGAGACCAGCAACAGAAGTCAACTGCGCTCGAAATAATTCCCGAAAGTACCGCAGCCGCTTTTCTTCTTCAACCATCACGTCCTTTGCTACTGCGCACGCCATTCCGAACCCCGCCAACTGATGAGTTGCCAAGGTTCCAGAACGAAAGCCGCGCTCATGACCCCCGCCATGCATTTGGCACGCCACACCAATTCCGGAATGGCGGTTAACATACAACGCTCCCACGCCTTTTGGGCCATAAACCTTATGCGCAGAGAACGACATCAAGTCAATCTTGGCCTCAGTCAGGTCAATATGAACTTTGCCGAGACTCTGGGCCGCATCAACGTGAAACCAGACCCCTTTTTTACGAAGAAAGTCACCTATAGCGTGGATCGGATTGATTACACCGATTTCATTGTTAACATGCATGAGGGAGACAAGCAGCGTATCTGAACGCACAGCCTCTTCGACTTGCTCCAATGTAATGATGCCTTTCTCATCCGGCTTGAGGTAAGTCACCTCATAACCTTGGGATTCCAGATATTTACACGTATCCAGGACAGCTTTATGCTCAATTAACGATGTTACTAAATGCCGCTTTTTATCATAAGATCCAGCCTGGTCACGATAGAACTCGCAAACACCTTTGATTGCCAGATTATTTGACTCAGTGGCACCGGAAGTCCAGACCACCTCTCTTGGATCACAGTGAACCAACGAAGCAACTTGCTTGCGTGCCAACTCAACAGCTTGTTCAGCCTGCCAGCCAAAGCGGTGTGATCTGGACGCGGGATTACCGAACACGCCCTCAATGCCAAGGTAGCGCATCATGACTTCGGATACAGCAGGGTCCACTGGCGTGGTGGCAGCATAATCAAGATAAATAGGCGAGTTCATAAGCATCTGTAAAAAAGGGAAATTAGGATGGTTCGCAACTAAAAAACGAATTTAGCAAGCTAGACTAGGATTCAGATACGGCAATTCTATCACAATCTGAAGCATCGTCTTGACCCGCTCGCTTTTCGGGTGGACGAATGGGGTGTTCGAGTGTCGCCTGATGACGCTGATCTTCAACCAACCGGTTCTGACGCGCGGCGATTACTTGAACCTCTCGCTTGGCCATCAAATCATAAAGACTGATTGAACTTAGAAAACCATGAATCTGCTGACTCAGATCTGCCCACAAGTGGTGGGTCAAACATTTTTCGCCATTTTGGCAATTGCCTTTCTGCTGACAGCGCGTGGTGTCCATCGACTCATTAACCGCGTCGACAACCTGGGCAATATAGATTTCTTTTTGATCACAGCCTAGCAAATACCCGCCACCAGGACCTCGCACACTCTTAACCAAGCTGTGATTTCGCAGTTTTGCAAACAATTGCTCAAGATAGGACAGTGAAATCCCTTGCCGTGCGGAAATATCCGAAAGACTGACCGGGCCCTGATCTGAATGCAACGCCAGATCCAGCATTGCAGTCACGGCGTAGCGCCCTTTGGTGGTCAATCTCATATCAGATAACTCCTTGGTGGTGACCTGCGCCAGACAGGGATAGTTCTAGTTAAGCGGGTCGATTAGCCAGTTTTTTCGAAATTATCCTTTATCCGACTAAAATGATCAAGTAAGTGCTTATGTTGACGCCTTTACAGAGTCCTGGCGCTCAGTCGGAGCATCCCCTGGAGAGGAATGCAGCTCGACCTCACCACACAACTCCTGAACACCATCAAAATCCTCGTCTTTCAATGGCGGCACTTCACCGAAGCGATAAGTTTTATCCATTTTTTGAATCGCTTGGCACATCATCTGTAATCGCCCATCAACCGCGTGCATATGGTCAAGCATGGCTCTGAGTGAACGCGCCACGGGATCAGGCATTTCCTCGCTCAGCCCGTATGCATCAAACCCGATCTTTTCCTCCATGACTTTGCGCTTTTCCTCATCACCCGAATCGGCTTTCTTCAAAATAATACGACCAGGAATACCCACAACCGTTGCGTTCGGCGGCACTTCTTTTGTCACCACGGCATTCGACCCGACCTTGGCGCGGTCACCCACTGTGAATGGCCCCAAAATTTTTGCACCTGCGCCAACCACAACGTGGTTTCCGAGCGTCGGATGGCGCTTCCCTTTATTCCAGCTTGTACCACCCAATGTCACCCCTTGATACAAAGTAACATCATCACCGATTATGGTTGTTTCCCCAATGACAACCCCCATACCGTGATCAATAAAAAAGCGTCGACCAATTTGCGCTCCGGGGTGTATTTCAATTCCGGTCAACCAACGGCTAAAGGTCGAGATGAACCGCGCCAGCCATTTTAGGTTTGCATTCCACAAGCGATGGGCCAAGCGATGAAACAGCAGTGCATGAAGCCCGGGATAATTTGTCAGCACCTCAAACGTATTGCGTGCAGCAGGGTCCCGGTCGAATACACTCGCCACATCTTCTTTAATACCCCCAAACATAACTCTTGTCCTTCCTCAAAATGTCAAATTAGCCCTGACAGCTACTCTTGATGAACCGACGAACCATCTAATGCTGGTTTCTCTGGTTTGAAATCATTCGATTCGTGGCTTTCAATATACCGCGTAAAATATTCACTTCTGTTTTATCCAGATGACAGCGCTGATAAATCCGGCGCAACCTGGCCATTAATTGCCTGGGCTTTTCAGGATCATGGAAACCAATCGCGACCAACGTTTTCTCCAAATGCTGAAAATAGCCCTCAACCTCATCGAATGTGGCGGGTGCGTCATCCCATGCACTATTATCCGGCCCGGTCACCGGTGAGATATATGCACTTGCATCTGAATTTTCAAGCCGCAAAAGGGAATTCATTCGTATCTCATACAAGATCACTTGCACTGCCATAGCCAAATTTAGCGAGGAATAGTCAGGATTCGCAGGGATATGCACGTGATAATGACAACGCTGAAGCTCTTCATTACTCAATCCTCGATCTTCTCGGCCAAAAACCAGCGCAACATTATTATCCGCCGCAGCAGAATCAAGAACCTTGAGCGCGCAGTCACGCGGGTTCAGAACGGGCCATGGAAAACTCCGCCCCCTCGCACTGGTACCGACAATCAGAGAACAATCAGCTACGGCATCCTCAAATTTCTCCACCACGCGAGCACTGGCGAGAATATCCAACGCACCAGAGGATCTCGCATCCGCGACTGGATCCGGGAACGAATCAGGTCTTACCAGAACCAGTTCGGAAACATCCATATTCTTCATCGCCCGTGCTACCGCACCAATATTACCTGGATGAGACGTTTCCATTAATACCACTCGAATTCTTTCTTGCATGACCTACCCTTAAACTAAAACAAATCTGAAAAATATTTTTCAAATTTGCTATCATAGCGCGCTTATTAGCATGATGTCACAGGACAACTGAGAATGTTACCCATATTAAATATAGCCGCACGAACACTTCGCCAGGCCAGCGAATTTTTGCAACAGGTTATTGAGCGACAGGAGTTCGTTCAGGAAGAGCCCGAAATGCTGGCGAAGAAGCTACTCCAGATCGAGAAGGACATCCATCGCCTGTTCATCCAGAACATTAAAAAGTCTTTCCCGGAACATTACATTGCGGCCCTGGGTGAAACTGACTTCAGCGAAAGTGACAAAGAAACCGTCTGGTCGCTTACCCCGATCCATAGCGGACTAAATTTTGCCAAAGGATTGCCCTACACTGCAATTTCTGCAACTTGCTTTGTCAAAGGGAAAGCAGAGCACGCAATCATTATTAACCCGACAACCGGGGATGAGTATGCGGCGAGCAAAGGCAGGGGCGCGAGCCTGAATGGCAAGCGAATTCGGGTAAGCTCAACAAAGACCGTTGACCAGTGTCTGATTGCAACCGACGCACTCTTCAACCCAAATATGGTTAGCTCTCCCCATGTACGCTTCGACCTGTACAACAGCTTGAGCAACAACAACTTCCCGCTACAACAGTCGAATTGCCCCATACTGGACATCGCCAACGTTGCCGCGGGACGAATTGATGCGGCCGTACAACTGCAACCAGATGTATTGGATCTCCAGGCTGCAATTTTAATCTGCCAGGAAGCAGGAGGACTGCTCGGCGATTTATCTGGCGGCGGAATCAGCTCCAATTCAGGCCAACTGGTTTGCGCTAACCCGAAATTATTCAAGTCTCTGCTACAGAAGCTATACGCATTCCGCGACAAGGTCTGAGATCAGAAAAAGCACTTGGTTAGAGCGGATGCTGAAACCAAGTGACCAAGAGCGAGTGAACGCGCACAAAAAAAGGCTGAGTGATACACCCAGCCTTTTTTGAATAACTACAACAACGTTAAGGCCTGAAATCAGCCCCCTCAACTTCTTCCTCTTCTACACCTTCTTTAACCGGCACCAGCAAATCATCTTTACTGATCCCCATAAGCAGAAGCACATTCGCCGCAACGTAGATCGAAGAATAGGTTCCCACAACCACGCCGATAATCAGCGCTTTTGAGAAGCCATTAATCATCTCCCCACCCAGGAAGTAAAGGGCAAACAGCACAAGCAATGTCGTGATAGAGGTCATTAAAGTACGAGACAGCGTCTCGTTTAGTGAAGTATTGATGATTTCAACCGGAGTTCCTTTTCGGACACGACGGAAGTTTTCTCGAATTCGATCCGAAACAACAATCGTATCATTCAATGAGTAACCGATAACCGCAAGCACGGCTGCCAGCACCGTCAGATCAAAATCCCACCCCAAAATGGAGAATAGTCCGAGGGTGATGATCACATCGTGCACAAGGGCCGCTACAGCTCCGACAGAGAATTTAAACTGAAACCGGAATGCAACATAGAGCATAACCACACCAAGCGCGAAGAGCATACCGAGACCACCCTGCTCTCGCAACTCTTCTCCCACTTGCGCACCAACATACTCGGCTCGCTTCAGTTTTACCTCATCCTCCGAGGCGTTGAGAACAGCCACTACTTCCTGACCAACCTTGTCATTGAAATCCTGAGACAAGCGCACCAAAATACTGGTATCAGAACCAAAATTCTGCACCACGAGTTTTTCGTACCCTGCATCCAGCAATTGGTTCCGGACATCCGCAATTACCGGAGCCTGCTGGTATTCAACTTCAACCAGCGTCCCTCCAGTAAAATCCAATCCGAGTACCAAACCCTTTACTGCCAGGGATGCGATCGATGCCACCAACAAGATCGCAGAAAACAGGAGAGCAAACTTACGTTTGCCCATAAAGTTAATTTCAGGTTTATTCACTTTTGAGCTCCACTATTCTTCAGATCGAATCTCGGTTAATCGGGTCAGATAAGCAGCTTGTTGAGCTGTCTTCTGCCATACACCAGATTGATCAGGAATCGGGTAAACATGATAGCCGTGAACATCGACGTCATAATACCGATCGACAACGTCACTGCGAACCCTTTGACTGGCCCCGTGCCAACCGCAAACAATATGACTGCAACAATGAGCGTCGTAATATTCGCATCGAAAATCGCAACGAATGCACGACTGAAGCCAGCATGAATTGCGGATTGTACCGGCAGGCCATTTCTAAGCTCTTCTTTTATCCGCTCAAAAATCAACACATTTGCATCCACCGCCATCCCGACAGTCAACACGATACCGGCTATACCAGGCAAGGTGAGCGTTGCCCCCATTATGGACATAAACGCCAGCAGTAAAACGAGGTTAAAGGTCAGTGCGATATTAGCGATAATACCAAATGCTTTGTAGTAACCAATCATAAACAAAAGCACCAGCCCAAAACCAATCAAGACCGACTCTACACCAGCTTTAATGTTTTGCTCACCAAGACTCGGCCCCACAGTCCGCTCTTCAACGAAATAGATCGGAGCAGCAAGCGCCCCCGCCCGTAACAGCAGTGCCAGCTCGGACGCCTCTTGAATCGAGTCCAGCCCGGTAATCCGGAAGCTGCTGCCCAATTGAGACTGAATCGTCGCCAAGCTGATAATGTGCCGCTCTACAGATCGCTTGGGTGCAACCCCTTCTTCCCGAGAGCCACTGAGATCATCAAGTTTGTGCTCAATAAAAATAACCGCCATTCTGCGCTTTATCGCGCTATAGGTCACATCGGACATAATCTTACCCCCGGTACTGTCGAGGGTAATATTAACTTGCGGCTGACCGTTTTCGTCAAAGTTCTGATTGGCGTTGGCTACACTTTCACCGGTAACAATGATTTCACGCTCAATACGCGCCGTACGCGACGGCTCAGAGCGAAATGAAAACTCCTCGGAGCTGGCAAAATCGGCATCATGCTTGGCTTCCAGCCGGAACTGGAGATTCGCAGTTTTACCAATGATGCGCTTGGCCCTCGCCGTATCCTGAATTCCGGGTAATTCAACAACGATACGATTCTGACCCTGTTTCTGCACTAACGGTTCAGCGACCCCCAACTCATTGACACGGTTACGCAACGTCGTCAGGTTCTGTTTAACCGCATAGTCGGCGATTTCTTTTACCTTGGCATCCGTCATTCTCAAGCGGAGATACAATGCACCATCGCTTTCAATCTCACGAACTTCGTATTCAGGATAACCCCGACGCACAAATGAAAAACCCTTAGCACGCTCTTCATCACTGGAAAACCGGACCATCAGGGTTCGATCTTTTTCTATCTCGATACCACGGTACCGAATGCGCTCTTCTCGCAGATTTCGCTTGATCTCGGCTGCGGCGATCTCCAGACGCTGATTAACCGCCTGCTCCATATCAACTTCCAACAGGAAGTGCACACCACCACGGAGATCCAGGCCCAACTTCATCGGCCCGGCGCCAATATCCCGCAACCAGTCAGGCGTGGTTTGCGCGAGATTCAACGCAACCAGGTAATCACTGCCGAGCGCTTGCTGAATTGCATCTTTGGCGGCCAACTGCGTTTCGCCAGAATCGAAGCGCAGCATGGCCTGACCATTCACAAACTCGGCGTCACGATAACTCAAACCAGCCTTCTTCAGTGCGCTTTCCGCTTTTTCAAGCTGGGCGGTGCTTACTTCGATGGAAGTTTTTGTGCCGGTAATCTGTACAGCATAATCATCAGGGTACAAATTCGGCATTGCATAAATTGCCCCGATTGCCATAACAACCAGGATCAACAGATTTTTCCAGAGAGGGTATTTATTCAGCATCGGGATCCCTTATCCTTATTTTCTTACCGTGCAATCCGAGGAGTTACACTTCCTTAAGGGTTCCTTTCGGCAAAGCGGCAGCCACAGCTACTTTTTGCACCTTGATTTCTACGTTGTCGGACACCTCTATAACAATAAAGTCGTCTTTAACACGCACAATCCGTCCGGCGATTCCGCCATTGGTAATGACTTCATCACCTTTTGACAAGCCACCAATAAGCTCTTTGTGCTCTTTAGCACGCTTGGACTGAGGGCGCCACATCAGGAAGTAAAAGATCAGAATAAAACCACCGAAGAACAATAACTGCACAAGACCACTTTGCCCTGCTCCCGGTGCGGGCTCCGCCCATGCTGCGGCAGGCAGCAACCCAATCAAAACGGTTAAAACCGGGGCTAACAGATTTTTCATTCTTTCTCTCCAAAAACAAATTATAAAAATGCATTTTGCGCCCAAGCGACTCTCGGGCGCATTCAAAATCGTGACTGTCTTAATGGGGCCATTCGACCGATATAGCAAGGCTTAACTAAAAAAATACCAAAATATTATTGTAAAAATATGGATATCAATTCTAATCTGCGCCCCACCTACCTATTTCAGGTTAAAGGTGGTGATTGCTTACCCTGCTTTGCGTAAAAGTCGTCGACAAAGTCGGACAATTTACCTTGTTCAATAGCCTGACGCAAACCAGACATCAGATTCTGGTAAAAGCGCAAATTATGAATGGTATTCAACTGGGATCCGAGAATTTCGCCACACTTATCCAAATGATGCAGATAGGATCGTGAGAACTGTTGGCAGGTATAGCAATCACATTCGGCATCCAACGGAGCAGGATCAGACTTGTGCACTGAATTGCGGATTTTGATCACCCCGGTCGAGGTAAACAGATGCCCATTGCGCGCATTTCGTGTCGGCATCACACAGTCAAACATATCAACACCACGACGCACAGCCTCGACAATATCTTCAGGCTTCCCGACCCCCATCAGGTAACGTGGATGATCGGCTGGCATTTTCCCCGTCACCGAGTCGAGGACTTTAAGCATTTCCCCTTTAGGCTCGCCCACTGACAGACCACCAATTGCGTACCCATCAAAACCGATTTCTGCGAGACCTTCGAGCGATATATCCCTGAGATCCTCAAACATACCACCCTGAATGATGCCGAAAAGCGCACTCTTGCTCTCACCATGCGCTTCTTTACTCCGTTTTGCCCAGCGCAAAGACAACTCCATCGATGATTTTGCTTCCTCTCGTGTTGCCGGATACGGAGTACACTCATCAAATATCATGACGATATCCGAGCCCAATGCAGCCTGGACTTCCATGGATTTTTCCGGCGTTAACTCAACAGGCGAACCGTCGATCGGCGACTTGAATTTAACACCCTGCTCGCTGATTTTTCTCAACTCACCGAGACTGAACACCTGAAAACCGCCAGAGTCAGTCAGAATGGGTTTATCCCACTGCATAAAATCATGCAGATCACCATGAGCTCGAATAATTTCCGTGCCTGGGCGCAACATTAAATGAAATGTATTACCCAGGATGATTTCTGCGCCTATTTCAAGAATATCTCTAGGCAACATACCCTTAACTGTGCCGTACGTACCCACCGGCATAAATGCCGGGGTTTCAATTGTTCCCCTCTCGAAGGTCAATTGCCCCCGCCGGGCCTGACCATCCGTTCCGGATACTTGAAATTGCATTTCGCATTCAGGTCTCAAACCGTCCTACTCCCCAAAATTTATACTTTTAAATTAATCTTTTCGCACTCGAGAATGACATAGCTTAGCCAATGAACATGGCATCCCCGTAACTGAAAAAACGGTACCGGTGCTCGATGGCTTCCTGATAAGCCGCCAAAACATTCTCTCGCCCTGCCAGCGCACTGATCAACATGATCAATGTCGATTCCGGAAGGTGGAAATTGGTTATCAGTGCATCAACCGTCTTAAACTCATAACCGGGATAAATAAATATATCTGTCTCGCCGGCATAGGGCGCAATCGCGCCCGCTGCGCTGGCCGTTTCCAGTGACCGTACGCTGGTCGTACCTACAGCGATTACGCGCCCGCCTCGTGCCCGAGTCGCATTGACCTTGGCACAAACTTCAGCCCCGACTTCGAGCCATTCTGAATGCATAATATGATCTTCGATATTATCGACGCGGACTGGCTGAAACGTTCCAGCTCCAACATGCAAAGTAACATAGGCCATTTCCGCGCCCTTTTCCTGCAAAGTGCGCAGCAGCTCATCATCAAAATGCAGTCCGGCTGTCGGAGCGGCGACGGCGCCTTCGCGCTTGCTATAGACAGTTTGATAACGTTCGCGGTCTGACTCCACATCTGCACGGTCTATATAAGGCGGCAAAGGCATATGACCTTTCTGATTGAGAATATCCAGTATATTTTTCCCGGCTAAGCCACGTATTTCAAACAGCTCTCCTTGCCGCCCCGTCATCTCCAGCTCTGGCGCAGCGCTCAAACCTTCCTGCTGATTCTCAAATTCGTCAACATAAAGCAAACTGCCCGGCTTTGGTGATTTACTGGAACGAATATGCGCGAGCGCCGTACCATCCCCCAGCAACCGCTCTACCAGTACTTCTATTCTGCCCCCGGTTGCTTTACGACCGAACAAACGGGCCGGAATTACACGGGTATCATTAAAAACAAGAAGATCTCCGGGTTCGATCAAGGCCAAAACATCTTTGAATTGGCGATGTACTACCTCACCGTTGTGCTTATCAAGACAAAGCAATCTGCTCGATGCCCGCTCCGGTGACGGGAAACGAGCTATCAATTCATCGGGGAGTTCATAATCAAAGTCAGAAACGTTCATATTGTGCTCAAGTACATAAAGTGGCGCATAGAGTAGCGAAAAAGCCGTTTTGATGCCATTCAATCCCGACCACTCCCATCGGATTTTCCACCAGCTCCGGACAATAAATCGACACAGGATCAATCATTTAAAAAAAATGTAATTTATTCTCTGCAGACCTGTTGACGAGCCTTTTTTTTTACGTATAATGCGCAGCCTCAAGTGGTTAACAACGCACTTGAAACAACCTTCCGATCTAACGCAAACCAATAAACATTGGTAAAGCGAAAGCTCGAAAAAGTGCCAGAGTGATGAAATTGGTAGACATGAGGGATTCAAAATCCCTTGCCAGCAATGGCGTGCCGGTTCGAGTCCGGCCTCTGGTACCATGCTTCAAACGTCCTAGTTACGCCTAAATTTTGCAACCTTAATCCTTCGAATATTTCAGCTTAAAATTATAACTTGCAAACCCGGCATCCAATATCGCCAGAAAATCAGAACTTTACCGTACATACTCCCAGATTCGTTTATCCCTCAGTCTATTCCAAAAAGTCACCCGCTATAAAAGCACCCAATCATCAATATTGTTTCCTAAACTGGCATCGAAACAGCTGACAAATCAATTCCAACCGTTTTCCTCTTTCCTCAAGTACCTGCGATACCTGCCAGGAATATATTTGATTCACTCAGTACTGACCTCGCAACCCCTAAATGATGAATACAAATTCACAACATAACTATTGACTATAACATACGTTATACAATAAGATTTTCTATAACAGTTGTCACATCTCAAATAATCACTATGAAGGGCTTTAACAGCTAACGAAATACTTGACTAAACCTACTCATATACAGTAGCTTGTACAGTATTGTTTTCTCATGGATGGAGGTGATGATCATGGCTGAATTTCTATCGATAGGCGCTGCCGCTTTTCTCCTGGGTGTGGCCGTTTCCACCCTTCGTCGCTGGGAAAAAGAATCACGATTTTTCTCAGATTTCCGTACGCCGGGTGACCATAGTCGTTAAGAGCCATCGCCTAGTGGATACGCCAACGAAAACACTCACGTTTGAAACCCGACTTGATTTGATTTATGAGCAGGATGCGGCATTGTGTCAATATGCCGAGCTGTGGAATCAAGTGAAGTTTCATTGGTTTGCTAACTTACAAAAGCCTAAAGCCCAGCAATTGAGTCGTACCCAGTTTATGCATGAAATGGGGATGCCGTTCAGCTATCGGGTGTTTCAAGGCGTCCGGCAAAGCATTAAAGGTTTAATCCAGTCTTACCAAACCAATCGAAACAACCGGCTGGTGACGCTGGAAGTTAAAATCAAACAGCTGGAGAAAACGCTCAACAAACTAGAGAAGCGCTGTGATCATGTTGCAGAGAAAGGCTGCCCGCAACAGGCCAAAAAACTTCGCAACACACTACGACAGAAGGAAGTGAAACTGCGTCGTTGGCAGCGAAAGCAGGCTGCCTTGGTGGCCGAAAAACAGGAAAATAAAACCCCCATTTGTTTCGGCGGTCGAAAGCTGCTGAAAGAGCGACAAACACTAAAATCCAATGAAGGGATCAGGGATTGGCAATGTCGCTGGCACGAAGCGCGACACCGTGAATTTCTATTAGTGGGTTCTCATGATGAATCCTGGGGCTGTCAAAATGCCCAGCTATCGCCCAGTGAGCAAGAAGATGCTTACCAGCTAAAACTCTTGGTGCCCCATCAATTACGCGCCACGTTTGGCACGACCATTAACATTGATCGCCTGCAATTCAAGCATGGAAAGGCGGCGATTGCCCAAGCCGTTTGGCAGAATCAGGTTAAAAAACTCGATAAATCAATCAAAGGGCAACCCCTGAGTTTTCGATTTAAGCGAGACAAAAAAGGTTGGCGGTTACTCGTTAGCGTGGAAGTGGCAGGACCAACAGCGCAAGCAGAGTGGATCGATGATGATCAAGGTGTCATCGGTGTAGATGTCAACCCGAACCACTTAGCGGTCGTCGAGCTGGATCGAAGCGGTAACCCACTGCAACACCGAACGTTTGACTTACCGTTACACTATAAGAATGATGCTCAACGGGCGGCCATTATTGGGGATGCTGTACGAGACCTGATGGACTTTGCCGCGCAGCAAGGTAAAGCGGTGGTGATCGAAAAGCTGGATTTTCAGCAGAAGAAACGGCAATACCAAAAGCAGGATCATCCTCAGTATGCCCGCATGTTGAATGCCTTTGCTTACGGTAAGATCAAGGACTTGATTGAAACGCAAAGCATTAAACGCGGCATACGCCTATATCACGTCAATCCGGCTTATACCTCATTATTGGGGCGGATGAAATATCGCGATCGACACGGTTTCTCAGATCACCATGCGGCCGCGTTAGTGATTGGTCGTCGGCATTATGGCTTCAAAGAAAAGCCGCCAAAACAACTCATTGGTATTAACGCGAAGGGTACCGTTAAGACCGAGCATCCGCCTGTAAGGATGGCGCTCGGGGATTATCAGTATTACAACAAACTTCAGCGTTGGTACCAACCACTCGAAAAATCATTAGATTTTCTGAGCGGTTGGCGTCACTTTCGTCGTGTGAATCGGGTTAGTTACTCCGTCGAGGCTCGCCTTGATGGTAGACCGGGCATGAGTCCCGACTTGATTCAGGAAAGCGTAACCCTGCTTTCCGCGCACCCTGCGCTGTAGGGATAGGCTCGTTTAAACCTTGAGTAGGTTTAAGCAGGTTTGTGAAAACGGTGAGCTATGTCGTTACCGGACCGGAATAATCCTTACAACTTCAACAGGTTTCTGGAGTGGCGAAGTAACGTCGATTACTACACTGACGATCCTTTTCTTCAAAAAGTTGTCCAATACTACGCCGGAGACGATTGGGAAGCTGTTAATGACGCAGCCATTAAGGTATCGAAAAAAGTTTCTTTCCGATGGAAGAAGTTGGCGGATGAAGCAGCCGTTCCAGAGAAGCGCCCATACATGATGCATTACGATGGGCATCACAATCGTATCGACCGTATCGTACGCCCCAAAGAAACCGAGATGCTCGAACAGGAAGTTTTTGGTGAATTGCTATTCAATAAACAAAAGTCTCCATGGATCAAATTGATCAAAATGCTTTTGATATATGAGAACGGCGAAGCTTGTGTCTCCTGCCCTGTTACCTGTACTGAGGGTTTGGTTGAGCTTTTGGACAAGTATGCAGATACCCCTGAATTAAAACATATCCTCATGCATTGCCGAGAAGGGATCGATGGCGATATTGCCATTGGAGCCCAATACCTGTCAGAGATTCAAGGCGGTTCAGATGTACAGGCCAATCGGTTGGAAGCATTGGAAGAAGACGGCGTATGGCGGCCATATGGTAGCAAATTCTTCTGTTCTGCCACTCATGCAGATTACGCCGTCATCACCGCAAAACCCCAAGGCTCGGAGGATGTTGCCTTGTTCGTTATGCCCTCGTGGTTACCCGGTAATAAAGAGAAAGAAATTCGAAACAGCTATACCATCGACCGCATTAAATGGAAGATGGGAACGAGCGAACTTACATCGGGTGAGCTTACCTTCAATGGTGCTGTAGCCTATCCTGTCGGCCCTTTAGATAAGGGCATTTCAAATGTGGTCGGTATCGTACTGACTTATTCACGTTTAACCGTCGGGCTTTCGGCAGCGGCATTCATGTTAAGAGCCGCACGGGAAGCAACCCAATATACCGAATTCAGAGAAGTCTTTGGCCAGAAAGTGAATCAATTCCCGATGGCGAAGCGTCAGATCGATGAAATAAACTATTTCGCCCAGCGCACGACTGCCGGCGCGTTTAAACTTTATCGTGACTTTCTCAAGACCGATGGCGCAACAAGCGAAGAAAAATCAAAGCTGGAATTCAAGAAAAAGCAGTTCAAGATTCGTGAACTGATCATGCTACAAAAGCTGGTCGGTTCAATGGACTCAACAGATGTGCTTCGCAAAGCCATGTCGATGTTTGGCGGTTACGGCATTATGGAAGACTTTTCCTCTTTACCTCGTCTCTATCGGGATTCGGCCATCAACGAATTGTGGGAAGGTCCTCGAAATGTATTGATGAGTCAGCTATTCAGAGACATGCAATCCGCTAAAGCCTGGTATCCCCCCACTGAATTTGTCGCCGATGTCCTCGAGGGTGCAACCCAAACATTAATCGAAACCTTCGCCAAAGAACTCAGTGAAATCATCAACCACCCCAGCTTGTTTGTAATGGATGATGCAACACTGGATATCTGCGCCAGAATTGATCGTTTCTGTACTGAATTTTTCCATACCTATCAGGATTTGGCTTTAAGTGAAGTGAATTAATACAGCTCAACAGGTCGTTATGCCTGCGGAGACTGACATCCATTGTGTTGATGTCGGATTAAGAACATTTTGTTGGTACCTATAAAATCGTTAGGCGGCGCTATGAGCCGTTTTTTTAACACCACTATTATGACAGTCGTTATACTCGCGGAGACCACCATGCGTACAGAAAAAACAGCCTGCATTCTTTGCTCACGAAATTGTGGGCTCCTGGTCGATATCGAAGACGGGAAATTTACCAAGATCCGTGGCGACGAGGATCATCCTTTATCACAAGGCTACATTTGTCAAAAGGCGGCGCGACTCAACTATTACCAAAACAATGAAGATCGACTGGAACACCCGCTGAAAAGACAGACGGATGGCAGTTATACACGAATTAGTTGGGATGACGCACTTGCAGAAATAGCCTCCCGTTTGCTGAATATCCGCACACAGTATGGTGGTGAAGCCTTCGCTACCGCTGGCGGTGGTGGTCAAGGAAATCATTTAGGCGGTGCTTATCTCGGTCAGATGCGAGCGGCCATGAAGAGTTATTACAACTACAACTCGCTCGGTCAGGAGAAAACTGGTGACTTCTGGTTAAATGGACGACTCTTCGGTAGCCAGGCATGCCATACCACGGAAGATGTGGAACATGGTGATTTCGTTATTTTCCTGGGCTGCAATCCCTTTCAGTCCCATGGTATTCCCAATGCAAGGGACACGTTAAAAGAGATCAAAAAAGATCCCGACCGGACTATGGTAGTCATTGATCCACGGCGAACAGAAACCGCCAAATCCGCAGACATTCATCTACAACTCAAACCCGGCACCGATGTTTATCTATTGAGTGCGATGTTATCGATCATTGTGCGTGAGAATTTACATGATGAGGCCTTTTTGAACGAGCATTGCACAGGTTTTGACTCAGTTAAGGAAATGCTGCTGAACATTCCGGTCGACGAGTACGTGGCAGCGGCAGATGTGCCGATGGAAGATGTGTTAAAGGTAGCACGAGGTTTTGCACAGGCAGAGTCAGCTTGTGTACGTGCTGATCTGGGGATTCAACACTCCAATCACTCGACGCTGAACAGCTATTTTGAAAAGCTGTTCTTTTTGATTACAGGTCAATTTGGAAAGAAAGGTTGTAACAATCTGCACGACTCCTTAATTCCTATTCTAAGCGATACCGACGAGCGGAACCCCAAATTCAAGCGTAGCGTTCACCATGGTATGTTCCCTGTATCAGGTATATTCCCGCCCAATATCTTACCCGATGAAATTCTGAAAGCGGGCGACCGTCGCATTCGCGCCATGATTGTTGATAGTTGTAACCCAGCCGTAACCTGGCCTGATGCGACAGCACATAAAAAAGCCTTCGAATCACTGGACTTGCTGGTTGTTGTTGATGTCGCGATGACAGAAACTGCACAACTGGCCGATTACGTGTTACCCGCAGCCTCCCAGTTTGAGAAGTGGGAGTTCACCGGATTTAACATGGAATTTCCCAAAAACGGATTCCATGCCCGTCACCCACTCTTCCCGGCAAAAGGTGAGACGCTACAAGAAGCAGAAATCTACACACGCCTGTTGGAAGCAATGGGCGAAATACCCAAGCGCTTCCCAATATTGAGTCGTATTGCGAAGCATGAACCCCAATTCAGCAGTCACTTGGGCTTTATCGCCGCACTGGCAGCGACCTTGGCTACGAATAAAAAACAGATACGGTACGGAGCCTCCATTTTATATCGCACGCTGGGCCCCGCATTAGGCAATGATGCGGCATCCATGGCAGTGTTGCTGCCATTAACTCTCAGCTTGGCACAAAAATATCCTGATGCCGTCAGACGTGCAGGTCACCCTGGCAACAAGCTGACTCAAGGGATTAATTTATTTAAAGCCATACTGGCGGCACGATCTGGCCTGATTTTCTCCGAACATCGATTTGAAGATGTGTGGAAACTGGTCAAGAACCCGCAGCAAAAGATCACTCTGGAAGTACCCGAAATGCTGGAAGCCATGAAAAAGCTGAAAGTAGATGACCTTACGAGTGAACAATACCCCTTCATTCTCTCTGCCGGTGAACGACGAAGCTATAACGCCAACCAAATTTATCGCAATCCACAATGGCGGAAAGTTGATCACGCCGGATTTATGCGCATGCACCCAGAGGATGCTGAGCGCTTGGACCTGACCAAAGGCGACCGGGTCAAGTGTCATTCAGAAACCGGCAGCATTGAAGCCGTTATCGAGATCGACAACTCAGTTAGAACAGGCTACCTCATGATGCCTCATGGCTATGGTTCCAACTACCAAAAAGGGTCGCCCAATGGGCCGGAAATCAACCTGATTACCGGGCTTGATCACTGCGACCCGATTCATCGCACGCCTTTACATAAATCCGTGCCGGTCAATATCGAGAAGCTCAGCGCCTGAAGACAAACTGATCTAAGCATTTGATAGCAAACAAAAAGAAATCAAGAGGAATTGTCATGTCAGACGCCTATATTTTCGACGCCATCAGAACACCTCGAGGAAAGGGTAAGAAAGAAGGTTCATTGCATGAAGTGAAGCCAATAACCTTACTCACCACACTAATGACAGCACTGACCCAGCGCAACAACAATTTTGATACAGCCCAAGTAGATGACGTCATCTTGGGTTGTGTGACCCCGCTCGGAGACCAGGGTGGCAATATCGCGAAGACTGCCGCCCTTGCCGCGGGATGGGACTGGGATGTGGCAGGCATGCATCTAAATCGCTTTTGTGCATCCGGTCTGGAAGCGGTGAATATTGCCGCCCAAAAAGTAAAATCCGGATGGGAAGATCTGATCGTCTGTGGGGGCGTTGAATCGATGTCTCGCGTACCGATGACCTCGGATGGCGGCCCGTGGGCGATGGACCCAGCGACCAACTTCACCACCCACTTTGTCCCTCAAGGGATTGGTGCCGATATTATTGCCACAATCGAAGGAATCAGTCGCGAAGCTGCAGATAAATTTGCCGTTGAGTCACAAGCCAAAGCGACCGCGGCTCAAAAAGCGGGCTACTTCAAACAATCTATCATTCCTGTCATCGATCAAAATGGCCTGACCATTTTGGCGGAAGATGAATTTCTTCGCCCAGGCACTACCGTTGAAGACTTAAAAACACTGAAACCGTCATTTGAAGCGATGGGCGATATGGGCTACGACACCGTGGCGCTATCGAAATACCCAGGCTTGGAACAGATCAACCATGTTCACCACGCAGGCAATTCCTCTGGTATCGTTGATGGCGCAGCACTGGTGCTGGTTGGATCCAAAGAAAAAGGCGAAGAATTGGGCGTATTGCCACGCGCCAAGATCCTTTCTGTTGCGGTTTGCAGTACCGATCCCACCATTATGCTCACCGGCCCTGCACCGGCGGCAAAAAAAGCCTTGAATAAAGCAGGGCTCACCGTTGAGGACATTGATCTTTTTGAAGTCAATGAAGCTTTTGCGTCCGTCGTTTTACGTTTCATTCGCGAACTGAATATTGACTCGGACAAAGTAAACGTCAATGGCGGTGCGATAGCACTGGGCCACCCCCTGGGTGCAACCGGTGCTATGATTCTTGGCACTCTGTTGGATGAATTAGAACGACGGGATTTAAACCGTGGTCTGGCCACCCTCTGCGTCGGCGGCGGTATGGGTATTGCCACCATAATCGAGCGATTCATAGAGGACTAAGATCATGACGGATGTAATTTCATACGAAATTGACGCAGACAAGATTGTCACGTTAACCATGGACATGCCAAATCAGTCTGCCAACACCATGAACGCCGCTTACCGGGAAGCGATGAAAAGCACCATTGATCGGCTCGAACTTGAAAAAGATCAAATTTCCGGAATTATCCTCACTTCGGCAAAATCCACGTTCTTTGCGGGCGGTGATCTCAATGAGATCACGAATATAAATAAAGATAACGCACAGATGTTTTTTGACATCATCGAAGACACCAAGAAACAGATGCGTCGACTTGAAACACTGGGTAAACCGGTCGTAGCGGCCATCAATGGCAGTGCATTGGGTGGCGGATTTGAGTTGGTTCTGGCCTGTCATTACCGCATCTGTCTCAACAAACCAAAGATTCAACTAGGCTTACCGGAATCATCACTTGGTCTACTGCCTGGCGGTGGCGGCATTACGCGAATGGTGCGCCTTCTTGGTTTACAAGTAGCTCTACCCTACCTGACAGAAGGCAGGATCATCAAGCCTGAAGATGCACTCAAGACAGGATTGATTCAGCAGATGGTAGACTCCACCGATGCCCTGATTACGAACGCAAAAAAATGGATCAAGGCCACCCCTTCAGCTACACAGCCCTGGGATACAAAGGGGTTCAAGATTCCCGGTGGAACACCAAGTCATCCCAAAATCGCGCAACTGGCTGCAATTACTCCTGCTATGGTGCGGCAAAAAACGCATGGTTGCTACCCTGCCCCTGAAGCCATTCTGGCTGCGGCAATTGAAGGTGCTCAGGTTGACTTTGATTCAGCGAGCACCATTGAGAGTCGTTACTTTCTGCGATTGGCGAAAGGTCCCGTTGCGAAAAACATGATTAACACCTTCTGGTTTCAATTAAACGCCATTAAAGCCGGCGGAAGCCGCCCAAAAGACCCACCGCACTGGAAAGCTAGCAAGGTCGGTGTTCTGGGTGCAGGCATGATGGGCGCAGGCATCGCCCATGCAACCGCCTCAAAAGGTATTGAAGTCGTTTTAAAAGACCTCACTCTGGAAGCTGCCGAGAAAGGCAAAGTACATACCGCAAACATACTGGAAAAAAAAGTTAAGCAAGGAAAAATCAGTACTGAAAAAGCCGAACAGGTACTTGGGCTCATTAAACCAACCACTGATGCTAACGATTTTCAAGGTTGTGACCTGATTATTGAAGCAGTATTTGAGAAACGTGAGCTCAAAGCAACGGTTACCCAAGAGGTCGAGCCATTCCTGGCAAGCGATGCCATTATTGCCTCAAACACGTCTACACTGCCCATAACTGGCTTAGCTAAAGCAGTTAAAAAGCAGGATAAATTTATCGGCCTTCACTTCTTCTCACCCGTTGAAAAAATGCAACTGGTAGAAATTACTAAAGTTTAGAGTTTGAGCATGATCCTCCAGTCCTGATTTCTGACCGGATAAATTCTGCTTTCTCTTCTACCCGCCTTATTCTAGGCGGCTTTTCGCTAGCGAGAGTCTTTATACTACTCAATAGCCCTCGCTGGCGGTTTAAATATTCGAGACTTTACGTCCCACCAATCCCTCACGGCAACTTGCTGTAAATTCCGTTGCAGCTTTAACCGAACCAGTCCCGCCGTAATCGGCGCATGTTTGCGCCAAGGGATGTCCAAGTGCATTTCTTGACCTGCCGACTCTTTCCAATAAGTGAGCAACTGCACCAGCGCATAGCTGAGAGAGATGATCTGAACCCACCGATGCAGCACCTGTCTGGATTGCTGCCAAGTCTCATTCCAGCCCCAGCGATTCTTTAACTGATGGAACATGGGCTCAATACTCCAGCGCTTGGCGTAGGCTTTTATGATGTCGATGCCCGACATATTCGTTCGAGTCGTCAACAAGAGCCGGGCAGGTTTTAAGCTACCGTCTTCGTTTTCAAACTGCACCCACACAACCTTTACGAGCTGCCCATCTAAAAAGCGGGCTTTGGCTATCACTGTTCGATACCTCAGTGACTGCTGTCGTCCATAGATCGTGACATTGGCGCAAGTCTCTTCCAGGTTAGTGACTCGCTCTGGTGTGTATTTCTCTCCGTACTTTCGAGGGCGTCCTCTTTTCCCGGTTCGTTCTGGAACATCGTATAAGGCGGTATCCTTTCGGACTTGCCCGATAACGTGATACCCCATACCTTGAAGGGAGGCAATCAGCGTACCCCGCATATACCAGCTATCCATCAGGACAGTGGCCCCGGTAAAAAATGACCTCATCACGCGAAGTAAAATGCCTGCCGTTACCAGCTTGTTACCGTTCCCGCAGGCTCGCGTTAAGCGCGAGATCAGTGGGATCGACCAGGCTTGTTTCTGCCCCTTAACAATCGCTGATAAACTGACCCAACACTGGCCGCGAACAAATTGCGGGCGGTTGGCCTTGTTACCATGCATGTGATGAAACTGACTACTGGGTGCTTTCTTGGAACTCCTTAGCACCAAGGTATCATCAATGGCCAAATACCACTGTTCATTGGGACACCATTGAGTCAGTAACTGACCCAGCTGTTGCGCGAGTGCAACCCATGACCACTTTCCCTTTTGCAACCACTTGAAATAACTGCTCCAGTGACGCTTCATTGCCACCATCAACCAGGCATCAGTGACAAACCCTGTTGGCGTGAGCATCGCCCCAATCAGTAACTCAATAAAGGTGGGTACTGAACGTAGGGGTAGAGCTTTAACCAAAAATGTGATCCAATCAAACAGGATCTCGGGGATATTGCCGTATCCCTTAGCGTCCATAGCGGCCTCCAGAATTTAATCGTTTTTCGTTCTGAAGGCCGCGCCTTATAAAACTATGGTTTTAAAAAGTCTTATAAGGCGCGGCAGCGCGAAGCCTGTCGCAAAGTCAATCATTTTGTCTTACTGGGTTCGAATTCTTTCCTCTGAAACTCTAAACTTTAGGAAATTATTAAAGGCGCGAAAACCTCTCAGGAAACCCTCGCGAAAGCCTTTGATTTCGTCATTCAACTTGGCAAAGTACCCATTGTCGTCAACGATAGCAGGGGCTTTTTCACCAGCCGTGTCTTCAGTACATTCATCAGTGAAGGTGTCACCCTACTTAGTGAAGGCATCTATCCTTGGACTATTGATCGTGCCGCAACCGACACAGGTATGCCGATAGGCCCTTTAGCGATCACTGATGAAATCAGCATTCGTTTGTTTAAAGAGATACTCGATCAACAACTTCAAGATCAACAAGCATCCGGTAAAGAGGCAAGTGAGCATCCGGCCTATGCGGTATTGAGTCAGATGTTGGATGAATTCAAACGTCCAGGAAAAGCCGCCCGCAAAGGATTCTATGACTACCCGACAAATGGCAAGAAGACGTTTTGGCCGGAATTGAAAAACCACTATAGCCAAGCCGATAAACAAATCGACTTCAACGAGATTAAAGATCGGTTGTTATTTGCCCAGATTTGCGAAGCTCTCCGAGCCATCGAGGAAGGGGTCATCAAATCTGTCGAAGATGCGAATATCGGCTCCGTCTTTGGCATCGGTTTCGCCCCTTGGTCTGGCGGCGTTGTGCAGTTTGTGAATGCCTATGGCATAGCCGGATTCATCGAAAGATCCCACGAGTTGGCCCAGCGCTATGGCGACCGCTTTTTGCCTCCAACCATATTAAAAGATCAAATCAGTAACACCCGCTTTGAAATTCCAGCGAGCTGAACTTACAAGAAGGAAGACTCATCATGACTTTTGTTGTACTCGAAGACTGTATCCAATGTAAGCACACCGACTGCGTCGCGGTCTGCCCGGTTGATTGCTTTTACGAGGGGCCAAACTTCCTGGTCATCGACCCGGACGAATGCATTGACTGCGCTTTGTGCGAACCGGAATGTCCGATTGACGCGATTGCAGCAGAAGATGAAGTGCCTGCTGACCAGCAACACATGATTGTGCTCAATGCCAAATTGGCAGCCCACCCTAACTGGACCGTGATTACTGAAAAAAAAGACGCCATGCCAGACAATGCAGAATGGGCCGGGGTTGAAGGTAAACTTAAAAAACTGGATCGAAATGGTGCCTGAGTGGGCATCAATATGAGGTAATAACAATGGCAGCATTCAACAATGAAACCGTTTTATCCGTGCATCACTGGAACGATACCTTATTCAGCTTTAAGACAACTCGCGATCCGTCTTTGCGGTTTAAGAGCGGTCAATTCGTCATGATTGGCCTTGAGGTCGAGGGCAAACCGCTGATGCGGGCCTATAGTGTTGTAAGTGGTCACTATGAAGAGCATTTGGAATTTTACAGTATCAAAGTGCCTGATGGTCCATTGACGTCTCGTCTGCAACACCTTGAAGTGGGCGATAGTATATTCGTAAGTCGCAAGCCTACAGGTTCTTTGATTATCGACAACCTAAAACCTGGTAAAAACCTTTATCTACTGTCGACAGGTACTGGATTAGCACCGTTTCTGAGCGTTATCCGCGACCCGGAATATTTTGAAGCCTATGAGAAAATCATTCTCGTGCACGGAGTCCGCTGGAAAAGCGAACTCGGCTATCGTGACTACATCACTAAAGAGTTACCCGATCATGAATATTTTGGGGAAGCCATACAGGATCAACTAATTTACTACCCCACCGTAACGCGAGAAGATTTTGACAACCAGGGCCGGTTAACTGACCTCATCGAAAATGGACAGTTAAGTGAAGATATTGGTTTGCCAGACCTGAATCCGGAAGATGACCGCGTGATGATCTGCGGCAGCCCGAGTATGTTGAAAGATCTGGTCGAGATACTGGAAAAGCGCGGTTTCATAGAAGGCACAAGCCATGCACCCGGTGAATACGTCATCGAACGCGCATTCGTAGAAAGCTAGTTCGCTATTTGACACGAACCAAAGGAAACGAAATGAATATCTATAATATAGTGGATGACCGACAATCTGTCAGGGATTACCATGACAAGGAAGTACCCGTAGCGCTGATCGAAAAAGTTCTAACCTATGCACTACGAGCCCCCTCCGGGGGGAATCTACAGCCATGGAACATTCATGTCGTTAATGGTGACTCAATTAATCGACTCAAAGCGACCATGCATTCGCGATTGAACAATGCCGATGCTGCGGAACAGCCAGAATACGACATCTATCCACCTAATTTAAAATCCCCCTATCGAGAGCGACGTTTTCAGATTGGCGAAGCCCTGTATGGTCAGTTAGGTATTCCGCGAAAAGACAAAGCCGCCAGGCAAGCATGGTTCTTAAGAAATTTTGAATTCTTCGGCGCGCCGATGGGGCTGTTTTTTACCATTGATCGCAGTATGGGATCACCCCAATGGTCGGATTTAGGCATGATCATGCAAACCATTATGCTGTTGCTGAAAGCGGAAGGCTTAGATAGCTGTGCTCAGGAGTGCTGGGCACTTTATCCCAACACGGTGGGGAAATTTTTGAAACTAGAGGAAGAGCAAATGTTGTTTGCTGGTATGGCTGTAGGCTATGGGAATTATGAGAATCCTGTGAATCGATTAAAAACAGAACGAGCAGACATGGGAGAAGTGGTGACCTTTTATGGCTAGCTATAATTAAGCCAAAAAGCTATTACTATCAACAAACCTTTCTGTAAAAGAGATTGCTTACCAAGTTGGTTATACCAACGATAGCTTTTTTCAAAGCTGTTTAAGTCGCAGACTGGCGAGTCTCCGGGGCTTTGGAAACAATCGGTTTTAGCAACAGGAAGTTGAAAATCGTCGATCCACTACACACATTTCTACGACCATGGTTGATTGCGATAGCACATATGCTATCATAGCCATTATGGATACTAAAATAGTGGTGGATACCAGCGTATTAATAAGCGCACTTATTGGCAAGGAAGGCCCAGGCCGGAGCGTGTTACGCAAGTGCCTAATGCATGAGTGTACGCCATTGATTAGTAATCCACTATTTAGCGAATATGAAGACGTTAGCTCTAGAAAAGACATTATAGAGTTGTGCCCTCTAAGCCGCGAAGAAATAAGGGAGCTCACAAAGTCATTTTATAAGGTATGCAAATGGGTGCCAATTTATTACTTATGGCGACCAAACTTGATTGACGAGGGTGATAATTTTCTAATTGAGTTAGCAGTTGCAGGAAATGCCGACTTTATTATCACTAACAACATTAAAGACCTGAAAGGTGCAGAACTTAGTTTCAAAAGTTTTGAAATATTAACACCAGAGCTGTTTTTAGGAGGTCATTAATATGGCTACTTTAACTGTAAGATTACCCGACGACAAACATGAAAGATTGAAAGCATTGGCCATGCATAAAAAAATTAGTATTAACAAGCTTATGGAAGAATTATCAACACAAGCCCTGGCTGAGTTTGATAGCGAAATAAGATTTCGAACCCTTGCTGCCAGTGGAAGTATTGAACGTGGCTTAGAACTTTTGGACAAGCTTGATAGTAGTTTTAAGGGCTAGCGGTTAATGGACGTTAGATTCAATCCTTCTTAACGTCCTTTTGATTCTATCGTACCAACATTACCTAAAATCAAACGCAAAATAACTCATATAACGTAAAGAATTATTCAAGCTGTAATGAGAACAAGCTAAATAAAATCCAGGTTGCAGCTCAACCATCTCATCATGAAATCGCCTTACCCAACCTGGGTTTACGGGATAGTCGTGATTGATATAGGCGATATTTCTGTCACCGAACAAAGACTTCTCAATAGAAACATCAAATTGATATTTCTGATAGGAAAACAAACCAATACCGAGAATATTTTTACCTTTAACTTCACCGGCGCCACTGCTATTAAAATGCTTACCTCGCCACAAACGTATGTAGTCAAACCATTTTGGATCAAGCACAACGCCCTTAGCCGTGCCCTTTAAATCATCCAGATTTGGACAGGTTCCAGACGCGTAAACTTGCTTCAAAGCCTTCCGATCTAACGACTTTAACTGCTCGAAATTATTGGGTAATTCAGTCATTGTTTACTATTCACTTGGTACGAGTTTCTTTTAGCGTTGTTTCCAATAAAAAACGCAGCTGCTCGGTGACCTGGTCAAAGGCGCTGATGTCTTTGGTTGCACGACAAATACCCAAAGCCCCTTCTGCAGAGGCAATGTACATCGTCGCCAAAGCATTCGCCCTGCTCTGTTCAATGCCTTCCTCAGCTAACGAGGTACTCAGCAGTTTTTGCCAGCGATTAAAAACTTTTGCTGCAGCCTCATGGGCAGCTTCAACGTCTTCATTGGTTGCTTGTTCCATAGCTACTGCAATGACCGGGCAACCTGCCTGAAACTCAGTGGATTCGATCACATCTCGCCATATTTGCAAGAAGGTCTCCAAACCGGCTACCGCCCCTTTCTCAAGGGACTTTTGCAACATGCCGGAAATTTTGTCTCCCGCAAAATTCACTGCTTCGATGACCACTTGTTTTTTGCCATTTGGGAAGTAATGATAGGTTGAGCCCAAAGGCGCCTTCGCCGCTTTCGCTAATTCCCGAATACTCGTCGCATTCATCCCCCGTCTGCGCAGCATATCTGCGGCGGTGGCGACCAGCCTTAATCTAGCCTCAGGGTTGGTTCTAGGCATAATTTACATCTCACTTACGTCATAAAAGTGTCTTACTTGCGCCATTGTAGCTTAACCGCATAAATATAACGAGTGTTATAGACAATGCAATACCTAGTCGTCAGAACAATTAAGCATCAGGGCATCTTCTGAATTAGCGTGCTGGCAGCACTCGGCTTTATTTAATCCGACAGATCTTCTTTTGTCGGGATCGGCCCACCACCATTGGGAATCCACTTACCTGAATCACGCCATTTAACGGCCTCATTGAAGCCATGCACCTCAGAGAATTCCTGGAACCAGCGCCCCTCTGCCGAATGCCGGGTGATACCATCAAATACATTGGCGATGACCTGCGTGCTGTTTAGCCCCATATTGTCATAGGCTTGGTTGATCATCAGCTTTTGCATCACCAGTTGATTAATCGGTACCCCAGCCATACGGTCTGCCAGTTTTTCAACCGCGTTATCCAGCGCCTCTTTGGGCACCGCCTCTAATACCAAACCCCAATCTGCGGCTTGCTTGCCGGAAATCGTATCGCCCGTTAGCAACATACGTTTGGCGCGTTCAGCCCCTAATCGATAAACCCACATAGCCGTGGTCGGGCAACCCCAGACGCGAGCAGGCATGTAACCAATGCGTGCATCCTCTTCCATAATGACCAGATCACAAGACAGAGCGATATCACTGCCACCCGCGACGGCATACTTCCTGACTTTGGCAATGGTTGGTTTAAGCGAGCGCCATAGACTAAAGAAGTCGTCGGTATTGTGCTTCATTTTTTGATAGTCTTTTATCGGATCCCAGACCGGGGGCTGCACGTAGTCCGCTTCCTCCGCAAACTGTTTAAGGTCATACCCCGAACAGAATGCCTTGCCTTCCCCCTGCAAAATAATGACGTGCACATTGGGGTCTTCATTCGCTTTATCTACGGCCGCTTTAATCTCTCTAGCCATCTCCATGGTGATGGCATTTAGACGGTCTGGTCTATTTAAGGTTAAGTACGCCTTACGATCACGGACTTCATATTTAACTACATCAACTTTTTGCTCACTCATCAAATTTCTCCAAGTACCAATTTTTTCCTGCTCATCAATTTCCCAAATTTGGGCTTTACTATATCACTCGTTATAGTTTATAGTCTAAATTATAACGTCTGTTATAGTAAATAGGTAATGCCAAATTATTTGCTTAAAAGGGATCGCCTCTACAGTCGTTATCTAGTCATTTATGTTTGAGGATTTTTTATGAGTGAAGTAGAAGCGAGAGAAGTTAACAGTGGCACTGGTCGTGTATCAAAAGACATTAAGGGCCATGTGCTACTTATAGGTCTTGACCGTGCGGGTAAACGTAATGCCTTTGATAGCACGATGATGATCGACCTGGCAAACGCTTTGGGAGAATATGAGCGCAATGATGAGCTTCGCTGTGCCGTCGTTTATGCCCATGGCGATCACTTCACTTCGGGCCTGGATTTAATGGAACTCACACCGAAGTTAATGAGTGGCAATTTTCATTACCCTGAAGAAAGTATCGACCCTTGGGCGACGACCTCTCATTTAACCAAGCCACTAATCGTCGCCGTTCAAGGGGCCTGTTGGACTGCCGGTATTGAATTAATGCTTACCGCTGATATTGCCATTACGGCAAGCGATGCACGCTTTGCGCATGTTGAAGTATTAAGAGGTATTCCACCTTCTGGTGGTTCAACCGTTCGGTTCCCAAAAGTGGCTGGCTGGTCTGATGCCATGCGCTATATGCTGACAGGTGACGAATTCAACGCCGAAGAGGCTTTGCGGATGAAACTGGTCAGTGAAGTGGTTGAGCCGGGCCAACAACTAACTCGCGCATTGGAACTGGCAGAAAAAATTTCAAAAGCGGCGCCACTTGCCGTTAAGACAACGCTCTCTTCAGCAAGACAAGTGGCGACAGAGGGCGAAGAGAAAGCATTGGCCTCTCTGAACGATAACCTTTTTGCCCTGTTAAAAACGAAAGATGTGCAGGAAGGTGTGATGGCCATGATGCAAAAGCGGGAACCAAATTTTAAAGGATGCTAACACGCCTAATTGCTGTCGCATTGGTTACAACGCGGCAGCTTTTTCTAGTTGGATTTTATTTCTGGATGTAGTCGAAAAATTAGGAGTCTTTGAGAATGATGGTTGTATCTCAATCCGTAGTTAACGAAGCAAACCAGGGCAGCGTGAGTGAAGTTTCCTTCCATACGGTCGATGGTTATCCGTTATCGGGCACTCGTTACTCGGCAATTGGCACCACGTTAGGCAACATCGTCGTTGCTGGCGCAACTGGCGTTCCACAAGGTTTCTATCGGCGTTTTGCCAATTACGCGGTAGAACTCGGATTTAACGTGCTGACATTCGATTATCGAGGGATTGGTCAATCCAAGCGAGGCAGCTTGCGCGACCTTCAAATGTCATTCCTGGATTGGGGGCGTTTTGACGCGGCGGCGGCCGTCGATGCCATGCACGAGAAAGGTGTTCCACTTTATCGGGTAGGCCATTCCTATGGCGGACAGGCGTTGGGATTACTACCCAATCATCATTTATTAACGGCCGCTTACAGTTTCGGTTCAGGCGCTGGTTGGGCGGGATGGATGTCAAAATCCGAAGCGATCAAGGTAAAACTACTGTGGAATATGGTACTTCCCGCACTCGTAAAATGGAAAGGCTACATGGCCTGGAGCACGCTTGGCATGGGAGAAGACTTGCCTTTAGGCGTCTATCAAGAGTGGAAGCGCTGGTGCCAAAATCCCCGATACTTTTTCGATGACGAGAATTTCAAGCACTTAAAAAGTACCTATGCGGAAGTGGCAATACCCTACGTAGCAGCCACTTCGACGGATGACCTCTGGGCGCCACCTAAATCAAGAGATGCATTTTGCGAACATTACGTCGGCTGTGACCTCACCCTGAAAACACTCGAGCCGCTTCATAACCAACCGATTGGACATATAGGTTATTTTCGAGAAAGCAACCACTACCTCTGGGACGAAATGTTGATGTGGTTTGACAATGTAAGCAAACGACACCCAGCCGGTAAGAGATCAATTCACTAGTTAAGGATTAAACAATGGAAGAACTACTTATTTTCAAAGATGCGGCCAAAAAGGCAATCGAACAAGAAATTGTTCCACACCATCATCATTGGGAACAGTCAGGTGTTTTACCAAAAGAAGTATGGAAAACATTAGGCCATGCGGGATTGCTTTGTGTCGATTTGCCTGAGGAATATGGTGGCAGTGGCGTCTCTTTTCGTTATTCCCAAGTGGTGCTTCAAGAACTATGTAGACAGGGTTTTATGGGGCTTTCCGGTTCTGTCGCCATTCAATCAGACATTGTCGCGCAGTATATATTGCATATGGGCAATGAAGAACAGAAAAAAACCTGGTTACCCAAAATGGCCAGCGGTGAGGTGGTCGCCGCAGTGGCCATGACTGAGCCTGCCACCGGCAGTGATTTACAAGGGATGAAAACCACTGCCATTAAGGATGGTAATCACTACATTATTAATGGTTCAAAAACATTTATCACCAACGGAGGGCATGCCGACTTAGTGATTGTTTGTGCCAAGACTGACCCTAAAGAAGGCGGTAAAGGGATATCCCTGTTCCTGGTCGATGCGACGTTACCAGGGTTTTCTCGAGGTAAGCAACTGGAAAAAATCGGCCAGCATGCGGGGGATACCACAGAGCTGTTTTTCGACAATATGAAAGTACCCGCCTCTTCCCTGCTAGGAATGGAGAATCAGGGATTTCTGTATCTCATGCAGGAGCTTCCGAGAGAACGTCTTGCCGTTGCTGCCAGCGCAGTCTCAGCCGCAAGAGCCTGCCTTGAATGGACCATTCAATACGTGAAAGAAAGGCAAGCGTTTGGTCGCCCTATTGCCAAGTTTCAAAATACACGTTTCAAACTGGCAGAAATGAAAACACAGATTGAAATACACGATGCATTCGTCAATCAATGTGTCGATAAATTTGAGCAACGAAAAATGAGTTTGTCTGACGCCGCCATGGTGAAGCTTTCAGCAACGGAGATGCTGTGTAAGGTCACCGATGAGTGCCTGCAGTTATTCGGTGGCTATGGCTATATGAGTGAATACCATATCGCCCGAGCCTTCGTAGACGCACGCGTGCTGAAGATATACGCCGGCACCTCGGAAATCATGAAAGAAATGATCTCTCGAGAATTGTTGGGTAACTAACGGTCAATCAATTTAAGGGCTAGCCAATGGACGCTATTCTTACTACTCATATCGCGGCAGTGGCCTTTTGGTTTGGCCTTGTCGGCGCTGAATTTGTTATCGAACGCAGTCGCACAGAATCACAATCACACGGATTCGCCGTTACCAAAAACCATTATTACATCGATCTGTTTTTTGAAATGCCGACGTTCATTATCGTGCTGGTTACGGGGACTATCCTATTGGTGGAGACCACACTTACCAACCTGCTAATGGTAAAAGTGGGTGCAGGTCTCATTGCGGTTATCTCAAATTTTATCTGCCTTTACCCAGTTATCAAACGAAAACTTGCGGCAGATAAAGAAGATCTAAAAGCTGTAAAGGCGTACTCAAGGCAAATTGATCGCATTTCAGTTTTTGCCTTACCTGCTGGCTTTCTGGCGTTAATCATTGGCGTGATTATTTGAGATACCTATGAAACAATCATCCATTCGAATACTAGCTGGCCCGAAGGCCTACCGTGAAATTAAAGAACAAGGCCTTAATGCTGACAGGATAAGATTGATTGTTGGCGCTAGTGGTGGACCAAAGTGGTTAGCCCTTAGTCGCTTGGACCAATACTTGAATCAGCATTTTCTCTCATCATCCACACAAGCCATCGCCTTATTAGGTTCCAGCGTCGGTGCATGGCGTATGGCGCTCTACGCGACAAGTGATGCTCATATTGCCTTTAAAGAGCTTGAGGCGATCAATATGACCCAACGCTACTCTAATCCAATACGGGCAAAGGAAGTTCAGGGTTTTGTCGACAATGTACTCACTAAAATTTTTACTGAAAAGCGACGCCTGGAAATTATTCAGAATACAAGGCGACACCTGCATATAATTTCCGTCAGGAATCGACAATATCTGAATAGCCGGAATATAGCTGTACAATTTGGCTCACTATCATTAGCTGCGTTAGGAAATATAATTACGCCAAGCGCAGTCCCTAAAATCTATCCCCGAGTTATCGTCAGTAAGTTAGGTGTTGATAACGCGCATGGAAAAAAAGCTGAAATCATTCCACTTAATAAAGTTAACTTACCCGAGGCATTAATCGCGTCTGGCACCATTCCAATGATCATGCAGCCGACCAAGATTACAGGCGGGAAAGATCGCTGGTACTGGGATGGTGCATTAACGGATTATCATTTTGGAGGCCCCTTCAAAGTAAGTGATGGACTGATTCTTTACCCCCACTTTTCTTCAAAGATAGTGCCGGGCTGGTTCGACAAACCATTACCTTGGCGAAAACCAACATTAGAAAATTACAGCAATGTTGTAATGTTGGTGCCAAGCGCTAGCTTTATCGAAAACCTTCCTTACAGAAAAATACCAGATAGAAAAGATTTCGAGAGACTTTCAGATTCTGAAAGAGAGCATTACTGGAATATAGTTCTTGACGAAACAGATAGACTTGTTGCAGCGTTGCACTCTGCACTGGCGAGTGACAAATGTCGAGCCATAACAGAGCCTATAATCCACAAATAAGTTTATACTTTGAAACCGTTCATAAGGAGACCAATAGTTTTCTAGGAATGGTCAAAGCCTGCATGAATAATCGAAATTTTAATCCCCCCAATGTCCGCTTTAGGCTTCAGCCCTTTCTTGTTTCGAGTACTTCGAATTTCAGCTAATCTGACAGAACAGACCAAACGGAAAGCTTACACATTTCGAAATTTCTCGATGTGCAGAGGAGTTTTATGGAAACTGTTAGATGATGATGCGACCTCGCTTACAACGTTTTTACTAATTTTCTCTATTATGAGTAATTCTTCCAAATGACCTTTGCACGATATGGTGCGAAATTTCCTGCTCAACATGATTTGAAACGGGTATAAATTATTCGGGTTCCAAATCTCGAATATGTCACGTTTTAAACCAAATTAGAATCATATATCGTTAAAAACGTACTCTTTTATGGTTCTATTTATACAGATATAAACAGAACCATAAAATTTTACCCCCCTCTTACATCCCTTCCCTATATAAATTCAAGTAATTTTTTAACCGTCATCTCTTAACCATGTATTTCAAAGACATAAAAGGCCAAATAATTTCACACGACCTAGTGTTTCGGGTTTTCGAAGCATAAAAGTTTAATATCTACCTGCACAGCGCGATCATCTAACTTAAGACTGCGACTACGCATTACTCAAAACAGGTAGACCGTATTTCTGTTCTGGCCCTGCCTGCGGGCTTTATCGCTTTGATCATTGGCATCGTCATGTAAGCTTCTTCTGAAAAATCATCCGGTAGCGCCCGTCTTGGCCTCCGGTATTTAAAAAATTAAATCCGTGCATTATTCTCGAATGTGATTTTCCTCTCACTCTGAGAATTGACCTTAAACTCAGGTTCAACGTTAGCATCCCTCCCGCTCCAAATCGGAACCTGCAACTAGTTTGGTTCCGATTAAACCAACGTGTTTTAAACCTAAAACACAAAACAATAACAAGGGTGTTAACCATGACAAAAATCTCAAATCTACAATGGGTAGTGACCTTACTTGCTCTGTTTCTCGTGAACTCCGCGATTGCAGAAAATACAGGAACGACAGGAACTACAGAAACAGATGAACCTGAGTACAATATTATCGATATCGCAGGCTATGAAGTACCCGTGATTGCTGGCGGTCTCTATGATCGATTCCGCTCCAATCCACCATTATCGGTAATCGCGGAAGAAGCCCCGGAAATTGATCTCTCCTGGTTCGAAACCATCGAGAAAACCAAAGTTGATGTCGGTTTTGAGACTTACTCCCCTAACTTTTTCTACAGTAACACCAAAATTACCGCGATTTTTACTGCGGATATGCGCCGCCTCAGGGATTTGATGCCTGCAGAGTTAATGCACATCGTGCAACCCCTCGAAATTTTCCCGGGCAGAGGTATGGTTGCAATAACAGCGTATGCCTATCACTATTGTGATAACGATTTCTACAATGAATTTTCAGTCTCGATTGTAACCAACCGAGCCGGACGGCCGAATCATGGTTTCATTTCACTGTTAGCGCAAATGGATAACAATGACTATTGGGGTTATGTCTTAAAACTTCCTGTCGATACAGAACTTGCCCGGGTCAGAGGCGTCGTTGGCTATAACTTACCGAAATGGTTGACTGAAATGACATATTCCAGTGACGAAGAAACCGTTTCATTCCAGATTTTTGACGAGACAACAGGTGAGCTGGATCTGACCTTTGAAGGTAAGGTACTGGAAACAAGCTCAGATGCAGAAATCGTTAGAAACAACTTCGCCAACGTGGATCAAGCAGGTGCATTAACCCGTGGCTATTCAGAATCACGCAACCTTGCCTATGCATCCAGTATGAATGGATCAGATGTCAGTCTGACACTAAGAGATGGCTCGCTTTCAAGCTTTATCCACTCACTGGATTTAGGCGGAATGGTACAGTATGAGTATGTTCCTGAATTCCAGAGCGCTTTGTATTCAACCGAGCCACTTGAAGACTAGTGTTATTGGAAACTTAAGCTATTCCCTTAAAGCGTTCGTTTGAATGAATTGACTGCAGCTGGAAGTAAACACTTTGGCTTCCACTGTAGTCACCACGCACTGGTCACTAGCACTAGAACTTCACTCCGTCTGCCATCAATATGACTTGCAGTTGGCCGCTTTCTCCGAGCACTTTCGTGCCTTTATCAATCAACTTTGCAATTTCGGGGGATGTCGATTTGATGGGCGACAACCCGAAACATAACCCATACTATACATCAGGCCCGTCTTAGGAAGACAACGGATAGCATAGTTAGGCCTCTCGACGTCAAGCGCTTTGCGAAAGCAGGTGGCGAATACAGGTATTGATCCGGCTAATTATTCTTCAGGTTAAAATTCTATGTTGCCACAACTCGTCCACACCATTGGTGCCACGACATATTTTGTTATATTTATACTCATGGTGTGGGTCAACCAAATCCCCAAGACCGATCAAGGGCCTCTGTTCTGGGCGATGGCCATGTGCTTTGCTTTCTTGGCGCGCCTGGTGATTCTCATCCCCTTATTGAGTGATATTGCAATATCATTTTCCTTTTATTGTATATTCATCACATTTGAAAAACTTGCTTTACTCCTGGGAGCAATACGCTGTTTCAAGGTGGAATCAGACACTCGGTGGTGGTGGGCACTGGCACTGTGCTCGATAGTTTGGCTCATTCTTGCTGAAGTCCTCTCTATCAGTAATTGGGTTTATGCGATCGGACTGGAAATTTACAACATCACCACTTTACTTTTTCTCTCCTATTTTACGTACCTGTATCGCGATAAAGTAAACAACGCCTTTATTCTGGCCATATCCGTAACAAGTTTTCTCCTGGCTATCCACTGGTCAACTTTCGTCCTATCGTACTTTAATGCTACTTGGAAAACGAATGGTTTCATGATTGGAACCGCACTGATGTTGACGCAATATCTGGCCTTGCTGGGTGCCCAGCTCTCACTCATTCAGCAACGGCTCCTGGATGCGGAATCCTCTGCCCTATCCCTGGCTTATCACGATCCGCTTACCGGCCTGAGCAACCAACGTTACCTTTTTAATCTGTTTGATCAAGTATTGCAGGTCGCCACGCGGCCCCATCAAAAAATCGCCATTATCTTTATAGACCTTGATAAATTTAAACCGATTAATGACAACGCCGGACACAAAACCGGGGACGAGGTGCTTAAAGTTGTTGCAGAAAGGCTCCAGAAGCTCACACGAAAAACCGATATTTGTGCTCGCATCGGCGGAGATGAGTTTATTGTTTTAGCGACGCAGTTGGAGGACGAAAACCATATACATCAAATCGCTGATAAATTGCGCCAACAAATCATGGCCCCCATCAAGGCTGGCGGAAATTTTTACGAGTTGGGCGTCAGCATGGGTATCAGTATTTATCCCGATCATGGTCAGAGCTTGCGAGATCTAATCGAGAAGGCCGATAATATGATGTATCAGGTAAAAAACCGGGGCACAGGCGGTTACGCACTTTATTCTGAAAATGCTGCAAATAATCCACAGCCGGCAAACAACAGTTAGCGTCTGTTGAAACATTAATTGAGAAACCGGCTGCAAGCGCAATCACGCTTACTGAGGCCGCGTAACAAAAACGTAAATCAATGCTTTTCAGGCGTCTACTTACCCGTGAATCGCCCCGACTTATCTCCATAACCGGCTCTGTGCCACTTACTTTCGATGTTTTCCAAGTCTATCCACTTTTTTTATTGCACAGGCAACGCTATCCTGAATACTAGGGTATGTTGACGTTTCATATTTAACCTCTGTTGAGCCTGAAATTCGCTCAATCAAGGAATAAGGAGAGTGGTTTGGTTATTCCAAATGAACGACGAGTGACGCGGAGTGAGCGAATTTCAGGCTCAACCCTTCGGGCCAGCGCTATTTTTTTACCCCGATGCGTTGCTGCTCGTTGATGTAGAATAACTACACGACACTCGCAGCGGCTGACTGGACAAAAAATAGCGCTGGCAGAGGCTAAATATGAAACGTCAACAGACCCTAAAGTTATAATCGTTTGCAGTTAGGAAAGACGACTATGGTAGACCATGAAACGGAGTACAAATACACCAGCCTCAGTGTAAATGACGGATTGCAAATTCAAGCGGACTTTGCAGTAGATCACCGCGCAAATGATGGCATAGCCTCGAGACCGGGAGACAAACCCATATTCGCCGTACCCGGGGGTGTTTTGGAGGATACCTGGGTTGTTAATGAAGACAAAAGCAGTTACCTGGCCCATGTCATTCGAAATGGCCGCCTTGCATACGATATTTACCTATTCTATTACCTTTCAACACCGTATCTTATGCAACGCGATAGAACTACCGACGACATCGTTTTCATTACCAATGAACACAGCCCGACCATCCGTCAGGCGAAAGCGGCACTGCAACTCGCCTTGACCACCCTTGATGCCCATATTAAATCGGGCTGAATCCTCAACATTCGCCAAGCCCGAAACCATCAGCTTCCAACCTGAACCTGGAAATTGATGGTAAAGCGGCTTCACACAGTACTACTTACAAGAAAAAAACCTTTAAACCCGGCACACCTGTACGACAGAGTTCACAAAGTCGAGCTTTTGACCCATTCGCTAAATCACTTGTCCCTTTCACGAATTCCTCACCCACTGTTATCAACTTACTCTTGAATCCGGCTTCCCAAGCCTTAGCCCTTAGGCCTTAGGCCACGACAAAAAAAACAAAGGATCAGCTTGGGCTGTCCACAACGGACTTACGTAAGCAAGCATGACTATTCGGGAGATTTCGATGCACGAATCAATAAAAATAAAATCCATACTGATTGCAGCAACCATGGCGATCATGCCATTCAAAGCTGTTTCAGATCCGTCAACAAGCTGGACGACGTCTGGCACTCGGGATTCAATGGCAGAACAAAGTACCACCATCATGAGTCCCGCCACCAAGTGGCAAGACTATGACCGTGAGGAAATATATCCCGACACCGTTATGACCCGGGAATATGTCACGATGTCTGACGGCACCACTTTGGCAGCTTATATCACCCTGCCCGCAGATGAAAATGGGGTCGCGGTCGAGGGTGAATTCCCGACCTTGTTAATCATCAGTGACTACAATACCGAACTGGGTAATCTGCTTCCGCCCGAATTGGGAACGTTCATGGGTGCAGCTGACCCTTACATGGTCAAAAGGGGTTACGCGTCTATAACCTTTGATGGGCGGGGAACCGGTAATTCCGAGGGAACCTGGGATGCCTGGGGCAGTTCTCAAGGAGACTATGAGCAGATCATCAACTGGGTTGTCGACCAGCCATGGACGAATGGTAAGATTGGACTTCGTGGCGTATCCGATCTGGCAATAAACGCATTGTTTGCCGCCGAAACCGGGCACCCTGCTATTAAAGCTGTGTTTGCCCTCGAACCCATCGGAGACGCCTACCGGGACACAGCGTTCACCGGCGGCAATGGCAATATTTTCTTTCTAAGCTGGTGGTTTACCTTAACCACGATGATGAACACGCTTAATCTTGACCTCTTTACCAATTTTGAAGAGGCCGCACCACTGGTGCAAGACCATCTGGCTGACGCATTCTTTGAATTTCAATTACCGATGTTGATCAAGGGCCTGACCGGTGACAAGGAAATCAAGTACGACGGGCCATTTTGGGAAACTCGCTCACCAATCAAACGCATTGACGAAATCAATGCCCCCACATTTCTGGTTGGCGCTGTTCATGACCTGTTCCAGCGAGGAGTACCTGCAATGTATGAGCAATTAAAAGGTCGGGTCACCACAAAAATGGTGATTTTACCGGGCACCCACATTGAAGGCGCTTTCATGACCACCGGTCTGATGCCTGTACCTGAAGGCCTCCCCGCATTTAACCATATCGAACTACAGTGGTTTGACCAGTACCTCATGGGCATGGACACCGGCGCTGAAGATATGCCACAAACAACTCAATATATGATTGGTCTTGAAGAAATGGCGGTAACCACGGATTGGCCGGCACCGGAAGCCGAAGCGGAACGCCTCTACCTGCATCGCAACGGCAAACTTAAAACTAACCGACAGTCATTTTTCAGCTCGCCACGTTCACTGTTCGACGTTTGGTTTGCCGGTGGTTGTTCACAGAGTGCATCACAGTGGTCGTTGGGCATTCTCGGTTTTATTCCTCTACCCTGTTTTGAAAATAATAACACCGCAGCATTGTTTAACTTGCTGTATGAAACACCAGAATTTAAATCCGATTATGTCATTAATGGCCCAATCCAGGCGAATATCTGGGTTTCCACCACAAATTTTGCGGGTACATTGTCAGTACGGGTGGACGATATGGATCCCAATGGTAAAGCTACGCCGATCAGCAACGGGCTTATCAACCTGAAAGCCCGAAAAGTCGACTCGTCCCGCTCCCGTGAGCTTGAAGGCATCCGGATCCAACCCTGGCATGCATTTGTCGAAGAATCAGAACAACCCGTTTACCCTGGTAATATTATGAAAGTAGAATTGGAGATATTTCCAACCAGTGCGGTACTCAAAGCCGGTCATAAGCTTCGTGTCGCGGTTGGTCCCAGTAATCTACCACAGGGCATCGCACCCGGTTTTGATGGCTTTTTACAAACCTTTCCAGGTATCATGACCGTGTATTCGGACTACAGACACCCATCACACATTGTTGTTCCAACCGTCCCGATGGACAGCTTTACCCTGCTGTCTGAGTAGCAAGGTTCTGTACAGGCGAGTGGCAACGTTTACTCGCCTGTTCTGTCAATATCTTGTGATCAGTAAAGATTCTGTAAATCCTTTTTTTCAATGGCTTGTAATACGGATGTGATCGCATCCCTTGCCGAGGCCTTGGGATTCCAGGACAGCGAATCCTTTTATGGGGTCAGAAAGTCGAATTAATGATCAATGGATCCCAACTCTGTATTCTGCATCCGGTTTTGTGACCGCTCACGTGCAGCCTTCGGTGTAACACCACTCCAACGTTGATAGCTCCGGGTAAACGCGCTAGCGTTGCTATAGCCAAGCAACATGGCAATATCGGTCAATCGATAGTATGTGTTCTCCAGATACTGATTCGCAATACTAAACCGTACCTCATCAAGCAGCGCTTGATAGGACGTATTTTGTTCCAGCAGTCGACGTTGTAGCGTACGGGAACTGCAATTGAGTGCCATGGCAATATCTTCAATCTGAACTGTCCCATTGGCGAGACAGAAGCTGATCGTTTTTGACACGAGATGAGTAAAACTCTCCTGGCTGAAGTACAACGCCTGTTGAATGCGACGATCAATTTGTTCAATTAATCGATTGATGTCCTGGGACAGTATTGCTTTATCAACAGTCAGTGCAAGAGTCGGATTGCCGAACGAAACCGCACACCCAAAAAACCGGGCATAAGCTTCAATACGATTTTGATTCGCCTCGGCACGGATAAAGTAACAAGCACGAATTGGATAACTTCGCCCGAGTAAACCATGTAAAACGGAGACCGCAATCGCGAGAGAATAATCCTGAAAAACACTCGATGCACGTACATAGGGTAATTCAACATCAAATGAAAGTTTCACCACATCCTCCTGAACCTCCATTTCGACCTGATAACCCGAGATAATGAGCTTTAGATACTTGATGATGGTTTCCAACGCGTCCTTGACTGAAACACACTGTCGTAACACCGGATTCAACGGCGCAAGCACAGTCATATCCTGACGCTGGGCAAGGTGCAAAGCGAGATCTGGAAAATTCAGCCCGATTGTGGTTGTTTCCAGCAATTGAAAGAAAAGGTCATGGGGTATTAACTGAGCCTCACCCGAGGCCACACGTCGATCAAGCCCGACCGCCTCATAGAAGCGCCCGGGTTCCCCCCCTCGGGATACAACCAGCTCGTCAAATCCACTTAAAAAACTCACATTTATATAGGGTGAAAGCATCGATACAAACCTCAAGACTCTGTAGCCGCACTCATATCGATTGAATTTTAGCGTCTATTGGCGCTTATTGGTAATTTTTTGGCGCTTATTGGTAATTATATTATTCTCAAGGCCCTAGAATTTACTCATTCCAGTTAGCCAACAAACTTGAGGGTTCTATCCATGTCACCATTCAAACTGCTCACCTACAAACGTTTGAACGCTACATCAAGATTAGTAAAAATGGCTTCCATAATCGGAAAAACTACTTCTGTAATTATGGTTGGGCTACTGTTTTCGCTTCCGGTTTACGCATTAACCCCTCTTACAGAAGCTGACCTGGGCAAGGTCACAGCGCAAAACGGCAAGCAGAGTACGACCCAACTGAATGAGATTGTACTCGCCACGATGCTTGCCGGTGCTGCTCAGGCGGTACAGATGGCGGTTCCGGTAACTGCAAATCTGGAAGTGGAAGGTTTTGAGTACGAAAACAAAAAAGAATCTCCAGAAAATAACGACATAGCAGGAACAACCGTAATAACAGGAAATACTGCAAACCTTTACCCAGTCGCAGCTGATAACCAAACGATCACGGCCGAAACGATCCGGTTTAACAACGTAAGGGTTGAGAATTCACAAAACACTTTTGGAAGTGTTTATGTGCAAGACGTTCAAGTGATAAATACCTACGAAGTACAATTCCGAAACTGAGGAACGGAAAAGGTTTACCTTAGGACAAAAACATTATTGTGTTACCATGGCCGGTCTTCAGGAGCTCCACCTTACTAAATTCAACTGCAGCGGATTGCAGACCCGGCAGAGACACAATATGAAAAATCAAAAACCATTAATAATCCGCGATAAAACGATTTTCGATGGTATTTTCGTAAAATACTTTCTGAAAACCATCTATGTAATCTGGTTCAAACTCGCAGGCTGGAAAACCGTAAATTCCGCCCCACGTTCAGCTGGTGTCGCCATTGCGGCTCCCCATACTTCAAACTGGGATATCGTATATGCACTCGGTGCAGCGATCATGTTCGATGTTAAGATTTATTTTTCAATCAAAGAAAGCTGGTGCCGTGTACCGGTAATCGGCCCCATCATTATGTGGCTGGGTGCAATTCCGATTGACCGTTCCGCCAAGGGCCAAGTACAACTCATCAAGCAATTTGTTGATCAACATAAAAACAGCCGGGTATTTTTCCTGTTCACGCCAGAAGGCACGCGTGGTCACGTTAAAAGCTGGAAAACAGGGTTCTACCACATTGCCCAGGATTGTGGCATTCCCATATTTCTTGCGAAAGTTGATTATCGCACCAAGGTTTCCGGCGTATTCCACTCATTTCAGTTAACGGGTGACAAAAACGCAGACATCGAAGCGATTCAAGAGTCGTACAAACGTGTTTGCGGCAAAAAGCCACAATTGCAATATCCGCCCTACAAGGGGCCCCTACCTGAAATTTCAGATCGCGAAATTAAAATCATGCGAGCTTTGTACTCAATCAAGGGCCTCGCAACCCAGGCAGAAATTTCAGCGAAATCTAGATTTGATGAACTTACAGAAGAAATGCTCGACTTTCTGGTGGATAAAGGTGTATTGGAGCGGGAAACACATACAGAGAGCGGTCGCTCGGTAAATAGCTATCGTCTCACCGTTGCGGGTAACGGATGTTTGTTACATCTGACACCAACCTTAAACTTGTAAACCCGATTCAATAAATCTCCGATAACGGTGCTGGACAGGGGGAAGGTTAAGCGCGATGCAGCGCCAGCCTGCCCCACACTCCTCACAAAACTCCGGGTTGAACGTCACATAAACAGCCCGAACCAAACACCCAATACCGCTAAGAAGTTTGGCATAAACACCACACCGCGAAGCCTCACACTGGGCAATCCAATCTGGATCACACTATGAACAATGCGCCCAATCAAAAACAAACTCGCTGAGAAAACGACGATCATCTCGCTCTGTTTTTCAGACTGAAACGCTAGCAATGCCCCTACGTAAAAGAAAACAGGCCACTCGAATTGATTACTTAAATTAGCACTTATTCTTGGCTCCCATTCCGCAAATTTTTCGCCTATGAGATCGCTCACAGTGATACTCCAGACGAATGGAGCCCTCACCACAGTAAGCGCGACATACAATATGGCCACCCATACAAGATGACCAAGCATAAGGTGAAACAAGACTTCAGATGTCATTCTGACGTAACTCTAGTTGCGGTTTCTCTTAATTCTTTGATTAGACTGTATTGATACCCACTGCATGGAATGCAGGCTGAACACACCGGTTAAAGTATCTTTCATGACAATAATCTGCAGCTCTACCCGGGCAGACTCAACTTAGCCCGACGCATCATAGAGCGCAGTGACATCATACTCGACCATTAAAAAAAGTAAATCGCGCTTCAGCGGGTGGCGCGTGCGTAGAATATCGACACTATGGCGACGCGCCCCGTTAGCTGGACTTGCAGATCCCACCAAAGGTCTGAGCTGCAATAGTGGCCGTGAACACGATTAAATCAATTAAAGTGGTGCGATACGTCTTTAAGACTGAATTTCGAAGTTCTGGAATTGAAACGCTTTACGTATTACCCTAAGCGCGCTCAAATTCACATGTTTGTACCAATAAATGGATTCATCAAATGAAACAACAAACAGTAAAGGTCACACAAACGTTTAATTCCCCTGTAGAACAGGTTTTTGCCAAGTTAGCAGATCATAACCAGCTCTCATCGATTCTGATCATTCCGATTAAACGTATCAAAGACGGTACTGAAGATGCCAACGGCGTTGGCTCGGTCAGACGGATGGGTCCATGGCCATTCGGAACCCATGAAACCGTGGTTGGCTTGACGCCAAACGAGCAAATCGACTATCGCATTACCAAATTCGGTGGCCCTATCATGAACCATGAAGGGAAAATCAGCTTTGAAAACACAGGTAACAGTACCGTTGTAACCTGGGAAATCGAATTTGATGCATTTCCTAAATTCGTGGGAGGAGGAATCGCTGGAGTGCTGCAGGTCGCCCTGTCTCGAGGACTGAAAAAGGCAGCTAATCAATTGAGCCGCTAGAAAAATTGGTCCGGATAATTCCCCCGCTACGCTTTCGAGCGGGGGCACGTGCTTAAACGATCATACTCGCCTTCAACGCAATATCTTCCTCAATCCGGATTAAATCCTCGATCTGCTTCGCAGAGGTTTCTTCAAGTTTGAAAGCAGCGCCATACATCACTCCTTCATCGCTATCATGAACATGGACTATTGCACAAGGTAAGCGTTCGATCCGGACCGTTTCACCATCGAGCACATAGTCAAAGCTGATCTCAAACTGATCTATATCTGGCAACGGCTGAGGCTTGAACAACGCAATTCCATCATGGGTATAGTTAATGGATGTCAGCTCGAATTCGTTTGTACCATTGTTTAGCTTGCTAGCGCTGAAACCTTCTGAACACTGTAACCTGGTTTTTTTACGTCTTTCAACGGAAGAATTTGTCATCGTTTAATGCACCTGTTTATTCATGGAATTTGGGTTATCTACGGAAAAAACTTAATAGCTGAATGGCTTGATGCCGAGCGACTCATAATTTGAATTCGATGGCCGGCAGGTCGTTCTCAGCGTTCGTGCTGTTCTCAGTATCCGCCTGGGTCTGGATCTTACGACCTATACCGGAGTCATCATCGGCAATCGATGTACCTGCATAAACGGTTGAATCGTCACGGAGCGTTTGCGGTTTTCGGTGACCTCCTCTCAACGCATTTTCAGCGTTTTGAGTTTCAATGTGCTTAATCAGGGCTTTACACTGGTTAACTTGCGACTCTCGTTTTGGTAATTGTTCGAGCGCTTCCAGCATTATCCTAAATGCGGATACCAGATATTCATATTCTGGATAAAGTTTATGCATACCGTTAATAAGTTTGATTGCGCCTTGAAGATCCCCGCCATCCAGACATACTTTTGCCATTCGATGCCTGGTTTGGGCTGAATCCGGAATAAAACCCGGATCAAGTTGCAGTATACGCTTGTAATAAGCGTTCAGCAGGTATTCCTGATTGGTTCTGATTAAAAAATCCAGAAAACGAGACCCAAATCGCACGACACCGGTTCGTCGATTGGTTGCCAGAATAAACTCAATCAGTTGCTTTTGAATGTGGGCATCATCTGGAAAAGACTGAGCCCCCTGTTTCAACAATCTGAAAACCTGACCATATTCCCCCTCTTTCAGCAGCGCGTCGACTCTGACTAATAACCGATCACGCTCGGTTCTCTTTTTGCGTTTTTCATCCCTGAGCTGTTCACGGGCTGTGTAACCGAGTTTTCCCTGATACTGGAAAATCATGTAACCCATAATATGAAATAGCACAATCAAATAGTAACTCGACACCATTGACTCCATCAGGCTCGCCAATAGCGGAATCCGGTTCACCCATTCACCTAGAATACCAACCGAACCAACCATAATCAGAACAAACGCTAACAATAGGCCGTATGGGAGACCAATTGAGGTAATCAACCCGATAACCTTGAGTGGATTCAACGCGACCACCAAACGGTCCGTCAAGGCAAACAATATCAAAATCGCCGGTAAAGCAATCAAACTCAGTATGCCTAAAAAACTGGCAGCGCCACTGCCGGCCACTCGATAGACGCCAAACAACAAGAGGCCGATGCCAAAGGGTATCAGAAGCACTCTCAACATTAACTTAACCCCACCCTCGTAACCCGAACGAATATCTGGCGGCTTCATTTGTCCCTTTGATGTCGACTCGAGACAGGCAAAACAATATTTTATAAACGCCCCCGTCAGAAAAATCGAACCAAGATAACCTAGTGGCAAATAGTTCAGAATGACAGAGAGTATTGCTATGGCAATAATGACAACGGCTGAGTCGCCCTTTAACGGATATCGAAAACTCGCTTCAAGTCGCCTCCAGAACGGTATCGCCGAATTCACGGCTCCCAGACTCTCAAGCTCTCCACTACACAAAATACAGCGGGGGTTACAGTTTGTGTTTACGGGCTGTTCGACCACGCAATGATCACAGGTCGTGATTTCACAGACCGGACAGCGATATGTCGCGGGTGAAACAGGATGGTATTTACAATAGTCCATCAATGAATCCTCCCGGCACCCGTAATACCCGTGGAAATTTCATGGTAGAAAGCCTGCTTGTCAATGTTCTGCAGTTTGCCGTGAAGTAGCGCAAGCTTTTGTGCAAACACCTGTAATGATTCGCTTACCGCATCGGATTTGTAGATGGAGTGAAATAATTGTTCCGCCGTACTCAGGTGCTCCGTAGTAGCCAGACGCATGCCCAATGCAACCAACTCATCTTGATTCAGGTGATCACGATAAGCTGGGTTATCCAACCAGACTTTTTCCTGAATTTTGAGCTGTCTCGTGCTGTTTCCTTTCAAATTAACCAATTCAGCAAAAGCCTGACCATATCCATCCGGCTTGGTCGCTTTTAACAGATTATAGCGAAGCAGCGCCAGATCAAAAGAGATCCCCCATTCGGCGATTAACGAATCGAGGTGTTTTAACGCCTGGCTAAAGCGAAATTGTTCAAAATGTTGGTATACCTTGGCAAGTTGCTCTTGATACGGGTCGATCCTCTGATCCTGCTCGATATATTCATCATTCAACAAATCCCGCTTGAAAAGCAATAAGAGCGCAATCAGAACGGCGCCCGCGACAAAGCCACCGGCATGGGCCATAAACGCAACATCCGAGCCGGCCTCGGTGTAAAACTGGACGAGTTCTTTGCCAATGTAAAAAGGCAAGATCAGCAACGCGGGTGCACGGAAATAGCCAACAAATATAAAAAACCAATAAAAAAATTCAATTTTCTTAAACCTGAAAACCCCCAAGTACATGGCCATAACAGCAGACACGGAACCAGATGCACCAATCAACACAGATGAACTGTCGAAGTCCATTGCCGCATGGGACACTCCGGCCACAACGCCAGAGAAAAGATAAAAAAGCAGAAAGCGAAGATGGCCTATTGCCGCCTCGACAGCAAATCCACAGATAACCAGAAAAAACATATTACCCAACAAATGCATGGTATCCCCATGCAAGAACTGGTAACTGAGCAACGTAATGAGCCCCATCTCATTCGGAATCAGGCCAAAAGCACTGCTGCTCACCGATGCCAGTAATTTATTGATGTGAGGCCGGTAGAGTTTCCATTCATCAAGACGAGCCTCGGGGATAAACTCCGTTTTATGGTCGGAAAGATACTGGTAGTAATCATCATCACGCAGCAAATGAATTGCAACGATACCGATCTCGCCCGCTTCAATGCTGGCATCATAATCACTCAAGGTATCGAAATCCCCCTGTTGCTCAAGATACTCTCGAAATACCGGCCACTCGAACAGCATAAACTCTCGTTCACCATAGAGTTCCAGCGCCTGTTGATATTTACTGACATCAGCAGACTGGTAGACGAAAAAAACCAGAGTATTCAAAAATACGATAAGCATGAGTACAAGCGGCGCATGCTTCCAATCGAAGCGCTTTTCTGTAGGAATGATCAACATCCATGAAATCCTGATTGAGCCTGTCAGCGATCGAGGCGAAAAAGCGAGGTATTACCAGATTCTTTCAGTGTAGCCAAAATCCAGGAATTTCTCCTGACACACACTGAACACTCAGTTTTCTATTTATACTGATAGCAAAAAAGGGAAAGGGAAAGGGAAAAAGCTGAGAGAGACCAAGATGACAGGAACGCGCTTTTTCAATACCATCGACAATTTAAGGGAATAAAGAATGAAATATCTACTGATCGTCTTAGCTACAATGATGATATCTGCATGCGATGATAACAACGATTCATCTCCCCCTGATTGCATTGACTGTATTTGGCTTCAATCGAGCCAGCGTGTTGTGATCACCCAGGAAGGCGGAATCGGCGCACTCCCGCGAGAAGTCATCGCAGACTACAGCAGAGACAGCCTGCCGGCAGAAGCACTTCGCTTATTAGAGTCGTTAGAAAGAACAGCAGCGCCCTTTGACCAAACACAGACAGACGTATTTATATACCACCTGGTCATAACTGATGAACATGGCCTTGAGTATGAATATCATGATAACTGGTATTTAAATGTCGCACCGACGGAGGTCACCTCAGATTGGCTTTTTTTTGAACGTTCCGACATAGAGAAGCTGATTGAAGTACTGGCGCAGGATTGACAATCGGGCTCTTGAGAAATGTACAGACCAGCGCAGACTAACTGCGCTGGCCGTTTCATACCGAAGTATTATTCACCGCTTTTGAACAGACAGTGTTTGGCATAGTCCGTTGCTTCATTTGCGGACCAGTCGCCCTTTGGCTTTTCCGCCATATCTTCACACCAGCCTTTACTACCCACTTCAGGAGCACAGCCAACGATTGATACAAGTGCGCCGATCAACGCAAACACTCTTAGCTTTTCCATTTCTATTCCCTACTTGAATTCAATTATCTGAGGACTTGAGCTACGCTACGATTACCGCAGGTGTCGCAAAACGGATAAGGTGCGGCACTCGCAGGCATCATACCACGATGAAACTGTTACTCAGTACAGATATGCGCACACTGCACTCAGAATAAGACATAAAAGTCGTACGAAGTATTGTCCTTGGGCACGAAATTACGCTTATTCCGAAAACGGCGGATAGGATGGCTCGGTCAGTCATTACCGAACAGTTCCTACTGATTACCCGAACGGCCAACGGGAGAGATACGTCACTATAGACGTGGAAATTCGACCTGCCTTGCACTAACGTTTACAGGCACCAAGACTATCATAAACTGTTGCAGTGATAAGTACTGCCCAAACTGCACCCCACGGAAGTTATCAACACAGATCGATTGCCAAATCGCACATCCACACAAGTTTTTCTTTTACTTCGAAACCGCTACTTCGTTCTTCGGATATTGATCCAGAAAATAAGCTATAGCAGTCTCGATTGCGACTACGATTGGAATCTTACCGGGTTGATTCTCAAGAAGTATTGGAGTCATCGTTTTGATGAATGTTCTTTCCCCATCAATTTCCGCATCGAGGTAAACGATGAGAACACTCGCTCTCTTGGGGTTTTCGGTTTCTGAGTAAAGTGCTCGAGAGTATTCGTCCTTGACTTGTTCAAACTCGGATTGCGACACGTGTGTTGCCGTGCCTTCCACACCAAACCTGCGCGGTAACGGAAAGGCCAAACCAGTTATTTGATTCAAAGCAATGCTGGTGGAAAGTTTTCGGAGCTCGGCCTGCATATTCATATATGTAACAAAATGGTAAACCTTTACCTCGGGTAACCGTGCTTCATTTACGTACTTATCATAGATACGATGCTGAAGAATTCTTAAAGGCGGAGGTTCTGTCATATCTCCCTGCCGAGAGGTACCATAGGCCTCACTTAAGATAAATAAACTAAATATCTCTCTGTCCTTTTCGGCCTCGGGACGAAGGTCCTTTATTTGGAGGTTTTCGGACTGCTCAAGAGACTCCTGAAGACCGGGGGAGTTAACGATCACCTTTTGAATGGAACACCCTATGGTCAAAAGGGAAAACAGTGCAAGAAATACAACTTTAATTATCTTCCCTTTAAAAATTCCCGTTCCCTTTTTTCCGAAATTCACATTCTGATAGAAGTAGCGTGTCGAGTAAAATAGCGGCTGGGGTTGAAATAAGGCAATGTATTGGCCTTGCGTCGATAACATGTATCTTGAGCGGCAAATCATGGCGTACCAACAATTTTAAAGTAAGAGTCATTTTCAGTAGCATCTCGAAATATCGTCACTGATTTGTCAATAATGTGAACACCTGCAAGGAGTGATGCATCGCCAATTTTAGGAATAAATACGATTGACTCTACGTCCTCACTCACTAAATAGCCAACGCTCTCTACCTTCTGTTTTAGATAAGGAAAATAACTCTGCATCATCGTAAGCTCAGTGTCATCCCGGGATAACGGGGACGCTGCATCTTTAAGCATGAATTCAATAGCATGTTCCAGTGCCGTAGTTATATTGCTTTTTCAATAAAGCTCCATCATCAAATGTATAACTATCATTCCCTGCTAATCGGTGAGGCTTTCCTGTTGAAGCAATATAACGAGTACTCCAGATCGTTTTAGATGAACGATTATCAATCAATTCTGCTTTTAACTGCACATAGGGTCGAACTTCGATGTCATTTATAAAAGTTATTATCACTGCACTTGAAACAGATAGCGTTTGTTCTGTATGATCCTGCGACGTCGAAAAGCGATTTTCTAACCCCTTTTCAAAAATCATCCTTCTAGTTACCGTTTGAGCTTGCGTAGTTAACGAAATCTGTAAGCTTCTCTCCAGATTTTCTACCGTAGCTTTTCCAACAGCTGTATTTACGGCATCAGCAACCGCCACACCGACAACACCGAATAACAACCCGGCAGCGGCACCTTTCTGGTGACCGGTAATAATAACTTGGCTATCTGGTACACGATATGCTCCCAGCGGTAATTCATTCCACCCTGACAACGGTTTATCATTGTATTCTATGTTTATGTCGTCCGATTTGACGGGAGCAGGCAAAGTCATTTTATAAGTCGCACAGCCTGTCATCATCAAAGAAAGAATCAAGATTTTAAAAAACAGCATGTAACGCATCGATTGTCCTTAAAGTTAAATATTAATACGAAATCATCTTCCGACACTGAATAACAAGCAGCAAAGACTATGCTTACTCGTAAAATACTCATTGGCCCGTTTTTGTTGGATTTAATCTAATTCTGGATAGCACTCGTGTTTCCGATACTGGGGGAGCGTTATTTTCATCAAAAAGTGAACCGGTTACTGGAATACATCACGGCTGAAGCTCCCTCAATCTGTCCAGGATGCTGCCATATCAGAGTAGTACACCGCTGATACCTGTCTGTAGGAAAGTAACGATATTTGATGTGGGATATATCGCACACGCAGTCCTGACAAACATACAAATCAACGTGGCGATTCATCTGATCTTCTTCACATATTCGAATAATGACCCCAAAGTTTGAAAAAGCGAAAAGTAAAGTAAAAAGTAAAATGGACGAGCAGAAAATAGCGTGAATTGTAAGTGCATTTAAAAACAAAAAAAGTGCGCCGAGGGGGATGCACAAAAGGGGCAAAGTCTTATAAAGACTAATTGACGACTGGGACTGGGTTTAAAACTCACGCATAAACTGGGGCAAAGCTCTCTTCCGGGTTTTCGATGGGGCCGTTTTCGTCCCAGTACGGCGAGAGTTTGCGAAGTTTGGCCACGATGGGCGAAACGGCTTCGATGACCTGCTCGACTTCCTCCATGGTGTTGTACCGGGATAGCGAGAAGCGGACGGTGCCGTGGGCTGCGGTGTAAAATACGAGTGGGTGTCCTGCTTATTTTTCACAAATGAACCAACTAACTAAGCATTAATCATCAATAACTTAGCATTTTAGAAAGGCATTACTGGAAAACAATTGTCGGCCAATCCGTCGTGTTTGTTGGAATGCCGACATTTTTAAGGGGGTACTTCATCCTATAGCTAACTTTTAAAACCTTAGTTAAAGCGTTAAATTAACCATTACATCTAATTCATTATGCCAACCACGATAAAAAATCAAACAAGTTATGATCAAACACTCTCTGAAGAAAACTGATCGCCCTATCCAATCCACCCCCCTTGTTCTCGAGATAGAAGAACTGAAGGTAGAAACACTGCAGGCAATTCCGCAATATTTAATAAACAATATTGCATGTTTGAAAACAGACGATTCAAATTATTGCGCTCGCCCTGTTTTATTGGAAGTTGGGAGCAGTTTGATCCTGTCTGAATATGAATTCTGGTCTCTGGTGATTAAATGCGGTAAAGAGACTCAGTGTCTTACCCTTGATTATCTAATACAAACTTTCGAAATATACGGGAGAGGCATACCCTGGACTGATGAAGTCGACAAATTGGGCCAAGAATGTCTGTATGCTTTTTTCGATGAACTTGATTATGAAGAATGCACGGTAACCGAGGATTCGATTCTCCTTAAGCTATTCTCAACTTTTTCACTGTATTTCATAGAGCAAAATAAAGGTAAAGGGCACAATGAAACTACTCGCCTTAAACAAACTCTTGAGGGTTTGATTTCCTACAACAATATGCCTTTGTTCTATCAAACACTCTATCATGCAATTCAATACGGTCAGGGAAGTTGGGCAAGTGTTGAAGGTTTACTGCCTTTTTTTCATCAGGATGGTGTGCTCAAAAAATTAATTGATTTGAGTATCGAAAAAACAGATGCCGGTGATGGCTTTCACGAGAGAGCGATTTATCTACTTTGTGCAGTAGTTTATGGCTCAAACGAAGAGTGTACACAGAATATCATCAACTACTATAACTCACACTTTTTGCTAGAGCCATTTTCAGACACGCCCCACCGGAACATAGCAAGAAACCGAAAAGTATGCGATGCATATTTTCAGCAGTTCATCAATGGTAGGTCTATTACGAAGGAAATTAATACTGGTTTCCATATTTACAATACGGAAAGCAGACAGTGGCGAAGCATCTAACAACATGCCGACAGGGACGAATCAATGGAATTTAACATCACATCCAATGACAATTTCGTGGATGTACATATCACGAAAATCAGTCAAAGTCTGATCAATCAACTTCCGGACTTCATCACAACAAGGTTGGCAGGTGAGCTCCCGATTCCTGATAAAAATACCATACGGGCAATACGGATCGTATTACAAAATAAACTGATTTTATGTGAGGAGACGTATTGGCGGCTCTATTTAGCCTCTGATCCGAATGCTCCAGATCGGCTACATCACTATTGCTCAAGATTACTTGAAAAATTTATTGACCAAAATGTTTGGGAACCAAATGAAGTAAATGCAAAACCAGTCGGTATGGCTGCGTTTCTGGCCTATTACAAATATTTGGAAGCCGAACACCAGACATCTACTCGACAAAAAGTTTGCCGGAACAGTGCAATTAACAATTTGTTTCTTTCATTTCAAAAAAAGTGGGCGAAGCTGCCACAGGTTGGACGTCAAAATTATGAACTAATATTCAACGCATTCTTAAGAGACTCAAGCAAAGCAGATCGTTTAAAACTTCTCGCGTTGGTTCTACTGAAAGACAATAGTACTTATCGCTGGATCTATTCTAGCCTCTTTACACGACAGGCTCCCCAGTTAAAAGAGTTTCTAGATACACTTGTCGATATGGCAGTGTTAAATAACTATTTTAACGAGCATTGCATTGATGAGGTTATGTTCAGGCGATTTATCAATCTGCAATATAAAGGAAAATCCAAACTTGTCGATGAGATTATTTTGCATTACTCCCGAAGCGTAACTTTCGGGAAAGCGTATTTCGGTGGATGGGGTTCACAGCATGATATGTTTACGGAGCAAGTTGAAGAAATCGAAAATAAAATTCAACAAGAAATTCGCGCAGATAACTCGGATTTAAAACCATATATTTATGACTCAGGTTTTCATCGCTATGACATTCAGCTGAATCGGTGGACGAGAGAAACAGCAGAATCAATAGCACGTGAATATGAAGATCCACAATATACGCCAATCACATATGCGAAATGGATTCTTGCTGAACTAAAAAAGTTACCAGCCGGTATAGAAGATGATCATCTTATTTCAGTCGATAAAACAAATAGCGAAACTGGTAAACATGCCATTTTTTTAATCTTGGACAGAAATTACTTACTACGCCTCAAAGAGACGCTGGAGAACAATCCGCACATTCAATTAAACCCTCGCGCTAAAAAAATGATGTTCACCATCATTGTGAGATTGAATCATCACAAAAATTTGCATAGATCTGAACAGTACGTGCTGACTCAGAATGAGATCTTAAATTTGATCGAATACTCAAATTTTTCGGATCTGAAGGACCAAATTATCTTAACTATGAAACTTCTCGGTTATTTAAGTGGTCTCTAATTGAAAAACCAACTGACCGCCCTATGTAATGTACCTCACGATCTGAACACTACCAAAAGATCACCTGTTAAACGTTTTGCTTCATTTTAATCTACGATCTATTACACAATGCAGATTTTAAGGCCATTTTGACAATTGTATATGGTCATTTTTTCTGAGATATTTATGACTATAGTAACGTGACCATGGTGAAGTTATGGAAGTACAAGTATCCAAATCTAAATTTAAGGCGCAGGCATTGAAGATTATGAGAGATGTAGAGGAGTCGGGCGACCAAGTAATTATCACCGATCATGGAAAACCGACTCTGGTTATCAGGAAATATGATGCATCGGATAAGTCTCCCATGGAGCTATTGCAAGGTAGTGTAATTAACTATGAATCACCTACTGCACCGGTGGCAGAAGATGACTGGGAGCTGGCGTGATCGTAATTGATACACACATTTTACTGTGGTGGTTAAACGATGATAACCAACTTTCTGCCGCGGCCAATAGCGCAATCCAAACCGAAGTAAACACGAGTGGTGATATTTTGGTGTCATCAATATCAGCATGGGAAATCGCAATGTTGGTTGAAAAAGCAAGGCTGACATTAAGCATGGATGTTGATTCCTGGATCACTCTAGCGGCACAAGTCGAACCCGTAAAATTTGTCCCTATTGATAACAAAGTTGCAATTGAATCAACCAGATTGCCTGGAGAGTTCCATAAAGATCCAGCTGATCGAATGATAACGGCATTGGCTAGAACTTTATCAGCTAAATTGGTGACGGCAGATGAAAAGATACGTGGTTACAAGCATGTAAAAACTATTTGGTAACATGTCGGGAAATGTATCAACGTGGCGATTCATCTGATCTTCTTCACATATTCGAATAATGACCCCAAAGTTTGAAAAAGCGAAAAGTAAAGTAAAATGGACGAGCAGAAAATAGCGTGAATTGTAAGTGCATTTAAAAACAAAAAAAGTGCGCCGAGGGGGATGCACAAAAGGGGCAAAGTCTTATAAAGACTAATTGACGAATGGGGCTGGGTTTAAAACTCACGCATAAACTGGGGCAAAGCTCTCTTCCGGATTCCCGAGCCAACAGACAAAGAAAGACGCTTTTGCGCAACGCGCAATATCGAATTAATTGAACAGGATTGGGAAGCCCGGCTGGATCTGACTCCGGCCTCCCATCCCAGTACATTCCGTAACAATTTTAAGTACGCGCAACTGAACAAAAAAGACGCTTTTTTAAATAACCCGATCGAGACTGATCCGATTTGTTCCAATTCGAGTATAAGTACTACGATCAAAACAACACCTTGAAATTAGCGTAAAAAGGGAATTAACCCATGAAAGAAGCATATCTTGATGCAATTGCCGGGGCGATCATAAAAGCTGCCACTGAAATAAAACGACTGGATCAGGGCGAAAGCTCTGAAGCCTTCCACGAAAGGCTCCTCGAAGGACGCAAAATGTTCCGGCAGGTATGGAAATTCCGCAGCATTGACCACCCAGACCGAATCGCGTTATTTGCCCGCAATCAAAACGGACAGATACAATTTTCCCTGGCGATCATTGATGATGCGTTTGTCAATTTCTATCGCACCACCAATGGTACAGTGCTTTCCAGCAAGTGGTATGCTTTACCAGTGCCCCCGGGCAGCTGGCGTTTTCAGGTTCCCGTTCGATATCTACGGCCAGGGCAAAAAGATGCAACAGTTTTACCCAGAGTGAGTGAGTTACTGCCCTATAGCTATTACCGAGGTTCCGAGACATCGGGATCGGTTATTCTTAATACCAATGAGTATCGCAAGGAGTTAAAAGACATGCTGTCTGACTTATAAGCTGTAACTTTTGTTGTATCCTTTTTTGGAGCTTTTGTCGCATATCTAACAACGAGATAAAACCAGGGCAGTTCGAACCGGGCGACAGGATTCGCATCCGCATCGTGGCAAAGATGTCAGCATTGCACGCCAGCAGCCATCCGATTCCAGCATTTTAAATTGCTTACCGGCAACTATTGATGAAATCAGCGAAGGAGAACACCCCGCGCTGCGCTACGTCCGGGTAAAACTGACGGATGCACTGGGCGCATCATCCCCCATCATTGCCCGACTTACCGCGCGGTCAACCAACACTCTGCAGCTCGCGCCCGGCCAGCATTGTTGGGTTCAAATCAAATCGACTGCGCTCATTGAATGATGATTGGATTAAAATCCCTAATCTGTACTCAACTCAGAGAGCATCAAGTCCACGGCTGAACTCAAAATACGTTCCTGCATTTCAGGCGATTTAACTGCTCGAGCCATACTGATCGTCCCTGCGGCCATGGCCAACAGTGCCCATGCCCGCTCAGGATTGGGCAGATTCTCCGCGAGCAGGTCGTGTAAGGCTTGCAAGCCTTTTTCGTATGTTTCTTTAACCTCATCGTTGGCTCGGGCAACTTCATTGCTGAGGGAAGGTAACGCACAACCCATACCGGGATTATCAACATGCAGGCGGCTGAAATAGGCCCGTAGCAGGGCTTCAGCACTTGCGCCATCACCACCTTGCATGGCTTCAAACCGAGCCCGCGTGGTCGCCAACTCATTGGCAACGATGTCATTCAATAAGTCCGACTTGGTTTTAAAGTGCCCGTAAAACGCACCACCCGATAACCCGACTGTCGCCATAAGCGCATCCACGCCCGTCACACCAAATCCGTTCTCTTTACACAATGCCCCTGCGGCAGCAACTAACTTTTTCCGCAATGCGGCTTTATGATCGGCGGAATAACGCATATCAGAAAGATCTCAACAATAACTCAATTAACCTAAACAGGCTCCACCCGGCAGTAAACTCGCTTGAAGTTTGGAATACCGGTATACGGATCACGATCCTGTGCGTCAGTGAGTTCATTGATGGGGATGCCTGTCGCTTGTAACTCGCCACTCTCTGCATCCGGATAGCGCAAATCAAAGATATTCGGCACATGTACATGACCCGGACGCGAGTGCGTATCAATCTTGCTAGGAAGAATAATTGATCCCCGATGGGTTGATAGCCTCACCATGGCTCCTTTTTCCACCCCAAGAGATTCTGCATCTTCTTTGCTGATCAATAATGCAGCGTGGGGGCCCTTGCCTTTACGCCAGGAAGGATCTCGTACAATCGTATTTGCACTCCAACCCGTTCGCATACCACCATTCAGTATCAACGGGTATTGCGTATCCTGTTCCGGTTTCATCTTACTCAACCGGGTTTTGATATCTTGAACGAAATCAACCTGAAACATCCGGGCCTTGCCATCCCGGTAATTACAATAGGTTTCAAAATTTCGATCATCGTCCAAATAACCAACAATGACACCTTCCGGATGGGCTAGTAATTGCGAGAAAACCAACTCTCCCAACCGGGCAGGATTACGTACTTTTCGCATCTCTGGAAACGCTCTCTTGACCTGATCACCCCGAGTAGCGGCATAACCGTGGCTCATAATCCAGATGATCGACAACATGGGATTGGGCAAAGTGGAACCAAGGGTTTCATACAGCCAAAATGCACTGCGAGCGACAATGCGACCGGGTCGCCCGCCACGTAATGCTGACAGTGAACCCAATGCAGCCATGTAAGACGGCGCGCCAAACGGCGAGCGAGCCTTCTTCGCCAGACTTGCAAGACGCTTCGGTGCAGGGCCAACGACTCCCATTTCACGGGCCAATCGATAGTAGATCTCGATTTCCGGCAAGGCTTCTTCAGGGCCATTTACTACGGGAGGGCGCATCTGCAGACTAACCTTATCTTTCGGGAAAATGGACATTTCCCACTTTTCATAGCCCACTGGCGTTGGCAACACATAATCTGCAACGCGAGCGGTTTCGGTCATTGCCGGTTCGATCACCACCAACAAATCAAGCATATCAAACGCTTCACGGAAGCGTTGGGTATCGGCATAACTGGCAAGCGGGTTGGCCCCATCGACAATCAACGCCCGAATCCGGTCTGGGTGGGACGATTGGATTTCTTCCGGAATCAGATTAGGTGAAAAAGAAGGAAGCGGCACAAACATGGGTATGCCCTCAATACCGGACTCCAAAGCCTTGGGCATAAATGGATTAAACGGGAGTTTGGGGCTGAATAACTGGACAAAAGGGTTTCCGCCACGGCGTCCGGCATTGCCCGTCAACAACGCCAAAACACGAATCATGTAAGATATCAACGTAGAGTCTGGCCCCTGCTCCACCCCCAGATCGTAGCTAATACAGGCTCTTTGTGCACTACCATACTCACGCGCAGTGGTTTCAATGTCCTCCACGCTCAATTCACAACGGGCTGCCATCTGGGCAATATCGACGTTTTCCAAGAGTACTTTCAGATCAGCAAATCCGTGGGTTTTGTTCGCCAAAAATTCACGATCAACAAGATTCTCACGAACCAATATCGCACCAATCGCCAGCAACAGATATAAATCCTGTCCGGGTTTGATACGCAAATGACGGTCTGCTCGCCGCGCCGTTTCACTCACACGGGGATCAACCACCACCATTTTACGGTTGGCATCCTTTGCGAGCGCTTTTATGGTCTCCGTTGCATTTATGCCCCGATTACTGATCAGTGGATTTGTACCCAATACCAGCGCAAAATCAGCAAACTCCTCATCACCGGGCATATACAAATCCGGGGTTCCCTTAAAAAGTCGTCGATCCACCAGAGCATGCTGGGTTTTCTCCTGAGCGAGAGCATTAAAAAATGTCGGTGAACCAATCCCGTGCATAAATGGCACAGCGCCAAAAGCATTAGCATGGTTCCCTTGCCCGCCGATACCTGCTAGCGCGATAGCCCGGGGCGCATACCGGGACCGGATCGTATTAAGCTTTTCTGCGATTTCACTAATCGCCTGCTGCCAGCTGATCGGTTCAAATTCCCCATTCCGGCGACGTTTCAGGGGTTGCGTTACTCGCTGTCGGTGGTTGATATAGTGTGGGATCGCATAACCTTTATTACAGGAATAGCCCTTTGTCGCAGGATTACTCGCGTCACTGCGTACAGACACAATGGTATTATTTTCAACATCTACACGCATCCCGCAGTTATGGGAACACAACACACAGGTCGTTGCTACATCTAAAGCATTTTCCGCTACTTTTGGCGCTTTCTCGAAAACGCGAGCTTCATTGTTCATAGTATTCTTCCAATGATGGATAAGAGGCAAAGTCACAGTGTGTTGATTTGGGCCTGTGCACATTCCAGCAGAGTCACGATGTGATTATAGTTTAATTAACCATCGTTTAGTAAACGTACGTTTATTTATATCCAAGCAACTTACTTAAAGCGTTGGCTAATCTGACGTGCATAGGACGTCTAGCGGGCTACACTAGTGCACTGTCCTAAATTAAATGGAATTGTTTAATGCGTTTTTAGCTCGACCGACTTTTTCTAATATATCTTCAGCACTTTTCGTCCAAACGAATGGCTTAGGCGATGCGTTATGATTTTCGATATACGAATGTATGCAGGTTTCGAGTTCCCTCACAGATGTAAATATTCCGCGCTTCAATTGCTTTTCCGTAAGTAATCCGAAAAAGCGTTCTACCAGATTGAGCCATGAAGAACTGGTTGGAATAAAGTGCAGTTTTACCCGTTCATTCCGGGATAGCCATCGTTTCACACTCTCATGTTTGTGTGTACTGTAGTTGTCCACGATTAAATGTAAATCCAGATTTTTTGGAGCGTTTTTCTCCACTGTCTTTAAAAAATGAGAGGAACTCTTGATGCCGATGTCGGGACTTGCACTCGCCAATTACCTCGCCAGTTTCAACATTTAAGGCCGCAAACAAAGTACTGGTACCATGCCGTTTATAGTCATGCGTCATCGTGCCAGCTCGTCCTTTCTTCATAGGTAAGCCCGGCTGAGTTCGATCCAAAGCCTGAATGGATGATTTTTCGTCCACACTGAAAATAACAGCGTTTTCAGGCGGAGATAAGTACAGACCCACTACATCTTTGAGTTTTTCTTCAAAATTTGGATCATTACTCACCTTAAACGAGCGACTCAAATGCGGTTTCAGCCCAGATTCCTGCCAAACACGATTCACAAAGCTGTGCGTTGTTCCTAGTTTTTTAGCCATACTTCTGGTTGACCAGTGAGTTTCATTCTCCGGTTTGGTTTGCGTGGTCAGCTCAATAATTTTGGAACGTAATTGCGCTTGTTCGATACTACTTTTTCCACCATGGTTGTCACCACGAGGTCGTTCTTTTTCTATCCCAGCGAATCCATTTTCAGCATAACGTGCGCGCCACGAACGAGCGGCATTCAGCCCAATGCCCAACTCTCTGGAAATCGCAGCATTACTTTTCCCTTGAGCTGCGAGCAATACGATTCTCGCTCGGGTAACCAAACGCTGGCCTGTTTGTCGACTGCGGATTGTTTCCTCGAGCTTTCTTATTTCATTTTCTGATAGACTAATACGAACTTTTGATTCCACGATCTATATTCCAGTTTAATGGCTTTTAACCATTATAGATCGTTCTATTTAAATTAGGACATTACACTAGGGCCTTATATGGACTCCCGTTTATTGTCAATGAGAACTCTATAAACGGGAGTCCATATAAGACCCTAATTAAAAACTACGAAAAAGCGATGTGCATCACTCGCCTTCAATCACATCCATCACGCTTGAGGCGGTTAATTTGAACTGGGTGGACAAGTCCACTCCTGCACTGGCCAGTGCTTTGGCCGTCCATTTGTTACAGGTGTTGAATACGTGGTAGTAACCAGTGCCCCGATAAAATTGACTATCCCCGTAGATCCCCTGATCCAGCATGCGAGGTGCTCCCTGTTTATCCCGATCGACACTGTTGGATAGAAATTGTTTCAAAGCCGACAAACCATCATTTGTGACCTTAAGCCGTTTTACTTCACTGTTTTTAAAGTGGATATAAGGCGATCTCGGCAACCCGACAACATGTACAATTGAGTCCGTCGGCCAAAAAATAGCCCTGATCGTAATCGCCAAAGTAATTTCATCTGCCCGATAAAATCCGGCGTCCCCCCAGCCGATTTCGATAAATGGGTACGCCCCAAATCTGGACCTTAACGCCGGCATGGCACTGAAAAAATCTTGGGCACTTAAAATAACACCGGTGTGCCATCCATGGTTTGCGATGTAGATCTCGGATTCGGTTCCTTCCGGATGCCCGGTTGATTCGACTACCTCTGGCAAGGTTGAGCAACCGTGGAGCAGAATAATCCCTAAAATAAAGATAAGGTGTAACATCTGTACCGACTTAATAAATAACAAATCACCTCGTACCCACACCACTCAAAAACGTCCTCAGTGCCAAACTTGCCGCAACATCGGCTGCGAACCCCTTTCCCATCAAAATCCAGCTGCTGTAGATCAGGTTATCGATCAGGATCAGCAGCCAGTCGTTCGGTACGTTGTTATCTACGGCCTTCTCCTGCTTGAGCCATTCGATAAGTTCCAATATTTCCTGATCCTGTTTTGACTGTATTTGCTTGAGTCGGGGCGAGTCATATTGATCCAGGAGTGCCAGTACTTTCAGTTTTTCGGCTTGTGGAGCCATTGCGCTAAACAACAATTCAATCGCTTGTGTCGCACTTTGCGCTTCTGCTTCGATATGGGCACAAGCGGCATCAAGTTCCTGAACGCAGGTTTCAGCCAGCGCCTCGATCAAGGACAGCTTGGTAGGGTAATGGCGATAGAGCGTAGCCCTGCCAACACCAGCCGCAACGGCAACTTCACTCATCGTTGCCTGTGGATTAACAAGCAAAAGCTTTACGCTTGATTCCATTAGCGCATGGTTCGATTTTTTAATTCTAGCGTCAGTCATGCCTTTCTCAATAAAATTTAATGATACACATATGTCTCACACAATAAAAATTCACTATACTTTCACGACTTTTACAACCTGATCCAATAACAAATCAAATGCCAGAAATCCAAGGATGCTGACAATGAAGCGGACAAATGATATCAAGCTGATGAAGTTTAAATTGAAAACGCTGCTCGCGTCACTCCTCACCTGTATACTGACGGCATGTTCAACCTCATTTGAGAAGCTGCTGTTCGCTACGGTAGATCACCCGCAAGAACCGACAAAACGGGGCTACGTTATTAAGGATGTCTCTTTCGAGAACGCTGGAGACGGCATCAGAATTAATGGCGAGTTAACGTACCCGACCGACAAAAACATCATCGCATCGGTCGTATTAATCAGCGGCCATGAGGCGGGTAAACCGCCCGCAACTAAAGACGACATCATTACCGGACACAAATACTTCTTGACGCTATCACATTTACTAACCGAGCGAGGCTATGCAGTACTGCGATACGACAATCGCGGGGTCGGTAAAAGCGGTGGAGACTACAAACACGCAACCGACTGGGAGTTCGCGGCAGATGCTGCCGCCGCACTGACCTGGCTACAAACTAAGTCAGGCTTGCCGAAAACTAAAACCGGATTTATCGGCCACTCTCAAGGCGGGATAAAAGCAGTGCTTGCGGCAAAATGGGCCACACCTGATTTTATTGTCTCACTGGCAGGCATTGGCGCGGAACCGCTAGAACAAGCCCTAATCCGCCAAAACCAGGATATTATGAGAGCCAAAGGCGCCAAAGCGTCAGAAATCGAACGAGTGGGTAAAGAGCTGGCAGACTTGTTCCGTATCGTCAAAACCGCAAAAAACGTAACCAGCGCGCGGGAGCGTATAAAAGACTACGCCGTTTCAGCAGGAATGAAAAGCGAGTCCGATATCAAAAAAATCCAGAACCTGTTTGCAACACCCTGGTGGCAAACTGCATTGCAAATGGATTTCAATACCCTACTGAAAGCCCACAATGGGCCCATCCTTGCTTTGTTTGGCAGCCAGGATCTGTTGGTGTCCGCCACAGCGAACCATCACCCCACCAAAGCACTGTTAACCAACGTACAATCAAAGGTCAAAACATTTGACGGCCTCAATCACCTGTTTCAAACTGCTCTGGCGGGTAAAGGGCCTGATGAATACTGGCAGATTGAAACCACGATTGAACCAGCAGTGATAGATGAGATTGATCACTGGATTCGGGGGTTATAGTGTGATAGCCCTGTAAATTACCTTCGGGCCTCGAGGTGCACTGATAACATCAAATTCTAATGTCACGTTTCGTTGTAGATTTCGCCTTCATCGCCGGTAACGCTGGCGCCTAGTAACTTGGCTAACTTGAAAGAAACTTGTCGAATGGGAGAGCTGGGATCTTTCCAATCTGATGGGGCACGAAATGAGGCATAGCCACTAAAACTAAAAACTCGGTGCCAACAACTCTGTTCCCGGAAGTACACTTCTGCAGCTCCAGGAGCGCAAACCAGTCGTATTTCTTGACCGGATTGCGGATTAGTCATCACAATATCCTCGTTATTAATCCGCACTCCCTCGGTAGAATCGACCGCCGCAATCCATTCATCGAGTGGGATTTCATCATCACGCGTTATGTGTAAATCATATGACACAAACTTACTCCTTTTGCTAACCCTGAAAGTGCTAAAAATTTATACATATCAAACTCATCATTAATCCATTGATGATGCTTTCGGTAAAGACTGAATCATCGTTAAGTGGTGACCCATTTTTTACTCTCCATAGATCACACTTTAAGCAATACAGTTTCAAAAATTCGACATTTCGTCCTGTAAATCCTGTTTGAACTCATGCACGTCAGTGATCCAGACGGTACCGTCTGGTGCGGGGAATATACCGAGTTCGAGGCCGTCGTTTTGTAAGCCGGTGACCCATTTTTTCAAGAATATGGGCAAGGTGATGCCCTTGGGTTGGAGTTCTGACTCATCTTTAGCGTAGTTGCGCGCCAAGGCTTCTGTGGGCCATACCGGGACGTATTCGAAGTCTTCATCTTCGGCGTACAGTTTTAAAAACTGGTTGTCACCATTGACCAGTATCCAGAGTTCTTTTTGGTCGACGATTTCCCCTACGCTATAGTCGTAACGTTCATCACAACTCATGCTGACAAGGGCTTCTAATTCTGTATCGCTCATTACTTTACCGTACTCTCGAGTCTAAATTGTCCAATGCTCGTACTCCGACGCGGTGGATTTGCCCCACCAAAGCCGGAGTCCATTGACGTTATACTACGGGAACTCGACTAACACCCGCAGTTGATAATTGTGCCAGGCTGTCCGTTTGCGCCGTGGGTTTCATATCCGTCTCGTCGCCACCAGTCGAGCCCACCCAACAGTTCTTGAACCTGAAACCCCAGCTCGGCCATTTTCAATGCACCTTTGGTCGAAGCGTTGCAACCGATGCCATCACAGTAGGTGACATACCGAACGTTTGGGTCGAGATCACCTGTGGTGGCCTCGCTCATCGTGCGATGTGGTATGTTTAATGCGGTGGGTATATGCTCTGCGGCATAGGCTTCTGGCGCTCGGGCATCAATAACCACAACAGCATCACCACGTTTCAGCGCTTCACTCAAATCCCAGGAATCCGTTTCGTACTGTAGTTTTGCTTTGTAGAACTCAATTTGATCCATCCATAACACTCCTTTTGTCGAGTAGAGTCTAATTACAAAACTGGACGTATTCCCCCGCTTAATTGCCGGACTCCCCTGCCCGTTTCATCAATTCATACAAGTTAAGGCTACATCCAGAGTTTAGCTTATATCCGGTTCCGATCTGAAATACAACGAGAACATCTCATGGCAATGACAGCCCTTACAGATAACAACAATCAGGATATACTATGACACCTTGCACTAAAACCTCCTCAGGTTCATCCTATCGATTTTCAAAATTCAACAAACAGATCGCGGCTGCAACCCTTTGTATTTGCATTACGACCGTCACCAGCCAGAGCGTGTCGGCAGCGAATGACCATACGGCACCTGAAACACGCAAAAACGATTACCCAACCGTACTACTGCACGGTTTTTTCGGCTGGGGTCGCGATGAAATGCAGGGATTCAAACATTTTGGTGGTTTTAATGACATTCAAGAGTCCTTGAAGGCCCACGGATATCATACCGTTACACCCGCGGTAGGCCCGCTTTCCAGCAATTGGGATCGGGCCTGTGAGTTATACGCGCAATTAACCGGGAGTATTGTAGACTATGGCGCGGCCCACGCAAAAGCACACCGACACGCCCGTTTCGGACCGGACTACCGGAACCACGAAGCCTATATTCCGGGCTTAAATGAGGGCAATCAAAAAGTAAATATATTGGCGCATAGCCAAGGCGCTCAAACTGCACGCCTTTTAATCGCTTTGCTGGAAAATGGAAATCAGGATGAAATTAACTCCGGTGTTTCGGATCTGTCACCGCTATTTTCAGGCGAAGGACGGAACTGGGTACACGCACTGACAACCCTAGCCGGTGCGCATGATGGTTCACCGCTCGCTCACAATGCAAATAAAAATAAAGACCTCAACAACATCATTGAGATGCTGGTCAATGTGGTAAATATCATGGGGGGAGACGCGGTTTTTGACCTGAAACTTGATCAATTTGGACTTGCTCCGCGGGCCGAGGGCGAAAATCTGAGAGACTACCTGGATCGGAGTTTAAACAGTTTTCTGGACGAGCATAGTACCGATACCGCTTTCTATGACCTGTCTTCTGACGGCGCTGCACGACTAAACGGAAAGACGAATGCGGTCGACTCGGTCTATTACTTCTCCTGGGCAAATGAATCCAGTACCCCAAGCTGGTTCACAGGCAAGCATTACCCGGAATTGGGTACCAACCTTTTTCTGGTACCGATGGTTTCGCAGATTGGTCAGTACCAGGATACCGAGTCTGACTACCCGATCACCGAGTCCTGGTGGGAAAATGACGGGATTACCTCGACCCGTGGCATGCCGGGCCCAATAAACAACTCCATCGACACGGTGGTGCCCTATTCGGGCACAATTTACAAAGGAGTGTGGAACTTCATGGGAACCCGGCACGGGTATGACCACTGGGACATGATCGGCCTACTGGACATCAAGCACAGTCCGGCCCAAAACGACATTATTCCGTTTTATGTCAATGCCGCGCAATTTATGGCTAGCACGCCTGAATAAACAGTAAACGTAGCCAAGGCAAGGGCTCGATTTTAGAGCCCTGTGTTTTTGATTTCAGGCAGGGGCTGCTACAGCAGCGGTATTTTCGGCTTCTTTACGCAGAAACCATTCAACTGGCAAAAATGCTAACGGAACAATCGAGGCCAGGAAGAGCCCAAGCCAGACAAACAACGACCAGCCTTGTTTGTTGCTAACCAGTAACGACAACATTAGATAAGCGATAAACAACACACCATGGGTCATCCCAAGCATAAAGACAAAATCGCGGCTAATAACGCCCATCGTTACGCTCAATATTACCAGATACGAGCCCCCTTCAAGTACACTCAATATGCGGAAAAGTTTAAGCACCCTGACTCCTGTTTTTACAGACCATTCATACAATAAACATATTGTAGTGCCTCTAGTGGAGAAATTCGATTACGACGTATTGTAAATATGTAGTCGATATTGCAGCCTGTGGCGTGATGGATGCAAACGGATATAAAAACTGTACTAAAGCTTACGGTACAGTTTCAGAATAGTGGGAACTGATGACTGAAAATCATTTATTCAGCTTCTTCTTCCATGAGCGCCTGACAACGGATTCGATCCAGCGGACTCTGTCCCAGAAATTTTGCCAGCCATGCTGGCAGATTTTTGCCCATAATCGTCTGCAGCTTTGATAATACAGTGCGTGCTTCGCCACTATTAAGCTCTGTAATTGGATGAACTCCGGTACGGATTACCTTTGCGGCTGCAGGTTCGCCTGCAGACACCACGTAGATCACGTTGCAATTCTCAATCAAAATTACCCGAAGCAGGTTTCGATCATCGGGATGGTGATGGTTACGTGATTGATGTTGCGTTTGCTTAACTCTTCCACGCAGTCGGGCAACGCAAGGCCATTGATGGAGACACACAGTTTGATATCCTGAGCCTTTTCGCTTAACTGCCGGAATGTTTCAATGGTTCATTCCAGATTGGCAAACGGGTCACCGGAACCGGCGATACCCAATACCGTAATTTGCCGGATGTTCGCCGCAACCGCCATGGACTTCTTCAGAATAACAGGTTTGGTTATGTACTTTTTCCCGAATGGCATCCGGTAAATGGGACATCTGCTCGTCTGTACTCCCGGAACCCGGAACTGCAACCACTTGCCGCAACGGATGAGTCTGATGGCGCATTAACAGACGAATCGGTTAATCCGGATTAATGCCGTCTTTCTAACGAAACATCATCTCTATTCTGACTGGCCCTCCTCAATTAGAGGGCAATCTCATAGCGAGTAAGTAAATTGATATAGTCGAGTTGGCTTGATTCAATAAGATCGGCCGCTGGGTGCTCAAAAATATTAGACGGGCTTACCGCGTTTATGCCGACGTAGGCGGAGCACTCAATACTCGTGTATATTCATTTTATTTAACTCAGGTGCTTATTAAAGAAAGGCACGATTTGTTCCATCGCGGCACTGACAGGCTGAGCCTTGTCATAAAGGTCATAGTGGGACCATTCTTCCAACTCAACCAATTGGCGATCTTTTGAGGCGATGGAACGACCATAAATTTCATGTCCGTCGCGATACCCGCCAAATGCACCTATTTTTTGGCCAACTACAGCCATTACAGGCTGTGTCATCAATGTTTCTGCATAGGCAAATGCATCCCAACTCAGTGTTTTTTGAGCATGAGAGAACAACATTCTGGTAGCGCCACCGGGTTGCTGGCCACGGGGGGTTTTGTAGTAGTCTGTTGCTTCAAATACATCTCGCTCGGTCAGACCATTTTCCGTGGCAACTTGTGGAGTGGCTGGCAACAATTCATTGACCTGCATTTCACCACCACGGGCTTCGATAGTGCGCTGGGCAGCCATCGCTTCCAACGCGGCAACAGGGTTGTACTGGCTAAATCCTTCACGGAACAGGCGACCTAAATTGACCGGGGTAATCCCAACCACTGCCTTGAGACGTTTTTCTGTCAGAGCGGCACTGAAGATGTAACCACCGCCACCGCAAATCCCGATACCCGCTATACGATCCGCATCAACGTATGGAAGTGTTACTGCGTAGTCGATTACCCGGCTGATATCTTCTACACGCTGAGAAGGATCTTCAATATAACGAGGTTCACCGCCAGATTCACCTTGGAAGCTCGCATCATATGCGATTACGACAAAGCCTGCCTCAGCCAGAGCTTTTCCATAGGTCGCGCTCGATGTTTGCTCTTTACAGCTCCCAAATGGATGTACACTCACAATTGTTGGATACTGACTGGCTTCATTAAATCCGGGAGGATATAAAATAAGCGCTGAGATATCCCATGCCATGTCTTTGTTTCTGAAATTTACTTTTTTCATTCGTTAATCCTCAAATGGCTTTGCCAGCGCAAGTCGCCTCGCTTTACCCGTGACGACTGCAACTAATCGGTACTTGATGCGAGTTATAGTGTACGTTTGAAGAATGGGTCCAGTACGCTGATGGCTTCTGTTATTTCAGCTTCACCATCGTAGAGATCCATGTGATTGGCTCCCTGAACAACGTGCATCGCTTTATCTGTAGACGCCGCACGTTGCATTAAATCATCACTCATCCATTTGCTTCCCGCGTTGCTGCCAACAACGGTCAGAAGTGGTTGAGTCAAAAATGCTTCTGCTTTATGGAAGGCATCGTAAGAAATAATCTGGTTCAAACTACGAGCCGTTGCAAAGCCCGGTGCTGTGCAATATTCAGCGCGTTTGGTATGGTAGTACTCCCAAGCCTGTCGAAGCTCTTCATTGGGTGCATCCTCTTCATTCAATGGTGCCATGGGGATAGTTGCAATATCATTTCCAGCAGCGTCAGACGTTCTGGAATCAGAGCCCGCCTGAATAAATGGAATCGCCTCAGCATCCGGGATGTTGTTGTCCCAACCATTACGAAACATTTGACCGATGTTAACCATGCTGACAGTACCAACCGATTTGATACGACGATCATTGATCGCGGCATTAGCGGTGTACCCTGCGCCCGCACAGATTCCCATGGCACCAATACGACTGTTATCCACGTACGTTAATGTCGTGAGATAATCAATTACTGCGCTCACATCTTCAGTGCGCACGTGCGGGTTTTCCAGTTGCCGCGGTTCGCCAGTGCTCTCACCCTGATAGGAGGCATCAAAGGCTACGGTCACAAAACCCTGCTCAGCGAGTTTTTTAGCATAAGTGCCTGCAGTTTGCTCTTTTACGCCACCGCCAGGGTGAGATACCACAATTGCAGGATATTGTTCACTTCTATCAAACCCTTCTGGAAAGTTGAGAACAGCTGACAATGTGATACCTTGACCATTCATGTTATTGATGCTGACTTTTTTCATCATTTGATCTCCTGCGACTGATGCATGTTTAATTTCTCTGAATGCGTATTAACAATGTGTCTTAACGATGTTTCTTAACTACGACATCAGTTTGCGCCTTGATCACTTTTTCTGCTTGCCCATTTCGAACCATTTTTTGCCTATTTCAACGGCTTTTCTACTTTTTGTGATATTTTTAGAGTAAATCGATTTACAATCGACTCTTCAGTGATAAGAGGAAGTCCTATGAAAAAGCCGTCTGATTCAATGACAAAGATTGAAGCCTCCGCAGTCGTGGAATCGTTACGAAAGCGACTAATGGAAATAGCCACCCAAGACGGAGATTTCCTCACGGAAGGATCAGCGATTTCAATTCACCGCCGAAGCCTGCCAACAGAGGATATTCCCTGCATTTATGGAATGGGGCTTGCGCTGACGGTATCAGGACACAAGCAGGTCACATTGGGCAAAGAAGTTTTTGAATACCGGGCGGGAGAGGCCTTACTCGCATCAGTGGATCTACCCGTGGTATCTCGCGTCATTGAGGCCAGTAAGACTAAACCCTATCTTGGCGTTATGGTAAAGCTGGATCCTCATCTTGTGGTTCAGGTCGTCAATCAACTCGGCATCCCGCCAAAACCAAAACAAAATAGCGTGGTCGGCCTGGCCCATGGACAACTGGACACGCCTATGATCAATGCTGTGAGCAGGCTGGTTGATATCCTCGATGAACCCAAAATTGCCCCGGTTGTCGCGCCATTAATACAGCAGGAAATTATTGCTCGCTTACTGGTCAGTCGCCACGGGCCCAACCTTATTCATCTGCACGCGAGCGCCTCCCCAAGCCGCCAGATCGCGAAAAGCATGGCTTGGCTTAAAGTGAACTACCCAAGTTCTGTACGAATCGAGGATTTGGCAGAGCAAGCTCATATGAGCCCCACAACGTTTAGACAGCACTTTCGACTGGTGTCTGGAATGAGTCCTTTGCAGTACCTGAAAAATATTCGACTGCAAGAGGCAAGACAAAGGATGCTAAACGAGGGGTTGGATGCGGGTGAAGCCGGACTTCAAGTGGGGTATGAAAGCGTCTCGCAATTTTCCCGAGAATACGCCAGACTATTTGGCATGCCCCCAGCTCGCGACATCAAACACCTCCAGGCTCAGGCATAGAAAATTCGAGTTAGTCACATGAAAATACTTATGATCCTTATTGTTTTATTCGTGATTGCTATTGTCTCAGTTTTGATTGGGGTGGCCCAGATCGAAAAGCAGCAGGCACGAGCGAATCAAAAGATCTTGAAAGATCAAAGTAGCGAGCGCGGAGCGCAGAATAAAGTGGTCGTGGTCGTGTTCTCCAGATCGGGAAATACAGCAGTTCTGGGCAGGGATATCGCCACAAGGCACGGCGGTAACTTCATTCGTCTTCAAGCCGAAGATTACGAACCAGGCCTCGTTGGGCTATCACGCGCCTTAATGGATGCTCGGGGCAATGTCGCCACAATTATACCTAAGACCGTAGATTTGAGCCCCTATGACACCATATACCTTGGCTCACCGATTTGGCTATATAGCCCATCGCCTCCTATCTGGGAGTTTGTAAACAACAATTCTTTTACCGGGAAACGCGTGGTGCTATTCAACAGCTTTAACAGCAAATTTGAACAGCGCTTTATCAATGAGTTTGAGCAATTAGTAAAAGATAAGGGCGCTGTGACATTTGAGCATCGGTTCGTCAAGCGAGGACGAATGCTCGACCAGATAAGTACCGAAGAACTGCTTGAGCGATACAAGTCAACGTATGACTCGAACGAACAGCGCAAATAACGAGTAGATCCCCAGGATCACAAGCAAGCGGTCAAATCTTATGCATATTGATATTCAGAGTCTGAATCCGATACGCAATTTGACGGGGTGTCATCCCAGCAATCGGGCGGCACGGGCTTGTACTCATCCAGCTCGTTACAGTGCGGCTGTGACCCGCTCCCGCTGATTGAGGGTGCGAGATTACTGCAATACATTGTCAACGCGAACCGTATCGCCAACGTAGTCGAAGACAATAAGCCCGAGGGCTTAAAAGCAATGCAATCGGCAGCAAAACAGTATGCAGACGTCGAGATTGTAAAAGTACCTACCCCTATCCCGGCTTTTAAGTGGTGCCTGACAGGAACGATTTAAGGGATTTGGCGTAATTGCCAAACTGACGTTATGCTTTGTGGGAACCGGTCTGACTTCGGACCTGCAATGCATAACATCATAAAGAATGGACCCTTATGTTTAAAAAACTATTTGCTTCTGTTGGAATTGGCTCAGCGACGGTTGACACTGTGCTGGAAACCGAACAACTCTATCCTGGCCAGCCGTTCAATGTTGTCGTTAACGCAAAAGGCGGTAACGTTGCCCAGGAAATCGAGGGCTTAAAGCTGGCCTTGATGACCCGCGTAAAATACGAAAATGATGAGCATGAGGGCTATACCGGACAAGTTATCGCCAGCTGGCACCTCGAAGACTGTGCTGAAATTCAACCGGGCGAAGAGCTCTCATTGCCCATGGAATTGGTGCTGCATCCGGAAACACCTGTAACGGCCATAGAGGGTGTACAAAACGAATGCCGCGTGTGGCTCCAAACCGGGCTGGAAATCGACTGTGGCGTGGATGCCTCCGATCTCGATTATATCGACGTTCTGCCACCGCCCGCACTCGAAGCGTTTTTGGTTGCAATGACCAACTGCGGCTATGGCTTGGTGAAGATGGATGCCGAACAAGGTACTGCTAATGCGGGCTCAGTCCAAACCACCATTGGCTGTTACCAGGAATTCGAGTTTCGCCCGTTTGAGGGCACGGGGCTGTTTGGAATTAATGAAATTGAAGCCACATTTATTCCAGATGGTGACAGCATCACCGTACTCATCGAGATAGATCGCCATTTTGGTGGCGACAGTTATAAAACATTGACATTCCCTGCAGACCTAGACGATGAAGCGGAAATGACCTCTCGATTACGTGCACTCTTCTAACCTGGGTATTCCCCAGGGTATTGGGCCTGTCAACAATCTCCTGCCGGACAAGGTCGACGGGCCGCTCCCGGATACATTCCAGATTGGATATCAGGACTATCTTAACCTATTTTACTAATTCGATTCGAAAGTACCGTTAGAGGAAGCACTATGGCTGAGTACATCGCTCCATTGCAGGACATTCAATTTATCTTACATGACATTCTCAATGTTGAGCGACTGTATCAAACATTGGGCAAGAGCGACTTATCTCGTGATGTAATCGACTCGATTCTGGAAGAAGGCGGGAAATATGCTTCGGGTGTTGTTGCACCGCTTAACCGCAATGGCGATGAACAAGGCGCACAATTTCAGGATGGTCATGTTACCACTCCGGATGGTTTCGTTGATGCCTATCGGCAGTTCTGCGAAAACGGCTGGGCATCGATGACCGGGCCGGAGGAATACGATGGGCAAGGCCTGCCCTTGTCAGTCGCAGCACCATTCCACGAGATGTTGATGTCGGCGAATTTATCATTCAGAGTCTATTCAGGCCTGACAGAAGGCGCTGTACTGGCGTTAAAAATGCACGGCTCAGAAGCATTGAAAGGGCAATATCTCGCTCAGTTGGTTTCAGGCCATTGGGCAGGCACAATGTGTCTTACCGAACCGCAAGCCGGAACAGACCTGGCACTGCTAAAAACAAAGGCTCAACCTCAGGCTGACGGGAGTTTTACCCTGACCGGCACCAAAATATTCATCAGTGGTGGCGAGCAGGATATGAGTGAAAACATTATCCACCTCGTATTGGCCAGATTACCGGACGCGCCGCAAGGTGTAAGGGGGATCAGTCTGTTTTTGGTGCCCAAACTGCTGCCGGATGATCAGGGTAACCCCGGAGATGCCAATCAACTCAGTTGCGGTTCCATCGAACATAAAATGGGGATCAAAGGTGCAGCCACCTGTGTCATGAATTTCGATGGAGCCAAAGGCTGGTTGATAGGTGAAGCCAACAAAGGACTGGCCTGCATGTTCACCATGATGAACGACGCCCGATTCCAGGTGGGCCTGCAAGGTATTGGTATCGCCGAGATGGCCTATCAGGGTGGAATTGCTTACGCGAAAGAGCGATTGCAGTCACGCTCACTGTCCGGCCCGAAAAACCCTGACCTCCCTGCCGATCCGATATTGGTGCAGCCCGATGTGCGGCGCATGCTGCTAACCCAGAGGGCTCTGGTTGAAGGTAGCCGGATGCTGGCCTACGATCTTGCCTGTCAGATTGATATTGAGCATCTCGCCACCGACGAAGCGACCCGTCAACAAGCGGCTCAACGCGTCGCTTTACTCATTCCAATCATTAAAGCCTTCGGTACGGAAATGAGTATGGAGGTCACTAACCTCGGTGTCCAGATTTATGGTGGGCACGGGTATATACGAGAATGGGGAATGGAGCAGTTGGTGCGGGATGGCCGCATCACTCAACTCTATGAAGGCACAAACGGGATTCAGGCTCTGGATCTGGTTAGACGCAAACTAATTGCCGACAAAGGCGCAGCGCTAACCCACCTGATCTCAGAAATAAGAGCCTGGTGCCAGACCCATGGAAACCAGCCTGATTTGCAAGCAGTATCCGTTTTAAACAAGGGATTCCCCATGGTTGATGACAAAGCCCGGGAATGGCTGGAATTAAGTGAGCAAATTATCGCCCGAGCTGCTGATAACCCTGAAGTGATTGGTGCGGTTTGCCACGACTACCTGTACTACTCTTCTTATATTTTACTGGCTTATTATTGGTTGAAAATGGCGGTAACCGCCACAGAGAGACTCGCTGCACAACCCGAAAGCAGGGATTTCTATATCGCCAAACAGGACACTGCGGCATTCTACATCGAGCGGATTCTGCCAAGAACCCTGATGCACAGAGCCGTTATTCTGGCAGAGCCGGATACCCTCCTGAGTCTTTCAGAGCAGCAATTGGTGCGTTAATCCGAAGCGGTCAAAGCACTCACCGGCAACATAAAATAAAACGTAGCGCCTTCACCGGGCGCTGCCTTTGCCCAGATTGCACCATGATGTTTTTCTACAATCCGTTTTACCGTTGCCAGGCCTATGCCTGCGCCTTCAAAATCGGTGTTGCGATGAAGTCGTTGAAAACTATCAAATAGCTGCCCCGCGTGGGCCATATCAAAGCCACACCCCTGATCTCGAATGTAAAAAACACTAAATTTTTCGGGCACAGTTTCAGGAATACTACCCACACCTTCAGGCACAGGGGCTGCAGATTGTATACGACCGAACTCGATATGGATCTGTTGCTGTTTGCTTGAATACTTCCAAGCGTTATTGAGTAGATTCTGCAGCATAGAATGGAGCATGGCCTCATCAGCCCAAACAGAGCATTCAGGCTCAACCAGAAGGCTTGCCGTTAATTGTGGGAACTGCTCTTGCAACTCTTGGTTTAGTCCGGTCACCAGTGAACTCAGATCCACCCTATCGAAATGCGCTGATTTCCGTTGCACTCGGGACAAGGTCAGAAGGCCATCAATCAGGTGCCTCATTTTCAACGCGTTATAATTAATTCTACCGGTTATGCGACGCACTTCCGGCGTCAGATCAGCAGCGTTATCATTCAGAATCATATCGCTGAATTCCTGTATAACGTTCACGGGGCCTTTCAGGTCATGGGACACAGAATAACTGAATGCACTGAGTTCGTTATTGGCGACTTCAAGCTCGCCAACTGCGGTATGAAGCGCCTCTGTTCTTTGCTGGATTTTCGTTTCCAATTCCCGATTAAAAGACTGTACCTCCTCAAACAACATGGCATTATCGAACGCGATAGCGGCTTGTAACAGCAACAGCTTAATCACTTCCAACCGTTCTTTGGTAAATGCACCAGTACACAGATTACTCTCAAGGTACAGCACCCCGAGTGATTGTTGCTGATACATTACCGGCATGCAGAGTACAGAGCGCAAATCATTTTTGAGAAAATACGGCTCCCGGGAAAATTGGCTGGTGATCGAGAGATCTTCGATATGCACCATCTCATCGGTATGATGAACATATTGGATAACCGAGCCAGGAAGATTCCAATCCTCATAGGCTCCCCAAGGATCCACTTGAGTTTGCACTTTGCGCTCGGGCGCAACAACGGTCAGTAGCTTGATGCGGTTATTCCGCATCAATAGCAACGCACCAGAAGTTGCGCCAGAACACTCAATAATAATCTCTAAAACTTTCGCGGCTAACTGTTCGACCCGGATTTCACTGCTAATGGCTTGGACGGACTTCATTACTGATGCCATATCCAGGATCGACCCGGTGTTAGATATCGAGCTTTCTGTATCTGAGAAACTACTGCTTATCAGGGCCGTACTCTGCGTAAACAGATGCTTGTAACGTGACCGAAGAACCCCAAGGCGAACATTACACCCCCAAATCTGGTAAAGCTTGAATGCTTCCTGTAAATGCGCAACCCCGATAAATTCAAATCCCTGCGCTAACCAGTATTCACCTGCGCGCTCATTCGCCAACGCCTGAAACTGCAGAAATCCACCCCGCTTTGCCCCTTCAATAGCCTCTTTGAAAAGGCGGCCAGCTTCACCTCCTGCCCCACTTGGATAACGTGCTTGCTCGGCTTGCAAAAGAAAACATAAGTGTCGAAAATTTAGAGCATTTGTGTCTGCGAAGCGCGTTAACAAAGATAGGCAATACTCAACCTCCCGGTGAACCCAAGGTTCCGAGGGATTACCTTCTACCAATACTAAAAAAGCATAAAAAAAGAGATGATCCGTACCAAATGAACTGAGGGGGAAAAAAGGTTCACACTGATACAGTTTTTTTGCTATCTGGAAGGCTGCCGCCCAATCATCGGACCAAAACGCGAGTTGGCAGCGGAAATGTTCAAGATAATACCGGTGGAAGCTCTGGTTTACTTTAGCAAGAAAGGATGACTCGAAACACTGATCATCCAAGGCTCCGACATTTTGCGATTCTTTAAGCAATGCGGAGCTAAGTTTGCTTACTATTAAAGGAAATGGATGAAAGACCTTGTGCTGACTCAAAAACGACAAGACTTCAGATGACTCACTTTGAAGAACGGGCCAGATCTCACCCATTGAAATTTTCGCAAACAAAATATTGCATGCGTTCATTGCAGCTCGCGCTATGTCCCCCGAGTTCAATCCCGCTTGAATGCCTTTCATATGGAGCTCAATACAGCTCTTGTAAGAATCCTGAAAATGCCAAACACCTGCTGCTATCAAATTGTAGCAATTGGATAAATCTTTATGGTTGCTATAACTTTCCGCCAATAGTTTTGCCTGAGTTGCCAACGCTAAGGCGCTCCTCGGGTCTTTATTTTTTTTATAGAAAAGCATCCGACAGCACAGGATCATCGCAGTACTTTCTGACCGACCATACTCAACGGTAAGATTACACCCTTTTACTGCAATATACTGATCAAGTGGCGTGAGGCTTTTAATCGAGTAACACACAGCTAAATTAACCATTAAACGCATCCCTAACCGGATTTTCGGATCATGCATTTCTGGTAATTGCAGTACAGCGTTCGATAATATCCAGCCCTTTTCAGCCTGTATTGCCTCCTCGTGGCGTAATGCTGCTTCAAGACCCTCTGAGTCAGGTACCTCGATTCCGACAAACTCAAGCCCCTGGGTACAAAATTGAATGGCCCGATCCCATTCCCCACGCCCAATGAATTGTATAACCCGTTCCGCACATACTTCCGCACGGGATAAATCTGTTCTCAAATGCGGTGTTAACAACTGATAGATCTGCTCCGATTCACGGTGCAAACCAGTCAGGTAGAGCGATTCTGCATTTAATGAATAGAGTTGTTCGCAGGTATCCGGGTCTTTTTGCCAATGCCCCTGATCCAATAGCGCAATTCCAGCCTGGCTATATGTAGTGACGGAGTGCCACGCGCTCGCGGCATGGGCCAGCCTCGCTGCGCGGAGATTGAGTTGTGCAAGCAACTGCCGCTCGTATGTTGTTTCAATTAAATGGTGACAGTGATTGAGGTGTTCAACGACACTGAAACAATCGGTATCCGATAATCCCTTCTCTCCTGAATTCAGAATATTGTAGCCCACACGTAAATGAAGCTTGGATCTGTCCACCTCAGGAACCAGTTCATAAGCCGCTTGTTGCATTCGATCATGACCAAACCGGTAACGAAAATCTCCACCTTGCTGAATAAGCATTCCAGCAAAGAGAGCAGGTTCCAGGTGTAAAAGTATGTTTTCGGACTCCATTGTCGACGCATGCTCTAGTGCAGACAATGTAAACTGATTGCCCAACACTGAAGCCACTTGCAAGATTTTTTGCGTTCCGTCTGACAACTGACGCATGTTGCTGATTAATAATTCAATGACGTTTTCAGTACCACATTTTGCTTCGATATTAACAAGATCCCAATGCCAGCAGCCCATTTCAAAGTCTATGAGTTCTTCGCTGTACAACATCCGAAGAAATTCATTAATGTAAAAAGGGTTTCCAGATGTTTTGCGAACCAACATCTCAGCCAGTGGCTCAACCGATCGCTCATCCAGATGAAAAGTATCCTGACACAGCTCTACCACCTGTTTGCTCGTGAGTGAAGTCAGATGAATACGGTATAGATCTCCGGTTTCACTGAGGGCATTATGCAATTCAGCTAGCATATGAGTAACCGGATGAGACGAATCGATCTCACTATCCCTATACGCGATAATCACCAGTAATCGGGAATCCGGATCAGCAATCAGCATCGGCAATAATGAAAGTGTGCCGGAGTCCGCCCATTGTAAGTCATCCAGAAACAATACGATGGCTTGATCCTGGCTAGCCAATTTTATGAACTGTTTAAAAATATGATGAAAGCGGTTTTTCGTTTCTTCCGGCCCCAGCTGGCTGACTTCAGGCAGCTCCCCAAATAACCTGTAGAATTCTGGCATAAAGTCACATAACACTCGTGCATTTTTGCCAAGGGCACTTATTAATGCAGTCCGAACTAAAGACAGCTGAACGTCTGAGCGACTAAAAACCCACTGGAACCAGGGTATCAATGCGTTTTGAAGGCCAAAATAGGGAATATTCTTGCGTAATTTTTCAAACTTCCCGGCACAAAACAGACCGTTGTATTCCGTAACCGGCTTATGTATTTCATGCACCAATGCCGATTTTCCAATGCCTGCACTGCCAGACACAGTTAATAGTACCGGGGTTCGCCCGGAAGCCTTCAGAAAACAACGCAGCAGTGTGTGAATCTCATCCTCCCGGCCATAAATTTTTTGAGGTATTAGCAATAGGCCGGATTTATCGAACGCACCAGGATTAAAATCCTGCAATTCCTGATGTGCCAGAAAAGCGCTTTCCACCCTTTCCAAATCAGCTTTGAGGCCCTGAGCACTTTGATAGCGATCTTCGGCGGATTTTGCCAGCAATTTGTCAATTACCCGTGCCAGTGCTTCGGGAATATCAGGCCTCGTTTCCCTGACGGACGGCGGGCGTTCCGCCAGATGGGCATAGACTAACCCGAGAGCATCATCTGCCTGAAATGGTGGTTTCCCGGTCAACAGGTGAAAAAAGGTCGCGCCCAGAGAATAAAAATCACAGCGATAGTCGAGTAGCCGGTTCATGCGCCCAGTCTGTTCTGGCGAGAGGTAGTGCAATCGTCCCTCTAACCTGTCAGGTGGGTTCAGTGCTGGCTGCTCTCTTGACAAGCAACTGGACATATCGAAATCAAAAATTTGAACACGTCCCGAAAAGGGATCGAATGCGATATTGGCAGGATGGAGGTCTTTATGTATGACGTGCTTCTGGTGGATTTCACTTAGCGCGCCCACCAATTGCATGGCAATCGAAAAAAAGGTCTTTATTGACAAGTATTGACAGTTTTGGCGTTGGAGATAGGCCAACAGCTCAGAGCCACCGAAATCGTCAAGGATCATAACCGGATAGGGAAAAGAAGATCCCGGCGCGACCCACTGCAACGGCTTGATAATGCAGGCGTGATCAAATTTTTGTAAAACATCAAAACCAAACTGAAAGCGTGCAAGACGCTCTAACGAGGGGTGAGGCGCTATCAGCGCCTTGAGAATAACCCTTTTTTGATCCGTTAATCGCCAGCCTCGACAAACAATAGTTACACTGTTAACCGAGAGTGTTTCTTCAATTTCATATCCAGCAACCTTGATCAACAAACTGCCATCCTCAGCAATGGGGTCACGTACACAGGCTGTGTGCACAACAATGCCGTAAGTATAGCAATCTCTGAAACGTTTAGATTATCTGGTCAGAACAGTTAAATTGTTTCGACAAGGGCGTACCCCGATTTCATGAACTGACAAACTTAATCTTCTTTGGTAACCAGTCCATATTCAGTCAATAACCGTTTGGCATTGTCTGCACAATCCACATCAGCAGGTTTCGCCTCGATTTCATGGAGTACTTCCCGTAACTGGACAAGATTACTATCAAGTCTCGCCCGTAGCGCTTCAACATCGTGAATTTTCTGGCGAATTGCGGTGACAATAGATGTATGATCCCATTGGGTCAAATCAGCAGGTAACAGAGCACTCAATTCTTCCAGGCTAAAACCGGCGTCCTGTGCACGCACGATCATACTCAATATAACTGCAGCTTCAGGCGGATAACTTCGGTAACCATTTGACTGACGCTTCACGGCCTTTAAAAGACCGATACTTTCATAGAACCTTATTTTTGAAGGTGCTAAACCCGTTAGTTCAGCCAATTCACCAATTTTCATAATTGAGTCCTCTTCGATAACTTCTTGAGTTCAATGCGCGTAACGGTAACCGGAAAAAATCGAAGTCGTCCCTAACAGGTTAGTCCGAAAACCCGATTCACGAAACAGTACGAATCAACGACAATATCGCGCGCTGTATTTCAGGCCAGTATTGTGCAGGCAGTGTGTGCCCCATCCCTTCTATTGTTACCAGGCTTGAACTTTCAATCGCGCGGGAAGTGGCAACCCCATGTTCGTATGGAATTAACGGGTCAAGCGTGCCATGCACCACCAGTGTTGGCGTCGTTATCCCCGCCAACCTTGATGTTCGATCACCATCGGTGATAATTGCAGCGAAATGTCTTACAAATCCGGCCGCATTCAAACCCCGATCAAAAGCTTCGCCAGCCAGTTCTGCGTATCTGTCTTCTTCAAACTCAGCAACGGGACCGGACAACACTCGCCAGATTGATTTCGTAACCCTTATGTAGTCCTCCCGCGTTGCAGGAATCGATTGTGTTAACGTTGCCATGGCTTCGGGTTTCGCCTGTGGCAACGTAAAATCCCCAGTAGATGACATGATTGAGGTTAGTGAATTAACCCGGTCAGGATAAGTAAACGCGATGGTCTGCGCAATCATTCCGCCCATCGACATCCCGACCAAATGTGCTCGCCCCACTCCCAGGTGATCAAGTAAGCCCAATGCATCAACAGCCATATCCTGTAAACTGTATGGGGCTTCGGGCTTGCCCCCAAGTGTCACGGACATTAATAATTTGGTTAAATCCGGTACAGGCTGATCTTTCAGGTAAGAGGACTTACCTACATCACGGTTATCGTACCGAATAACGAAATAGCCATTGTCGGCCAACTGTTGGCAAAACTCGGTATGCCAGTAAATCATTTGGGTCCCCAATCCCATAATCAACAGGATGGCGGGATCAGACGGGGAGCCAAAGGTTTCATAGTGGATTTCAAGTGAATTAACAGCAGCGGCAGGCATTTGGGTACTCCAGATCAATGTGGCCAGATTGAGGTCTCACAAACTCAAAGTCGGATACACCTCACTTTACAACAGAGCGCACAGATACAGCAACTGATCCGATTGTCAGACAAATTAAAATAGCAAGTACTGCTTTTTATTCAGTTAAAAAGTACGGACACTGGAAAGCCCAATCAGTGTCCGAGCCTGAAAAACCTCTATCCGTTAATACCTGTCGCAGAACTATAATTTAACGGGCAACGCGTCAGTGTAGTTCGACAAAATACTGATAATCGTCATTTTATTGAAACCATGAAATTCGTCCTCTTTGCTCCCCAGATAGACAGAATAAAGTGGCTGCCCGGATTCATGCTCGTCCACGCAAATCTTTGCAATTATTTTGTCGGCCCGTATAACTTCACAAAAAATACATTCTTTTGAAGCCTTATCGAGTTCACATTTTAAATCAGTATGGACGCTCTCAATATCGCTCGCTAATGCACTGAGTAAGGGAACTTCATATTCCAATTCCCAGGACTCGCCCCAATTCAGGATTGAGCACGTTTTCATACCACATTCCCTGTTTTTCAATATACCCGGTTGTAACGTCACCCATAATCGCTGGAAGTGAATCAAAAAGTCATTGAATCAGCACATCTGCGCGGGTTACGTCTGTCTTGTGTGGTGATATCCTAAGTTTAAAGTGCACTTTAATGTCAAGTTTTTTACCATGCACGTGAAGATCCGTCAGTTCATGCGAAGCAATGTTTACGGGTCGCATACAATCAACACTGGGGAAGTATAAAGATTGGGGCAGGCGGTCTAGATAGTTCGAGACCAAACGATGTGATTCAAGGTCAAATACATTAGACAACACCATGTGCTCGCTCAGGAGGCTATGCCGACCTGATCGAACCAAGGGTGCTAGTGGGCAAACAGATCAACGCTAGGGAGTTTGCGGTAAAGCGTCTGTATAATTCGCCAGGATGCTGATGATCGCGGCTTTATTAAAGCCATGAAATTCATCTTCTCTACTCCCAAGGTAAACAGAATAAAGCGGCTGTCCGGATTCATGTTTGGCAACACACACTTTAGAAATTTTCTTGCCTGCTCGAAAAACTTCACAAAATACACAGCCACGTGAGGCTGTATCGGGTTTGCATTTCAAGTCTGAATAGGCTTTCTCAATATCGTTAGCTAATGCGTTAAGCAAGGGAACTTCATATTCCAATTCCCAGGATTCTTCCCAATTCGGGATTGTCCAAGTTTTCATATAAATTTGGCGCCTCAAACACCGGCCAGGCAACATCCGCCCAAGCCCTGAACTCATGACTAATCATATTATTGTTGTTAATTACAGTGTCTGCGAACGCTATCCAATTTGGCTTTATAATAATTATTCCGTTCATTTTTTCTCTGAAAGTGTGAACTATTACACGAACGGAACAAAATTCCAATAACTAGTCGCGCAGATAGAGAAATCAATCTTACAGTTCAGAGGCCAATCCGTTATTTGAAACCGTGAATAACAGGGCCATTTCTACAAAGCCTACCTCGATATTAAAACGCTTATCCCTATATTTTTCTGTATCTTAGGGTCAGCTCCGCGCAGCAGAATTGTTATTTCGAATTTGATAAATATTAAATTTTTACTGCAATCCGGAAACCATATGAACACCCCGTAATAACAAGGAAAAATGGGCAGGCTCCGCACCGGATACAAATTTTATTCAAAAAACTGTAACAAAAAATATGAGGGGGCATCAGGATATTTGCCGCTAGATAACGATAATAAGAGCGTTCTTTTTTTAACCATCCTAACGCTCAAGAATAATCAAAACCGATACACTCAAATTCATGCTTTTTTAATTCAAAAGGAGGTGTCTCCACCCTTAACCCTGCACCAACCCGCCCCGATTTAATTCTGAGGCAACAGACTAACGATTCAATATTGACATGCTTCACACAGTGATGGAAAAAATCCACTGCACAATTAACTCATCAGAAGTCAACAAGATCTAAAGGACAAGGCAAATGTTTAGGAGAGCGCTGTATTTTCTGGTTATCAGTAGTTGTTGTACCCCCCTATCCGCTGCACCCTATGTCATGGCTGCAAGCGAGTCACTCACTCTAAATAGCAGCATTGACGCTGTTTATGGCAACACCGGAAACGAAACGGTGTTGATTACCCAATCCTCAACGGTCGACCTTGATGGTAATATCGAACGTTTGGAGTTACCCAATGCCCACAGTAATTATCAATTTGAAATCAGTGGCACGGTAATACGTGTCCGGGATAGCAGTAACGGTGTGATTGCGTTCCGGGGCTTGAATGGGCCGGTCACCATTGCCTTTGCTGACGGCTCTGCGAACTTAACGCTCACCGCCCTTGATCAAGCCACCATCGCGGGCGTCACACTCCCCGTCGGAAGTGCTTCAACGTTGAGTTTATCCGTAAATGAGCAGGATAAATCATCCACAGCCTCATCGCCACAAACATTTGAACGCGGTTTCCATGCAGATGTGATCGCCGACAAACAATACCTTAACTCCGGGGATCGGGTGCGCTTTACGATCACAGTTGGAAACTCGGAAATTGCCCAGATAGAAAACGTTGAAGTGCAGCTCACGGTTCCTGAAGCGCTCACCGCATTCAGTATTTACTATGATGTGCAGCCCAACGTCTCTTCAGGCTGTAATACTGCAGGCAGTAACCTGACCTGCCAGGCAACTGAGGTACCAAAATGGAATCTCGGTACGCTCGCTTCAGGCGAAACCCGCACCCTCACGGTAGACGTGAGCACTAATACCGGAGAGCTGGACGGCACTCAGATTACACTGCCCTTTACGATTTCCGCTGACGAAAAAGATGCAATGGAGCTCTCCGAGACGATCTGGGTAGAATCCGATGCCGATATCGACCTGACCCTCTCCCCTTCCACCGATCCGGTAAAAGCGGGCGACACGTTTACCTACACAGTATCCATGGGCAAAGTAGCGACCCAGCTAAACAATTCCACTATGACGCTGACTCTACCAGATGGACTGACTGTGATCTCTGCGAGTGATGGTGGTGTTAATACCAATGGAACCGTGACTTGGGAAATCGGTAATGTTAGCGAACTGGAGCACCGGGTCAGAATGGTTACAGTCCAGGCTGATTCGGGTTTATATGATGGTCATTTGCAAACCAGTGTGGCCAAACTGCAATACGATGGCGGCCTGAGTGTTGATGCTCAAACCTCAAATACCGTTACGATTGTTGAAGACGCACTGCCTATCAAAGTTGATATCACGCAACAGTCCACATCGGTTGCAGCAGAAGGTGACGTTAACTATGTGTTCACTGTGAGCAATACTGGCGTTTCACCGGTCAACGACGTTGATGTCAGGTTGATTCTACCCCCGGAAGTGGACGCCATGAGCATCTACTACGACGTTGCTCCCAATGTCAGCTCCGGCTGTAATTCTCTGGGCAGTAATCTCACTTGTCAGGCCATGGAAGAAGTTTTCTGGGATTTGGGAACACTCGCTGCAGGCGAAAGTCGCGCCATCAATGCCCGTGTTGTGATGGATACCGGACTCATTAACGGTGACCTGATTGCGTTGCCAGTTCAAGTCACCGCAGAGGGATTGAATGACCGAATCGATTTGCTGACAACATCTGTCGTCAATAATGACCCGACGATCGATTTGGCCATGTCCACCACGGTCGACCCGGTCATTCCCGGTGAAACCTTCAGTTACTGGATTGATGTGAGCAATGCTTCTACCTCGGCGCTCAGCAACGCAACTGTTACCGCCACCTTGCCAGAAGGGGTTACTTTCGTCTCAGCCAGTGATGGTGGTATCCAAAACGATAGTCAAACCGTGGCCTGGGTCCTACCCAGTCTGAGCGTGTTCGACGCTCGTCGTCGCGAGATTGTGGTCACAGCAAATAATGCGCTTGTGGCGGGTGACATTCTGAACAGCAGTGTTCAGGTTGAGCATGATGGCGGACATGAAATCGACCAGGTCAGTGAATATGCGATTACCGTCGTCGAGGAGACCCTGCCCGTAAACCTCAAAATTGACCGACTTTCAGCCACAACAACCGCTGAGGGTACGCTCGATTATACCTTTACGGTTGGCAATGACAGCCTGTTTCCGTTGGACAACGTTTCATTGAGATTACACTTGCCTTCGGAAATCTCAACCATGAGCATTTATTACGATGTTCAACCAAATGTCAGTTCCGGTTGCAACTCCAAAGGCAGTAATCTGACTTGTCAGGCGTTTGAGGAAGTTTATTGGAATTTAGGCACATTGGCTGCCGGAGAAACGAGTACCATCACGGCACGAATGTTTATCAATACGGGATTAATTTCCGGGGATCTCATCAAATTACCCGTGCAACTGACCGCAGATGGGTTAAACGATGATATTCAATTACTGAATGTCTCAAAAATCAACAATGACCCCACTGTAGATTTATCTCTGGCGAGCTCAACTGACCCGGTTGTTCCGGGACAAAACTACAGCTACTGGATTGATTTCAGCAACAGTACAACCGGAGTTTTGTCGAACGTTGTGGTCACTGCACAGTTACCCGACAATGTCACAATACAGAGTATCAGCGACAGTGGCGTACAAGGCGCTGACAACCAGGTTTCCTGGTCGCTGGCCGAACTACAGGTTTTACAATCAGAGCGTTATGAAGTCACTGTATCGGCCAACACGGGACTCGAAGCTGGAGACCTGCTCAGCAGCGCTGTCGAGATCAGTCACGAGAGTGGATCCGAAATCGACCAGACAGCTGAGCAAACCTTAACCGTTTCTGAATCAGCGTTACCACTGGCAATTACCATCGGAACCGATTCGAGCACCGTTGAATCGGACGGTAGTGTGACTTACACCTTCACTGTGAGCAACACCAGTTTGTTCCCGGTAAACAGCACTCAACTCAGACTGCATCTGCCTGCCGAAGTCGACACATTCAGTATTTATGACGACGTTGATCCGAATGTTTCTTCCGGATGTAACTCTCAAGGCAGCAATCTGACGTGTCAGGCATACGAAGAAGTCTTCTGGGATCTGGACACCCTGGCAGCCCGTGAAAGCAGCACAGTAACCGCAACAATCAAGATGAAATCCGGATTGATTACAGGTGACCTGATTCCATTGTCTGTACAACTGAGTGCAGATGATCTCGAAGATATCATCAGTCTGATACACACGATTGCAATCCAGAACAACTAATCGATTTTTCCACAAGGGGCAATGGTGATTGCTGAAAAAGCACACCATTGCCAGAAAACAGCTTAACGAAGGGATTTACCATGGCAAAGCTAATTTTGACAAGTGCTGACGCGGGGCGACAATTTGTCCTTAACTCGAGCCCGATTTGGGACGTTACCGGAACCAACGATCAGGATGATATCGAGATTATGGCGGGCACCAACGCGAATCTGAACCTGTTGGGGGGCAATGATATTATTCGCGTCTCTGGCAACTACAGTGACTACACGACTGAAGTTAACGGTACAACGGTTACGTTTACAGGCAACACGGGTAATAAAATCGAGATTCCGGCATCCACTACAGCCAACACGATTATTTTCGGCGACGGTGAAACCCGGGATCTGGTGATTAACGTAAGCGCCGGTGCGATTTTCCTGGGGGACGATAACCTCAGCACAGGCGGCGGAAACAATAATGGGACAACCACTGTAAACATCAACGGCGCAGGGACAACCACTGCTACAGCTGATGAAGAAGTTTTTGTATTTGCTTCGGATACTTACGCTCACACAATCACAGGTTTTGCAGCGGATGATGTGCTTAACTTTCCCGAAAACACGGTGCCGGTCACCCTTGATAACGAAGATGCCGGAGATGGTATGATTAACCTGTCCGCGATTTCAGGGAACAACATCATCAACGTAACCTTAACCGGCATCAGTACTGCTAATGATGAAGCAATTTCCGGAGAAGCCTCATTTGAGGCCGTATTTGGTTCTGGCGCAATTAGTTATACCGCGTAGCGGTTACCCCGACTGACCTAACGGTCACAGAAAACGGCGATAGTACATAAATAGTACAATAGTGCAACACACAAACCAACAGAACCTGTTTGTGGTTCTGTTGGTTTGTTCCCTGACGAAATGTCCTCTTGATTAAACGGTGATACCAGTTCCGTATAACTTAAAGTAAACTTGAAGTCATACGCTATTTGTTGTGAGCTATCGATAGGTATCGAATAAATATGGACATCGGAGAAGTATCAAAACGCACCAATCTACCCGCCTCCACTTTGCGATATTACGAGGAAAAAGGCCTTATCGCGTCAAATGGTCGCAATGGCTTGAAAAGGACTTACAAATCCAGCGTCATACAGAAGCTGGCACTCATCACACTCGGACGCAATGCGGGTCTCTCGCTGGATGAAATCAAAGACATGCTATTGCCCGATGGATTAAAAATTGACCGCGCGGTACTGCTCAACAAGGCCGATGAGCTGGACAGCCGGATCGCAGCACTCACAGCCATGCGTGACGGACTTCGACATGCAGCTGCATGCCAGGCACCGCAACACCTTGAGTGCCCGAAATTCCTGAGAATTCTGAATATCGCGGGAAGAAGGTGGGGCAGACCTTCACGGCGGCGAAAGCCCTGACCCCGATCAAATTAACGCCAGGAGGAATCCGCTTTCCCGGTAACCGCCACACCGGAAACCTTCTGATTAATCATGTCCTTTAACAGGTCATATTCCTCGCAACCGAAAAAGCAGGCTTTATCCAGTCTCGCCAGCATCTCATGGGCTTTACCGATTCGATCTGTCTCCAGGTATAGCTCACCCAGGTATTCCAATGCGCCCTTGTGTTCCGGGTCCAAGCTCAGCGCACGCTGGTAATAGATCTCTGCCTGTTCGTATTGTTTCAGTTTACGGTGCGTATAGCCCAACAGATTATAGGCATCCGCATCATTGGGATCATCGGCAACAATTTCCTTCAGGTCTACAATCGCCGCAGCGTAATTTTTCGCATCAATTTTCGTCTCGGCACTGGTCATCAATGACGACTCATTGCTCCCCCACGAGGAACTGGGTGCTGCCATAGCAACAGGGGCGGAAAGCGCAATCGTTAATGTAAGTGCAATTGATTTTAACAGTTTCATGTTTATCTCCAGGTTCAATAAAGTGTTGGTGTTTGAAGAGATATACGAACCAGGAAATAAAAAGTTGCACTTGGTTTGATATTTTTTTAATTTTCTTTTTGCAATGATAAATCTGGTAATCACTCATTGTGTTATGGCCGATTCCGTCCGTAGGCATCATGACTGGAGACCCACTCATCAGCAACCACTGCAGCCCCCAGCGATAACTCCCCACACAGTACTGTAGCCGCGACAATTTCGGCGAACTTATAGACTCTGTCCCGACCATAACAACCCAGCACATTCAAACATTCCCTCTGGGTTGGCAATCCTGTACCGCCACCGTAAGTTGCAACGACGAGTGATGGAATGGTTATCGCAAGATAGTAATCACCGTTATCGCGTATTTCGGCATAATTAATCCCCGCAGAAGACTCCGCTACATTCGCGACATCCTGACCACAGGCTATAAACATTGCGGTAATACCATTCGCATAATGGGCACCATTATTAACCGCGCCAGACATGATTGATCCCATATTCGAAAGCTGGCGCTGTCGGTACATCGCTTGCGAAGAAGTATTCAGAACAGTCTTGATCAGGTGGTCGGGTAAAACAATCTCGGCAACAACCCGTTTGCCACGTGTATGAAGATTATTGACCCAGGAATGTTTTTTATCCGTGTCAAAATTGGCAGCCAGACTGAAATGCTCCAGTCCCGGAGGGTTCTGATCCAGAATCCACATACAGGCATGTCGCGTAGCTTTACTTACCATATTCTGGCCCGCGGCGTCACCACAGGTAAAATTGAATCGTAACCAGCACATTTTGGCAGCAGCGTATTGTTCAATATTGATAAGCTTTCCAGAAGACGTTGTTTCCTCGGCTTTTGCTTTTATCTGAGCAAAATGAGCGCTGACCCAGCGTCCAAATTCCCGCGCAAATCGAGCATCCTCAAAGACAAAAACCGGTGCTCGCTGCATCGCATCGTCGATAACGGTCGTCTTTATTCCGCCAGCTTCTCGCGCAATTCGCATTCCACGACTATAACTTGCGACAAGCGTACCTTCCGAAGTCGCCATCGGCACATAGAATTCACCACGGGCATGCTCCCCGTTAACCTGCAAGGGTCCAGCAAATCCCATTGGTACCTGCGCAACCCCGGAAAAGTTTTCAATATTGCCCGGCAACAGTCCCGGATCAATCGAGTATGTTCCGATATGCTCAAGCCCTGCGCCGGTCTCCTCAGTAATCACCCTCCTCCGCTCTGTCGCCATGTCACAGGTATAATCATTATCTTTATTTCGTGGAATTTTCTGCATTATCACGCTCTCTACTTGTTGTCGTCGGTGATTATTTTTAGGGGAAATCGTTTTCCTGACATATTAACAGTAAGGCGCAGATCTGAACGGGACAAGGTTAGCATTGAATAAGGGCCGAACTTCATGCCAGGTTTGGCCTGAAAACCGGTAAAATTATGACATGGCTCTGCCCGTACAGAGCCATTTGTGTTGGGTAGGTCTTGAACCTTTAAAACAACTAGATCAGTTGTTTTAACATATCACTTTCATAAGCAATCAGATCCTGACTCTGATCCGCTTTGATTTTGTTGACCCAATCCGGGTTCGCAATTAACGCTCGACCCACGGCCACTAAATCAAATTCACCGTTGTCCATTCGGTAGACCAGATTATCGAGACTGGCTGGCTCTGCATTTTTAAAATTTTGTGTTCCTGGCTCCGGCAAGAAGTCTGAATTCAACCCCACACTGCCAACTGTAATGGCCGGCTTACCCGTAATTTTTCTCACCCAACCTGCAAGGTTTAAGTCACTTCCCTCAAATTCCGGTTCCCAGAACCGACGTGTTGAACAATGGAAAATATCGACGCCCGCATCACTGAGGGGTTGAATGAAATCCGATAAAGCTTCCGGAGTTTCAACCAGGCGAGCTGAATAATCTTGCTGCTTCCACTGAGACCAGCGTAATATAATTGGAAACTCCGGGCCCACTGCCGCACGAACAGACTGGATCAACTCAATCGCAAACCGAGATCGAGCCGCTAGATCTCCGCCATATTCATCGGAACGCTCGTTTGTGCCTGACCAGAAAAACTGATCAATCAGATAACCATGGGCACCATGGATTTCAACCGCGTCAAAACCAACCTCTTTAGCATCCCGTGCCGCCTGGGCAAAGGCTTCAATCACGTCCTGAATATCAGCTTTCGTCATTTCATGGCCTGTTACCTTGCCGGGTTTAGCCATACCCGAGGGACTGAAACCGGGTGTATCACCTTCGACCCCTGGCTTGCGCACACCACCGACATGCCACAACTGCGGTGCGATTTTACCTCCGCCAGCATGCACGGCATCCACCACTTTTTTCCACCCCTCAAGCGCTTTTTCCCCGGACATAAATGGAACGTTGGGGTAGCCCGTCGCCGCTTTATGCCCTACACAGGTTCCTTCAGTGATAATCAAGCCAACCCCGCCCTCGGCTCGACGGCGGTAATAATCAACAACCAAATCATTCGGTATATTGCCTGGTGAATACGTACGGGTCATTGGCGCCATAACGATTCGGTTTTTCAATTCCAGTGGTCCCGATTTAAACGGTTTGAATAAACTCTCGGTGGTACTCATTGATTACCTCTGCTCATAGCTTGTTATTTGAACGTTGCTTTTGACTGCGTTTCAGCCGTTTTGTTCTAGAACCCAATTAACTTACCTAAAGGTAGGTTAATTGGGTAAAATTTTTTAGCCGATCAACTGCGCGCGCATCTGCGCCATCGTATCATCAAAAATTTGTTCGCCATGGACTCGTGAATACTGCAAGGCTCCTTTACAGGCCAATACGAACAACATAGCCTGACTGCGAGTAGCGCCCGGAAATCTGAATTCACCAGACTCCTTGCCCTGCTCCAGAAGTTCGGCAATGAAATCCAGCTCATGGTCGTCCATGCGTTTAAGGGCTATTCGCATGGTATCGGGTAACGCGGTAACATCGGCTTGTAGACTGCTCAGTGGGCAAATTTTGTTTTCACCACTCGCAAACCTCAAATTACCTTTAATATACAGGTCGAGCTTATCGATCACTTTACCCGGATGACTATTGATGAGTGCAAACTGTTGCTCATGCCAGATCTGGATCGCCTCGCACAAAGCTACACCCAAGTCTGCTTTCTTGGGGAAGTGATGGTGAATGCTGGCTTTGGTAATACCCAGCTCGCGGGCTAGATCTTGATAGCTAAAGCTCTCAAAGCCCCGCGTCTGAAGCAAGGAAAGACCCAGTTCAACAATCTGTTGTTTACGATTTTTCATTCTGATCTGCATGGCGAAAGATACTAACCTACTAGTAGGTTAGTTAACAAGTACTATGTTGTAACCCCCGTAACACGCCCAATCCAGCTTAGAACCTGGAAGATTACGTTTAAAAACATGGGATTACTCGCTCACATTCACTACACTGTGGATAATTAATTAACAAATTTCAGGAGCCATCAGTTTGAACACGCCAGAAAAATCAATCAAACACAGCGTATCCCCCGAAGAATGGCAGACCCGGGTAAACCTTGCAGCTTGTTATCGCCTGATTGCCAAACATGGCTGGGATGATTTGATTTTCACGCACATCTCTGCCCGTGTGCCCGGGCCAGAAGAACACTTTCTGATAAACGCCTATGGCATGCTCTTTGAAGAAATTACTGCCAGTTCGCTGGTCAAAGTCGATCTGCATGGCAATATCGTTCAAGATACGGGATATCCGGTCAATCCTGCCGGATTCACCATACACAGTGCCATTCATGAAGCTCGGGCTGACGCAGGATGTGTCTTGCATACCCACACACGTGCAGGCATCGCCGTATCTACACAAGAGGATGGTCTGCTCCCCTTGTCGCAAATATCCATGTTGCCCTGCTCCTCGCTGGCCTATCACGAGTATGAAGGTATAGCGCTCAATGGAGAGGAAAAACCACGCCTGGTAGCAGACCTCGGCACAAACAATTTTATGATTCTGAGAAATCATGGCCTGCTTACGGTTGGCCAGTCTATCCCGGAAGCATTTTTATTTATGTACGCGCTAGAAACGGCCTGTCAAACCCAGGTGATGGCGCAGTCTACCCAACAGTCGCTTCGTCTGATTGATCCCCGGATTGTGGCCGGGGTAAAAGCCCAGGTCCAACTTGTTACCAAGGGTATGGGAGGTGATCTCGCATGGCCTGCATTACTTCGCAAGCTGGATCGCCTGGATCCGTCCTACAAAGATTAAACCAAACAACCGACACACACCCAGGCGCAAAGATATTTTTTATTTCGAGCCGGGTGTGAATGCTGGTCGAGTTAGCCAGTAATTGTCTACACTGGTGATAGTATCTGGAATAAATACAGCCCATTGACGGCTATAGACATTGGGCCTAAAAATGTTAAAACTGAGCAATTACTAACAAACCTCAACGACGCACCTACCCGGATAAACTAACATTTGTTAGCTAAAGTAATAATCGGCTCACGGCGAAAAACACAGGCGGCATGGAATTGCGAAGGTCGAAAATACCATTGATCGTGCGAACTCGAACCACAAAAATGACAATCAGCCCGGCGCCATACGGGTATTTGATCGGTTTCCTGTTGCTAACAATAATGCTCAATACATTAGGTAACGCTGCCTACGGGTTTACTGATCCGCCCCCCAACAAACCCCTGGTCAGAGCTCACGAACAGCAGCGAGCGCAAGTCGCCAAGACACGCGATATTCAGCCCCTTAAACTAAATGATAAAATTCAACAATACAGTGTTGACTTATCAGTTCGCTATATCAAAGACCCTGAACTTGAAATGACGGTGAAAGATGTTATCAAGCTCAAGGATGAACAATTCAAACAAAATCTCAAAGGTCCATTAAATCTGGGATTTTCAGATGCAGCGATCTGGACTAAAACCACCTTGGTTTACACTGGAGAACAACCGGAATCGCGATTTTTGATTGAGGTGGATTCAACGTTAATCGACCACGTCGAGTTTTATCTGGCATCTGGTGGAAAGGTTCTCAGTCGGGACTACAGTGGCTATAACACTGCTTTCACCAGTCGTCCCATTGGCTATCCAAGTCAACTATTTCCGTTTACCCTGCAACAGGGAGAGACTGTTGACCTGTATCTGCGAATGGAAAGCATCAATTCAATGCACATCCCAATCCGGATCTTCACTCCCATCGGGCTGGCGCAACACATTAGCGAGGTTCAGACTTTTCACGGGATATTCATTGGCGGCGTGGTGATCATGCTCGCTTATAATCTCTTGATGTTCTTAGCGGATCGAAACCGGGCATATTTTTACTATGTCTTTTACATCCTGTTTTATCTGGTATTTGTAACCACTGAACGGGTTCACGGCTTACAACTATTCGGTGGCATTCCGATTTTCCTGCATAAAAAATATTTAGCCATCTATATCTGGTGTTCCTGGCTGGGCGCGTTCAGCATGGGCCGCCATTTTATGAATGCCGCCACGTATATGCCAGAACTGGATCGCGTACTTCGTGTTGCGATCCATGCGACATTAGTTTCAATTTTCATATCCTATTTTGTCCATCCTGCAGAGGCCATTCAATGGGCGGTCATCGGCACAGCTGTGGGTACTGGTTTTATTGCTTACTTCAGCTATACCGCCATGTCGCGAGATATTCCCGGTGCCCATCCGTATTTTTGGGCATGGGCTGTCAATTTCACGGGTGTGGGAATTTACACGCTGACAATCATGGGCGAACTGCCATTTAACACGTTCACCGAACACACACCTCAACTCGGTATAATCTGCCACTTAATCCTGATGTCTTTCGCTTTGGCAGAACGGATCAAAAAGGCGCAGCAACAAGTTATCCTGGCCAATGCCAGTGCCATGGGGCACTTAAAGCGTTATCAAGACCTTTTAGACAATGTCGCAGAGGGCATCTTCCAGATATCATTAAGCGGCCGATTCATTGCTGCGAACCCGGCGATGGTATCGTTACTGGGTTATCGTTCTGCAGATGATTTACTGACCCACTCCGACGACGCAATTCTGACCTGCTTCGAAGACCCAAGAATTCAACGAAAAGTGAAACGGAGTCTGGAATGCGGAGATTCAATTCAAGGCCTGGAAGCCCAACTACGGACCCGTAACGGAACGCTACGTTGGGCAGAATCAACAATTCGAGTGATACTCGACGAGGACGGTCGACCAGCACACTATGAAGGTTTAATTGTCGACGTGACGGAGAAAGTAGAACAGGAAAAGTCGGAACGCGACCACAAGGAAGACCGACTCCTGAGGCAAATTGCAGAAAACTCAGCCCAAGCCAAAAGTCAGTTTCTGGCCAATATGAGCCACGAAATCCGAACGCCGTTGACTGCCATTATTGGCTATGGTGAGGCGCTACTTGATGAGTCATCTTCAAAGCAAAACCGAACCGACGCATCCAACACCATTGTCCACAGCGGTTACCACTTGCTGGAGCTAATAAACGACATTCTCGATTACTCTAAAGTTGAAGCGGGAAAACTTGAGCTTGAGCCACTCCCCGTATCTGTACCCGAAATTATTGCGGATGTTTTGCAAAAAATGGCCCCCACCATGCGTGCTAACGGGCTGTCGTTCGAGGTCATCTATGACACAGATTTGCCCGAGTTTATTCAAACAGATCCAACCCGGCTTAGACAAATGCTGCTCAAGATCTGTAAGTATTCCGCAGAATTAACCGAAAAGGGAACCATACAACTCAGATTTGGCTGCAGCAAAGAACAACAACTGTTGCACTGCAAAGTCCGCGATACCGGTCAAGGCTTCACGCCAGAGCAACTCAACAGCCTCATTGACCACTTTACCCAGGTGTCTCCTGTTGTTGCCCGCGAGTTTGGCAGTATCCGGCTGGCAATGTCATTGGTCCATCGGCTGGCAGAAATGCTTGGTGGCGCCCTGACTATTAACAGCACCCGGTATGAGGGAAGCACTTATTCTCTGGATATCGCAACTGGAGCACTCATTGACACGCGTTGGCTTTCTGAAGATGCATTGCCAGCCGTTCCGGAATTGCCTAAAGTAGCCAAACCCGCGTTGGATATCGAAGAGAACGTCCAATTCAATGGCACTATACTGGTTGCAGAAGACAACCCCGCCAACCAAGCGCTAATGCGATTAGTACTAAAACGTTTCGGCGTAACGGTTGACTTTGCAGAAAACGGCCAAATTGCAGTGAAAAAAGCATTGCGTCAGCACCCTGACGTTATCTTGATGGATCACCATATGCCAGTTATGAGCGGTCCAGAGGCGATCAATGAATTACGTCAGCGCGGCTATAAAGGCACCATCATTTCATTCACAGCGAGCGATGCGCCTGATGAGCTTGCAATGCTGGAACAAGCTGGCAGTAATGGCATTCTGGCCAAGCCCATCATTCACGATGAGCTTGTCTGCCTGCTCACACAATATCTAACACCGCAAAATATCACGACTTAACGCATTGCCACTCGCCAACTCCGTAGTGTCGCTTATCGTTTAACGACTATAATCTTTCAACAACTACATATTGTTTTTCAACTACAGCGTCTTACGAATAAACTCGGCCAGGTGGGATTTAGCTGCAACACCACTGTGACTGGCCACTGCTTCGCCATTTTTGAATATTTTAAGGGTTGGAATGCTACGAATGCCGAGTTCAGCCGCGATCTCCTGATTTTCATCGACATTAATTTTCACGACCTTGATATCATCTGCAAATTGATCCGCTAAATCTTCCAGAATCGGCGCGATCGCATGGCACGGTCCACACCACTCTGCCCAGAAGTCAACCAATACTGGAGATTGTGACGACTTCACAATATCAGCAAATTCGGCTTCCGTCACATGTTGGATTGCTGTAGTTGTTTGTGCAATGGATTCTATCATCGAAAGCTCCTCTTTCAGGCTCTGGCACACGCCCTGTAAGTCAGAGTTGTGCTATTTATCTTCTTAATCATATTTATCATGACCACTATATTGCTCATTTTTCCTTGATGGATCCAATTCATGTTCGATATAAATTACATCATATATATTTATATTTTTGTGTGCATTCATCACATCATTTAATATTAAAAGGCATCTCAACCTAATTGCGCATACAATTAACTATGAGTACTGCGGTAAAGTTATAAAAACACATGGATCAACGAAACCGAGCCGGGTAGCAGAACATATGAAGAACCAGGAACTCACACTGCTGTATATTTTTGATGCCATTATGACTGAAGGCTCGATTACCCGAGCTGCAGATCGATTGGCCATGACTCAGCCTGCCGTCTCCAATGCGGTCTCCAGAATGAGGCAAGTATGGAATGACCCGCTTTTCGTCAAGAAAGGTCGTTTGATAGAACCCACTTCATTTGCCCGGAGCCTCTGGGATCAGGTACGTGATCCGATGCATGACCTTTCTCATGCCGTGAGTTCCAGTCATTTCGATCCAATTGACTCTAAACGCAAGTTTCGCATCGCTGTAGCAGACGTTATGGTCGAGCTGATTTGGCAACCTCTTGCTTGCCAATTGGAGAAGCTGGCACCGGGTGTTGATTTGCATGCGGTGCCCTATACGGCAGAATCCGCCTACGAACAACTAAGGGAAGCCCATGTCGATCTGGCCATCGGGAAACTTAACGGACATGATCACAGCTTACGCAGTATTTGGTTGTTTGATGGTGAGTATGTGCTCGCCATGGGCGCCCACCACCCACTTGCGGGGAAACAAATCTCACTTGAGCAATTTACCGGAGAGCGGCATTTACTGGTCTCCCTTTCCGGGCACCCTTCCGGCATTATCGACCAAGTGCTCCAGCAACAAGGATTGAAACGGCGCGTTGCCGTTACCGTAAACCACTTCCCCGCAGTACCCAATCTACTCCGAAACAGTAATATGATTGCCGTACTCCCGAAGTTTGCAGTGGGTAATCCGGCATTCGATGAAAGCATCTGGCTCACAGATGTTCCTTTGGAACTCGACCCCATTAGCGTCTATCTGTTCTGGCATACGCGCCATGATCGTGACCCGGGTTTAATCTGGATGCGGCAGCTTGTTGAGCAGATTACCAAAGATCGGTGGTCTCTTTGTAAACACTGTACCGCAGATGCGACACAACTGTACCGCAGATGCGACACATAAGCATGAATCCGGACATAACCTCAAACCGATTTCGGGTTCGCTTCAGTAACGCCAGCCACCTATGACTATCAACCAGCCCTGCTTTTTGAGACCGTATTAACATTTTCATTGTGCGCGGGTTAGCACTATCAACCCGCTCAAAGTAATTTTTGTATTAAACCAAAAAAGAATGAGGGTTTGACCGTCCGTTCCTCGCCTTTATAAGTAACCTTGCTTAAACAAGCTAAACGAACACTGAGTTAAGCGGAACTTAAAGAGTAAGACAAACACATAATTGAACTGAATTTAAAGGTGAACAAAATGGCTATTTTCTTAGAATGGGACGGCGGATCAATCAAAGGTAACGTAACAGCTGAAGGCTACACTGACTGGATAAAGCTGGAAAACCTGCAATTTGGTGTGGGTCGTGGGATCACCATGGAAGCCGGCAACATGTCAAACCGTGAAGCGACACGCCCGAATATGAGCGAAGTTTCGGTCAGCAAAGTAATGGATGGCGCTTCATCCGGTCTGTTCCAGGAAGCTTTGGTGGGCTCAGACGGTAAAAAAGTTGTCATTACCGTAGTGAAAACCGGCGCAGATAAAGTAGAAGAGTATGTTAAATACGAACTGGAAGATGCCATCATCAGCTCTTACAGCATGTCTGCTGGCGATTCTGGCCCTCCATTCGAAAACCTGGCAATTAGCTACTCCCAGCTGACTATGGCGTACACAGCAGCAGACAAGAAAAATACCGCTGGCAACCAAGGCATTGTTGGATACAGCCTTACAGCAGGTAAGAAAGTATAATCGCAGCGAATTCACGAGAGCCCGTTACGGGCTCTCGTACTCTTTAGCCTGCACCAATACACCTACCGCTTTCACTTCCACCGCACTGCCCCGAATATACCTGCCCCCCCGTACACACGCCAGAATACAAACAGTCTCAATTACACACCGTTACACGCACTTACACTTTGAAATATTTGTATATTTTTCAACAAGATAGAGCATCAGCAAAAATCTACTTGGCACACCTGTTGCTCTGCTTTAAGTGGATACTCAGAATTATAAACACACTTTCACCTTATCCCATCTAGAGCAGGAGATGTTATGAGTGATAAAAACTGGATGTTGAACCCATCCGCAATCCGTGCAGCCCGTACCTGTATCCAGATTACCCAAGAAGAACTGGATATTAAATTGAAACTCTCACACCCGCAATTCATTGAATTACTGGGAGATTACGTAGAATTAACCGAGTCTGACGAACTGCTTCAAGCCTACGAAGAACTTTTAAATTTTGCGGGCAAAACTTTCGTCCGTAAAACACAGAAAGTCAGATCCATCGACAGCGCACGAAATAATGTGACAGCGTTTACCGGGAAATCTGCAGAACCCAGCACAAACGCACCAAACGAATACGCCGACGCACAAAAACAGGACATGGATGAGCTCATAGAATACTGTGGCAGAACCTACAGGCGATTCGAAGGTGACCTGGAATTCAAAGGTTTATATCGTGGCCAGCCGAGGTATGCATAACGCCTCACATACTCCGCAATACCACTAATCAACTTTGATTTAGGTCTGCTGCTGTCACTTAAACAACAACAATGCAGCAGAATAAACCAAGAAACGGTAACGTCCCTTCAAGCCTCTTTTCGAAATTCCGACCCTAATTTTTCTTCACCCAATTTTGCCACCGCTTTTGTCGATAACGATACAAAAGATGAGCAAAACCATAGATAAGTGGGGTGAGCATACCAGCCTGAATTTCCACGATATCACGATAATGGCAATGTTCGGACCGGATCTGGCAGTCCTTCAGGTTACAGGTTTGAACCTCGATAGTATGATTCCAGACTTTCACCAACCCGCCGCCTTCCTCAGTCACCAATTGCAAATTTATATCATCCACTGCGCAAAATCGAAGCTGGTGTTTCCACAATGGTATAAATTCGAAAAGGTACAACCGCGTTGTCAATATTTGTCCCGGCTCCCAGCATTTCGGAAACTGTTGTGCTTCGCCAAACCGCAATAAACCACTGCAGATGTACTGCAAAGTACGACTCAGTTTAACCTGGCTCCACACAACCTTAGCCGACACCGGCAAAGTTGTTTCGATAATGGCCTTCATGTTATTTCCCTTTCAACGCTATAATCTGCTCAGCAGCATAAACCCTGAAGTAACATCAGGGTCAAGTAATCTCAATACCACTGATTGTTAAAAAATTACGAAATCAAGAAAGGGCCCACTTATGACTGGCTACTTTATTCAAGCCTTTATCTATCTCATCGCCGCAATCATTGCCGTGCCTATTGCTAAACGATTTGGTCTGGGGTCTGTACTCGGCTATCTCGTAGCAGGCGTTATCATCGGCCCGATGATCGGGTTAGTCGGAGAAGAGACCGCAACGATTCAGCATTTTGCGGAGTTCGGTGTGGTAATGATGCTGTTTTTGGTGGGCCTGGAACTTGAGCCAAAGATGCTTTGGCACATGCGTAACCGTTTGCTGGGCCTGGGTGGACTGCAAGTCGCCGGAACCACACTCGCAGTCACCCTGCTTGCAATCAATGTCTTTGATCAGAGTTTTAACGTTGCCCTGACAATCGGTCTCATTTTTGCGCTTTCTTCCACTGCAATTGTGTTGCAGACCCTGGATGAAAAACAACTCAGTAAAACAGACGGTGGCCGCTCAGCATTCTCAGTACTGCTTTTTCAAGATATTGCGGTCATCCCGATGCTTGCCTTGATACCACTACTCGCGGTACCGGAGTTGATGGATGCTGCCGCTCAATCGGGTGCTGGCCTAGGCGGGGAGACTCACTCGGATATCAGTCTCGCCAATCACCTTTCAGGCTGGCCCTACGGTTTGGTGATGGCAGGTGCAGTGGCATTAGTTATCGCGGGTGGTCACTATTTCTGCCACCCGCTGTTCAAGTTTGTCGCCAAATCAGGCTTGCGGGAAATCTTCACTGCGACCGCACTGATGCTGATTATCGGGATATCAGCGCTGATGGGTCTTGTTGGTTTATCACCGGCCCTCGGGGCATTTCTTGCCGGTGTCGTGCTGGCAAACAGTGAATTCCGACATGAGTTAGAAAGCACGATAGAGCCCTTTAAGGGATTATTATTGGGATTATTCTTTATTACAGTTGGGGCAGGTATTCAGTTTAACCTGTTGTTTGATAATTTTTTCTCAGTAATTGGCCTTACACTGGGTATCATGGCAATAAAATTTACCATATTGTTGCTCTTGGGCTTTAGTTTCCGAATTCGTGGCAGTGACCGTTGGCTGTTTTCGCTTTCACTTGCACAAGCGGGTGAATTCGGCTTTGTACTGTTGAATTTTGGAGCACAAAACCATGTGCTTGATCACGCCACAGTACAACTTCTTTCCCTTGTTGTGGCTTTATCCATGGTCTTCACACCCGCCCTGTTTATTGCCTTTGATCGTTACATCCTGCCGCGCTTTGAACATAAAAAGAATGACCCAGAGACAGATGAAATCACTGAACAGGGAACGGTAATTATTGCCGGTATTGGACGTTTTGGCCAAATCATAAACCGACTCCTTGTCGCCAACGGTATCCACACCGTGGTGCTGGATCACGAGATTACCCAAGTCGAAAATGTCCGACGCTTTGATATGAAAGGCTACTTCGGTGATGCCTCCCGGCTGGATCTCTTGCACACCGCCGGAATTGACAATGCAGCGTGCATCGTCATCGCAATCGATGATAAAATCCGTTCCGTTGAAATCACCCAAACGGTAAAACGACACCATCCCCATGTTAAAGTAATGGCCCGCGCTTTTGATCGGGGCCACCTTTACCAACTCCGGCAAGCCGGTGCAGATCATATTATTGCAGAAACCTATCACTCAGCCCTTGAGTTGGGCGGGCAGGTTTTAATGGGTCTCGGCTTCAACAAGCGCCATGCTGATATCGTAAAAGCAGCATTCGTCGATATCGAGAAACGACACCAGGATGAGCTCTATGAGGCCTGGCAATCACTGACAGAAGACATCAAATTCAGCAGTCAGTACAGCAAGCTCTTTATCACACTGGAGCAGGTAATGGGTGAGGAAATGAAAAAAACCTGTGAGCACCTCACCGACTACACGGGAAGCAAACCTGCCCATGGTCAAGCCGATGAAGCACAAAAGCCGCAATCCGAAGGCTCCACATCGTGAATGCAACATTTATTGCAATCAAAGCCTGGGGCCGCTACCCTATGACGCTTTACTGATTACACTGTTCGAAATTTATGTCCAAACTGAGCCACCTGATCCAGCAAGCCAAAAACAGTCGCCGTATCAACGATATGTTCAAAACCGAAACGTTGACTTTCAAACCAATGGAAGGGACTGCCCCTGAAATCGAGGGTGATCTGGATTTGCGGTTGGCTCAGTTAGAACAGATACTGTTTACCGATGATCAGGAGCTGTTATTCCTGCACCAACAATGTGACCTCATAAGTGAGCTGTCACAAATAGCAGAAGCTTTAAAATAGCGCTGGCCCAAAGGGTTGAGCCTGAAACGTCAACAGGCCTCAGTCTTCTGTGTCCAGCCACTCGTGAACTATTTTTCTGACAACCCCCTCCTCCTTCAGTCTGAGAAACAGCTCATCAAACTCCGCAAACCGAACCAGATAGGCTGATTTTCGAGACATCATGAAATTAATCGGCAGCTCACTCAAGACTAATGGCTCGGCAAAAGGTGCCAGATTGGGTTCGGTTTCTACGATTGCGTACATGATATCGATATCACCTGCAACGGCATCGATACGGCCCAAGGACAACATATTCAAGAGGTTCCGATACTTCACGGACCCAAGTTTTTCAATATTCTTATCATTATCAAACTGCGCGGTAACTGCTGCATGTCGAATCACGCCAACCCGTAAACCTCGCATTTGATTGTATTGAGTAATAGGCAAATCGCGAGCAGAAATTACACCTCTTCGTATCGTGTAAAGCTCGCTACCAGTCTGGATATCATTCGAGCCGGTCGCAATCAAGGTGATGCTAATATCACATACACCACTATTCAATGATTCAATCACCCTGGGGTAAGGGGCAAGACGACGAATAGCCTCGACACCACTACGCTTCTGGAACACATTAAACAGATCTGGATATACCCCCTTGATTTCTCCGGTCAGCTTATCCTCTTCACCCCATTTTTCAATGTCAACGATACAGATACTTAATGGTGCAGCAATACCCCGAATGCTCATAAACAACGAAAACAGCGCGGCTAGCGCAACGTAATTTATGTTCATTTTTCCCCCTTACCTCCGAGGACAAAACATCATTGTAGCGCAAATGAATAGGGATGAGACACGGGGAAATAAATCAACCTCAATCAATACTGCAACAATCATCTTCCGGGGACACCAGTAGAACAACTACCGAGAACCTTGTTGATAAGCCAGCCACATCCCTGTTGGCCAGATGCTTGCCATCAAATTAGTGACTGCTATCAGTTAGTGACTGATCATCCACGGTCGCTGGGAGGGGAAGATTTTGCTGCCATCCGGCAAGAAAACCACCTGTTGTTTTAAAGACGATTGATCCGATCGATGTTCATGGCTGCAGCCGCACTGACCCGGCTGCTGTCTGCCATGACTACCCGTTGCTTCTTTTCGCCGGTAAAAATCAGCCTTGTCACTCGCCTCGGCTCGAGAATCCAGCGTCGAAACAATAGGTTCATGCTTTGCTTTTTCTTGCACGGCCCGCGCCCTGCGCTGTTCCGGGGCCATTGCAAGCACCTGTGGCGGAATCATGATCACTCTCGGGCTTGGAACACCGCACAAGGGACAGGCACAGGGTTGCGCACTGCCCTCAAGCGTTGCTAGCTCATGAAACAAGCCATGCTCTCGACATTTGTAATCGTACACTGGCATATCAAGACTCCTTATTTATCCAGGGACAACGGAATATCAACACTGCCATCAAGCTTGATTTCCGGTCCATCCGCATTAGGTTGAACATCAAATTCAAAGATATCCGTAGGCAACCATAACGTGGCACAAGCGTTAGGAATATCCACCACACCACTAATATGGCCCTGAACAGGTGCCACTCCCAGAATCGCATAGGCTTGTGCTTTGGTATAACCAAACTTGGTCAAATATTCGATGGCGTTCAAACAAGCCTGACGGTAGGCGATATGAACATCAAGATAATGCTGAGTGCCCTGCTCATCCACCGAAATACCTTCAAAAATCAGATTCAACTCGTACTGTCCAGCCACTTCAACAAAGACAAAGGCCTGATGTTGAAGATCAATGAACAACCGGTCGAGATAAAATATATTGGCAACGCCAAAAACAACGAACATCTACTGCGCTTGGTAGACCTGCAAAAACCGAGTGATTCGGAGCGCTTAAAAGACAGCCTGGACCTCACAGCCCGGGAAGCTGAAGTACTGTTGTGGATTGCCAAAGGCAAAAGCAACGGTGAAATCGGCACAATTCTGGGTGTCAGCCCCAGAACTGTGAACAAACACCTTGAACAGATATTCCGAAAACTCAGCGTGGAAAACCGCACATCCGCCGCAGTGAAAGCGCTGAGTGTGCTTGAACCGGTCTAACCAGTACCCGATTTCAGGACTACTGTAGCGGCGGGCGGGTTTCCCGAGTGAGTTTTGCCATGTTTGATTGCAAGCAACAAGCCGGCCCACAACGTTCCCACTCCTGACGGGCAAATCGGGTGATATTCTCCCGTAGCCAGATAATGCCCGGATCCTGATCATCTCTCGGGTGCCAGCCTACAGCAACTTGTGTGGGCGGAAAACTTACCGGTGGTGCGGTGATATGGAGCTCTCCCGCCAGCGCCGCTTTTGCCACTACAGTATTGGCGATAACACAAATCAGATCCGTACCCAGTAACATCTGTGGTACCGAGGCAAAGTGGTTTACCGTCATGGCTACCCGTCGCTTTTTGCCAATCAGACTAAGTGCCTCATCCACAAATCCGGACGGATCACCTGACAAGGACACGAGCAGATGATCGGCCTCAAGATAGCGCTCCAGAGTCAATTCTTCGCTGGCAAGCGGGTGATCTTTACGCATTGCACAGACGTATTCACCCCGAAACAGCAGTTCACTTCGGTCTGACGGTCTCAGGTCATCTTTCACGCCAATGACCATTTCAGCTTCAGCGTTGGCAAGCAAGGTTTGGGAGTTCAGCCGGGAATATGGAATAGCATGTAAATCAATATTGGGTGCCTCACGCTCTATCAATTTACGCATCGGTAACCAGACCAGATCCACCATAATATCGGCGCAGGCGACCCGGAAACGACGCCGGGCGGTTGCCGGATCGAAACTTTTCGGGTCAACCGCATCTCGAATCTGGGTTAACGGTGAATTAATCTGCTGCCAAAGGTTAAGGGCAAACTGGGTAGGCTTAATACCCCGCCCTTCTTTGATAAATAACGGGTTGTTCCAGACTTGTCGCATCCTCGCAACTGCATTGGAAACCGCAGGCTGGGTCATGGACAGCCGCTCCGCAGCCGAACTGATTGAATTTTCAGTCATGATGGCATCAAAGATAATCAACAGGTTTAAATCAACATTTTTCATTCATCTTTCTCTACGGCTTTTGGAACTGCTCAGGCTTGCTTTCAATATACCAGTATACCCATTCATTCACGCATATGATATTTCATTCACATTAATGATGTATTAAATACCACCTAAATTCTGCAAACAACATTGTACTTGAAAAGAAAAAGGCGATTTGATTCAATTGGTTATCATCAAACAACCAAGCACATCAGAGTCACCTTTTTCATGATCAAGAATACCCATAAAAGTGCCAAAAAACCAGCCGCAAAAATTCGCTATCAACACACCGGAAAAAAGCTGACTAGTCAAGCTGGCATTATCCCTGCCATGCATTTCCTCGATCACATCGGTTTTACCGAGGCTTGCCAGAAGCATCTTGATTTGCAACGCGGCAACACGGCTCGTTACAGCTTGGGCGACTCAATCTACCTAACGATTATCGGCATCATCGCCGGTGCCACTTCGCTCAGGAAGGTGGTTTCTGTGTGGGCAGATCAGGTGCTGCGTGAAGTGGGGGGGTGGCTATCGATTCCAGATGACAGTACATTGGGTCGTATTTTCCGTCGTGGAAAGCTCAAGCATGTCACCCAGCTCGAACAGATTAATCACACCTTGCGTCAGGGAATTTGGCATAGAGCATTGAAGTCCGGTACTTGGTTGCCCGGAACCCTCTATCGAGGCTGGATTGATGTGGACTCGACTGTCAAAACCGTTTACGGTCAACAGGAAGGTGCTGAAAAAGGCTACAACCCAACGAAAAAAGGCTCTAATTCTTATCATCCACTGGTTGCCTTTTGCAGCCACACCAAAGAAATTTTGCAAGCATGGTTGCGCAGTGGCAGCACCTACACCAGCAACGGCATTGTAGGCTTCATGCAGCAACTTTCTGCGCAGATGCCACCCAAAATGCGGCTGCTATTCCGAGGTGATTCAGGATTCTTTGTTGGAGAGCTCATGGACTGGCTGGATCAGGCTCGCCATGGTTACCTGATTAAAGTGAAACTCAAAGGCCTTGCCGCTTTGTTGGACAAGCAAGCTTGGCAACGAGTACCGGGTCATACCGATTGGGAACAGTGTGACTTTTTCCATCAATGCGGTCAATGGGAGCGGTCACGTCGCTTTGTTGCTGTGCGGCGTAAAACTGCTCTCATCACCAAAGGCCCTCAACAAGCCTTGCTGAATGAGCCCGTTTACGACTACTTCTGCTACGTAACCACAGAGCGGTTGTCTCCTTGGCAAGCACACACGACATACGGAAAGCGCGCAACTTGTGAAACCTGGTTGGATGAAGCTAAGAACCAAATGGGGCTGGCGCAAATCAAGAGCCATGATTTCATGGCCAGCTCATTAATTTTCCAATGCGCTGTGCTGGCGTATAACACGGTACGCTGGATGGCACTACTGAGCGATAATGACGAATTGAAACGATGGGAAATTCAAACTATCCGAACTTTTCTGGTACGTACTGCTGGACAACTCTTGCGTGGTGGGAATCAGCTTAAGGTCAACGTTCCGAGCAACCATCTTCACCCAACTCCGTGGGCTGACTGGTTAAAGCTGTCGTTTATTCATTGACCAAAATACCTATACTTAAATTCTTCGACTAAGCAAATTCCAGATTTGGAGTCAGGCAGACTTTGGCCTGTTGCTCCGGTTGACGATAGAGATGATTATAATTTAAACAGTCCAATCAAGTGAATTACGCTTGTTTCAGTTGCATGGTGTGCAAAATGGTGATCCATCGACACTAAATGTCGCTATAGTCGTATCGAATCGATTCAGACATATAGATTGCAGGATTTAGGTACCAAATATAAATTAGACGATATAGGTCATCCACCAGATAATGCAATCAGTTTAAAAGTTTTACTGGAAACAATTACTGCTGACAGAGGGGTGTCAGCACAGGTTGCTTTAATTCTGAAGATTCATCCGCACCACCATCCGGCAGATTGTTTCCATTTAAGAGCAGGATTTATCAATTCCAGGAGAAAGTCATGACAACGGACTCAAACGAACAACGGAATTCAGAACGCTTCACCACATCTCGCAAAATTATTCTGGGGGTATTTACGGCCATTTTCGTTAGCGCATGCAGTGCACCGAGCAATGAAACACCTGCACAAAGTCAACCTCAGCTGCCAATAGTATCCGTAGCCCCGGTGCTCTTTGAGACCATAACCGAGTGGGATCAGTTCACAGGTCGGCTGGAAGCCCCCGAAACAGTCGTCTTGCGACCCAGAGTGTCCGGCTATATCGAGCAAGTTGCGTTCACCGAAGGATCTCTCGTACAGAAAGGTGATTTACTTTTCGCAATCGATGAAAAACCCTACAAAGCAGAAGTATCGCGGTTGACCGCTGAACTTAAAGCCGCGTTTTCCCGTCTGTCCCTGGCTAAAAATGATCTGAAACGAGCAGAATCCCTGCGCAAGCAAAATGCAATTTCTGAAGAGCAATTGGACAATCGCGCTGCGGAGCGGGATCAGGCTGCAGCCAATGTGGAAGCAACCCACGCTGCACTTCAGTCTGCAGAGCTCAACCTGAGCTACGCTCGGGTCACGGCACCGATTTCAGGCCGGATTTCAAACGCACAGATCACTGAAGGCAATTATGTTACCGCCGGTGTGACCGAACTGACCCGTCTGGTTTCAGTGGATGAAGTCTATGCCTACTTTGATGCGGATGAGCAGTCATACCTGAAATACCAAACCCTGTATCAAGGTGACAGCATGGGAGATCTCGGCGAGTACAAATCCCCGGCTTTTTTGCAATTGGCAAACGAACAGGATTACTCACACCTCGGCGCGCTCGACTTTATCGATAATCAGGTCAACCCGCAAACCGGAACCATCCGAGTAAGAGCCACATTCAGTAATGCGGAACACCGGTTCACTCCCGGATTGTTTGCCCGAATCAAGCTTGCAGCACAAGCGCCGTACAACGCCGTGCTGGTCACGGACAGAGCAATTGGTACGGATTTGAATAACAAATACGTTCTTGTTTTGAGTGAAGAGAATCATGTTGAGTACCGGGGCATTGAACTGGGACCAAAAGTTAACGATATGCGTATTATCCGCAGTGGCCTTGAGGCGGGCGACATTATCGTCGTGAATGGCTTGCAACGGGTGCGTCCCGGGGTACAAGTGCAACCGGAGACTGTCGCCATGTTTAGTCCGGATGACCTCGCAACACTGCGCGATGAACAACAATTGGTAGAGAACAGCATGCAACGGCTGTCAGCGCCATTAACTGCAGATCAACGGGGTGCAGCATTAAAATCCCCGGCACTGGCAACGGATCCGCGCGGTTAATACCGGTTACGCAGAAGAATAGCGTTCGGAGTAGATATATGAATTTTTCTCAATACTTTATCCGCCGCCCGATTTTCGCGGCGGTACTTTCTATCCTGATTTTTATTGCCGGGGCCATTTCAGTATTCCAGCTACCGATCACGGAATACCCTGAAGTGGTGCCCCCCACGGTCGTGGTTACCGCTAATTATCCCGGGGCCAACCCGAAAGTCATTGCACAAACCGTTGCATCGCCACTTGAACAGGCAATCAACGGCGTGGAGAACATGCTCTATATGTCATCTCAATCCACAGCGGATGGCAGATTGAGCCTAACAGTCACCTTTGCCTTGGGCACCGACCTCGATAATGCTCAGGTACAGGTCCAGAACCGGGTCAGTCGTGCCCTGCCACGGTTACCAACTGAAGTGCAGCAACAAGGTGTCGTGACGGAAAAATCCTCACCCGACCTGACCATGGTGGTACATATCACCTCACCGGATGACCGCTATGACATGTTATATCTGTCTAATTTCGCGGTACTGAAAGTCAAGGATGAGTTATCTCGCATTGACGGGGTCGGCGCAGTCCGAGTTTTCGGAGCGGGCGATTATTCCCTGCGCATCTGGCTGGATCCGGCCAAGGTCGCCAGTTTGAAACTAACGACCGGCGATGTAATCCGGGCCATTCGGGAACAAAACCGACAGGCCGCTGCGGGTGCTATTGGTGCACCGCCAGCCTCCAGCACCAGTGACTATCAATTACTCATCAATGTAAAAGGTCGCTTACAGTCCGAGTCCGAGTTTGAAAACATCATCGTTCGTGTTGGTTCCAATGGCGAAGTAACGCGCCTGAAAGACATCGCCCGTATTGAACTGGGCGCAAATTCCTATGCATTACGCTCCTTGCTGAACAACAAGCAGGCTGCAGCCCTGCCCATATTTCAGCGGCCTGGCTCCAATGCAATCGAAATATCCGATAATGTTCGCGCGACAATGGCCGAACTCAAGGAAACCTTTCCCGATGGCGTCGATTACTCGATTGTTTATGACCCAACAGTTTTTGTAAAAGGCTCGATCAAAGCGGTCGTGAAAACCCTGCTTGAAGCCATCGTTCTCGTCGTAATCGTAGTGGTATTGTTTCTGCAAACCTGGAGAGCTTCGATTATCCCGCTGGTCGCCGTACCGGTATCACTTGTGGGTACCTTTGCGGTAATGCACCTGTTCGGCTTCTCTCTAAATGCGCTTTCACTTTTTGGGCTGGTATTGGCAATCGGTATCGTGGTTGATGATGCCATTGTGGTCGTTGAAAATGTGGAACGGAATATAGAATTGGGCAAAACCCCATTTGAAGCAACCCAACAGGCGATGCGCGAAGTTACCGGCCCCATCATCGCCACCTCACTGGTACTGAGCGCCGTATTTATACCCACTGCGTTTATATCGGGTCTGACTGGGCAGTTTTATAAACAGTTTGCGTTGACAATTGCCATCTCGACGATCATTTCGACGTTCAACTCACTCACCCTGAGCCCTGCGTTAGCAGCAGTGTTGTTGAAAGATCATCGGGATAAAAAAGACTTGCCGACCCGGATCATGGATAAGCTGTTTGGACGTTGGTTATTCGCACCATTCAACCGCTTTTTCGAAGGGCTTTCGAACGTATACACTTTCGGTGTCAAACGAATGATTCGTGGCAGTGCGATTGTCGTCATCGTATATGGCGGTCTGCTGGCCCTCACCTATCAACAATTTTCTGCGACGCCAAGCGGTTTTGTACCGGGTCAGGATAAGCAATATCTGGTCTCTTTCGCTCAGTTGCCAGACGCCGCAAGTCTGGATCGCACGGAGTCCGTAATTCGCGAGATGTCCAGCATCGCCATGGCACACCCCGGTGTGGAGTCGGCAGTTGCTTTTCCGGGTCTATCGATTAACGGCTTCACCAACAGTCCCAACGCCGGTATTGTCTTTGTCACGCTGAAACCGTTTGAAGAACGGACAGACCCAAGTCTGTCGGCTGATGCCATTGCAGGACAACTTAATCAGCAGTTTGGTAACATCAAGGAATCATTTGTTGCCATATTCCCGCCACCACCTGTCCGTGGACTGGGCACCATTGGCGGCTTCAAGTTGCAAGTTGAAGATCGGGCCAGTCTTGGTTACGACGAACTTTTTGCTCAAACTCAAAAAGTCATCATGAAAGCATGGCAAACCCCGGAACTCACCGGTGTATTCTCCAGTTTTCAGGTGAAAGTTCCGCAAATCGACGTGGACGTGGATCGCGCCAAAGCCATGACCCATGGTGTGCCCTTAAACGATATTTTCGAAACCATGCAAGTGTATCTTGGTTCCCTGTACGTGAATGACTTTAACCTCTTTGGCCGCACTTATCAGGTAAACGTACAAGCAGAGCAGGATTACCGAATTGAGGCCGATCAGATTGCCCGTTTGAAAGTGCGCAATAATCAGGGTGATATGATTCCCATGGCGTCGTTCGTGGATGTGAACCACACGGCAGGACCGGATCGAGTAATGCACTACAACGGCTATCCAACAGCCGAAATCAACGGTGCAGCAGGGCCCGGTTTCAGCTCCGGTCAGGCGCAGGCCGCGATGACTAAACTACTCGAAGCAGAATTACCTAACGGCATGACATTCGAATGGACCGACCTGACCTATCAACAGATCCTGGCGGGCAATTCGGCGATTTATGTCTTTCCATTAGTCGTATTGCTGGTATTTCTGGTGCTGGCTGCCCAATACGAGAGCTGGTCACTGCCATTGGCGATCATCCTGATTGTGCCCATGACATTATTATCAGCAATCACTGGCGTAATTATTCACGGGGGTGATAACAACATTTTCACCCAGATCGGGCTCATTGTACTTGTGGGGCTGGCCACGAAAAATGCCATCCTGATCGTGGAGTTCGCCAAAGAGAAAGAAGATCAGGGTCTGCCCTTGTTCGAAGCAGTGGTCGAAGCCAGTAAATTACGACTCCGCCCGATCCTGATGACCTCACTCGCATTTATCATGGGCGTAGTACCTCTGGTTTTCTCAAGCGGTGCCGGTGCAGAAATGCGCCAGGCAATGGGCGTAGCGGTATTCTCCGGCATGATCGGGGTAACCCTCTTCGGCTTGATGCTGACTCCGGTATTTTATTATCTGGTCAGACGTTATCTCGCCAAAGACAGCGTCGAACAAACCAGCAACGCACAAGAGATGGACACTTTGACCGCACCACTCGGAACACAAACCTCAAAAAGCTAATTCCTTTTGCTGACGGCTGGGAGTGAACACACTCCATAAAACAGCCCTTCGGGCCAGGCATCCTCCACCTGGCCCTTTTTTAGTCCTGAAGGTAGAACATAACATTGAATAGCGCATGTTTTAATCAGTCCATTTATGAACTATAATCAGACTCATTAATCAGTGATGCTTTGGAAATGACATGAGAATTGAAACCATCAGTTATCTCAAACAGAATGCCGCCAAATTAGACTTGGAGGAGCCAATTACAATCACTCAAAGTGGAAAACCAGTTTATAGAATTGAATCAGAACACCAAGCTCAGCGCAAAGATGAAGCTATCGCGCTATTAAAATTAATGAATATAGCAGAACGCGATATCCGCTCAGGTAATACAATGTCCCCGGCAAAACGCTGAGAAACTATTAGTACAATACGCGCTTCTGGTTCAATAAAGCCCGCACAATCTATACCATGATCTTTTCAGAACAAACCAACCCCACGATCAATATACTCTACCCGTTGCCTTGGCAACCCATTAAAAGCTTCGCTTAACTTGAGCTCTATACCGCCGTCGGGAATATTTAGAAACGCACCCTGAGTCGCCGTGACAGCACGGGCAGTGTCTGGATTAAACCAGTTCAAATCCTGTGTTTGAAAGGAGGAAAATAAACCATCGACAGGTTTATACGTGTTATCGTTTTGTCGCTCACCAATATCAATACTCTGATAAATGCTCAGTGGAAAACAGGTCGGGATACCAAACAAGTTACAGCTATCTGTTGCAAAATTAATGGTCCCAATCAGAAAAATCGGGCCAATCGAAAATGGTGCGCCATCCGGAATGCCTATCCAGCTAGCGCGCACTGGATCGAGAATCCCACCCGTAGAATAGTCATAATTCCCTGCCGAACCATTCGGCCCCGTAACCAGTTGAGCTTTGGACTCGACTGGCGTATTGCCTAATAGAGCACCAGCGACATCAATCCACCAGGGTCGGTTTGGTGCATCACGTAACGCACGGGCGGTATCTTTGATATCGACAGGTAAATTTCCCGTTAAACTGAGAATATTCGCACCTAAAACGCCCTGGGCCCCACGAAATCCCAAACGAATACCGATTGGCACATTATCTTCCAATGCGAATTCCAGATACGGATCAGTGATATTAAAGGGAACAACCTGTCCCGCTTGATAATACTGCCCATCACTTTGCACTCCATTTTCCTCTGCAATGGTTCCCAGCGAAAAGTTTTTTAACCACAAGTCTGCCGGTTGGGCCTCAAGACCGGATTCTGAGCCATTACAATCATGGCAAGCATCACCGTTCTCATAACGGTGATACTCTCCCAATTTAACGTCGTCAGCATTCATTTGCACGGCAATGTCCATCCCCAGGTTAACCCGGATATAATCCCGATTTTCCCACCGATTTTGATCAATCGCGATGAATGCTTGACCCGTATGTTCGCGCAAATCCATATCCGCCAACTGTTCAAGTTCGGCGCTAGCGTCTCCCACGCCAATGAAGGAGCCTACGCTGCAAATAACAGCGAATACTCGCCCGTTTAAGATCATACCCTTGCCCTGCTAGTTGTTTTAGTTGTTTTAAAAGCCGCCACTATGGCGTGCTGATTAAAAAACAACTATGTCTAACAACCGACAGGGCTGTGTCTTTTTTGGACACCCCATTGTAATTGACTACCAAGTCACGTTAATTTACGCACCTGAGCAAGGATATTTTTTCCAAAATTCCAAATCACTACAAAAATAATGATATGCAAGAGCCCCAAAACAATCTGTTCACCATGCTGCTGCAACTGGTGGACACTAAAGGTATAGACCTGTCTTCATCCCTGGCAGCTTTTATTGATGACGCCGCCCTTCATCTACACGAGCGCAAGGACAATGACTATGCAAAGTTAACGTTGAACACCGTTATCAACCTCGTCAAGGATGTCGAAATCGGTCTTAAGCTCGCACCTTTTATTTCACCAAATGTATTTAATGGCCTCGGCTACCTTTTTATGACAGCAGGTACAATTCAGAAGGCATTTGAAAGTGTTGCGGTCTTTCCAGGGGCGTACCATAACTTGATTCAGATTGAGGTATCAGAACAAGGAGACACGCTGGTTGTAACGATTGAAAATACGTTTACCGAAGCAGGAGCACACATAGTAGGAGAAGGTGCAATTGCCATACTGGCAAATTACCTGCGCTGGGTCATCAAAGATGAGTATCAGAACATCGAGATTTGCTTCGCACATCAACCGCTGACCGACTTAAAAAAATACCTGCAATACTTGCACCTCACCCCGACTTTTGGTGCCGCCAGAACCTGCCTGATTATTCCGATGGCGCTCAGTAAAGCCCCCTTACACAGTGCAGACTCAGAGTACCATCAACACCTCCGGGCCAAACTCAATACCCTGCACTTTTCCGGGCAGGCATATTTTACCGACAAAGTTAAAATTGCTATACGAGCGAGACTGGAAAACGGTGAGCACACCAAGGTAAAAGTCGCCGATCATTTCGCGATCAGTGAAAAGACACTTGATAGACGGCTTGCCAACGAAAACACAACCTTTCGCCTGCTGCTGGAAAAAACCCGATTGGAACTGGCTACAATTTACCTTTCCGACCCAGAACTCAGTATTGAAGAGGTTACATCGAAACTGGGATACCGCGACCGGAGCGCCTTCTCTAAAGCATACAAGAACTGGACAGGTAAAACGCCGCGAGCCTGATTGAGTTAAACAGTACGCTGAGCAATTCGCAGAAGTGCTTCCAGGGCCTGTGAGGCTTTTTCTGACGGCACGAAAATATGATCATGATAATAAGCCGCGATAACGTTGGCGCTGATACCGTCTTTCGCCAACGCAGATGACACGGCGGCAGTCAAACCCACAGCCTCAAGGCTGGAGTGTACCTTCAGCAGAATCTGCCTGAAGCTGGACTCAAACTTCAATCCCGCATTCTGTGCCACAGATTGCGGCAGCACCAAGGTGAGTCCTTCGGGTTCCGAAAAAGTTGCAATCGGATTCAGGTGTAAATAATCTGCCAACTCGCCGTGCACTGTGCAAAACACATATTCAACATCCATCAAGGTTGGCTGTAAGGTTTGCAACAAAACTTCAAGGTCAACAATACCGGACATGACGACTCCTCTATCGACTTGCTCCAACAGCCAATGCCAATTCGGTATGGATTTATACCGGATTATTTAGTGGCAACGTTCATCAATCACAGAATAGTCTGCAACCAATCGGGTATCTACGGCAACGAGCTGCATGGCACACTTAATTACACACACTTACATTCTGCAATATTTCTTGAGGGTATTTCGCCCAAAAGCGCGCTTTTAAAGAACAGGACAGTCTGACGCACGACTTCACACCTTGTTGACCATACGCAACATCAAGGAACAGGTCTTCAGCGGCACAGATCCAAACAATAACAGTTTCTATCAATCAACCAGTCCCGTTGCTCAATTTGAACGAGAGCCAAATTTCCGGGGACGATGCCAAGTAGTCGAGGAATCTATGTGGAGTTTCAGTACGTTTGACAAGAAAGTTAAAGCGGTAAACCAGAATGTGCGAATTGAAAAAGCGACCGGGTTTCAAAAGCAAAGCTCACTAACCGAGCTTTATTCATTGGTGAAAGACTCAAACCCCAAACCCAAAGAGTGGATCTTGCAATCATTAAACGGAATTCCGAAGGACAAGCGTAAAAAATATTACGACGCGTTGGAATACTTGATTTACACCTATCCGAATTTGACGCCAAGTTACCCGGAACGACAAGTACCTTTGTTTATGAGCCAGTTTTCTCATAACTACGATATGAACCGGGGCGACTTGATCTATGGCATTCATCCTGGACGGTGCCAATCGATTTACATGCAGGCGCTGCATAGTAATTATTGCGATGAGTACAACAACCATTTTGGTATCGGGAATGGCAATGCCTTCCGGGGTATTCGCGATCTCAGCAATAGCAACAAACGCAGCCATGTCATCGACTATACCGGGAAACAGCGGCCTCGTAGCAACAGTACGAATCAAAAAATGTTTCAGCAGGTGTATCATGACACCTTGATGAACTCTTCATTCGCCCCCAACACGGTATTCAACCTGAATGAATCCCAACTGAAAAAAGAAAAGCGCGATGGACGCGACTTGATTGAATTGCAATGGTCCAAGTCAATTCGAAAAGCCTGTAAGCACGGCATCAAGATGATCGCAACCCAACCCGCGTTCACGACCGGGGGGGCAAAAATCCACTTTGTACTGGATGGCATGGGCGACTTGACCAAAGTGGCATTCAAGGAGCCGCTAAACAAAAGTGCTCCCTATGTGAGTATCACCAGTTCCGAGCTCACTTTTGTCTACCGGAATTGGGAAAAACTCAATCTTGAAAGCTGTGTGAATTTCTACGTGAATGCACAACGGGTTCCAGCACCGTGGAATGATCACTGGAGCCTTCAGGACGGTTTGGGTGGAAAGGTTTCCTCCGGTTACGGCGCATGGTTAAGATACCAGATGAAACGCCGTATCCTAAAAGGCAAAACGCGGTAAGCCCGGTTCACCCTGCCTGAGCTATTAAACCTGAGCTATTAAACCTGAGCCCTGCCAGACTTTACACAGGGTTCAGGCTTTCGTACTTTAGATTGATAGCACACAAATCAGGAGGCGAAATTCGCATTAATCCGTTGCAGCAAGTAATCTTCAGCACTGATTTTTGCGTACTTTTTCTCCGGTCCCTGAATTATGATATCTTTGTTCGCCTGACAGAAGTACGCCATGCTATAACGTGCCCCCTGATATTCATCGGCTCTGGGCATTCGCACCCGATGCAGCGTCGATTTTAGCTTATCGTCACTCCAACGCATCAACATATCACCGATGTTACAGGTGATCAGCCCATCCTGCGGGATAACATCCGTCCATGAAGGTTGTTGCTGTCCTTCATTCATCGCATCTTTTCCCGGACACACCTGCAAACCACCCTGACCACTTTTCTGAAAGACCATGGTCAAACAGTCAAAGTCGGTATGGGCTCCGGCGCGCCACATGCCTTCAGCCTGATCACTTCGTACCATCGGCAAGTAATGCAACAAGCGCAACGTACTCTGGAAGTGCTCGGAGTCACGGGCGTGAGCGTCCGTAAAAAATTCAGTTGGAAAGCCCAGCTTATCGGCAAAGCACGACAGTACGCGCATGCCTAGCTGCCATGCCTGATATTCAAAACTCAGGATAACCCGCTGAAATTCTGGTAAAGTTGTCTGATTCGGGAACAGGTTATCCATATGGGGTAACGTAACCTGATAGGATTCTTTCTGGTCTGCAGTTCCTGTCGAGGGTCTAACCTGCTCCATAAATTCCCAGCCCGCATTTAATCCGCTTTTCAGGGGAAACTTACTCTTGGTACTTTCCCGCAAATCAAAAAACCGCTCGGAAGCCTCAAATGCAGCTTGGATCAGCGGTAAATCAAGTCCATGATCGGTCAGTTGAAAAAAACCAACCTCGGTGGCCGCGTGCCATAATTGTTCAGTGATTTCTTCTCGCCGGGTATCAAACTCGGCAAAACTGATAATCGGTATAATGCGGGCATTATTCTCGGTACCCTGCCCTCCGATCATCGTTTCGAAATTCAGTTCATTCAGACCGTACTCTTTGCTACGGCTACTTTCATTAGTCGTATTAATCTCATTTATCGTGCTCATATGGTTCTCCAATAGTAAGGCTCTTAAAGCCGATTATTGGAGCAATGCCTGACTGTCAGTGCTTTTCAAGACAGTTAACAGCCTGCCGCTTCTACTCCATGTTCCACTTAACTGAAATTCAGCTATTCAGTTTCGATCTTTTTTGCTTATCTTTTTTCATCCTTGGGCAAACTCCAGGGAAAACACAGGGTTTGAATCCAGGTTACGCACTTGAACAACACCAGGCTCACTATCGACAAAAAGAACAGTGCTGCAAAAGCCTGCGGTATTTTGAAATAGGATGTCGAAAACTGAACGAAATACCCCAGTCCCTCTTCTGCTGCTACAAACTCGGCAATCACAGCACCGATGATCGCTAGCGTAATGCCCACTTTGAGGCCACTGAAGATATGTGGCACCGCAAAAGGCAGCCGGATTTGCCAAATTTCACGAATCGCGCCGCCCCGTAAAGAGCGTGACAGTTCGAGTAACTCCGGCGGTGTCGACATCATGCCTGTTGTGGTAGAAACCACCAGCGGAAAAAAAGTAATCAAGCAGGTGATCACCAACCGGGGCGCTTCTCCCGTGCCCATGATAACGATGATCAGTGGCGCGATTGCCACTACCGGCGTCGACTGGACCACCACAAGAACGGGAAACAACGTCTTGGTCAAAAACGCTGAGCGCACCATGACAATAGCCAGTGGGATACTGATCACTATCGACAGCAGAAAACCCAGTAACGCCACCCTCAGTGTTGCCCATAAGTGGATTAACCAGCGCTGAGTTTCGACATCAACAAATGCCGTCCAGATGACACTGGGCTTGGGCAGCACAAAATCGGGCACGCTCAACAAGGCACAACCCAGCTCCCACAATGGGAAGATGGACAACAGCGTCAACAACGGCAAAAATTTCTGAAATTGCGCACGCACCGAAACGGTCTCAGTAAGTTTCATGTTCATCACCTATACCGCTTCCGGCAGCACATTCGGGTTACAAATATGATCTCGAATCCGTTTGGTGTAGGCCGCAAAGTCCGGGGAATGGATTGTCGATATATCTCTCGGTTTCGCCAAATTAATCGGAATGTCATCAACCAGCGTGCCCGGTCTGGGGCTCATCACCAGCACTCGATCGGCAAGCAATACGGCTTCGCTGATTGAGTGCGTGATAAACAACGTGGTCTTCTTTTGTTCCCCACAGATTTTCAGCAATTCAAAGCCCATCTCTTCCCGGGTCAGCGCATCGAGCGCTGAGAACGGTTCATCCATAATCAGTATGTCCGGTGAAAGCAACAGTGCACGGGCAATGCCGACTCGCTGCTGCATCCCCCCCGACAACTCATCCGGTTTCCGATTCAGGAAGCTTTCCAAACCGACTTTTTTCAACAATAGCTCACCCCGCTCCCGATCCTTGGGGGTTACCGATCCGCGTTTATGGCGCAGCGGGAATACCACATTGTCCAGAATGGATAACCAGGGCAAGAGCGTGGGTTTCTGGAAGACAATCCCGACTTCGTCTTGTGGCTCAGTTACCGGCTTACCGAAGATCTCGACTTGCCCTTCAGTCGGAATCAATAACCCGGATAGCAGACGCAACAGCGTGGACTTGCCACAGCCACTGGGGCCCACCACCGCAACAAATTCATGGCGTTGAATTTCAAAGTTTACATCACGCAAAGCGGTCATAGACTGGCCATTCGCCAGTCGATAGGTTTGCCCGATGTGATTGAATGACACATAGGGTTTCATAGCTTACTCCGAAAAATAATCGCGGTTTACAGCGGCCTCGGGATTAAATGCACCTTCCCGCAACCCCTGAGCTTTAGCAGTCCACTTCCAGGTCGTGGCCAGTCGCGTTGAATCGAAGTGCCCCAGACCGTGCACTTTACTCACATCATTGTGAACGAGCGTGTGAATTGAACGAATGGTGTCGGCAGCCACGTCGACTTCAACTTCCGGGACGATTTTGTGTACCGCAGAGCCGCTTTTCTCCGGATTTTCCCACGTATATTTGACCGCTTTATCAAAGGCTTTGATAAAACGCTTGGCCACGTCAGGGCGTTCGGCCAGGAATCGGTCACTGGCAACAACCGCTGTTGAGTAGAAATCCAGACCGGCGTCATACCAAGGCAATACCGTCAGCGACTTACCCGCTTTAGCCGCTTGGGCCTTGTATTTCTCGACATCCGTAATCCAGGAGATAACGACATCTGTATTCCCGGTTAACAACATGGGGTTTAACGCACCAGGGTTTGCCTTGACGACGTTTACTTTGCTTTCATCAACGTTATTGACGGAAAACAGCAATGGCAGGAAGATATTGGAAGAGGTAAAAAGTGAGGTCGCAATTTTCTTGCCTTCAACCTGAGCAACACTGCTGATATTGGAATCAGAGACAGTGAAAAAAGCATGGGGAGCCTGGCTGAAAACCGAGTAAACCGCCGAAATCGGCACCTGATCATTTGCTTTAGCGACCAGCAATGCCACCAGATCACTCAGACCGACATCAGCAATACCCGTTGAGATTTTAGTTAACGCATCGGTCGAGCCGCGGCCATGGGAGATTTTAATTTCAATCCCCTGCTCTTTGAAATAGCCTTGCTCCATACCAACATAGATGGGAGCTTTGTCGCCACCGGGCAACCAGTCCAGCTGGAAGGTAACTTGATCCATCGCAAGTGAAAGTGAACTGAAAGTGCCGAGTAAAAGCGCAGTAGCGGCTTTTTTCAAGCGGGTCGACAATCGCGTGGGGGTGGTTTTAGAACGGAATGCCATATTCATCGTATTCTCCGGAAATCTGTGAGTAAAACAGCATGTGGAGAGCGCAATAGAATGGACGCACGATGAACGTTACAGTAGAAAGCCAGTCACCATCATCCATACCAAACCCTCCAGCAATGCCGGTTCAGTATTTAAATGAGCAATGACCCAGTTCTTCTGCTAGAAGAACCTGACAGCTTCTACTCAACTTTCCAAAAATAATTAGTGCATGCAGCGTGACCTGAAAGAGGAACCTGTAATTGTACATCCGATACAATCCAGGGTTCAGACAGGCCATTCAACCTACACACAGGGATGACTATACAAGCACCATGCCAACATGAAAAATCTCCAGACAATAAACAAGATAATCGCTACAGGCTGGCACGAAGCGCCATCATTAAGCACCATTTCAGTGCCATTCCAGACACCAGAATACCACTTTGGTGCAACACAAACCTATCCCTATCGACATAGCTCAGTCAGGCTTGCATTCCAGCAAAAACAACTTTAAATTGAATCACCACCGAGTATAAGCGGTCAGGAAGTACCCCTCTGAAACACTTCTGGGACATTGCTCGAATTCATTCGAATCTTCTGTCAAACAGAGCAATGGAGTTACCATGCACTATCTCATTCAAGGCGCGACCGCCGTTTTCGGTCATGCCGAGTCCGTTACGGATATCCGCATCGCCAATGGTATTATTACCGAAGTAGGTACCGGGCTTTCCCTGCAGCCGGGAGAACAGGTACTCAATGCCGTGGATTGTGTTGTTTATCCCGGTTTCGTCAACACCCACCATCACCTTGCACAATCCGTTTTAAAAGCCGTACCCGAGGGGATGAACCAGGGTTTGGCAGATTGGCTGATGAATGTTCCCTACCGTTTTTGGCCGCATATTGATCCGGACTTGATGTACGCGTCTGCACTCTTGGGATTCTATGAACTGCTCCGCTCCGGAACCAGCACCTGTGCAGACCATCACTACCTTTACCATCAGGATACTCCTGTAGAACTGGAAGATGCTTTGTGGCAGGCCGCGCGGGATATCGGTATTCGCTTTACCCTGTGTCGGGGTGGCGCAACGATTACTGGCAGTCACAAGGGCATGCAAAAAGCAAAATTAAATCCGGAATCACTGGAGCAAATGCTGGCGCGTCTGGAACGGAGCGTAAGCCGGTATCATCAAGATAACGCCCAAGCCATGCAACGGGTTATCGTTGCGCCCACCAGCCTGATCCACGGTGCAGCACCGGATCACCTTATTGAGCTGGCACGGTTTGCGAGAGCAAACAAACTGCGACTCCACAGTCACCTACTGGAAGTCGGCTTTGATGAACAACAAGCCCAACTCAAATATGGCAAATCTGCAGTAGCCTACGCGGAAAGCGTTGAATGGTTGGGGCCGGATGTTTATTTTGCTCATCTGGTACAAGCTACATCAGATGACATCGAACAGCTCGCAAAAACCGGGACCGGTATCAGCCACTGCCCGACCTCCAACTGCCGTTTGGGCAGTGGTATCGCCGCACTCATTGCGATGCAAAATGCCGGTATGCCAATCAGTGTCGGCGTTGATGGTTCGGCATCGTCCGAGAACGCATCGATGTTACAGGAACTCAATCTGGCGTGGTTAATTCACCGCAGCCAGCACGGACCCGATGCCACCCAGGTCGAGCAGGTTATCTCCTGGGGTACCCGGGGTGGCGCAGAAATACTGGGCTTAAACAATGTCGGCGAGATTAGTGTCGGCATGGCAGCAGACCTGACGCTATTCGACATCTCCGGCCTGCGTTATGCTGGCATACATAGCGCCCTGCACGCCCCGTTAATGGCGGGAGAGCCTGCCCACGTGAAGTACGGCATTATTGATGGTAAGTTACGAACTCACCAAGGCGAAGTTATTGGTCTGGACGAGTCGCAGTTAAAAGAAAGTATCATCAAAGGATTGCACAGGCTCAAACAGAAAATCACGGACTGATACGGGTATGCCCAGGTGATCTGTACTTCACATCTGGGCATGCGGACTTAAAAAAACCATCCTGTAGCTATGCCTTCCTTTAGCAATGCCATCTTGCATCATTCAGTCTGATAATTTACCTGCCACGAGTCCGCATTTTGAACCTGCGACTCAAACTGGTTGGCAAACTCATTCATCTCCGTCCCTTCGAGCCGGTCAAAATAATATTGCGTTGATATCCGGCCATCACCCGAACTACGTTGTCGAATCTTCAGCCTGTGATTGAACAACGTCGCCTCACCGGGATACAGATCAAATGGCAAATTTACATTCCACACCCGCCGATCCCCCCCACGGCCTATTTGCCATTCCGGAGCCAGAAAACTGACAAGATTGGCAATCGCATAAGCGCCCGGAGCCAATTCTGTTACCAATATAAAATCTGTTGATTCGGTCGGCACCGGCACATTCAAACCATTGGCAACAGGTTCTCGCGCAACAGGAACAAGTTCGAGTTGAAAGTGGTTAATCCAACTGCCGGAACTCTCGTTCGCGATTTCCAGCGGGATAACCAATACTGAAGTTTTACGTGTCGCTTCCGGTAAGCCATGTGACGCACAGCCCATCAAAAATTGAACGACCAGCACCACGATGATGCATTGGATCATAAAAGTCCTTTTTAGATTTTATTTTTTCGGCGATCACTATCTTACCCGAAGATCGTGATCCAGGTCACATGGAATCACCAAACTCCACGTCTTGCCGCAAATAACAAAATCATTTCCTTTTATCGCAATGACTTAGCCCCGCCAAATTCATAGACTGAGCGTGTTGGTTACATTGAAACCACGATCTTGGAACCATAGCGTTGCAGGCCTCTACAGGGAACGTAGTCAAGATCGCGAATTCATGCTTGTTCAGAGACCAACCAACATCCCTGAGGCGCCGCTTGCCTCTGCTGTCGGTTTACCGACTCATGTTTAACGCTTGCCCTGATGGGCAAGCGTTTTTTTCATTTCAGGAAGGATAAAGTTCTGCGAACAGGTCTAGCTGACCGGCGAGGCTTTCTCGGAAACGGTTTCCTGCTGGTCTGCCTTCTCATCGGGGAGAACCAGACTCAGGATGATCGCAGCCAGGCCACCTGTAGTCACCGGTGAACCAAAGACATTCTGTACCAGTTTCGGGAACTGATCCAGCAAGCCGGGAACCATGGTGACACCGAAGCCCAGACCAAAGGCAACTGCCATAATCAAGAGCTTGCGACGGTCAAGATCTTCAGACGCCAGAATCTTAACCCCGGCAGCCGCAACGGTTCCGAACATCACCAAGGTAGCCCCACCCAGAACGGGTTTGGGAATTTGCTGCAGTACGCCACCGATAATTGGAAACAGCCCCAGAATCACCAGAATCGCTGCGATATACATCCCGATATGACGACTGGCAATACCGGTAAGCTGAATCACGCCATTATTCTGGCTAAAGGTAGTATTGGGAAAGGTATTGAACATCGCTGCAATACCGGAGTTGATACCATCCCCCAGCACACCACGCTTGACCCGCTGCAAGTAGCGCTCCCCTTCAATCGGTTGCTTGGAAAAAACGCAGTTCGCGGTGATGTCTCCGGTGGATTCAATGGCCGTGATCAGATAAATCAATGCCACCGGTATGAAAGCCCCCCAATCAAAATCGAACCCGTACTTGAACGGAACGGGAATGCTGATAAGAGGCAGAGAAGACAAATTACTAAAACTGATTTTGCCCATAAATCCAGCGACGATGAACCCCGCGATCAAGCCAATTACGATGGAAGATAGACGCAGCCAGGCATTACCCGTTCGGTTCAGCGCAATAATCAGCATCAGCACGAACAGACCCAGCGAGAAATTCTGCCAGCTTCCAAAGTCAGCGGCTTTAAAGCCACCCGCCAGATCCGTCATACCAACTTTAATCAAACTGACACCGATAATGGTAATAACAATACCAGTCACCAGCGGCGTGACAATGCGCTTCAGTTTGTGAAGAACCTGACTAAGCGCAATCTCGATAAAACAACCCAGAAAGCAAACACCAAAAATCAGTGCCAGAATCTCCTCCGGCCCGCCACCTTTGGCTTTAGCAATAAAACCCGCGCTCAAAACAGAACCCAGAAAGGCAAAACTGGTACCCTGCACGCAAATCATACCCGCACCAATGCCCAGTGGTTGTCGGGCCTGAATAAAGGTACCAACACCGGACACAATCAGCGCCATGCTGATCAGGTAAGGAATATGCTCACCCAGCCCCAGCACCCCGCCGATAATCAGGGTGGGTGTAAGAATACCCACGAAACTGGCCAATACATGCTGCAACGCAGCAAACGTGGATTCCATGAATGGCGGTTTGTCATTCAGGGCGTAAATCAGATCGGAAGAATTGGACGCCATAAGCAGTCACCTTAACGGACAAAAAGTCTCTTTCTTTTCAATAACACTGTGAATGGTCTGGTTAATATTATTAACCACCTGATCAAGCCCTGTCACCGCAGCAGATCGTCTGCCGGACTGTTCCGAACCGGAATCACCTTCCCCCATCCGTTACAAATTACACCATTGTCGATCCACCGCATGACAGGCTCGCAACAAAATAGCAATTATTTGACCAATCGGTCAGTATTTTAAAAAATTTCACGATCAAAAATAAATCACTATTAAAAACAGACAATTAAGTTGCTCTGGATGAGAAGGGGTTGAAAAAGAAGTGAATTTATTAAGTACAGCCCGAAATATGCTCGTGTACTGTTGATGTGCAATATTGATCTGTTATGCACGAAGATAGGTCAAACAATATCGTGTAGAGTCCTAAACGAGGAAACCTGGCAACACACTGGCATACAACTTCAATGCTTTTAATTCATCGTCTTTGATATTGGATTTCTTATTTTTGGCAAATCCATAGACGAAGAATGCTTTATCTTTTATTCCGTACGCCAGCAAGGTGCGTGTCCCGCCACTTTTACTTGATCAGCTTAGCTTGTTCTCGATGTTTGAGCTCTCTTGCCCGCCCAAAATCATCAGTAGTGCTGCTTTGCGCTACTTGATGCACGATCGCTTTGATTTGCCTGTCATCCAAAAGTTGACTCTTAACCTTTGGAATTTCCCAACAAACTTGCTTGCCCGCCAAACACATGATTGAAGTCCGTTCTTTGCGCTCCAAAAACCATCCCGGAAGCACAATTACAGGGACCGCTCGAACATCCATTCCAGATGCATCACTCAGCCATTTTGAAACCCAATTTGCCTGCCTTTCAGCCTGATTAAATACATCTGACTCTTTCCAAGTGGGAAATTCCAGGTGCGTTGAGTAGCAATTAACTTTGTATCGTTTGTCTTTATCAATATTTGTGACTGGCCGCCTTCTACCTTTCGTCTCTATAGCAAAGACTCCATTACTACCCACAGCCAGATGATCGATATTAAAACCATCGGCTTGCACATCGTGAAATACCCTGTAGCCTTGCATCATAAGTTGATCCAATTCCTGCCCCACAGCAAGCTCACATTCATAACCAAGTTTCAATTGGGACATTTGTTTGAACAACACATAAATTTTATGTGCGAACCAGACACAAGCGATCCAACTAAAAGAGAACAGGATTAAGACCGTGAAAAATGTAGAGGGCAATTGCATCAAACTGAAAATTCCCAATATTACAAAGGGGAATTGGAACGAAGCATATGTCAGCAAAATGTTGAGTACTATCTCAGAATGCGCATCATCAATCCTTACTTTTAGTGAATGCCCCGGCGGTCGACGTAACTCTTTAGTCAACGGGTTCTCTTTAAGCCAACTTGGTCTAATAGCCGAGTACAACGCTATATAAATGACGATAAACGGCATAATTGAAAGAGAAATAAGTAGCGCAATGGTAATGATCGATTTCATATGCTAATACAGACCAGATTAATTAACCTACCTTAAAAAACGGACTATTATGGCTATCACGGACAAATCAGATCAAGAAATATTGCACATCGTCAAACCAATGATTGATGAGGTGGTGGACGCCTGCAATCGAAAGGATTGGGATTCGTTCTCGAAATACCAGACTGACGAGGAAGCCAATAACCCGGAAAACAGAAAGAACGTTGAACGGCAATGGAACGAATCCGACGTTTTAACCTCCTTAAAGCCAGAACGGGAAATACTGGGCGTACTGCGCCGAGATGATGTGGCTCTGGTGTACTGGAAACAAACCTGCGATAACGTACCGGGAGAGTTCTTGGCGAGTTACCTTATCAAGGAAATAAACCACGAGATCAAGGAAGTTGGTTTTCTCGTCATCTAACGCATAGTTAGCTCGGCCCGTGATCATCAAAAGAAAAGGGAAATTTAATGATCAGTTTAAACAAAAACCAAATTATTGACCTGAGTAAACTTGCAGCGAAAGAACTGGCGGATAAGAATCTGTCCGGTGTGAATGCCAATGTCGCGGTCGTGCTTGATGTTTCCAAATCCATGCATCCTTTATACAAAGACGGCACGGTGCAAAACACACTTGATCGTTTGCTCGCGTTGGCAATGAAAATTGACGATGACCAGCAAATTGATGCTTACGTCTTCGGAACCACAGCCTGTGCCCTGAATCCTTTGACCCTTGACGACGTTGAAGGCTATGTGGAACGGGAGATTGTCGCGAAACACAAAATTAACCAAGCCACCAAATATGCAACAGCAATTGAGTTAATACAAAAGCAATATTTTGGACAGAAGAAACCCACATTCGTGATTTTTATCACCGATGGCGACAATTCCGACAAAGCCGAGACGAAAAGATGGCTGGTTCAGATTTGTAGAGAACCCATTTTTTGGCAATTTGTCGGGATAGGGAAAGAAGAATTCAAATTTTTAACGCGCTTGGATGATTTGCCCGGAAGAGCCATCGACAATGCCGGATTTATGCATGTAAATGACTTAACCCAAATATCAGATTCCGAGCTGTATTCGCGACTGCTAGGTGAATTCCCTCAATGGCATGAGGAAATTCAACGACGGGTATTAAAACAGCGGCCAGACAGTGTATAGAAGCATCTTGGCGACGAAACAAAAAGGAGTAAATAATGGGACAGCAATACTCGGAATTGTCCGAAAAACACATCACATTCATTTCCCGGCAAAAAGTATTTTTTGTTGGGACAGCTACCGGAGACAGCAGGGTTAATATTTCCCCTAAGGGTATGGACTCGTTGAAAATAATCGACGATAAATGTTTGGTTTGGTTAAACGTCACCGGTAGCGGAAATGAAACCGCTGCCCATGTGCAAGTTGATCCCAGAATGACGATTATGTTTACGGCATTCGAAGGAAATCCAATGATTCTTCGTATTTATGGCACTGCTGAAGCCATACATCAGAATGATGAAAACTGGGATGAACTATACAGTCTGTTCAACCCACTTCCCGGCGCAAGACAAATATTCAAAGTATCAATAGAAATGGTTCAAACATCCTGCGGGATGGCAGTACCCTATTTTGATTACTCCGGTGAGCGCAATCAACTCAAGGAGTGGGCAGAAAAAAAAGGCAATGAAGGTATTCGAGAATACTGGAGGAATAAAAACCAAGAAAGTATTGATGGAATTCCAACAAATATTTTGGAAAAAAACGTTTAACAATGGTAGCGGAAGCCGCGTTGTCTGCCCATAAGAAAAATATGGGCAGGCATCTAATTAACGACGGTAATGGTGCCTGTTGGAACCGTCAAAAGCAGCCGGATTTAAGGCAACACTTTTTAAAATAACCTCCTGGAACCACAGGGACAGGGATCATTTCTCCCCAATTTCTCGACAAGCTCTTTGTTACCGTGGACCACTCTATCGCCTTTCTTGACTTGCGTTTCAGAGGGATACCCCTTTCGACGCTTACTTGTAACCTCGAAAGCACTGATCGTTTTGATGTTGAGTATTCATGGTTATTCTCCTTTTTCAATTGTCCCAGACTTTTGCTTCTGACTGGGAAAGACATACGGAAACGAGAGTATAGATCGTTTCCAGCATAACTACTCGTTTATACATCACATTGCGACATAAATAAGGAATTGGGGGCTCGTTGTTGAAGCTCTACTACCGTCCAGAATTTCCCGAGGGGAAGAGAAGCTGTTTATACGTAGCAACCGCAACAATCAGGGCTCGATATTCCGAGCCCTGATTCACAGTATGACTTAAAAAGCCTTCCGCCACGGTTCTGTGACGATGAACCAGGGTGCTTCGTATTTTTTTCACCACGGAGTTTGAATAAAATGGCCTAGTCTATTCATGGCTCTCAAGACCCGGGCAATTTTTTGGGTGTGTACGCGATGAAGGCAACATTGACTCCTCAGGAGCACCTGGCCATGACTTGCCTAATTCTTGCCTTAACCGACGGCGCTTCATCTTGCATGGCGTTATCAATTAGCTTTTCCGCTTCGGGTTGGTACTCGGGATACTGTGTTGCGAGCACGATGAATCCATTATAGGCCCATGCTCGCACAAACTTGTTTTTAGCATTCAGTGCATCCCTTAAAAACCGTTCTAACTTGAGCTTGTGTAGAGCATCAATTTTCAAGGCAGGCAAAATTTGTAATACATGGAGTTTGGATTCCCAGCACGCCAATACATCAATCTGTTCCAGAATAATGGCCGATTGCTGCGCCGAAACCGTATGGTCGTCTTCAATACAGGCTTTTAACAACCATGTAGCACCTTTCTGGCACTGTCGCTCTGCCAACAGCGCCACTAACTCATCAATAAAAAAAACGTCCTGAACGTACCAGTTGAAGACTGCTCGAATAGCTGCTGCTGATTTACCATCCCATGCTGAGACTTCAGGCCGAATATCCATCAGTTAAATATCCTAGTCGTTTATTTGCTCAAAAGGCTGAGTCGTGAACACCTCTCCGCCACACTTATATTGCTAGAGAACAGAAGCCAAAAACCGCCGTATATCCCGAGGGGATTTCAAATGGTAAACCAATTTCGAATCTTTTGAATCTGCAACAAGCCGCCGATAGGCAGGCGTCAGTTTCCGGTGACATAACCACAACACGTTAAAGCTGTTGCGGGTTCCCTGCAGAATCGGGCTGTCTTCAGGCCAGCCTTCCGGGTTGACGAACGCGCCTTTGAACAACCGTTTAGTTACCCACCAGCCGTGGGTGACCAACGGCAGATCGATGTAGATCAGTGTGTCGGCAAGGGCGATACGTTTCCATGTGGAGGGTACGCAGCCAAAGCCATCGATGATCCACTCATCCTGTTTTAACAACTCGGAATGAACGCGGAGATATTCTTCATGGGGCACTTCCGCGCCACCGGGTTGGAATTTTATTTTATCGAGGGCGAACAGCGGCAATCCAGTGGCGCTTGCAAGTTGTTTCGCCAAAGTTGATTTACCGCCGCCGGTATTACCAAATACGGCTACTTTTTTCATATTACCTCCTGAGATTCTCACGTTTTAAACTTTCTAAACTTTTTGAAAACCCAAGAAGCTGATACAGAAAACCCGCCTCCTGGGCGGGTTTGATAAACAATACACGAATCAAAGCCCACCATTCCTAGGGAATGATGGTAATAATTCGAAAACTGTTGGGCATCTGGTCTGTATTCATAGCCTTGATCATTACTGACCTTGCATTGAATGTCAATTGTAGACGCTCAAAATAACTATAATGGACAATTCACAACCATGATCAACACGGCAGCAGCAGTCTGGCACTCGATTCAGAAAAGCCGCTTTCTTATGCAACACGGAAGACTGTAATTTTCTGATTTAATCCCTCAACCAACTTGGACAATTCTCGGGAATTTTCAGCAAGCACATCCATATCACCCATGGTATCCTGAGTCAGATCACGAACGGCGCCAATACTTTCGTCTATCGTTCCAATCGTGGCAGATTGCTCTTCTGTAGCCGAAGCAACTTGCATACTGAGTCCATTCAGGGTGTCCACACTATCATTGATTGTGCGCAGTAAATCGATCGTTTTCGCAACAGAATCCCGCGTCGTGTCAACTTCAGACAGTCCCCTGCCCATTGACTCTACGGTGTTGCTCACGCCTTTGCTCAAACGCTCCATCATTGACTCGATTTCACCGGTCGATTCCTGCGTTCGTTGTGCGAGCGTGCGGACTTCATCTGCCACCACCGCAAACCCCCTGCCCTGATCGCCAGCACGGGCGGCTTCTATCGCGGCATTCAAGGCGAGCAAGTTAGTTTGCTCTGCGATATTTTTGATAACCCCCAGTACGCTTTCTATTTGTTTAAATTCAGTTTCCAGCACATTTACGGACTCGGAAGAACGACGAATATAACTTTGCAATGAATTCATACTTTGCAACGATACTTCTCCGGATTGATTGCCTGCTGCCGCGAGATCAGAAGCATTATTGGCGCTATCTTTCGCAGTCGCAGTCGATGAGGCAATTTCATTCATTGCCGCAGTCATTTCAGTGGCCGCAGTTGCAACCATATCCGTTTCCTGCATTTGCCGACTCAGGCGGTCATGGCATTGTGATGTTCGCGATGCTGTCTGCTGCGACTCAAGATCTACTCGCGTGACAATGTTTTTCGTTTCACTCAATATGTCACGAAAGCTGAGTATTAAAGTGTTAAACCCACTGGCCAGTACGCCGATTTCGTCTTTGCTCTGGTATTTTGATTCCTGAGTGAGATCCAGGTTGTCCTGAACATGCTGCACCAGATTGGATAAATCATTCACAGGCCTTTCGACGCGTTTCACGATCAACAAGTACCCGATAATTGACAAACACACCAGTGCCACCAAACAAAGAACCAATAAAAATATCGAGCGACTGACGGCATTCTGAATGTCTGTTACGTTTTTCAATGTACGCTGTTCCAGCGAAGTGAAGAATGAGTCAATGGGCTTCATAATCTTCGCCTTTTCCTGATGGTACTTTGCGCCATGCATCAGGGTTCTCGCGGTATCCAGGTCACCTTTGGCAGCCGATTTCATCGCTTCCACTTCAAGATTGACCAGTCCATCCGAGTTGGCTTGTGCCTCTTTGAGCAACCCGAACTCCTGCTCACTGAAATTAAGTTCGACCATCATTTTTTGCAGCGGTACGGTCTTGCCATCGGGCTTTGGCTTATCGCCCGTATTCAACACCAAATCCCAATAAATCAGGTGGTATGCTTCAGGGCGCGGCTTCACACCATTACGGATATCCAGCACCGCTTCATACATTTTTTTGTATTTTTCATCGCCCGTAACCACGTAGGTTCTCGCCAGGCGGGTTAGGTCATCCGAGCTTTGTCTGAGCTCGTCCGCCCTTTGATAAGACTGATATCGAACATCCGCAGCTGTACTGAAATTCTCCATTTGTGATTGCAAGTACAGCGCAATACCGAAGTTCACGAGTGACAATAAAATTGCACCGCCAAAAATATAAATAAATAATTGTCGAATCTTCATTTGAAAGTCCCCTGGAGTAAAAAATTAACGGCCCCCACAGCGTCAATGCTTTATCCAGACATCCTGGGATTTGTTTCGTGATAAGAGTGGGAGAGATAGTTACAGTTTAGTTCAAATCAGCGAACTCTGAACTACCTTGTATGCAGTAAATATCAACACCGATGAACAGGAGTTCGAGCGCATTACAACCTCAAACGCTCTATTTTTGATTGCGCCAACTTGCGGATGCTTTCATCATGGTCATTTTGGGCAAGCCGTTCCAATACACTTTGGTCTTTCAAGTGCAGGTTGTTAAGGGCAGCTTCCCGAATATAGTCGTCTTCGTCATGTAGCGCGATCTTAACAAGGGTCGCTTCATCCGTTGATTTCTCCACAGCGAAGTATCTCACCATATAATGGGGATCATCCATAACGAGTTGTGTCCAAATTAAGTCATCATCCAGCTTTCTGGCAGCCGTAAGTCGAACACTTTCATTTGGGTCAGATAAGGCTGACTTAAGCGTTTCAGAGTCAGTGAGTTGCGGATTATTAATTGCATCCATACGTGTTACTTCACTTTTATGCCGCAACGCAATCATATTGAGCAGGTTCGAGTCTGTCATTTGGGGGACTTTCAAATGCAACGTTTTATCGTGCATTCTCTGAAATATAAAGAAGTTCAGTTTTAACCAGATTTCCGTACCCCGACTTTTGAGGTCTTTTTTTCTAAAATTAAGTTTACCCTTACTGGTTAACAACAGAAAGCCTGAAAAAAGACCCAAACTTAATGTGACTATTCCTACCACCATTTGACTGGTAAACAAGCAAAAGCTGCCCCCGATTAGGGTAAGCGAAACAAACGCACTGCGGAGTATTTTTGGGTTAGACATTGGGTCTCTATACGTCATAAATAACGCTCAATACAGGCAACAGTATCACGAAAGCGCCACCAGCGTGTCCGGCCAGTGCTCAGGTTCATCGACAAAACGAATCAGTCCCTTTTCTCTCATCTGCTGTAAGATATGCCAGTACATCAGATCACCCAGAAACGGTAAAGGTTCTTTTTGTTCCGTCAGTGTTCTGAACAACCACCCGGCTCGTTGTGGTGTAGTGGTAGACAAGAGATCAATTGTTATCTGCTGTGTTAATGGAAGTTCATTTGGTTGAATGGGTTGTTCCTGTGTTTGGCGCAACGCAGCAGTTTTAAAATAGGGCAACAAACAAGTTGAGAGAGTGTGCACGTATTGATGGAACACCTCTCGATTCGGATTGGCAAATGCCTGCCAGTGTTGATCCGCTTCCTGGCAATGGTGCGCCGTAATGAGCTGTCTACCCTGCCAGAGCACACGTAAACCTTCCGGCGGCAATTGACCTAGTCCTTGAAAACGAACACTGCCAGGAAACGTATTTGTAGTCACAAGCCAGAGATACTTCGGCAAACCATACCGATGATACTGACTCAGCAGAAAAATCAGTATGAATTGATCATAAGTATCATGTTCAAACCAAAGTACGATGTTATCGAATTTCGCAGCACTTTCCCGAAGCGCCGTGTATGCCTTGGTTAACCCCGTCAGTATCTCGGAGAAGCCACGATTCAACTTACCCCCGTAGCTTTCGGCCAAAAACCGGGCTCGCCTTTCACAGTCATATTCGTAATCTACCGGGCCAACACACATCGGATCCGAGAATTCCAGAAATGAACCTTTGAATCCCGCCGCGATGATAGATTGTTCGATATCAGAGCCACAGCGGATATGCAGACAACTTGAGGGTTCATCCTGAACCACTTTCACCCGGCTTATTTTACCCCGCAACGATTCCATAAGTGCTATGTGATTGCGTAACTGAACCCACGTTTTACAACCAAGTTCGCGTGCAACCACCAACTGGGCATCCGCCAGCGTTGGCACGAAATCAACCAATTGAAGTTCCTGGTAAACCAATTTTGGATGCTGCTGAGCAAAACGCGCTACGGCCTCAGCCTGATCACTTTTGAAGCTTTTGAGTAATTCTTTGGCTCGTTTTTTCTGCTGCTCGAGATTGAGCCGGAATGGAATATTCATAGACACCTCTTTCTTATCCTCTGCGTCCGCCCTCAGAAAGAAAAAGGTCAAAAGTGGGATGATTCATTGCCGGGCGCAGCCCTTTTCGCGGACACGATTGCTTTGGCGAGCCAACCGAGGATAGCAAAATTTTGATGGGATTCAAACATGCTGACAAGATGTGATCCCATCTCAATTCAGGATCATTTACGCTCCCGGATCTCTCGAAAAATCACTCCCAAACACAAGGTTCGCTTCCGGTTGCCCCCTTGAATGGCATTGCATCTGACGCGTAGTGGTAAGGTACTTTTTGCTCATAACTTTTGAGCCGGCATTGGAGCCAGCTTTCCCAAACCAGAAATTGCGGATACTCTTTGCTTTCGTTGATGAGATTCTCGATGGCCTTTTTCTGGGTTTGGACGGCTAACTCAAAATTACCGTTCTCTGCATGGATAGCGGCGAGGGTATCCAATGTCGTCGCTTTATCGGCTTCTTCATCGTCGTCCAAAACTTCCTGAATAAGCGTTAATGCGCGTACTCCATCTCGAAATTCCTGATCAGGATGCACTGCTAACATCCAGGCATAATAATGTGCCGAATAAACATAGCGATCATGATCGACCGCTCGCTCAAAGAGAAGCTTGGCGATTTTTGTATTCTTACCCACACCTTTACCAAAGGCGTACGATTTAGCTAACAAACTTAAAGCCGGTGAATACTCCGAGTAGCGTTCCCCCCTAAGAATATTTGTTCCTTCTACATCATTTCCATGATCTTCGTCGTAGATTAAGATTCTGGCTTTGGCCAAAGGCATGAAGTAATCCAGATATTGATCCCAGCGCGCATAATCCAGACTTTGCGACAATTCATAATATTCTTGGGCTTTAGCAATATCGCGGGGTATTTGATAATCGGAGAGATACAGAAAACTGGCCATCACAGCGGCAGACTTACTACCTTCCTGCTTTGCAGCGGCTTCCAAAAAAGGAAGCGCTTCAGCATATTTGTTGTCATCAACAAGGTCGAAACCTTTTCCACTTTGCGTGATAGCGCACCCGGAAACCAACAGTGCCAATACACAAACAATCCCTATTCTTTTGATGACCACAGTGCTAAAACTCCCTTTTTTGCTAAATATTCAAGCTCCCATTCTTTCGACAGCTTGAATCAATACGTTAATTGCTGGATATAGTAAACACTTATGCCGCTTAGTCAATTCTTTATTAATCAGGCAGCCGGATCATACCATAGGCCATAGTAATCACCCTGCCATTTCAGCAAGTGAAAAAGATAGGCAGTTGACCCGACACGCCATTCCTTCCAACGCAGTTTGAAGCAGGGTCGGTATACAGGGCTGTTTTAGAAAGTCCAATTCATGCCCTATTGCCGCTTTCTCCGGTTTTGACCGCAAACCCAATCACACGTAGCTGTTTCCCTTTAGATATAGCACTCTCGACTTTAGTCACGTTCGTTCCACTACTTCCATACTTCTTTCAAATATTTTTTTTGAATATCAATGAATTTTTGGGGTACCGAACCTGCGGGATAGGATCGGGAAATTTCGATTTCTCTGTCTTCGCCGCTAAACTCCATTTTTACTTCGATATATGGCGGTCTGACTTTTTTGCCTTCGACGAACTGAAAATCTCTGACTCCTTTTTCCACTAGATCAAACAATGCTTTGGAATCAGAATCGGAGATATTGATTTCCTGCTCTCTTCCATCAAGATAGATTTCCGCATCATCATCCTCCACTTTAATGCCTTGATTACGCGTTTCCTTTCCTGATCTATCGGGTTGAAACCTGAATTCAATCTCAATTTCCCGATCTGCCCAGGCGTTTCCAGAAAGACATACTGTTGATAGCATGACCCAGAAAAATACTTTTTTCATTCTAAAGTACCTGTGTTTGTGGAATATTCATCTTTTGCGTCACCCCTTCACGCATTTGAAACCGTGGACCGATCAAGTTAACCTGCTCTCAGTAACTTGATTTCAGTAATTTATCATTCGATTATGACCCTGAATGCTCGAATTCAATCAAAGGAGTCCATTTCTCAGCCCACGTGTGTGTCGCACTCTCATCCATTTTAGCCAGTGAGTGGATCAGAAAGTCAATAAACACCCTGACCTTGGCGGGTAAATACTCACGCTTGGGATAGATCGCGAAGACACCACTGTCCGGATGGGGCGGCCTGAAACTGGGGTAGATTGACACAAGTTCTCCACTTTCCAAGCCTTGTTTCGCGAGGAAATGAGGTATTTGGGCAAACCCCAGCCCATCAATGCACATATGTGCCATTGCCTCGCCATCATCGGTAATATGACTGCGCGTCAATTCGAAAGGGCCATAAACACCGTCCAAATCTGGCAGAAAAATGGGCTGGAGCTGCTGAGTTTCTTTGATCCGAAAGCCAATCCAGCTGTGTTCATGGAACGCTTCAGCATGAGATGGCGTGCCGTGGGCTTCCAGATACTCCGGCGACGCGCAAATAAGAAAGTCCATCGGGCTCACGCAGCGCGCCACCAAGCGGCTGTCTTTCACAAACCCGGTTCTTAACGCGATATCAATATCATTCTCGATGATATCGATGTGTAAATCATTAATCTCAAGCTCCAGCTTGATGTCAGGATACTGTTTACAAAACGCCTTTAGCAGGGGGCGAAGATAAAGGTGTCCGTAACATACCGCAGAATTGATTTTCAGTGTGCCGCAAGGTGAATCATTCAAATGCTTCAGCTCATCTTCACAGGTGGTGAGATCCTGAATCATCTTGCGCACGGTGTCGGCATAACGTTGACCGGCCTGGGTGATGCGCAATTGTCGAGTCGAACGCTGAAAGAGGGTCAAACCAAGCTGTGCCTCAAGTCGACCAATGGCCTTGCTGACAGTTGAAGGATCACTGTTACAAATCCTCGCCGCAGCCGCAAAACTCCCGCCATCACACGTGGCCAGGAACATTTCTAATGATCTGAGTTTATCCATGTACGGTACTTAAACAGAAATTGACTTGGGTGTTTGACTATATCAAGAAACATTCATGAATTGTATTCACGTCTCATAGGCATTTCAGGCTATTTTTCCAACCTAACCACAGTCATAAACTCTTCGAACAGCAAATGCTCACCGACGATGCCTGAACGAGGAACTATGTTAAAACTCCTATCAACCAAAAAGCTGCCGACTAACCACCCGCTTACTTATCTTTTCCTGGCATTTATGACGATGACAGGACTTTCGTATATTAATTTCCTGCCGGCACTTGTGAATGCTCTGGCAGGAGACATCGGCTTTGATGAGGCGGAAGCCGGCCAAATCGTGGCACTCAACAGCTATGGCGGCCTCCTGGGCAGCACACTCGCAATTTTTATGGTGCGCAAATTTCGTTGGGAGCCCGCAATGTTTTTATCCCTGATGGCATTAGCGCTGATAGATGTCATTACGATATCGACTGGTGCTTCGGGACCAGGGCACTACCACCTTATGCTGGGCATGCGCTTTCTGGCGGGCGTTTCCGGTGGCCTGAGCCTGGGCATTGGTTTTGCTGTGCTTGCCAGATTGCAGAACCCTGACAGAGCCTTTGGCACGCTGTTATTTGTTCAGTTTATCATCGGTTCCATTGTTATCTATGGGTTGCCCGCGCTTGAAGCACAACTGAATGTGTATGCTGTTTTCTATGTGATGGTGAGCTTCGTCATGTTTAGCCTCGCCTGTCTACCGTTTTTGCCTCCCCTACACCTGAACAAGCAGACTTCACAGCAACAGGCGAATACACGCACTTCATTCTTTTCAACTTCGGGAACGAATACCCTGCTGCTGATGCTAGCGATTATCACCTACCAAATCGCCGCCAGTGCGATTTGGGCTTATGTCGGGCTAATTGGTCTGAATGCCAACATCAATAACGACGATGTTAGTACGTACATCGCCACGACGGGGCTATTGGGACTCTTCGGCGCTATGTTACCGATCATCAGCGGTAAGCTTTTTGGTCGCCTGTATTGGGTGGTCTCGGGCGTAACGTTGTCAGTGGTGTCCGCGTTAGTGCTGAGTTTTTATCAACTCACGCCACGACTCTACATCGGTGCGATGTCGTTGCTATTTTTCGCCTGGCCGGCGGTGCAGTCGTATTTACTGGCTGTCACGGCCGAACTGGACGCGAGTGGCAAGCTCTCTACCGTTGCGGCGGTAATTTCTTCTATTGGTCTGGCTACCGGGCCGTTGATCTCTTCCGGGCTACTGAGGGAGGGTGATTTTTCCCCGATGCTCTACAGCTCCGCCGCCCTATTCATACTGTGCGCCATTTTACTGTACAAGCCGGTCAAGACACAGGACCAATTACTCAGACCCACAATCCGGAACACAAACTTTTCCGCCGCAACTAACCACTTTGACCAATGTACGCACTTATCCGGTGAGATGACCAAATGATGGCGTCCTAAAGCAATTTTACAGTTAACTTTTTTACAAAATGAGGAAAATACCATGATCCGATATCTCTTGAACAAAATGCTGGTGGCGATGAAAAATCGTTACGATTATGACGTCCGTTATATGCAAGATATTCTTCAATCCAGTTTAAGCGCATTTTTGAAAATGATGGGTTTTCAGACCATGTCTTCCCACTCGGGAAATCTGGCTCCTGAGCCCTTGTACGCAGCGCGGTTACGGGCAATTATCTGGGATGATTGCGGCCCCTGTACACAACTGGTTGTGAATATGGCGTTAGAGGCAAACGTAAGCCCTGAAATAGTTCGAGCCGTTATTAATAGAGACCTGAACAAATTGCCGGAAGAAATTTCACTCGTCGTACGATTCACCGAACGAGTTCTCGCACATGATCCTGAAGCAGATGATTTACGGGAAGAAATCGTTGCACTTTGGGGGCAGGAAGGGCTGGTCACTATCGCTTACTGCATCAGTTCCTACCGCGTTTACCCTGCTCTCAAATACGCATTGGGTTATGGTAAAGCCTGCAGCCGGATCATAGTGAATGACAATGCCCTCGTTCCGTCGCGAGCCACTCCAATTACCTTGGGAGCAGAACATGATCAGTAAAGTTATTATTGGTAAATTAATGATCGGAACAGCCAGTTTGCTGGGAATTTCGGCATTTGTTAATGGACTCTTTATGATGATCGCTCCGGAAACCTGGTATTGGCTTGTTCCCGGCGTGCCGGATAGAGGCCCGTTCAATCAACACTTTTTAAGAGACATCGGCATGATCTATCTGCTGATCGGTGCCGCGTTGTTTTATGGCGCGCTGTACAAAAGTACTTTATACCAGAAGTACCGCGCGCTGCTCTGGTTGATGCCGGTCGCCTGGCTGGTATGTCATGCCATTTTTCATGCATGGGAAGTTGTGGTTGGCATCACCGGGCCAGAATCTCTGATTATTGACTTCGCAGGCGTCACACTCCCAGCATTACTCGGAATGGGGTTGATCTATGGGAACCTTAAATTAAGTGGTAAAAAGTAAGTATTTTACGGGGAGATCGAGCACATAAATGGTTTTATGTTCGACTGCTCTTTTGAACTCAGCGATTAGTCGACTTTTGTGTTTTTCTTCCATCACAAAAATCAGATCTGACCAATTGATATCATTAATCGATACGGTTTTACGTGCATTAGGACTCGTACCCGCAGAGCGGGTACTGAATCGTCATCAACAATGCTGACTTTCGCAGGGAATGCCATCTCCATCCCCATCAATTTTTACATCCGGGCAATGTCGTAAATAAAACAGAGCCTCATCACATGAAGTCATCTGCCTGCAATACTGTTTTCCCTCGCATTTGAAGTTTACGTTGTTACGTTCTGCAGGCTGAGTTTGAAACACAGGCTCACTATTTAAACGCGTACTGAACAAATCCCCAAAATGGAACGAAGATGCCTGAATGACGTAACCCGAAACCACCAAACCGGCAAAAAGAACATAGATAAAAACTTTACTGCCCATAAAGGATTGCCTTCTCCCCGGGCTGCTTACATTTGCTACCACACCCTCAATGCTTGCGCGAACTGCTTTTTTCCGTCCGTTTTTGTCAGCTGCCAGCTCGAAGTAAATCAAATCACCCACCACCGGCCTTCGGTTCATATTTTTCAATGCAGAGATGTGAATAAAAATATCTTCATCGACCGAATCGGATTTGATAAAACCAAAACCCCTTTCTTCATTCCAACGAACCAATCTACCCTTAAAGTTCATTAAGACTCCAAAACGCTACACCGCTATTAACGAAAAAACAAAATTGCCTTGCTGTTTTCTGTAATCTAGCCGCGTTTTAGGATAAGTCGACCAATAAAGGTTATATTTTTCGTTATGCTGACTTAACAGCCTTATCCACCACCTCACTTATGCCCCAAAAGATCAAATCCATTATCGGTCATGTATTGCTCATAGGCACCTGGCCCATCGGTGCTCAGGATTTGGTTTTCTGCTTCAGAGAGTGGAACTACAAACAGGAATTTGATCATTTCGGTATTGTAAGATGTGCTGGCGTTTGCGGATTCTGTGAACGGGGGGCGGAAGAGGATTTTACTTATTTTCGGGAAGCAAGGTACGCTGCCTGCGTCTCTGATACTGTGCCACCAATCGAGTTCGAGACTGTTCATAAACGGGTATTCTGCGACGTTGGCCAGGAAACGGGCGATTTCATGAATTTCCGTTTTACTCAGCCATCCGCGAACCGCAAATTGAAGCTCCGCTCGTTTTCCCGAACCGGAATGGCCCATTTCAGTTTCAGACATGCCAAAACTAACGAAAGAGTTAACATCACAATCCTCATCGGCAAGCCACGCACCAATATGAATTTTCTTAAGTGTACAGTTTCGAGTTGCCTGGTTGGGATCGAACCAGATCAGATGATCGGGCTCACCCCATTTATCGGTGAAATGTCGATACAGTGCTTTCATTCTTGGCGTTGGAATGGCCGCACGATTGTGTTCCAGCTTCACATGTCCCCCTCGTCGATTGCATGCGGGCGCGTATCTTTTTTCAGTAATCGATAGCGGATAAATTGATGGCCTTCAATGTCGACCGCGCCTTCCGGTTTGAACCCCAATCGTTGCATACCTTTGGTTTTAGTTCGGGACACCGGCAAGAGCGCCGTGATAGACTCTAAATTGTATTCCTCGAACGCTTTGCGGATAAACATCCGACAAATCACTACACCTTTGCCCCAATAAACAGGAAACAGAACCAAAGCCAAATCCGCGTTACCCAGCTCCATTTGAAAACCGCCCCAACCAGCAAATTGCCCATCAATTTGAATGGCTAATGGCCCTATGCCATGCTCCCGCCATTGCTGTTCTTTGCTTTCAATCCATTTTCGACTTGTGGCAATATCGAATTTTTCACCGGCCAAAGGCAAATGCCTGAGTACCTGCTGATCATTGTGCAACCTGACAATATCTGCACAGGAAATCAGGTTTAACCTAACAAATTCTATAACCATACCAATGATCACCAAGAAAACCAGGGCCTACAATTGAATCAAAGTTTTGAGACATCAGCATTTTCAAATAATTCCTAACGATTCGGTAAAATACTGGTACTGCCCCCCTGTTGACCCATAAAAATTACTCAATCTGGTTATTTCATCACTCCGACTTTTATCCTAAACTGTGGCCTCCATGGACTGTCGCCCTTATTATTTTGCCAGTCAAAACGGATTGTCTTTAAGCATCACACATCGATTTAAAACAGGGAAAATCAATGTCTGACCACCAAGGGATTAAAATTGGCTTCGTATTGTTGTCGAGCCAGGCAGATGCTCAACCGAGCACTCGGATTTCGGTTTTCAACATGTTCCCCTATCTCACTGAAAATAACATTGAACCGGTTATTCTCTATGAGCCAACCAAACCGACAGAAACGCCTGATGTCTCGCAAGTATTGGGCAAAGCAGTGGAGCTCCAAGTCGATGTGGTGTATTTCCAGAAGGTTTACGGACCCAGCGTGGAACAACTGGCTAGCGACCTCCGCGAGAAAGGTATCAAAACGCTCTATGGTGTCTGTGACGTCGCAAAACCGTCTATGGCGAAATTAACAGACGCGACAGTGGTCGTAACGAATTTCCTGCGCACCCTCTACCCCGCTGAACTTCAATCGAAAATTCATGTCGTTCACGACGGCATTGAGCACCCGGAGTTTTACATCAAAACCTACCAGAAACATTGTGGTAGTCGCGAAAAGCCACTGTCTGCGGTCTTGGTCACATCGGCAACCATGGACACACTGCCCATGATTCAGACCATACCTGAGTGGTTACAAGTTACGATTGTGGGGAATTATGCTGAGGGCAGCTTGTTGGACCGATTACGATTCCACTATTGGAATATTACCGAGAAAACGAACTGGCCAGAAAAACTGGCTTACATTCGGTTTATGCTCAACCGGAATATCACCCGGGTTAAGTGGTCGCCAACACGGGTTTACGAAGAATTGATCCGGGCCGACCTCGCAATTATCCCGATTGCGAAATACGAAAACGATGACGAAAAATTCGCAGCCCCCGCCTGGAAAGTAAAATCCGAAAACCGGCTGACATTGAAAATGGCCTGCGGACTCCCCGTCATTGCCAATCCAATACCGGCTTATGAAGAGATCGTTAGACAGGGGGAAAACGGATTTCTTGCCGATACTGTCGAACACTGGCATGCATGTTTGAACGAACTGCGCGATCCAGATAAACGGGAAAAAATGGGCCTGCAGGCCAGGAAAACTGCCACAGCCCGTTTCTCTCGGGAAAAACAGGCAGAAGCACTGATTAACGTGATTCGATCATTGGTATAAGTAAACCAGAATCATAATTCGCAAGACGTCGCGATGGATCGCAGCAGTTTTACTGCAATCCTAGCTTTTGCAGAACAAGTTTTTCCGGGCCGTTGGGCTTCCCGGCGATCAACCAGGATAAGCCCTGAATGACCACAAACACGCCCATGCCGATCAATATCAGTGCCCCCAAAGCGATCACGCCGGTATCAGCTGGCGTAAAAGCTTCCCCCGGTATCAAGATCTGCCCGTAATATACATAGGAGCCTACCGCGTACATCCCCAGCGCACTGATCATCGGCCTGATAATGCTGCCAAGATAGGCACTGAATTGAATCGCGATGAATTTGTTCAAGAATATAAAATAGACCGGGAACATCACAATACTGGTGATTAAAACGGCATAAGCCGCACCGATATACCCGTAAACAGAGATCAGAAATATCATTAGCGGGATCAGGAATAAGGCCCTGAACGCCAGTAACATCGTGGCCAATCTTGGTTTACCGACCGATAAGAACACGTACCCTGCATTGGTATTGATTGAAATTAACGCATCCGCGAAAGCGATAATCTGAATAATGGGCACCGCAGCCAACCACTTTTCACCGAGGATCAATGGCACGAAAATCGGGGCAACCAGCGCCAACCCGATACTCGCAGGCACGCCGATCATGGCGATCGAGGACAAAACACTCAAATACAGTTTTCTCAATTCCTTCAGGTTGGAGGAAACTTTAGAGTATCCCGGAAAAGTCGCGCGGTTGATCGCAGCAACCAACTCAGTGGAAGGTAAACTCGCGATCTCATCCCCCACGCTATAAAGTCCGACATATCGTACGCCCACCATTTTACCGATTATCAGATCTTTAATACGGATGTTGGTGTAGTGTAGAAAATTGTTGAGCACCAGCCAGAAACTAAAGCCATAGATTTCACGCCATTTTGAGAGTGAAAAGCGAGGTCTGAAGCGACTCATGATGTAAGACAGAATGGTCTGAAACGACGCATTCGCGATCATACCAAATGCAAGCGCCCAATAACTTTTAAGCGTATATGCCAGATAAATCGTAAGGCTGACCGTCAACACCTTGATAGAAACCTGAAACAGAAATTCGGTTTTGAAATCCAGTTGTTTACGGAAATCTACCACCCCGATATTTACCAAACCGTCGATTAGAAACATCACTGCCAGGCAGTAACAAATATCCACCAGTCTGGGGTCCTCATACACATCAGCCAACGGCCAGGCGACCGCCACCATTACAATGGCCGCGAGTACGCCAAACATTAATTTCAACGTCCATGCGGTGTTGTAGTGGTCTTTCGTGGCATTTTGATTCTGAATTAACACCACATCGAAACCGAAAGCGTTGATCAATTCAATGAAGGCATATACAGACATTGCCAATGCAATCAACCCGAAATCCTCTGGCACTAACAATCGTGCCAGTATCATCGTGTTGATCAGACCAATCGATTTAACGAGCAGTCTCAGTGCAACCATGAGTGCTGCACCGGAAAAAACCTTTTTATAAAGCGATGTCATAACCTGCCCGATCAAGAATATTTTATGTGAATGAGGCAACAGAAGCCTACTGCTGGATACAACCGACTTGGGAAAACAGCCAATTTTGCGGCGACATTGTAGCGCAGGGTAATCGCAAACTCACTACAGCAAACCGGACTGGGCTGAATTTTAAACGAGAATCCCGCCAAACTGTGAACCGCATGTCAGCAAAGCAGGTTTACAACATGAAAAACAAGGTCAAACGACCGCAGCCAAACGGCCCGCATCCCGGAGTGGGAACAGCCTCCAAATTGCCATTATGGTTAATTACGGGATCTGGGAGCGCACATGGTCAAGGTAGGCTGCTCTAATGGCTTGAAAGACTGGTCCCGGTTTACCCGATGAAAGCTGATGACCGTTGATCTCCACGACCGGAATCGCAAAAGCCGTTGCGGATGTAAAGAAGGCCTCGGTTGCAGACTCCGCTTCAATAACGGTAAATCCGCGCTCAATCACCTGATACCCCTGTTCTTCGGCCAACCTGATAATAGCCGCCCGCGTGATCCCCGGCAACACGTGCTGGCCAAGATCGCGGGTTAGAATTTCCCGTTGTTTCGTGACAATAAACGCATTGTTTGAGGAGCCCTCCGTAATCCGCCCATCCTCCACAAACCATGCATCCTGGGCACCGGCTTGCTTTGCCTTTTGTTTGGCCAATGAAGCGGGTAACAGTGCTGCAGTTTTGATATCCCGATGAGCCCATCTGGTTTCAGGGACGGTGATTACCTTAATACCGTTTTGTGCATCACTGGTTTGCATGACGCTTCGAGCTTGAGAAAACATGAACAGTGTGGGCGTCATATGCTCATCAATCGCGAAATCCCGTAATCCGGCACCCCGAGAAACCTGCAGATATACGTAACCTTCATCAAGCTGATTACGGCTCACCAGGTCTTTATGCAATGTCTGCAAATCATGGTCTTCCCAAGGCAATGCCAAACCGATGGCCCGAGCGGAGCGCCTCAGACGAGCCAAATGGGGATCAAAATCTATGAGCGTGCTACTTACAACGGTTGTAACTTCATAAATCGCATCGGCAAATAAAAAGCCCCGATCGAAAGGCGAAATACAGGCCTCGCTGGCCGGGACAAAATCACCATTTACCACCACCCAACCTAATGACTGCACGGCTTCAATATTCATCTGATGGTTTCCCCTTGAGCGATCTTTTGTTAGTTTTATTATTCACTATTTTTATCTTAGCCGAGATCACGACAATGGACGAAAGAGATTACCTTCCGGATGTTCGCGATGGCCTGACCCGCATCGAACGCATCATACTCACCAGTCTTAACGAACTCGAAAAGCAACGCGATGGCCGCATGGTACCAACCGCGATGCTTTACGGTCGTGTCGTCGAACAGATCGATATCAGTGTTGATGACCTGCAATCCATTCTGCAAAAATTTAATCGTGGCTAATACCCGCATCAGGCGCACTCACCTGCTCCTTATGCGCCCGACTTAGCCCATGACTCTGTTTGAGCTTCTCCGCGGCGCTCAAACTAACCGCGTACCAATCAACACGTCGTGTCAACACCATTACAGCCGCTAGCAGTGTGAACATCAGCAATGCCCCCATCAGCAAGGCATGGTCCTCTGAGTTCAATATCACAAAAAGCACGCCGTACATGATCGCTAAAACCACACAAAATCCAGAAGCACGGGTGAAACCTTTCAATACATGAGACCAGTAATAGCCCAGTAGTAACACACAGGCTACTGCGGCAATTAAATAAGAATATGTGAAACTGATATGTTCGGATAAGGCAACCAGGAGCAGGTAGAACATGGACAGCGCTAATCCCACCATCGTGTACTGAATGGGGTGGATCGAAACGCCTTTTAAAATTTCGAACATCAGAAAACAAAATCCAGAAGCACGGGTGAAACCTTTCAACACATGAGACCAGTAATAGCCCAGTAGTAACACACAGGCTACTGCGGCAATTAAATAAGAATATGTGAAACTGATATGTTCGGATAAGGCAACCAGGAGCAGGTAGAACATGGACAGCGCTAATCCCACCATCGTGTACTGAATGGGGTGGATCGAAACGCCTTTTAAAATTTCGAACATCAGAAAAGCGGTAAAGGTCAGGATTACAAACAGATAGGCATAGCGCAGTGAGCGCAAAGACAACGTGTAGACATCCACCGGGTTAACCAGAGACACATTCAGATCGGCACTCATTAACGCTTCACAGGTACCGCGTTCACACTCGCTAACCTTTGCAGCAATACCGGAAGCGAATTCAGAAAGTCGCCAGCGTGCTTGAAACCCATCATGCTCCAAAGTGCGAGACTCGGGTAAAAACCGGCCCCCGAAACTGGGGTGCGGCCAGTCACTTTGCATACTGATATCATTCAAACGCCCAACAGGCGCGATCGCCATTTCCCCCATTCCACGAATAGCAAGGGCAAAATTGAAGTTATACTTCTCTACATCCGTTGTTTCTGGCTTAGCCAATCTGGCATGCAGCCCACCGGTAACAGTACTCATCAGGCTTCCGGAATTCCAACCTGGATTCTGCTGACCGAATTGAAGGGATTCGACATCAACAATACCGCGCTCATCTGATACCGCAACAGCCAGGTAGGGAACTTTAAATTCAACATCCGGTTGAGCTTTTACGAGGTCTAACAACCTTTGATTCGAGAAAGTTCCACTCACCTGAATTTGATTCCTAAACACTGGAATTTCGTAGATACCACGGTACCGGATATCCGACTTCACGGCCTGGATGACCTGCAAATCATCAGGCACCAAATAAAGTTTATTTGTCAGCATACGTTGCTGATAAACATACTTTTTCAGATTTTCATCCCATATTTTTTCCCGATAGGGATACGCGTAAGGCTGTATGTAAATCGGGCCAATCAACGCCTGATTGGCCGTCCAGCTCTCAGAGATGCTGGCTTCAGCCTGATGGCGATAATTGGAGCGCTCCCACACTTTGTATTCAACACTTTGCAGGGGAATCAAAATAAGCAGTGCGATTGCGACGATCACCGTCAGTTTGATCAAAAACACTTTATTCATGGCCACATCCCTATTCTCAGTAACCTGTTATTATCGGAATCTCGAAAGATCACATAACTTTAATGACTGATTCAGGCGGTGACTGGGTACAATTAAGGTACTTTCTCACTCAAAAATGACAAAAAGTGACCGCACCAGATTGAATTCCAGTATTCTAATCCGTTACACTTCCCGCCACTTCGATGCACAAAACCCCATTTCGCTTTTTTCCATTTCACTACCCAGACACGAGGAGGTATCACAATGCAACATAAATCATATTCCCCTCGCAATTCGGGTTGAGCATTTCTAACTTTCGTTAAATTTGTCGCCCGTTATTGCCTTACAGGAAACGTGCCCTTGGCACGACCAACACTGTTTTTCTGTCACCAAAAAGGTAAACAATATGGGCGAATTCATTCGCACAATTAACACCAAGACCAAGCTTGTCGCCTCCCCCGACGCATGGATTGAAGGCAAAGCAATTCAACAATTGGAACACGTCTCAACGCTGGAGGGCATGACCGAGGTTGCAGGCCTCCCGGATTTACATCCAGGTCGTGGCTATCCGATTGGCATGGCTTGCTTATCAGCAAATAAAATCTATCCCGCACTGGTTGGGAGCGACATTGGCTGTGGCATGTCACTTTGGCAAGCCGATCTGCCGGTTCATAAAGTCAAACTGGACAAACTCGAGAAACGATTGAGAAACACCGCACATGAAAATCAGGGTTTCTGGAGTGAACAGGGAACCGCACTACTCAAGGAACTTCTGATTTCAAATCCGGGCGAATCATTCACTCAGACACTTCAATCAGCTGAGAAGTGCTTTGCCACAATCGGTTCTGGAAACCATTTTCTGGAAGTTCAGCGCGTATCGAAAACGGTGGATCAGACGATAACGAATGATCTGGGTATTAACAGCAAAGACTGTTTGATACTGGTGCACAGTGGCTCAAGAGGTTTAGGTGAAGCGATTCTTCGCAATCACGTTGAGCTTAATGGTCATCGGGGTTTAAGTACAGGTTCAACTGAAGCAGATCAGTATATCGCTCAACACAACGCTGCATTAGCATGGGCCGAGATCAACCGGAAACTGATTGCTCAACGTTTTGCCAGTGCACAGAGCGTCGATGTGACGAGACTACTGGATGTGAACCACAACTTTGTGGAATCCGTAACGGGCAATGGTTCAACGGGCTGGTTACACCGTAAAGGTGCAGCGCCAGCTGACCGGGGTCTGGTTGTCATTCCAGGATCCCGGGGAGATATAAGCTATCTGGTTGCCCCCACAAACAGTCATGCTGCATTGGATTCACTGGCCCATGGGGCGGGTCGAAAATGGCTCCGAACAGAATGCGCCGGGCGATTGGAAAAGCGGTACAGCAGCAAAGATCTACTGCGAACCGCAATCGGCAGCCGGGTAATCTGCGATAACAAAGCATTATTGTATGAGGAAGCACCGGAAGCCTACAAACCCATCCACAAAGTGATTGATGATCTGGTGCACGCCGGACTCATCCATGTCGTTGCAGAACTCACACCACTGATGACCTATAAATCCATCCGCTCCGGAGCCTGATCACTCTGAAAGCCCTGGGCCCCCGGCGACTTCGCTCGAAGGGGGTGTCAGGTTATCAGCCAGGCTGCTAACGCACCAACGCCAAATAACACAACCACCACCGCTGCCTGGGAAAGCCAGGTGACCATGATATGCCGGGGTAATTGTGGGTCTTTATTGGCGACGAGTGGTTGCCAAAGGTGCCACTTGCCATGAACGTACGCCAGCGTAAACGCAATACTCAATGGAAACAGTGACCAGTATGCTTTCGCGTAGCCCATCACGAAGGCAATAATGAGTAAAAATAAACCTGAAAACGCTTTCATCAACCATCCTTCTTACTGATATAACGATTCACCCAGACACTACCAGGTACACTACGCTTTCCACTTGATATTGCAGCCTATACTCGGTACCTGATCTTCGGGTACGGGTTGATCCGCGAGGACACAATCCATGGCTGTACGCAAATCCGTTCCAGTGACGGGTTTACCATTACCCGGGCGCGAATCGTCAAATTGACCACGGTAAACGCATTTCAGATCCCCATCAAACAGGAAAAAGTCCGGTGTGCAAGCGGCATCATAGGCTCGTGCAACCGCTTGGGACTCATCATAGAGATAGGGAAAATTAAAGTGATTCTGCGCCGCAAACTCCCGCATTTGTTCCGGCCCATCCTGAGGGTGGGTTTTCACATCGTTCGCGCTGATTGCAATCATTTCAATACCGGAGTCCAAATAGTCCCTGCCAAGCAACGCCAGAGCATGCTGCAAATGAACGACATAGGGGCAATGATTGCAAATGAAAAAAACCAGGGTTCCTTTATCACCTTTGGCCTGATGGAGATTAATCAGCTCACCACTGACGGTATCGGGCAATGTAAAGTCCGGTGCAAGAGTGCCGAGAGGGAGCATTGTTGATGGTGTCAAAGCCACGCTTGAGATCCTTTTGTTTTAATGAGTAACTCATCTACTGATTTAACGCGCAAACGAGAATTGAATGATCGGAAATTTCTTACTTTCAGGCCCCATCCATGTAAAATGCGCCGTTCACAAATACCGGATAGAATACCCTACAACATGACACGGCTGCAGACCCATTCGCCCTTATTCCAGATACCCATTGGTATTCGCTATATGATTCTGAGTGCCTTCGGGTTCGCGGTCATGGCTGCAAGCGTTAAATGGTGCAGTCAAAGCGGCCTACCGGTTCTGGAGATTGTAGCGGCACGGGCGTTGATTTCACTGATACTGAGCTTTTTGGACGTCAAACGCAAGCGGCTTTCGCTGTTTGGTAATCGCAAGGATCTTTTGATTGCGCGCGGCGTGGTCGGGGCATTGGCGTTATTCTGCGTCTATTACGCCGTCAGCGCTTTGCCATTGGCTGAATCAACCGTGCTTCAGTATCTTCATCCCATGTTCACCGCCATTTTGGCTTTCTTGTTCTTGGGAGAACGGCTCAGGTGGCCAACGCTGATTTGTATTCTTTTCAGTTTTGCCGGGCTACTGATTATTACTCGACCGGACTATCTGCTTACCGGGGGTGTACCAGAACTCCCCTCGCTGGCATTAACAGCCGCGGTATTGGGCGCAATTGGCAGTGCCATCGCCTATGTGCTCGTCCGAAAACTCAGCGCCACAGAAGACCCGTCAGTCATTATTTTCTATTTCCCGATGATCGCGTTGCCTGCGGCAGTCGTGTTACTGGGTAATGATTTTATTATGCCCCAAGGATACCAGTGGCTGGGTTTACTATTAGTGGGTGTGTTTACCCAGATCGGGCAAATCGGTCTGACCAAAGCCATGCAATCCGAAACCGCCAGCCAAGCTACTGCATTTTCCTATCTCCAGGTTTTATTTGCAGTGCTACTTGGCTGGTTTGTCTTCGCAGAGGTTCCGGTACTTTGGACCTGGGTGGGTGGTTCGTTGATCCTGTGCGGAGCCCTGATTAATATTCTCTACCGTCCCAAGACTACTTGAATAACGCGTTTACCCGCTCCCGCATCGACTGCATGGCGACATACAGTGGCGGGATAAAAAAGATACCCACGACCGTTGCCAGCAGCATCCCGCCCACCACAACGAAGCCAACAGACATACGGCTGGCGGCTCCGGCACCGGATGCAAAAATCAGCGGCAGAACCCCGAGCACAAATGATAGTGCAGTCATCATAACTGCCCGGAAGCGAAGCTGTGCGGCATCCATTGCGGCTTCGGATATCGTTGCACCTTCTTCCCGGCGCTGCTTGGCAAACTCAACCATAAGAATTGCAGTTTTACTGGCCAAACCGATCAACAGCACAATACCAATCTGGGCGTAGAGATTGTTTTTGAGGAATGGCAGCAAATACATCGGCAACAGAGCACCAAAAATGGCGATAATCACTGACAGCATCACCGAAACCGGCATCGTCCAGCTTTCATACTGCGCGACCAGAAACAGGTAAGCAAAAGTGATCGCCAGCGCAAAGATAAACAGGACAAGACCGCCGGCTTCCAGTTCCTGCTGGGTACTGCCCGTCCATTCTATCCCGTAGCCATCCGGTAAGGATTCTGCTGCAACCAACTCCAACGCAGCAATGGCATCCCCCGTACTGTATTGACCCGCCGGCGAGCCCCTGAGAGACGCGGACTTGAATTGGTTGTAGCGATTTATTGCCAATGGACCGAGTATGGGCTTGATATCAACCAACGTGGTCATTGGCACCATTTCATTGTTTTTGTTGCGAACATGAATCCGGCTGATATCTTCAATGGTATCCCGATCCTGGGCTTCTGCCTGTATCATCACCCGATACACTTTGCCGTACAAGTTAAAGTCGTTGACGTACAGCGACCCCAAATTAGCCTGCAGAGTCGTGAAGATATCCTGAACAGATATACCCAGCACTTGCGCCTTGTCCCGGTCAACCTCTAGAAACAGTTGCGGAACGTTGGCCGAATAGGTGCTGAACACACTGTCCAGCATTGGATTTTGATTTGCACTGAAAGACAGGCTCCGCACGACTGCCGCAAGCTCCTGTGGTGATCCACCTTTTAGATCCTGAAGCTGAGCCTCAATACCGCCACCACTGCCCAAGCCCATAATCGGCGGCAAAGGAAAAGCAAAGGCTTCAGCCTCAGCCATGGTCGCCAGTTCCTGGTTGACCTTCTTCAAAATGTTAAACCACTGCAATTCAAACGCTTTGCGCTCATCCCAGTCATCCAGTATCGGGATCACCAATGCCGCATTCGACGCCGCACCGGACAATATACTGAAACCTGACCAGGTTATCGCATCGGAAACCCCATCAACTTCAAGCAACATATTCGTAACTTTCTCACTAACCTCTTCAGTTCGTTGCAAAGAAGCCCCATCCGGAAGCTGCACATTTACGAAAAATACGCCTTTATCTTCATAGGGGATAAAACCCGTTGGAATTTTGTTGAACATAAAACCCGTTGCAACGGCAAAACCGACTAAAAGCATTAATGCCAGAAAGAGATGACGAATCAACAGTGACACTACTTTGACATAACCATTGCGAGTTTTATCAATTCCGATTGAAAACCAGCGCAGGAGTCCTCGAGGCCCGCTTGAGGGTTTCAGCAACAAGGCACAAAGCGCGGGTGCAAGCGTTAATGCGTTGATTGAGGAAATTACCACAGCTACGCATATGGTCAGTGCAAATTGCCGGTAGAGCTCACCCGTAATACCTGGCATCATGGAAACGGGCACGAACACCGCCAACAATACCAGAGTGGTCGCGATGACCGGCCCGGTAACTTCGGCCATGGCTTTTCCGGTGGCTTCCTTGGCACCAATACCTTGTTCAGTCATAATGCGCTGGACATTTTCGACAACCACAATCGAGTCATCCACAACTACACCGATTGCCAGGATTAATGCAAACAGCGTAATCATATTGGCCGAGAACCCCACCGCATACAGTACGGCCATCGCCCCCACCAATGAGACCGGAATCGCGCAAGTCGGGATCAATGTCGAGCGCCAATCTGCCAGGAAGAAGAAGGTAACCAGCACCACGAGCACAAACGTGATCATCAGCGTATCGGTGACTTCATTGACCGAGGCCCTTACCGCCTTGGTGGTGTCATAAAGAATGGAATACTGGATATCATCGGGAAAGCGCTCTGCGATATGCTCGAGCTCTTTATAGATATCATCCGCCACATCGAGCGCATTTGCCCCGGGAGACTGGTAAACCGCAATTGACGCGGCCGGGCGATTATTCAATGTCGATTTTACCGCATAGGTTTGGGAACCTAACTCGATTCGAGCCACATCGCCTAAACGGATGAATGAGCCGTCCGCTTGGGCCCGGATAATAATAGCTTCGAATTCTTCAACGGAGGCCAAGCGGCCTTTTGCCTGCAAGGTGTATTGAAACTTTGGCTGGGTATCAAACGGTGGCGCGCCGATTTGACCGGCAGACGCCTGAATATTTTGCGACTGAATCGCAGACTGAATATCGGTGGTGGTCAAGCCCAACGCGGTCAAGCGGGCCGGATCCAGCCAGACCCGCATGCCGTAATCCAGCGCGCCAAACTGTGAAACGCCACCTACGCCACTAATCCGGGCCAGGCGATCCTGCATGTAGATTGAGGCGTAGTTACTGAGAAACAGGGCATCATAACTTTCATTGGGCGAAGTCAGGTTGATCACCAACAACATATTGGTGGACTGTTTTTTGGTGATAACGCCCTGACGCGTTACTTCCTGAGGCAATTGCGCATTTGCGACGGCCACCCGGTTTTGCACGTTCACTGCAGCAAGATCCGGATCCGTACCGACTTTGAAGGTGATGGTTAATTCGTAACTACCATCGTTGGAACTGTTGGACGACATATAGAGCATATCATCCACACCATTCACCTGAGCCTCTATCGGCCCGGCAACGGACTGTTCAACTACCTCCGCACTGGCACCTGGATATTTTGCGGTTACCTTGACCTGAGGCGGCACAATACTCGGGAACTCGGCAACCGGTATTAATTTAATTGCAATGATACCGACGAGGGAAATTACAATCGAGATAACCAGGGCAAACTTGGGACGATCAATAAAAAAATGCGGCGTCATTCAGGCTACTCCCCTACTACGGCATTTACCGGCATATTTGGCCGTACTTTTTGAATACCCTGAACGATAATGCGCTCACCTTCCACCAATCCGTCTTTAATCACCCAATTGGTTTCCACCTGATCTCCCGGCGTCACATAACGAACTTGTGCTTTGCTGTCCTCTCCAATCACCAGAACAAAAAAGCCTTTTTGATCTTTCTGGACGGCGACTTGAGGTACCAAAATGGCGGAGACCGGCGCTTTCTGACGGACACTAACCGTCACAAACTGCCCGGGAATCAAAATACGATCCGGATTTGGGAATACCGCTCTTGCCGTCATCGTATCCGTGGTCAGGCTCACTTCAGGCGAGAGGTAATCGAAACGCCCGGGTTGATCGAATTTACTGCCATCGGATAGCGTGAGGAACGGTGCTACAGGAGGGTTTTCAAGGTCAAGCCCCTGTCGGCGGGCATCGATCAACAATTTCTCGCTAAGCGCAATTGTGACATAAATCGGATCGATTCCGGTCACCGTGGCCAGTGCCCCACTCTGTTCGTTAACAAGATTACCCACACTGAAACGAGATCGACTGATCTGTCCAGTTATCGGACTATGAATTTCGGTATAGCTTAGATCCAGCTCGGCGCGTTTGAGCGCTGCAGCGGCCAGCAAAACATTGGCCTGTGCGCTGGCTTCCGCGGCCTCCGCTGAATCCAGATCAGCCTGGGATATGGCCTTCTTCTTTCGCAGGGATTGTTTCCGGGTCAAATCCGCCTGAGCATTCTTCAGACTGGCTTGTGCACCGGCCAACTCGGCTTTTTTCTGATCAACGATTAATCGATAATTCTCCGTTTCCAGCCGAAACAGCAGATCGCCTTTTTGAACCACACTGCCTTCCCGAAACGAACGCTCTTCAAGAATACCTTCAACCCGCGCCAGTATTTCAACTTTTGCAACCGCCTCTACCCGGCCAACATGGCTCACTTGCGGCGTGACATCCTGCGTCGAAACCAGAGACACGACCACACTGGGCACCGGTGCCTCTGCGGCCGAGAGCACAGAACTTGCGATAAACATGGGAGCCAAGAACGAAGTCAAGGCTATTCGCAGCCATACAATATGCCGAAAACAAACAACACCATTGAGCTGGTCAATACAGCGCATAATAGATAACTCCTGAGTGGATTGAGTGCGGCCAGAAGCCAATTGCTATACAGTCTAGTTCAAGAAAGCGAAGTCCAGTTCTGGATCGGTAACATTTCAGCTGGGATGTATCAGATGATGTCTTTATAATGATGAATCCAGTTGCTAGCCGAGAATAAATTTGCAGTCCAAAAAAACTATACTGACGCGGGGTCAATTGCACCCAAGGAACCCGCATCAGGGCCATTATGATTTTGAACAACTCACTCGACACTGTCCTGACTTAGTCCCATTTCTGCGCACACTGCCAAGTGGTAAAACCAGTATCGATTTCAGTGACAACGCCGCGGTATTGAAACTGAATCAAGCATTGTTAGGGACATATTACGATGTGAAATTCTGGACAATTCCAGAGGGTTATCTGTGCCCGCCGATTCCCGGCCGCGCGGACTACATTCACTATCTGGCCGATCTTCTGGCTGAATCGTATGATGGTAAACCCGACGAATCCGGTATCCGTATGCTCGATATTGGTACCGGCGCAAATTGCATTTACCCCATTCTGGGGGCACAAATCTATGGCTGGCAAGTCATTGGCGCGGAAGTGGATCCGGTCTCCTTTGCATCAGCACAACACATCATTGCGGCAAACAGCAACCTCAAAAAGCGAATCCGACTGAGAAAACAAACTCAGCCTCAGAGCATCTTCAAAAACATAATCAAACCTGCTGATCGCTTCGATATCACAATGTGTAATCCCCCGTTCCATGCCAACAGTGATGATGCCGCAGCGGGGAGTCGACGCAAGTGGAAAAACCTTGACCCGAAGGCATCACCACAACCTTCGGTTAAGCTCAACTTCGGTGGTCAGAGTAACGAGCTTTGGTGCAAAGGCGGTGAAGTCAGCTTTATTCGCAACATGATCAAAGAGAGTAAGCTTTTTGCCGATCAGGTCTGCTGGTTCACCACCTTGGTCTCCAAGTCTGGCAACTTGAACACATTAAAACACCGTCTGAATCAAACCGGTGTGAAAGAAACATGCATTATAGAGATGAGCCAGGGTGTGAAAATCAGTCGCATGCTGGCCTGGAGCTTTATGGAAAAACAAGAGCGGGTCAATTGGCATGGAAGGAACACCGCAAAAAGTAGCAAATAACGATACCCTGAGTCATGCCGTCTGATCCATCTCGGATAAACGTTGCGACTCACTAAACCCTGAAGCTAGTGTAGTGAAAACCACGACTGTTAAGCAGATTGCCAACCCCGTCATTGTGAGTTGCCTGCGCAACCGTCTTTTATCACTGCACTATCGCAACAGGAGCTCAGCATGCGTGCCCGATCCCCCTACATCATTCAACGCCGGTTAGCGCGAATAAGATTATTTATATGCATGATTCTGGCAACATTCAGTACCCTCAGCTCCTCTGCTGGTTTACTAAGCCCGAAAAACAGTCAACTTGCCGCCCTTGAAATCCGGGAACACCATGTCAAAGTAACCATTGAAGACGGTTACGCGGTTACCTATATAGACCAGACATTCCATAACCCCCATGACACAACCCTTGAGGCCATCTATGCGTTCCCGGTCCCGGAGAAAGCTGCCGTTGGGGAATTTACATATTGGATTGATGGCAAGCCAGTGACCGGGGAAGTATTGGAAAAGCAGGAAGCCCGGCAAGTTTATGAACAAGAAAAAGCCCAGGGACGGGAGACTGCAATCACCGAGCAGGACAGCTATAAAACATTTGATAGCAGCATCTACCCCGTACTGCCCCGTCAGGATGTCAGAATCCGTCTCGTATATCTGCAACCCGTACATGTGGATCATGGCATTGGTCGTTTTGTATACCCCCTTGAGGATGGCGGAGTGGATGAGGCACGCAATGCCTTCTGGCAGTACAACGACCGTGTTGAACAGGCTTTCAGCTTCGAACTTGATTTGAAATCATCTTATCCTGTTGATGCCGTGCGCTTGCCAAAACATCCCCAAGCGATTGCACAGGCGGTCTCGAATCAGGAGTGGAACGTCAAACTGGCAAACTCCCAGGCGATAGACTCAAATAGCAGCGCTGAACAATCCGGTCTTGAAAGCACAGCGGAACTCTCAACCTCTATCAATCCGAAAACGACGACGTCTATGGTGCATCATCTCAATCAGGATATTGTTGTTTACTGGCGCCACAAAACAGGCTTGCCTGGCAGTATAGACATGATTACCCACAAGTCCCCGGGTAAAGACCGCGGTACATTCATGATGACCATTACACCAGGAGATGATCTAGCCGACATCAAGGATGGCCGGGACTGGGTCTTTGTACTGGATTTATCCGGCTCAATGAAAGGCAAGTATCAAAGCCTGATCGACGGTGTACAAAAAGGCCTGACGAAACTCAGTGCTAGTGATCGCTTTCGAGTCGTGCTGTTCAACAACAATGCCCGAGAGCTGACGCCGGGTTATGTTACCGCATCTCCCGCAGCTGTAGCGAAGTATACGGAAAAACTGATGCAGTCCAAGCCTGCGGGTTCCACCAACCTCTACGCGGGTTTGAAAGAAGGGATTACGGGGCTGGATTCTGACCGCCCGAGCGCCATCATTCTGGTAACGGACGGTGTCGCAAATGTTGGGACTACAGAGAAGAAAGCTTTCCTGACCCTGCTTGAAAAATACGATGTCCGGCTATTTACCTTTATTATGGGAAACAGCGCCAATCGTCCCTTATTGAACAGCATGACCAACATATCGAATGGCTTTGCCACCAACATCTCCAACAGTGATGATATCGAAGGCAAACTGATGCTGGCACTGGAGAAACTGAAACACGAAGCCTATCGAAATATAAAAATTGACATCGATGGCATCAAAACTGCCGATGTTACGCCAAACCGGATTGGCTCCCTTTACCGCGGTGAACAGCTCATCATTTTCGGGCACTACTGGGGACACGGCCAGGCGGACGTCGAAATCACGGGAAAAGTCACTGGAGACAAAAAGCGCTACCAAAGTCGTTTCAACTTTCCGCAGATATCAGAGCGCAATCCTGAAATTGAGCGGCTCTGGGCGTTTGCAACGATTGAAGACATTCAAAACAAAATGGACTATTTCGGCGAAGATGCGGACAGCAAGCAAGCCATCGTCGGTCTCGCAAAAGAATACAGCCTGGTCACGGACTATACCTCGATGGTTGTTGTCCGCGAAGAGGTCTTTCAGCAATATCAAATTGACCGGTCGAACGCGCAACGCGTAGGCAATGAACAGGCCGCCCGACAATCCCGTGCGACATCACCGGTACAGGATAATCGTCAGGATACAAACCAACCTGCATTCACCACCGAGCGGGCTTACCCTAAAAGCAGCAGTGGCGGAGGCAGTGGCGCATTGGGCATTTGGTCGCTGTTATTGCTCCTGCCTTTGTTAATGATTCGTAAAAAACGCGCCTGACGGAACCACGCCAGTTTAAGCGTATTCAACGCCCGGGTTTGGCGATACTTCGCAATCCGGGCAGCACATGAGCTATTTCACATACAACAAACCGACATCAATTTGAAGACGATGAACATTAGCGATCAAATCACGAAGCTAAGGCTCACGGGGCTGCTGACAGCCTTTATGCTGATCCCCCTCTGCCTGCCTGAACAGAGTCAATTTCTGTTGTATTTTTCCCGCTCTGATATTGAAAGTGGTCAATGGTGGCGACTCATCACGGCACATGCAAGCCACCTGAATATGGAACACTTGTTATGGAACGGTGTGGCCTGGGTCATTCTTGGCGCAGTTGTTGAGCGTTATTCTCGACGATTACTGCTCCTTGCCTTTTGCTCGGGAATAGCCGTCATTGACCTGCTACTTCTATCACCTTGGGCGGAATTCACTCGATACTGTGGCTTATCTGGAGTTCTGAACAGCATTTTCGTTGCAGCATTATGGGTGAAGTGGTGTACCAGCCGGAGTGTAATCATTCCGGTTTTACTGGCTTTTGGTATCGGCAAGATCTTGTTTGAGATCAGCGTCGATGATGGCATATTTACCCGGCTACCCTGGCCGCCTTACCCTGAGGCTCATCTTGCTGGAATCGCAGGGGGGTTTGCGGCCGTTGCACTCTTCCTGAGTTTGAAGGCAGCCTGGAAAGGCCCAATGCGGGCACCTTCCAAAGCGTCGCCAATCTTCAGACCTCAGGCTTGAACATGCTCTCGGCCTGGCATACCATCCAGCTCCGTATCGTCAAACGCCGGCGCGCCCGCAGGAGTCACTTGGGTTTCGTTTTTACGTCCAAATCGGCGAAAATACTGCGCAATGTTATCTCCCAAGACCAATAAACAGGGCGTTAGAAACAACGTTAATATCGTTGCAAAAGTTAACCCACCGGCAATCGCTGTTGCCAATTGCGTCCACCACTGGGTGGAAGGTGCACCAAAACTGACTTCACGATTAATGAAATCAATATTCATCGACATTACCATCGGGATCAGGCCCAGTACCGTCGTTCCCGCGGTGAGTAGAACCGGTCGCATTCTTAATTCACCGGTTGTCAGAGCGGCTTGAAACGCGGTCATTCCCTCTTTGACCATGCTGTTGTAGGTATCAATCAAAACGATATTGTTGTTCACTACAATCCCGGCAAGGGCGATTATGCCCAGCCCCACCATTACGACCCCAAAGGCCTGCTGGGTGACAAGCAGGCCAACCAATACCCCGGCGGTCGAGAATACAATAGCGCTTAAAACCAGCATGGCTTGATAAAAACTATTGAATTGGGTAACCAGTATCAATAACATCAAAAACAACGCCAGCAAAAATGCAAAGCCAAGAAAACTAGCCGTTTCCTGTTGATCTTCCTGCTCCCCCTTGACGGTGATCCGGACATCAATCGGCAGCTCAGACGCTTTGATTTTCGCCTGTAACTTCAACAATTGTTCCCCCACCAGCAAACCCTCATCGACGTCCGCCTGAATTGTGAGTACGCGTTGGCCACCGGATCGATTTAATGTGCCGGTTTTGGTTACCGGGGTTAAATCGATAAAGTTGCTTAATGGCGTCATCCCGGTACTGGTTTGAATACTGAAGGAATCAAACATATCAAGGGTACGGTCAACCGCCGGAAATCGAATACTGATATCCACTTCCTCATCCGTATCATCCGGCCGGAAAGTCGAGACCCGGTAACCATTGGTGATCATTTGAATTGCACTACCAATCAACGCCACGTCCGCACCGTATCGTGCCGCTTCCTCTCGGTCTACCTGTAAATTCCATTCGATACCGGGTAACGGCCGATTGTCTTCGATGTCTTTGAAGCCACCCAATTCAACCATACCGGCATGTATTTTATCGATCGCTTCTTCAATGTGCTCATAGTAGGGTGAACTGACTTGCAGATTCACGGGTTTACCGCTGGACGGGCCCCCTTCAGACTTGCGAAACTCCAGTAAGATACCTGACACATCCGCAGTTCGGCTTTCCATTTCGGCAAGTATTTCTGAAGCGGGTCGGCGGGTTTTCCAATCCTCAAACTGGAATTGAATCGCACCAATGACATCTTCAGCGACACTGCCTTCGCCCTGATTGAAAGACCGGGCATGGATGGACTGCAACTCTTGCATGCCAAGAATGCGCTGTTCGACCTGGCGCACAAGCAGGTCTTTTTCATAGATAGAAAGATCGCCACGGGCGTGAATTAATATCTGCGCGGATTCAGGTTCGATATCAGGAAAAAATTCAGTCCCTTTACCTAACTTGAAATATACGGCATAAGTTCCACCGATTATGACCAAAGCAACCACGAGCGTAAGCGCTGGCCGATGAAGCAATGATTTCAGTACCTTAAGATAACTTTTAGTAAAGCGGCCCGAATTAGGTTCCTCACGATGCAACTCCGCTTGAGACCGCTGCTTTGCACCACCAATCAGACTGCCCAGAACCGGCAGGAACACCAACGCCACCACTAACGAAGCCATCAAACAAATCAGTACGGTAATCGGGAGAAATTTCATAAACTCCCCCACCACACCAGGCCACGCAACCAAAGGCGCAAAAACAACCAGAGTTGTGAGCGTGGATGCGATGATGGGCCACGCCATGCGCTTGCTGGCCAGTCCATAGGCGCGTCTGGGCTGCATACCCCGCTCGATATTGCGGGCCGCCAGTTCGGTTACCACTATCGCACCGTCTACCAGCATGCCCACGACCAATATCAGGCTGAATAATACGACGATGTTCAGCGTAAGACCCATGTAATAAATCACCGATATCCCAGCCAGAAACGAGGAAGGTATGGCAAGCCCGACCAAGAGGGAATACCGTAACCCCAATGCTGCAATAATAACAATCATCACCATCACTATCGCGCTGGTCACGTTATTTTGCAGATCCGACAACATGGTTCGAATCTCGGTGGATTTATCCAGAATATAAGTATGTTCAAGGGATGTCGGCCAGTAGGGTTTCGATTGATCGACCACCGCTTTTACTGACTCGATGGTTTCGATAATGTTGGCACCGACACGTTTTTTGATTTCCAGAGAAATCGCAAAATCGCCGTTTACCCGGGCAAAACCCTCAGGATCTTTGAAGGTACGCCGAACGGTTGCCACATCACGAAAGCTCACCACTGTATCGCCATCGACTTTGATCGGTAAGGACAGAATGTCATCCAGGTTCTCAATCACCCCTGGAACTTTCATGACTTGTCTGCCCTGGCCACTGTCCATGGCACCGGCCGCGATCAGCTGATTATTACGCTGAACAATGGCCAGGACGCTCTCGAAATCGATGTTGTAGGTTTCCAGCACCAAGGGATCCACTACAATTTCAAGCACTTCCTCACGGTTACCCCCCAGCACCACTTCCAGCACGCCCGGCAAGGCTTCGACCTGATCTTTAAGATTACGGGCGATGCGGAGCAGTTGCCGCTCCGGCACGGGGCCGGAAAGGCTCATCGATAAAACAGGAAATAACGCGACATTAACTTCATTAATGGTGGGCTCATCCCCACCAGAGGGCAATTTGGCTTTGGCGATATCGACTTTTTCCCGAACATCCTGCATTGCGGATTCACTGTCAAAACCCGCGTCAAATTCAAGTGTAACGGAAGCATGCCCCTCACCTGCGACGGCAGTCATCTCTTTGACGCCCTCAATGGATTTGAGCTCCTTTTCCATCGGGCGAACCAGCAGCCGCTCGGCATCCCCAGGGGAAATTCCCTCATGGCTCATCGAGACATAAATAATCGGAATAGCGATATCGGGCTCTGACTCCTTCGGAATCATGCTGTATGAAACCAGTCCACTCAACACCAGAAACATCAGGACAAGTAGCGTTGCGCGTTTGTGCTCTATCGCCCAATCGATAAGCGCGTTCATGAGTTTGGCTCCTGTTCTGGATTATCCTCACTTTCACCCATGGCAACACCATCTGATCCAGGTTTTTCCGTTTCGCCGAGCGTGAACTTCTGCTCGGGCACACCCTTGACTTTCTGTCCCGAGATCACAAATCCCTGTCCGGTTGTAATCACCTTCGCCACACGGGGTAAGCCCTTCAACCAGACCCCGTCGCGCTCACTCCTTACAATTGTAACGGTGTGAGCTTCAACCTGATCGTTGTTGAGTACTTTGACCTGGAGATTGCCTTCGGTATCCAAATCCAGAGTTGACGGTGATAATTTATGTGCCCATTCCTGCCCCAGCACAATCTCGATATCAGCACTTTGACCAAAATAAACTGCACCTTGCGGGCGGTTTGCCAGCGCTTCAACAGTAAATGTGCGCGTAGTGTTATTGGCTCGGGAAGACAAATAGACAATCTCACCGCGATAGTGACCGCCATTCAGCAATTCGGCTTCCATTGGCATACCAATTTTTAATTTAGCGATATGCTGTTGGGGGACTTCAACGACTATTTTGATACGACTATCATCCACCAATGTCGCAACGTGGCTGCCTTTGCTGGCATAGTCACCAAGCTCCGCCGGAAGATCATTGATGATGCCAGGGAAAGGTGCCCGCACCGTGGCATTTGCAATTTGAACTTGAATCTCCTTCACTTCAGCCTGGGCGGCTGCAAGATTAGCAAGATCCTGCTGGTATTGATTCTCTGAACTCAAGTTTTTGGATTTTAACGACTGCGTAGCTTTAACATCGCTTTCGCGGGCCTTAAGATCGGCTTTTGCACGTGCCAGCCGGGCCTCCAAATCACCGAGATCAATCGTCAGAATTGCTTCGCCTTTTCGTACACGCTGACCTTTTTCAAAAAAAACCTGAGTGATTCGGCCATCCAGTTCCGCGCGGATTTCAACATCTCGATAGGCTTCGATATCACCGTTGAGAAAAACGACATCATCTATTTCTCGCGCTTCTGACTGCGTAACTCTCACAGTGAAGCGTTTATTTTCATCAGCTTGGCTCTCTCCTGTCCTGGAGTGCTCGTTCTGAACCGGTTGCTCGGCTGATTGTTCCTGAGCGTGAACACTGTTAGGCCCGGTTATATTTCCCGTTGCCAACCACGCAATTGCAATGAGCGACAATACAAATGCGAAAATAACTGATTTATTCATAGTCGTTTAACCAACGTTGTTCGTGTCTTTATTTTCACGTAATAGCCAGGGTCTGTTGACCTCAGTATCACTCGGATGTTTTCTTTGGTTCTTTTTGGGGCAGACCGAGCAAGCCTGCTAACATATACTCGCCAATCAATTCTACAAATTCATTTTGAGCCATTTCACATTGATTATTGAGTTGCCCATTCCAGATCATGAACAGTGCACCATCAAAGGTTGCTTCCAGCCCAACGATTAATTGCTCATGGGGTCTTTTCGGGATAACCCCCTGCTCCATTCCCTTATCCAAAACCATGATGATAAAGCGTTCAAACTGATGCTCCAGGGTATTGAACTTGTCCTGAAGTGCCGTATCAATACGTTCAAAAAAATCTCCTCGTTTGCAATAGTGACACACTCGAGCCTGGGCAGGATTCGCTAAGAACAAATCAAATGAAACCTTGATAATACTTCGCATCACTTCGTCAATCGGTTGTTCTATATCGATTTTTTCGAACAAATCCATCAACCTTTGATGAAAGATAATCGCAATCGCAGCATACAAGTCTTCTTTACAAGTGAAATGTTTATAGACTGTGCCTTTTCCGATATCGGCCTTTCGTGCAATTTGTTCGACAGTAACTTGCTCCCAGTCCTGTCCACCAAACAATTCCAGTGCTGCTTCAATAATTTCTGTTTCTCGTCGCATAAACTCACGCTCCTTGCGACTCATTTTTACCTCTACTTCGAAATTTTGGTCAACCATCTTTACCGTTCTTTACTTTCAAGCGGTGGAGCACACACCGAAGTTAGCACTCCTTCCGTTAGGGTTACGTTGTCTTTTTGGACCGGTTTGTGACCGTTTGTCCCCGATACTTAAGTGGACTCCCAAGAAGACGTATATTCACGACTTGACCTGAATTCACAATTAGACTTTTAGCCATACTGCGAATCATAACCACAAATTGACCTTTATTCACTTTGTGACTACCGGTCACGCAAGATCAAAATACTAACGATTATTTAGCCGTATTGGAAGTTAAATTTTGCTCTGGGTCAGGGAGGCTCAAGATGATGTGGGAGCTGTCAACAATTCTGCTTACGAATTTGCTATTAGCCTAGAAATACATAGCAGTCTAGAAATACATAGCAGTCTAGAAATACATATCAGTATAAAAAGACAGGCCAGAATAGAGATACACAGCAAAATAACATTACATATTCGAGTCGAATTCCAGATTGAGTCGACGAAACAAAGCCACCGGAATATCTGGATTATCCGGTAAAATCATGAAACCCGTTCGGTTTACGGCTTCCAATGCAGACAAGTCCAGTGCTGCATCGCCACTACTTTTTTTGATTGTGCTACGAATTATCCGGCCCTGATTATTCAAGATAACTTGAATGACCACGGATATTTTATGCGCATATTGTTTTGGCCTTTTCCAATTGGCAACAACACGGGCAAAGTTTTCCTCGGTAAACTTTAGTATGTCCTCTTGGACTTTTTCGTTTCTGGCATCCCTCAGTGCACGCCCAGGATAGGGGGATGTTACAACCACCTGGTCTTCAGGTTTTTTCTTGTCGTGATCTTGGTGCGAATGAGTTTGCTCAGGCTTTTCCCGATCTGATTCTACTCCAGCAGGTTTAACCATGCTTGATTTGATTCGCTCCTCATCAATAGGCGTAGACCCTTGATCCGCCTTACGGAGTGATTCTAGTGCTGGGGCAATGTGTGCGGGAACAGGTACGGGTGTTCGTACCACAGGCAGGTCTGAAACAGGAGGGAGTTTTGCCTTAGACGAATCTTGCTTGATAATTGTTACGATCTGAGTCTGGGTTAAACTAATTTCTATTTTGGGCTTGAGGCGGTCAGATCCGAGAATAAAAAACAGCACCACAGCAATATGCAGGAACAAACTAAGCGTGAACGATAGTGCAAGATCACTGTATCCAAGATACTTTTGTCGCTCAAACTCGATACGAAGAAATTGGAGAGATTGATTCAAAATAATACTTTTATTGCCTTTAATTACCCGCGGAACACCAGTCTGATGAGAACCAACAGATTACACCAGATTATGCATGGTAAGGAAACGTCTCAGAAATTACCGTGGGAGGCATCACAGGTTACTTGAACGCGTCGGGAACATCGAAAGCAAATTTAAAGCGTGCTGAGATAGAGTATCTGAGGTTTGATTCGGTGGATAACTATAGGAGAGCAAGGCCCTCCTATAAATAACTGAGCTTTATAGTTTACGACCCGCTTCCAAGTCATAACCTACAATACCTTGGTTACCAGCAGTGTTCGCTTTATCTGCGGCGACATAGGTCATCGTGATCTTAGCAAAACTGAAGCTCAACACTTCGGTTGGAGGTCCAACATCACCGGCAGACATGCTGTAAGAACTAACCAACGCATCTTCCAGTTCGTATTTAACATATTCGTCAACTTGATCTGCACCGGTTTTAACCACAGAGATAACGATTTTTTTGCCATCTGATCCAACCAGCGCTTCTTTGAAAATACCAGAAGAAGCTCCATCCATAACTTTATTTACCGTTACTTCAGAAATAGTTGGGCGAGTTGCTTCCCGGTTAGACATGTTACCCGCTTCCATGGTAATTCCACGCCCGAGACCAAATTCCACATTATCCACTTTAATCCAGTTTTCGTAACCTTTAGCCGTAACGTTTCCGGTTATTTCATCATCATTGTAATTCAAGAAAATTGCCATTCAATATCTCCTTATTGGCAGTAAATTCCATTGTTTCGAGGGGTAGTATTGCGCTATTGACGCACGAATACAACACTAAAAATATTTTAATACAACAACTTAATATGACTCTGACACCAATAAAAAAAACATATCCATTGTCATTTGAGCGCATTAAACCAGCGAAGCTACGGTTAACAGAGTGATTTCGTATTTCACTCTGACACTCTTCTATCCATCTTCAAATTCATGACACCTGACGACCGATAACAAGTTCGCTATTGAAGACTCTGGACTTTTGGATCAACTATGAGTGGCGTGCCTTGAGTGCGATATTTATCACTTTTCTTGCCGAGATCAATAAGCACATTCTCAGCCCGGATCAGTGTCGCTTTGTCCATTCGCTCACCCAGCCACTTAGAATCGATAAACAGTTCTTTTTTCTGGGTGACGTCTTTATGTAACTCATTAATTCGGTCTACAACAGGCTGCTCCAGCCGATCAAATGAAACAGCCTGTAGCAGCCCCCGCCCCATACCAATGGTCTTCGGATACTTCGGGTCAGAAGGGCTGACATCGATAGAAGTCGCTTTACTCGTGCGCTTTTTAAGCTTGTCAGAATTCATAATCAAGCGCATATAGAAACCCAGCTCGATTTCCTTAACTATCGAACTGTCCTCGGTAATCTGTTCTCCATATGGGCATACTGCTGGTGGGCGCATGAACTGGCTATTAATGACTGACGTGGTCTAATAGATTTGTACACACCAGTTAAGAGATAATCCTCAAAACTGGAGTGAAAAATGGCTGTAAGAAAGAAGTACTCAAAAGAATTTAAATTAGATGCGATTAGCTTGGTAATAGATCAAGGCTATTCGAAGGCAGAAGCGGCAAGAAATCTTGGCATTAATCCAAATGTGCTTGGACGTTGGATTAAAGAGCATGAAAATGATGACGGTCATGCGTTTCGTGGAAATGGAAAACTGACGCCTGAGCAGGAAGAGCTTCGTCGTTTGCGAGAAGAAAACAAACGACTAAAGATGGAGCGCGATATATTAAAAAAAGCGGCCACCTTTTTTGCCACGGAAGCAAAGTAAAATACGCTTTCATCACCCAGCATAAAAAGGTGTGGCCCGTTGGCATTATGTGCCAGCAATTGGGTGTAACGCGCTCAGGCTATTACAGCTATTTACAGCGTCAAGACAATAAACCTGATGATCCGACTCATTCGGAGATGATTGAGTGGATACAAGATATAGCCAAATCAAGTGATGATACCTATGGCTATCGCAGGATGAAAACAGCATTAAATGTTTTGGGTTACCCGGTTGGCCGGAACAAAACCAGAAAACTGATGAAAGAAGCGGGAATAAAAGTCAAACACAAGAAGAAATACAAAGTAACGACAAACAGCAACCATAAGCAGCCGGTTTTCGATAATCTTCTCGATCGTGAGTTTGCTGTTGAGCAGCCTGACCAGGTCTATGCGTCCGATATCACATACGTCTGGACACAGGAAGGTTGGTTGTATTTAGCGGTAGTGATAGATCTTTACTCTAGAAAAGTAGTTGGATGGAATATGAGCTCACGCATGAAAGCGCAAATGGTTTGTGATGCGCTCAAAATGGCAGTTTGGCAGCGTCGCCCTGAAGCTGGGCTAATACACCACTCTGATCGCGGCTCACAGTATGCCAGCAGGGATTTTAGAAAACTTCTTAAACTACATGGTTTTAAAGGCAGCATGAGTAAGAAGGGTGACTGCTGGGATAATGCCGTCGTTGAAAGTTTCTTTGGCACTTTAAAGCAGGAGCGAGTTCAGTGGAAAAGCTATCAAACAAGAGCTGAAGCTCAGCGGGACATCCTGGAATATATTTCTGTGTTTTATAACAATGAGCGGCTGCATTCGTACCTCGATTACAGAAGTCCGGTACAGTTTGAAAAAGAAATGGTTGAATTAAGAAAAGTAGCTTAACTGGGTTGTACAATTTTGCTTGACCACGTCAGCATAATGCACTATTTCGAAAGTCCGATTCATGTTGTTGCAAATCACTTTTAACGCATAGCTTGTAATTGTACTCCTCATAGATAAAGCTAATGCGGAGGCGAGCAATGAGCCACTACACAATGACAGGGCTAAAAAGGCCAGTTCTGCACGTTGTTTTTCGATCTCTTCAGCCTCCTTTAGCGTTTTTGTATAATTTTTATAAGCAATATCATACGCATCTGAATAAGGTATAGTTATTTTCTTTATCCAACGATCAAGTGCGTCATCAGCTGTTCTATATGCGAGGTCAATTTTCTTAAATATATTATAATTATCAATATATTGTGCCATCTCAAATCGTTCCTTAATTTGAATTGTATTAGAGGTTAATTATTGTGCCATCTCATCTTGTCACACTGTTTCTTGAACTGCATTTCCGTTAACGGATTATTCTCCACATTTATAAAAATTGAGCACAACTTATTGGGAAGCACTTTGATCTTATTGGCCATCACATCGACGCCAGAATGTAGTGCCAATTCCTGGGGGGTATATTCAATTTCTGGAATGTCTGCCAGTACTCCACCCGCATGACTTTCCTTATCCACGATCATTGTCGAGATATTTGCCAATTCAGCAGGCAAGCTGGTAAGTTTATTTCCCGCTAACTCAAGAAAATAAAGCGACTTTAGCTCTCCAATACTAGGTGAGATTGAAACAATTTTATTTCCTGAAGCAAACAGCCCTGTCAAACTGATCATTTGTGATATTTCTGAAGAAATGATTTCAATCTCATTACTAGTAATTGAAAGGTATTTAAGTGCAGGCAATGTGACTAGAGGGCCTGGAAATGTTTTCAATCTATTATTGTCCAAATAGAGCCGATCGAGGTTTTTGAGACCAGACATATCCGATGGCAGTTCTTGAATCTGATTTAAGTAAAAATAAGCCTTTTTCAAATACTTCAATCTATTGATTTTGCCACTTAATTTTTTAATTTGGTTTCTTGTAACCCTCAGTTCAACTAACAACGTTAAATCGAATACAGTGGCTGGTACCTCAGAAAAATCGTTGTTGGAAAGATTCAAATACTGCAAGTTCTTCAGCTGCCCTATTGAGGCTGGCAATCTACTTAATTGATTTGAATATAAGTCGAGACTTGTTACGTTTTCAAAACCATAAAAAGCATCAGGTAGATCAGTTATGCCCATACTGGACAAATCTATTCTTTTTGCATCTATTGCTCGATAGTAATCCAAACAATGTGTAACACGATCATTTGGAGGGAGGCTTTCTTTCTTGCAAAGCTGGCGAATAACATTGATTTTTGCCTTGTCAGCGGATTTTCGTTCGACTTCATCATCAGTAGCGTCATTCGTACAACCTGCGATGCACACCAGAAACAGCACGAATGAAAGCATGCGTGTTAATACCAGCATTTGAGTAAGTCCTTTTTGCTAAGATTCCATAACGACTTTTATCTTTGTCCAGCATGCGAGACACTACGTTGCACTCTGCTCTGTGTCAATAGCGCTAGCTTAAGCGTTGCCCCTTACCTTAAAGCATAGGAAGAGAATGTGATTCAGACATTATTGCATTGCTGGTTGAACTGCTTCTCTGTTAAAGGGTTGTTCTCCAAATTTACGAAAATTGTGCATAACTTGTTGGGAAGCTTTTGGATATTATTAGCCATCACATCCACGCCAGAGTGCGCTGCCAATTCTTCATGTGTGTACTCAACAGATGGGATCGATACCAATACACCGCCTGCATGATGTTCATCATCGACAATCAAAGTCGGAATATCCGCTAACTCTGCAGGTAAACTCGTTAAATTATTATCGGCCAGCTCCAGGAAATAAAGCGATTTTAGTTCACCAATTTTTGGTGAAATTGAAACAATTTTATTACTGATTGCAACAAGCCCTTTCAGATGAAGCATTTTTGAAATTTCAGGCGAGATAGTCTCAACTTCATTATTCCGGATTGAAAGATATTCTAGTGCCGGCAGTGTGGTGAGAGCCCCTGGAAAGACTTTCAGCTTATTGTCGTACAATAATAACCGTTTCAAATTTCTTAAACCCGACAAATCTGATGGCAAATCTTCTATCTGATTATAAAATAGGTATACTATTTCGAGACGTTCCAATTTGTTAATTTCATGACTGATTTCAACAATTTGGTTCTGCGCAATCCAAAACTCTTTTAACGACTTTAATTCGAATACCACGTCAGGAATTTGAGAGAATTGATTTTCTGTCAAATTTAAATATTCCAAATTTTTCAAAAGACTAATTGATGGGGGTAATTTGGACAGGTGATTTGCTGCCAAGTGCAACGATATGGTATTTTCAAAGCCATAAAACTTATCGGGAAGCTCTGTGATTCCCATATAAGATAAATTTATTCTTTTTGCATCGATAGCCTGATAATAATCTATACAATGTCCTGCACGATCATTTGGTGGAAGACTTTTATCATCACAAAGCTGGAGCAGAGCCTCAACTTTTGCCTTATCAGCCGCTTTCTGTGCGGCATCATTAGCATCATTCGTACAACCCACCATGCACACTAGAAGCAGTGCGAATGAAGGTATGCGTGTCAATACAAGCATTTAAGTAAGTCCTTTTAGCGGAAGTGTTTCCATAACGACGATTCTCATCGTCCAGGCTCCAAGACACTACGTTGCACGTTATCGTGTGTCAATAGCTTCGACTTATGTGTCGATCCTTAACTCAGAGCAAAACAACGAGAATGTGATCCAGATCTTATTACACTACTGGCCTGATTGACTAGGGCTTATATGGACACCCTGGCAATGTCAAATACAGGTATTGAGTTTTCGCTTATTTGATTGCTCTTGACCCTTCGGTAGCGAATGATTTTGAAGCTAAAGGTTTAGGCATATATTCGGCTTCAGATAGGAGACTAATTCTCCGAGCCCTAATGAGATTCAAGAAGACTCTATCTCCTTAACAGACACCTGACCTCGAAGGTCTATGTCCTAAACCGGTTTTGATGGAGTCAATACCGTTTTATTTCATTACTACGCTGCACCGTATATGCGAGCGCGATATCTCCATCCCGCTTTGGAAATCCCCGAGATCTACCTTTACCGTGCGCCAGTAGATTTTCGCAAACAGGTGAATGGAGTCGCTACTCTGGTTGAGCAAATCAACTGGTTGTTGGATGGCTACGAAACTAGCCTACTGAAAGAGCACCGAAAACTAAATTACGAATCGCTATTTTGATGAATTAATAAAGGGTTGAATGATACAGCAATGCCTGCCAGATTGTGACCGCAACGACATGGTAAGGAAACATTTCAGGAGCGTATGTCCTTCCCCCCCCTGCCCCCAAACCATTTTTCCACGATCTCGAGCAATCGCTTCATTTCGACAGGTTTATGCAAAAAGCCATTCATACCGGCTGCGGAACACGCCTCTCTACTTTCCGTATCATCGGCCCCTGTCAATGCGATAACAGGAACACGGGCTACACTGTCCAATTGGCGTAGTCGCCTGACACATTCGATACCATCCATATGGGGCATATTACAATCCATAAAAATCAGATCATATTCATGGGCAGATACCATGGAAAGCGCAATTGCCCCGTCCGGAGCACAGTCCACCAGGCAATTGAGGTATTCGAGCATTTTCCTAACCACCAAACGGTTGGTGGCATCGTCATCCACCACAAGCACACGGCGGGACAGCGTTGAACTCGAAGCACTGTCAGGACTGAGATTGGCTATGTTCGGTGCCACATCGCCTTGTTCGGGGAACGCAACACCTTCAGGAACTGCGGGCAACTGAATGTGCACGTGAAACGTTGTGCCGCGATTCGGCTCACTGGTCAGGCTGATATCACCATCCATCAGATCAACTAACAGCTTACAAATGGTCAACCCTAAACCGGTACCCTGTGGGCGAGCTATCCTGGCACCTACCTGCTCGTAGGCGTTAAATAACTGGCTCATCCGGGCAGGAGGAATACCCACCCCCGTGTCAGAGAGAGTCAGATTAACACGCCAATCACCTCTGTCTGTCTGCTCGGCACCGACTTTGAGAACAATACTGCCATGGGTAGTGAATTTGACGGCATTACTGAGAAGGTTTTGTAAAATCTGTTTTATCCTGAGCGGGTCTCCCATCACAAGAGGCGGCAAGTGCTCAAGCCCTTCAATCCGGAATTCGACATGAGTTGAAAGCAGCGGCTCAATAAGCTTTTTTGAAGTCAACAACAACTCGGCAAGCACGAGTGGAACCTGATTCAATCGGACCTTACCTGCCTCCGCCTTGGACAAGTCCAATATGTCATTTACGATTGCGAGCAAATGTTCACTGGATTGCTTAATCAGGTGCAGCTGTTCTTGCTGCTCAACACCTGTAAAATTCGCAGATAACAGGTCACAGAACCCCATAATACTGTTCAATGGCGTGCGCAGATCATGGCTCATCTGGGCGAAGAAAAGGCTCTTGGTTCGATTCACTTCATCCAGGATTGCGTTATTTCGTGCAGCTTGCTTCGCCAACCTGATGTTTTCATAATTACGCAAAGCACTCACCAATGCCGTAGTGAGTTTGATGCTGTCCAGATCCGTTTTCAAACGGTAGTCATTAATGCCATACTCCAGAATGACGCTCACTTCCGGCGCATATCCAGGCTGCCCCGTGCGCAAAACCAACTGGATTTCATTATTATTCAAATCATCACGAATATAGCGCACCAGATCCAGTCCGGCGCGATCCGTTTCCATGACCACATCGATAAATGCCATGGCAATATCATCATGATTTGACAGAATTTCAATTGCCTGATTCGAAGAGTAGGCAGGGAGAACCTCGATGGGCATTCCTTCGAAATGGATCGAATCGAAAACCAAGCGGGTAACCGCCACCATGTCCACATCATCATCGACAATTAAAACTTTCCAGGTTCGACTGGGCGGGGGTTGAGTCTTCTCGGAACTTGGCTTCGCGAATTGAAGTGGAGAAGTCTTTCGATTACGTTCCACCATATTTAGGTTAAACCCTGCAGTTTATGGTATTGATTTTATCAAGGTGTTCCTTACGCCTTCGTGCCAAGTCCTTTACAAGCCATCGTACCAAGCCTTTCACAAACCATAGAAAACTCATTCACAGAGAGCGCAAATAGCTTCCCCCATCAACCGTTTCCAGTATCAGCAGCACTGCAGATTCACATATATAACTTTCAGCGGAACGCCCTCACCACTTATTGTAGTATTCAATTATGAGTAGCACAAAACGGGCGCGCGACGATTCACTCAGCCAAAGCTAAAAGACACAAAGAACCGTTATCTCAAGTTCAGAAACATTGAAGCTGCACCGGTAACGTGCGCAATGCACGCAACGCAACATTTTCATGCCACTCAAACCCTTCACGCTCAGGTAGTGAAATACGTGTAGCAGAAAACAACGTCTGCAAGGCAACTCGTGCTTCCGTCCGTGCCAACATGGCACCAGAGCAAAAATGATGACCATAGCCAAAAGCAAGATGCTCTCGCTCCGGCCGCTCTGGCCAATAGCGATCAGGATCAGAAAAAACACGAGGGTCCCGATTCGCAGCGCCCAACATCAAAATAATGCGGTGACCCTGCTCGATGATTTCGCCCTCCAACTCAATGTCCTCGGTACTGAAACGCCCCATGCGCTGCACCGGGCTCTCCAATCTCAACGTCTCTTCAATACAGGCATCCAACAGCGAGCCACTGAAATCGGAAGCCTCAAAAAAATGCCGCCCATATTCACAATGCTGTTCACTTAAGAGGTGCTGCATAGCGATCCACTGGATATCGGGTTTTTGATATCTTCACTGTCCGAGGAGTTGTTGGCCTCGGACGCCTCTCTAAAAACAAGCTTCCAATTCCAGACCTCAGTTCTGACAAACGTCTACCTGTTCCAGATATCGGATTGGCGGCAGCCATCACAATTAATTGTACTGCAATATAATCACAGACAGGCTTGAAGCGTATTTCAGATGGAGCGCGATCAAAACTCACTGCGGCCATTGAGGCTTCTCGCCTAATAATGTTGTAGCACAATAGTAACCCCCAGAGCTCTTGGTATACTAGGTCGGTTTTCTTGCTTCGCAATGTAATGGCGTTATTTTGCATCGCACTTTTGATATCCCTGAATCCAAGTTCAATTTCCCATCGTTCTTTGTACAGCTCTGAGACTTGGGCAGCGCTAAATCTCTCGACAGGTAAAGATGTCATCACAGATTTAGTACCAGATTTTATCTGGTACGTTACTCTTCGCACTTGCCATGTTTCAGGTAAGTCAGGATTCTTTTTCCTAGCTTGTGGAGACACCTTCATTTGAATAAGCTCATCACCATCGCTGTAGGTTTTAATAACTTCATGCACAAGCCCTTTCCGCTCGGGTATCATCCAATGACGGTCAACATCTTGTTGAGTGAGTGTTAACATTAGATTTGCGCTCCAAAAGCCTTTATCAAACAAAGTAACAGAGTTATCTGGGATGCTTGACAAGAAACTCTCAGCAAGAGGAATTTCACCTCGACGATAGGGGCTGATTTGAGCGTCAATCATGATGTGAGAGCGCACATTCATTAGGGCAACAAGCCTCAGCATGGGAAAGGGAGTTTGCCGTTTAGATGAGGTATTGCCCGAGCCGAAGTGCTCTCTAAGTTCAGGCGTATCTTGTGTGCGAAATAGTGCCCCATCTACCGCCATTACTCTCAAACCATTCCATTCGTCTTCTGGGTAGCGTTCATGTCCCCAGTGTGTTCCAGTTTGTCGAAATAACCATTCAACGGGTTCAGAACCCAGCCGCTTCCTGGCATTGGTAACACCGCTTCGAGCGAGCAGGTTGTCAGAGGCTAATCCTTGCGCACAAACATTTAAACGTCTAGCCACTTCGTGCACTGGTTCATTTCGAAACATTGCCATGCCTAAGACAAGCCAGAGCACTTGATCTGATGGCAATCGACGCCTTCTAATTGTTGCGGAAGCGCTCAATCGCAGAGCAGACTCTACCCATTCGATGGGAATGTTTTGCGTAAAAGAGCTTACGTCAGAGAAGTTAAAGAGATTGCTGAGGTCGAGTAGGTCTTGTTGAAAATCCATAAAAAAATCCGATGATGGAAGCATCATCGGATTTTCTATTAAGCCCCGTTCAACATCAAATGCTTAAGTGAACAGCATTGCGCCCATATTCAGGGTTTTGATGCAAACAATACACGGCATTGGAGATGAGGTTTGACGTGGTCTCATGCCCGGCAAACAACAATGCGATACTGTTGGCCACTAGATGGTCATCACTGAAGCTTTTTTCCTGACCCTGAAATTCGATCATATTTTGCAGCAGGTTTTCTTTGGGTTTTCGTTTCTGTTCACGAACAATATCTTCAAAGTACTGGGTTGCCTGCAAAATGCTTGTCCGGATATTCGTTGCCTTTTCCAGCGTGGTTTTACTCCCCAGAAAGTCCGCAATGTGGTCAGACCAGACTTTGATCAGCTTGTAATCACTTGCAGGACAACCAAGCATATCAGCAATAACCATGACCGGAAGTGGGTAAGCAAAATCCGCCACCAGATCACAACGCCCTGAGTGCTTCATATCCTTTACCAGAGTATTGGCGATACCTGATATTTTGGGTTCCAGGTTCGATATTACTTTAGAGGTAAAGGCAGGACTAATGATTTTCCGAAGCTGCCCGTGTCGCGGTGGATCGAGAAACAACACCCACTTTTCCAGACATTTCAACACCGGGCTGGCAAACTCTCGCACCGGCTCTGGCAGTGCGGCCGCCATCGGTGCGACTCGGTTGGAAGACGCTCTCGGATCACGAAACAGCGTTTTCACCAACTCATGACGGGCAACATAATACAACCGGCGATCCGCACAGTAATAAAACGGCTCATTTCCGAGCAAATGTTTGTATGCAGGATAAGGGTTCGAGGTAAAGCCCGGTGAAACCAGGTCAACAGGGTGAGGGGAAAGCTCAGTTAGTGGCATGGGCAAGTTCAGCTCAGGTTCAGAGTGGATGTTATGAGGTAAACCGTGATACTAACTTGATTATTCACTAATTTTCCAGGCTATGGGTCACTCTTCCCACAACCCATTGTCACTCAAGCCCGCTTTTTTGTTGATGCCGCCCCGACCTCCCCTGTGGTTGTCGCGATCAGCTCTTGGGGAATATTGAGCTCCACCGCCAACCTAAGCTCAATTGCATCCAGATCCCGACAGAAATTCTCCATCCTTTCATGGGGTAGATCGATCTCAATATCCTTGCTGTTCACCCGAACAAACATGATTTCAACTACAGCTTTGCTTTCAATCTGTGAATGCAGCTGACACCGAAGCCCGGGTTCCGCCTGAGCGTAAGTAATCATTTGACCTTTTCGCCAGAATATTTCCAGACGCTGCCCCAACAGGTCAATCTGATAGTTTTTTTCATGGCCATGAAATTCACTGATATGCAATGCCGTACTTCTCTCACATGAATGCAGGGTTCTAAACCCGACATCGGTCAAAGTAACAAGTTGCCGTGCGCTCATTTGCGTGACTCCAATTAAATCCTTCGTTGCATTAATAAGCGCTTAACTTGAGTTTGCCCCCTAAGGCTATTTCCAAAAACGTGAACAAAGTGGCATCATTACAACGAGATACAGAACACACAACAGACAACATTTTGTTGACTTTTTAAACCATTCAGATTAGCAGCTCAACATATTGTGACCTGGTTTTACAGAATAACGCCCCCCTTATAACGGTTACATCTAAGTAAATCCAAGAAATTCAAGTGTGTACAGTTCTCGAGTCAAAATATGAACTATACATGAAATACATTTAAAAACAGAAGGTTACATCACCTTACAAGGGGGACAGACCGATTGGGTGGCGCAGGGGGAAGGAGGATTACCTTGCCTGGTACTGCTCGTAAAACACGTGTCGTTTAAAAGATTCTCGCTCAAGGTACTCGAGATTGTCCAATTCGAGCCACTTATCCAGCATTACTTCGGGGAGTGCCCCGCGGTCGGCATCTCTCCAGGACAATATATGGGTGATTCCGGGCTGTTCTTCATTTCCGGTAATCGTCAACCCCTCCATTTCAACCACCACATCATCGTGCGGCTTGGTAGAGGCATCCAGGGCAGCATTATCATCACAACGCCCGATTTGGGGGAATAGCAATGCAACCCCGAACGCCACTACACCGCTAAACCGAACTACATAGCTGAACCGAACTACACCGCTGAACCGAAAAAGTTTGCACTGCAAAGTAAAGCAATTCACAAGGCGATTGTTCATCCGGGTCTCCACTTCGTTAAACGTCCTTCATCCTGTTTTTTAGATCAATTATCCAGTTTTCAATTTGCGGATGATCCGGATTCAGCTCGAAGTAACGCTGGTAATAGTTCAGCGCCTCTTCCAGTCGACCAAAATACAAATCATACAAAAAGGCCAGGTTCAAAATTGCCGGTGCATAGTCAGAATTCACCTTTAGTGCTTGAAGATAATGGATTTCAGCAGCACTGAAATCGCCCTGCTCACGATCAAGCACACCCAGTAAATTATGGGGCTCAGGGTAGTCAGGGTTACACTGAACCGAGGACTGGGCATAGCTTTCTGCGCCACTGAAATCTTCATCATGCCGCGCAACTACAGCAAGATTAAACCACGGACCACATAGCTCAGGGTGCGTGGCTATTAATGTCCGAAGTGATTGCTCCGCTTTCTGCCATTGCTTCTGCTGAAGCAAGTCAAGCGCACGAGTGTACTCGCGTTCAATGGGCTCGGGATAAGACCGATTTGGATCTGGCCCTTTCACGTTTTCATTGACAACAGCCAACTCGGGAGTCTCGCCGGACGGCTTGGTCAATGGCGCACAAGCGCCTAATAATACGATCAAGACAATCATGATGATCAGCGTCAAACTAGTGAATTCTCGCGCCATAATCCACCCCCGCTTCAGACTTGTGATAACGCACAGGCAAGAGCTTCTCAAGTATCTTGAAACTCATTTGCACACCCTCATCAAACCGCCCGCTATACACCCGCCGGGCATTACTTTCATGGAGGTCGATTGCCTTTTCTTCAAATGGATACGCTTGTTCTTCCAGGAGCAACTCATACTCCATCAATTCTACTTCATTAAGCCTCCCCGGCCGCTCCGATTCCAGAAGCGCAATTGCCAATAGCCGGTAGACTTCGGCAATTTTGTATTGACTGAGCGAAAGCTGATCGACAAAACCGAATTCCGCCGCTCTGTTGTATGCATCGATGGTCTGATTCAACGCCTGTTTTTTTTGTTTTAGACTTGTGCGCAGCGGTGTAGTCAAAGTGAGTTTACGATAATGCTCGAACCGATAGTCAGCCAAATCGAGATAGGCGTTCGCAAGCAAGTAGTTCAACCTTTCATTCTGTGCATCCTGAATTCTGGATCGGTCCTGAACAATCTTGTTCAACCAGTATTTACGCTTGTTAATTTCGCCACGGGCGTTGTAAATTTCACTCAGCTTTACTCGGGCCTCCATGACATGCTCTAACGGATCCGGGTAGCGATGAGCATATTGGCGATAGTACTGGATCGCTTTTACTGCGCGATCAGTACGATCAAAATACCGCGCCGCTTGAAGTAAAGACAGGCGCGCACCTTCCACCATATCGGGCTGCTTGTCCATCATCTCGCTCAGGGTCAGCAGTGCCAACGCAGCGGCGTACAGATCGCCTTGTTGCTCATGGGCATAGACGAGTTTCTGGCGGGCGGATATCGCCAATTTGTGCCGGGGATACAAATTGCTGAAGCGCTGTAAAGTGATAATGGCACTGGACCAGTCCTGAAGCTCCAATTGCAGTGCTGCTGCGTCGTATTCCGCCATTATTCGGTAACTCGAATTCGGGTGCGTCTGCCCGAGCCGGAGAAAATGCTGCACCGCCCGCTGACGATCTTTTGCTTGCAAGGCCAGCTCTGCTTGCTTGTAAATTGCCACCGCTCGCATTTCCGACATATCAGTCCGGCGTTGATCCCGTTCAGGCAACACCGCTAGTACTTCGGACAACGCTGATTCTGCTTCCTGGTATTGGTTTTGCGCAAAATAAGATTGTGCAATAGTCGTCCAGGCGAGGATGCGGTCAGACTCCTGAACAGCAGACCACGCCAAAACTTGCCTGGCGAGGGTCACAGCCTGTAGATAGTCTTTGAGACTCAACGCCAATGCCATCGCTTTTTTGGTCACCTCACCGCGACGGGAGTCAGCCTCGAAGTGAGTAATAAATGCAGCACTGGAGTCAAGCTGTTCCGCCTGAATAGCCTGCACAGCAACGGTATTTGCTGCCTCAACGGATTCAACTTGCCGTTCAAACGCATGCAACACATTGAATCCGGCATCCGCTGAGAAGTCAGACAAAGGATACCCATAAGCCACCTGTTTAAAGGCCTCAATAGCACGGGGAAATTCTTCCAGTGCAAAATAACTGTCACCCAGGAAAAATGAAAACTCGCTGCGCTGGGCGTCTTCAGGAAACCCTCTGAGAAGATCTTCGTAATAACGTATCGCTTTTCGGTAAAATTGCGCTGCCTCTTGCCTATTCGCTATTTCGGCTTGCTGCGCGTGATAATGCTGGTGTTTCGCCAGGGCTTTGAGGTACCCATTCAATGTGTTGAGATATTCCGGAAATACAGGCCCATCATCGGGCGCCTTGAATTGCGCCCAAATTAATGAGCCGTGGCCATACAAACTTACAAATGTCGCTTTCTCAGTCCAGGCATCTTCATAGAATCCAGCCTGCTCCAGAACATCCACACTCGCCTTCTGGAACACAGGTGAAGGATATGCGTTGGGGTATCGATGGATGTATTCCTGATACATAGCAACAGCATCAAAAAATCGCTGTTTTTCCAGATAACCTGTTGCAAGCCACTCATAAATCAGATGTTCATAGGGTTTTTCCCCGGTCGTATCGAACAGGCGTGTCAACCCATTGGGTGCCCCCTCTGGAATGTTATCAATCCCGATCGCAATCACCCGAAACAAATCGAGAATGAGAGACTGCCTTGTTTCCGGCAAGGTCGCGCGGAATGCCTCCAGCGTCATAGACTGCCCTATCGATACCGGCTTGAGCAAAATATCCAGCGCTTCAATAAAACTAACCAGAGCTTCGTCGGTTTGTTGTTGCTTAAATTCAGACCACCCGACCATATATTTAGCGACGGGGTAATAACTAACCTCCGGATCGTCACCGGGAACCAAACGCGCTTCTACCCGCTCCACAACCTGTGAAAAGGCTTGATGGGCCCGGTCAAACTGCCCCTCCCGAAAAAAATGCTCCCCCAACCGGAAATAAGCTTCGAGTGTATATTCTGATTCAGGGTAACGGCTAACCAAAGTAGATAACGCCGCAATACTCTCCTCCCGCCGAGCCACCATCTCCAGTCCCTTCGCCAATTGATACCAGTGACTCGGTGCTGACGGATGATCAGGGTATTTTGCAATCAGATCTTGATAGACCTGAATGGCCGCATCAAAAGCACTCGGTATTTCCGGCGATCTGATCTGTCCCGACGTATTGGATTCGACTGCGTCATCCGCAAATACAGCCTCGGATACTGACATTTTCAATTCCGCCAGGCGCTGCTCAATAAGCGCTTCCAGAGCTTCAATCGACGGTGCTTGTGTCTGCCCTCGAACCGCATTATTCCGGGTTTCGCCATGACTGGAGAGCAGCGGCAGAAGTTGCTGGTAGCTTTCAATTACAGTTAGCCTTACGCTGACTGAATCCCTCGGGCTATCATGCCCCCCCTGTTTATTATTGGTAAGTTCATACCCCGGCGCCGAGAGCATTTGTCCTGCGTCGTTATGGCTCGCCTTCTTGCTGACTTCCTCCGAATCAAGCCATGCCCCCAGAGTGACTGAACTGTCATCGGCGCGGAGAGGATCCGGAATCAAATCAGACGAACCGGGCTCAAATAAAGGCAACAGGCTACACCCCGCACTCCAGAGACTGACAAGGATGACGCCTACAACACGGTAGCTTGAATGGCTCATGGTGCTGCAGCCCCCTCATATTGCAGGGCATCAAGCAGCCTGGTACGCGCCAACCCTGTCATGAGCAAGTGCTGTTGTGCTACATCTTGCAAACGCCTGATTTCTGCTTGCATCAGTTTTACAAGTTGTTGCTCGACGCCCTGCAAAACTACCTGCTGTTTTTCCTCCAGCCGGTAAAACCTTGAAGTTAATGATGACAGTTGATCTTCCAGCGCACCTAAGAAAACGTCGGAGCGACTGGATTCCCGGATTCGTTTTTGTCTGACTTCCGCTTCGTCGAGCAATTCTGCAGTGGAACTATGCAGCGAACGCGCATTCCAGCGCGTTACGGCATACTGGTTCTGCACCTGCCAGTACAATGCAGATTGAGCGCGGGAGAGCGTAAGTCTTCCCTGCCGGATCAGATCCGGATCAAAATTGTGAGCCATCAACTGCGTCAGCTTTTCATTCGCTGATTCGATATGTTGCTGCATCAGGCGTTGGGACGAATTCGCAAAAACAAAACCATCCTCGGTGTTTTCACCGCGCAAAATCTGCTGTTCGATTTGCAGGTGTTTCGCTTTCAGAGCAACCAATATTGCCTGCTGCTTCGGTTGATCCAGTATTTCTCGCGCCTGGATTTGACGCGATTTCCAGCTACGCTGTCGTAAGCTCAGGGTATCGCGGTACACGGTGAGGCTCTGATCCCACTGTGCCAGACGGAGCGATAGCGATTTGACTTGAACATACTGCTCAAACCAGTAGCTGAAACTCCGCTGCGTAAACAAGTCGCTAAAGATTGAATCCCGGGACGAGCCTCCCGTTTGCGATGGCAATGGAATTGGCACATAACGCTCTGAATATCCAGGCTGTAATCGAACCCAGCTTCTGAGTATCTGCCGAAGCGCCTCCGGACTTGATTCCAGGTTCGCCAGATGGGTTTTGTAGAACTCAGTAGCCTCTGCATAGGATTGCAATGCATCCTGAGGCCGCCCTTCTATTTCGAATAATCGTCCCAGTGTAAAGCGGGCATCAAGCACATCAGAGATGCCGGCATCATCACTACTCAACACACGTTGTAATGCCTTCCGGGCGACATTCAGTTGCCCATCTTTCGCCGCGGCAAGCGAGTATAAAACAAGGGCTTCAGCACCTTGCACGCGATCTATTCGGATCGCTTGCAAATGTTGCAAAGCTTGGTCAATCGCACCCTGGCGCAGGTACAAGCGGGAAATGGCAATTAACACTTTATCTCTCAATGCTGACTGCTCAGCATCGGTAAACTCAGGCACCAAATAGGCTATTTTTGTGGACAGTGGCGCAGCCTCATGAGCGCGACCAAAGTGTGTACGAGACGGCTCCGGGGTTGATATGGACGGGAAGTCGATCTTGGAAAGGAGTGCAATCGCTTCCTGAACTGATCCGTTCTTTGCGAGTGCAATCGCAGCATTGTATTGCATATACGGGCGCCACGGTGACTGTGTTGATGAGCCTTCCAGTAACGCCGGAACCCGCTGAATCTGGCCGGTGTGAATCGCCAACAGGATTTGGTAGTAGCGCCACTCTTCGACAAAACCGTTGCCCCATTGGCGCAGTAATTCCGGGTTTACGCGCTCGGACCAATACCCCGCAAGCGCAGTCTGGTTACGCATCCAATACACTTTTGCAAGATAATGATAAACCAACTGGAGTATGCCATGATCGATTGCATCAGTCGTATTCTGTAAGCGCTGCTCGACCCACTCAAACCGAGACTGAGCCTCATTCAGCATTCCATACGAGAGATACATCCCTCCCTGCAACACTTCCGCAAACTGTTCATGATTCGGTATTCGTCCCTGCAAACGGCCAACATCGAGCAGACTGATCGCATCAAAATATTGCTCCTGATGGAATTCGAACAATGACATCCCGTAAAGCAAATCCCGAGCATGAGGAACCAAACGCTCGGGATTTCCCGTAATGGTTTCCGCATGAAGTGTAAAATGCTGTAATCCCAGCATAATCACACCCCAAAAAAACCATTCCCTTACCATTGTCGCACCCGAAACTCGGGCTGCTGGAGCGCTGCGCTGTCCCGAATAGTGAGCTCCAGGTGCGCTGGATCTTCGCTTTTCTGAAACCGGGTTGTCACTGCGCGCCGGTAATCACGCCCATTCGGACCCACACCAACGAATACCGCCGTAAGCTCATGCTCGCCTTTTTTCAGGTTGCCAGCATAGATTCTTTGCAACCCACCTTTTGACAATGCAGCAGCCTGTCGTTCGGTATACAGGTGGCTCGCCACTGTGCGTCCGTCAATTTCAACTTCAACAGCGTCCAGCTGGAAGAAATAGCCCACATCCAGCGATACAAATATTGCTACTTGTGTCGTCGCCGGAAACAGCAGATCTTCCTCAAGAATGAAGAGGTCTCGATTGAGCTCAATTGCCTGCTGCTTAAGAGCCTCAATCTCATCTGTCAGGGATTCTGCAGCATTTATAAGGGGCACAATGCAAAGCTGCACTATCAAAACAACTCCTCCGAAAAAACACCTGACGATCTGTGCTCCAAATCTCACGGGCTTATTTCGAGTGACCATCGCTCTCTCCCCCACATACCTGCTCAGTACAGGTCAATAACGCAAATTGAGTAAAAGCCGCGTAACATCGGCATTAAAGCTGTAAAGCGGCTCGGTTCCTGGTGCGAGATCCTGTCTCACTGCATTGCGGAAATCGTCATAATCAAACAGCATATAATCGTACAATATACTGATTGTCCCCGAATCAATCTGTCCCCATGCCGTTTCCGGGAATTCATAGCTGATCCCCAGACCGATACTGTTCGATGAGAAACGGCTAAGCTCCTTGTCCCGTGCCAGGAAATTCTGGGCATCGCGGTATGGAAACAAGTCCTGATAAAAATCAGCACTGGTTTGCTGGTAATAACGATATTTAAGATCAAGGATCCACTGGTTTTCAAACGGATGAACGTAAGCCAGCTCCGCCGTATGGGCGCGAATCCCCCAGGAGTCAGTGAAAAAGCGGTACTGTCCGGACAGTGCAGCTCGATAAGGCAGGTAATGGGTGGCCTTTACTGCCAGTGCATTGCTGGTTCGGGTATGGGGGTAAACCTCGTCCTGATAATCCACGCGATCTCCCCCCTCATCCTGGACCAGGAACCGTACCTGGCGATAAGGATTGTTGAGATAGCCTTCATCGCTGATCAATTCGTAGCTAAACGTAAGCAGTGCAGTTTTGCTGAGTACCTGGGTCAGCCCCATCCGGTAATGCCTGCGGTCCGCCTCTTCCGAAAAGTTGACTGCCCCGGTCTTCCCTACTTCGTCCCAACCCCGTGAATACCCGATATTGAGCGTCGTTAAATCACCAAAAAAATCCTGTGAGAGATCGAAATGAAATGACTGTGCTGCAAAGTCAGATTCATCACTGTCCGTAAAACTCAGGCTCACAGTACCTTTGTTAATGAGATAGTCGACGCCGACACTTATTTCAGTTCGCTCCTCGCGATAAGGGCTTGCAGTTGCCAGCACATCTACAGATGCACTGCTGACTTTGTCCACGTAGTAATTCGCATTCACGGAGACCTGTGAACCCATTGATTTGCGTATCAGTACAGAAGGCCCATCAATTTTCATTCCGCCGCCTTCATAGCGATGATAAAGCAGACTGACGTCATCTTCCGGCAAAACAGCTGAATTGGAATTGCCACTAAAGCACAACAGCGCGCTCAGCCCCCAGACCCGGCAAAACTGAATCACATTATTTCGCTTCGGGTACTGCTCAATTACAACCACACCCACCCCCGGAAACACCTTCTGCGCCGCGCGCCCCTTCACGGGCCTGATAAACATGATTCATATACCCTGCAGCCAGACCATGACGATTAACCGCCATAATCGGATCTGCCAACAGGTGCCGCTCATAGGGCATGACCCATGGCTCAATGCTCGTGCAACCGGATGATGCAAAAACACCAACAAACAATAAACAACCCAGGCAACGGGACAAGCCCGCTTTGAAGGACTGATGCACATCAAACGGTAAGCGATGAGTAACTTGATATATTATTTTCATGTTAGTTCGCGCAGGCCCCATTCATTCTCGAATCAATGCTTTCACCTGGGATTCATACTCCAGCTCATATCCCGGCTGGTAACCCATGTGCCAATGTCTGGCAATACCGTTTCGATCGATTAATACTGTGGACGGCATTGCTTTGACTTCGAATAGTTGGGTGACACGATTCTGATGGTCGTAAAGCACAGGAAAACTGACGGACTGGCTTTGCAGAAACTTGTCGGCCAACGCCTGTTGGGCATCCACATTGACCGCTAAAACGGTAAAGCCATATTTGCTCCATTTCTGTTGGATTTTCTCCAGTTCCGGCATTTCCTGCCGGCAGGGTCCACACCATGAAGCCCAAAAATTCAGTAAGACCACCTGGCCCCTGTAATCATTGAGTCGAAGATTTTGACCGGTGGTACTTTTCAGCGTGAAGTCCGGTGCGGGCGTATTCGCGGAAGATGGATTCGGGACACTCAACAACAAGCTGAATACCAGCGCGATACCAAGCACACCGACAACATGTTCCCGACTCCGAAAATTCAAGTTTCCTGCTTGGTGGTTGACGTTCTGATTGAATTGCTTCATTAACCCTGCTCCGCGTTGCTCGTACCAACTTGATACCCGACCGTACAATTTAAAAATAGACGGACCACTGTGTACTCATTTCAAAGTTATGGGTCGTTTTGTCTACTCCCAGCAAATCATTATCAAATATGTGATCTCGAACCATAAAGTGAATGGCAAAACGATCCGTTAACAAGAACTGGTACCCCCAGCCGACATTTAATGTCAGCCGATTATCACCGGCAAAGTCCGTCGCTCCCAAACCCGCAACCAGATACATTCTCGTATTAAACGTATAGGAATCACTCCAGTAGGCTTCACCGGGAAACAGGTTGTAGCCGACACTAAGGTTGTACAGCAGCATATCGCGATCACCATCAGGTACCAGTTGAGCCGAGCCGCTCAGCGCTTCATAACTCGTCGTGCCGGCTTCAGCGTAGCCGACGTTCAGTTCGGCAAACACGTCTTCACTTATATGGTAGGCAAGGCGCCCGCCTAACAAATAACTGGTTTCAAAATCTTCGATGCTGATCAGGCCAATCGTCAGTCCCAGCTCGAAATCATCTGCATTAATATCTGACTCAGATACCGGCCTGGGAACCACCTCCGGCTGAATAACCGGAGGCGATCTTTGATACTCGACACTGACTTCAGAAGTTGGCGGGACTGCTTCCTCTGACTGTACGACAGCCGATAACAGAACCGCTGCCAAACCTAAAAAAATACACCTAGTCCAATTTTCCATTCTTCTGCTTCTTCGTTATCATCTCGTTCAGTAAAAAAACTGCTTTCCCGGTACTCAAAGCGACCAAAAAAGCGTCCTCCGAGGTAGTATCGCAACCCGATCCCGACATGCACGGCGTCTTCCAATCGTTTCTTTTCCTTCACCAATGTGGCTTTGGGAAGAATGCGAACCTTGCCAATACCCAGGCCAAAGTACGGAGACCAACGCCAAAGGGGCCAGGGTTGATGGGTAATGCCAATATTGACCAGTTGCGATTCCGAAAAGTCGCCCAGAACCTGGGTAGCCTGCATTTCCATGCTGATATTGTCTGTGAATAAGTACGCACCACTCAGGGTCAAGGATGTTGCGCTGGCAAATTGCCCCGCAAGTACACTGACTTCCCATCGACGGTCGTGATAACCCTCACGGGTAACATCTACAAATTCAACGGCGGTGCCGTCCAAAGCCAATGTTTTTGCCAGCTGTTCCCGGGTCACCCAGCCGTGATGCCCTTCTCGGGTTTCAACCTTGATCCATCCAGTTTTTTGCTTCAGCAATAAAATTTGCTCGCCGCGGCGCACCACGAAAAATACCGGATACCCCCGACCGGGCCCGGTTTTGAGTTCAACAAATGGATCAATCACCTCAACCACCAGGAGATTTCGCTCTGGGGTAATCTCCTCAGCATAACCAACCATTGGTAAAGCTTGTGCCGCCAAAACAAGACAGAGCAACACCTGTGACCAGGTGTATTTAAAGTGTTTAAATCCTGCCAAGAAGATCATTGCTCAGGAACCTTGAAGGGATCGTTGTAATATTGTGCGCCATTATCCAACCACTCCGCGATCAAACGCAGTTCAGCAGGTTGCAGCCAACCGGCATGAATCCCCCCGGCACTAAACTTCGGAAAAAAGCGTTCACTGCCCCATGCATCCCCCGGGTTCATAACCCGCTCAACCGGTATTGTGGTGACCTGAACTACTGGATTCCCTTGGGCATCAAGAATCGGCTCGCCAGTGTCATCGACAACCAACACCGGGTTGCCCTCTCCATCGAATACTGGAACTGTGCGGTCCACCAACAGACCATCCACAATCGCCTGCTCATCATCGCCCGCCAGCAGCTCTTGATAAGAGGTCATATGTGCGGCGTTACGCTCGGACACTTGGGCCGTTAAATCCAGTTGTCCGGCGGGAATCTGCACCGAAGTATCTGAACTCAGGGCACTATGGCAGGTTACACAGGTATGATCTTCTACCAGCACACCTGTCTCGTTATCAATGCGGGTACGAGCCAGTTGCCAGAGCGGCTGTATGTGGGTCTCATAGTGAATTACAGTCCGGCAGAAGACAGTCCAGTTTTGCGCACAGGACGCTGTAACGGGGGCTGGGGTGGCGAGGTCACTGTAACGTAGCGCAGTTGCGGCGTTTGGCGTAGACAATTCAGGGTTAGTCCAGTTATCTTGGTAGCTTAGATCAGGTAATAGATCAGGTACCCCTTGAATCCGGGCCAACGTCTCTGCCATGGTTTCACCCATATCGGCAAACAACTCCGGATGGGTGCCAGGATGGGGCAAACCAGTGGTGGACGCGCCAACATTGATTGATCCCAATCCCTCAGAATCCCGACGATGAGGATAACGGCTCTCCCCGGTATGGCAACCATTACACTCGAGAGTCTCTCCGGGACGCACCTGCAACCAGCTCAAGTGGGGTTCGAAAATACGCAAACCATTCTGGTCGATTACATCGATGGCAAATGCAACATTTGCAGGAACCCGGAACGTGCTCGAACCATCCGGTTCAATGGGGGTATAACCCAATATCTCGCGCATCCCCAGCCGACGACTGACACCAAAGGCGCTCTCTGGTGTGTTATGCACAGCTTCAGGGGGTATTCCGACTGCTTTGCTGACCCGTAAAAAACGCGCAGGTCGCTCACTGGCACGGGTCTGCACTGGATTGGCGAGAACTGCAATCCCCGACTCCGAGATATCTGCGCCATCCAGATCATAGACACTGCGGATATGTACGATACCAAAACCGGCTTCACCAGCTGCCAGCTCCTCATCAGAACTGGGTCCCCTGGTGCCTTGTTCAATCAATTTTTCATTTGGTACTCCTGCTACAACCGCATCAGCAAAAACAACGTTTTCCTCGGGCTGCAATAACGGTATTCGGGAGCCGGCTGCGGGATCATAAATCCAGAGGCCGTAGAGCGGTTCTGCCAATGTGTAACTGCGGCTTTCATCAAGAATAGTTCCATTACTGTCTATGCGACCGGCGCAAGGTACTATCCGGGGTGCTGGATCTCCGTTTTCTTCCTCCACTTGCCATTGCAGTCGACAAGCACTCCAGCTGATCAAATAGCGCTGTGTTCCATCTCGAAGCGGTTCCGCACTGAGATAGCGCCCACCGAGTGCAGGACGACTGTCCAGCCGGATTGCATCAGGCGCTATTGATACCTGACCCGGTTCTATACCCTCCCCCACCTGACCAGGGTCTGGCTTCGCGAGTTGATCCCTATCAGAATAGTCATCGGTGTTGATCCGAACAATATCACCACCCAATTGTCCTGAATTGACGGGGGTAAAAGCCGCGAAAACCTCCCCCTCTAGACCCACTCCCCCCGGAAGCGGTTTTGAAAATTGTCCTTGAACCCCCGCCCCGGAATCGTGACTATGGTGACCGTACAACAGGGACAAATCCGCACCATCTGGATTCACCCGATACAAATCGAAGGCACTGTTATTCCCAACATTGTTCCAGCGACTGAATACAATCTGCCCCGTCGGCAACACACCAGGGTCTATATCATGACTGGGATTGAAGGTAATTTGCGTAATGTCCGAGCCATCCTCTGCCATGGTATGCAGATTAAAAGCAGGGTTGCGAAGATCTTCTTCCAGGGCACTGAATTGCGGCTTACCTTCATCCAGCAATACCGCTTTTGATTGGCGTTGCCGGGTAGATGCAAACACAATATTGCCATCAGGCAAATACTGCGGACTTATATCGTGTCCCTGATTTGCAATCGTATCGGACTGGATAATTCGAGTCAGACCACCAGAGGCGATCTCGTATTGCCAAATATTCCAGGTGGTTTCATCTTCATCGCCGGGCGCACGCATGGCAAACAGAAGTCGCTCACCATCCAGGGAAACGGAAACATCTTTGACGTCATACACCGGTGTGGGCTGATCATCGCTTATAAAGGCTGCAGAGCTGATATCCACGGCTGTAGCAGAGGCTGAAGCCTGAGGCTTCAAATACAATACCGCACCCGGATTGAATCGGGCAGGATCTCGCAGATCCCGAACATAGCGCCGTCCCTCCGGGTCCATCAAGGGGCGCTTGACATAAGCCACCGGAAAGGATTGCACGACGGGGTCCGGATTTTGATTATCACTGCCAATACCGCTGTCACAAGCTGCTAGCAAGGCGAGGGTATACACGCAAGCCAGCGTCAATATCCGGCGTGAACCACAGTTCAGGCCGAGCGCCAAGCGGTTTTGTGGTGTCTCCATCTCTATCCTTATTAAGATTATTTCGACTTAATCTCACAATAGTTGGGTTGGCGCAGTAGACACCACAACAACTGCGTAACCTAATGTAAAGCTGAGAAATTGTGCACAACCATAAGCACAAGTCCATCTAAGATTACTACAAAATCGACAATACCCCCTTACAAAATGACGTAAATACGCCATTATTCTACTGAAGACACCACACAGGGATAAAACAATGCGACGGTATTTGACAGGCATATTACTCGTGCTGCAATTCGTAAGCAGTTGTGCGTTGGCGGGTCCCGGGGAACAGGCAAAACGAATTTATGATCGCATTACCGGTGTACCGGCAGATGCAGAACAACTGCAAGCCATGGCTAACCTGATCGAACAAGGGCAAGCAATCGACAGCGCCTACATTGCCATGAACGAACCCGCTTTTTATGATGTCACCCTGAAAGATTTAGCCACCCCGTGGACCAATGAAGCACAAACCCGCTTTGCCCCCCTCAATGACTACAGTGCAACCTTTATCGGCCTGGTGCGTGATGAACTGGATATTCGCTTGCTGCTATCAGCGGATATTATCTATTTGGGCAATTCGAGCGCTCTTCCCCCCTATTCACTAAGTGACAATAATCATTACGAACAGCTGGCGGAATCGGGCCAGCCTCTGAAGGACAGTCTGGTGCAGCGCAGGCAATCTGAAGTTAACGGATTGCCTGCTGAAGCGACATCCGGCGTACTGACAACGCGCGCAGCCGCCAAAGCCTTTTTTATTGGTGGTACCAATCGCGCAATGTTTCGATTTACGCTCATGAACCACCTGTGTACTGATCTTGAACCACTAAAAGACACCAGTCTACCACCGGACCGTATCCGTCAGGATGTGAGTCGAAGTCCCGGTGGCGATAGCCGTATCTTTTTGAATAATTGCATCGCTTGTCATAACGCAATGGATCCGATGACCCAGGCTTTTGCCTACTACGAATATGAGTATGACAGTGACGCAGACCCTGAGGGCCAGAACGGGCAACTGACTTATAATCAGGCCGGGACTGTCGATCCGGAAACAAACAGTAGAGTTGAACCCAAAAACCTGATCAATGCCACTAACTTTCCCCATGGCTTTGTGACGAACGACGATCGCTGGGACAATTACTGGCGCAGCGGTAAAAACCGTGCTTTAGGGTGGCAGGAAAACCTTCCCGGATATGGAAATGGAGCAAAATCCTTCGGGGAAGAGCTGGCGAACTCGGAGGCTTTTGCTCGTTGTCAGGTGCAGAAAGTGTTTCAAAATATCTGTTTGCGCGCACCGGAAAATGAAGCCGACAAACTGCAAGTCACGAGAATGACCGAAAGCCTGAAAGCCAGCAACTTTAACCTCAAGCAGGTCTTTGCCGAATCTGCAGTCTATTGTATGGGAGACTGAACATGCTTCGTAGCCTGTCAATTGATGCCCTGTCAGGAATTGGGTGCTGTGTGGGACTGGCAATACTGCTTTCGCTCGGTGGCTGTGGCGGGAACAGTGGTGCTGATACCCAAACACGCCCGGACACCACGGTACCGCAGAATAACCAATACACCGGGCCAGCACCGGCGACGGATGATGTACAACGCTTTAAATTATTCGTCTGGGACAATCTAGCGCCCAGTAACCGTTGCGGCCAATGCCACAGCGAAACCCAAGCGCCTCTTTTTGTTGCTCGCGCGGATATCAATCAGGCTTATTCAGAAGCCAATGCCGTAACAAATCTGGACAACCCCTCTGATTCGATACTGGTTCGCAAGGTTGCCGGTGGTCACAACTGCTGGCTGGACAGCGATGCCGCCTGTGCGGATACCTTGTCGCGGTATCTCGAGGCTTGGGCTTCTGAGTCTGTCGGAAAAGAGGCGGTTATTGAATTAACGCCACCCCCTGTACTTGAGATCGGAAGCGCTAAACAGTTTAGCGACTCTAACCAAGGGTTTGCCGAGACGGTTTACCCGATACTGCAAAATTTCTGTGCCCAATGCCACAGCCGCTCGGCTGCCATTCCCCAAGCACCTTTTTTTGCGGACCCGGATATTGATATCGCCTATTCGGAAGCGCAAGCAAAAATAGACCTAACCACTCCAGATAACTCCAGAGTGGTTATCCGGTTACGGGATGAATTCCACAATTGCTGGAGCGAATGTGAACAAAACGCTGCACAGCTTACGGCGGCAATTTCCGACCTGAGTGAGACCCTGCCGGAAATCACTTTTGACCAAACGCTACTAACCAGCAAGGCACTTACGCTGGAGCACGGCATCCTGGCATCGAGCGGTGGCCGTTATCAGGAAAATGCAGTGGCGCTATACGAGTTTAAAACCGGTGAAGGTACAACCGTATTCGATACCAGCGGGGTTGAGCCTGCGCTCAATCTGACACTCAGTGGTGACACCGAGTGGGTAGCGGGCTGGGGTATTACGTTGAATGGTGGCAAGGCACAAGGCTCGACCCTCTCCAGTCGAAAACTACAAAACAGCATCACTGCAACGGGAGAATATTCGATTGAAACCTGGTTGGCATCAGCAACTACAACGCAAGAAGGACCGGCGCGCATTGTCAGTTACTCAGCGGGGTTAAATGCCCGAAACTTCACGCTCGGTCAGCTGCAGCAAAACTACACCTTTTCTCTGCGTCATGCCAACACGGATGCCAATGGCGCGCCGGCACTAACAACACCCGACGCATCAACTGCCCTGCAGGCGACCTTGCAGCATGTTGTCGCCACCTATTCACCCGCTTACGGTCGCCGGATTTATGTTAACGGAGAACTTGTCTCTGACCCCGATGCAGCCATTCCCGGCAACCTGAATGACTGGGATAATACCTATGCCTTCGTGCTTGGTAATGAGGTTTCTGGCAATCGTCCCTGGCAAGGAACTATCAGAATGCTCGCTATCCATAACCGCGCCCTGACACCAGAGCAAATCAACACTAATTTCGACGCCGGCGTTGGTCAACAATTTTACCTGTTATTCAATAGCTCACACCTGCATCAAGAATCCACGCAACCAAGCGAAAGTTATATTGTTTTCAAAGTTAGCCAATTCGACAATTTCAGTTACTTGTTCAGCTCGCCTTTTTTCATCAGTCTGGATCCGGACTTCATTCCGGAAAACATTCAGTTGAGCGGCTTACGCATTGGTATTAACGGGCGGGAACAAACTGTAGGCCAGGCTTTCGCAAACTTGAACGTAACACTCTCCCCCGGCGAATACAGTACCGAACGAGGTCAAACCCTGTCTTCATTGGGAACCATTATTCCAGTAGATCGCGGCGCAGAGGTGGATGAGTTTTTCATTACCTTTGATCGCTATGGTGATCAACAATACGTCCGACTTGAGCCCCCTGCACCACCATCGGACGCCCCCCAAACGCCGACTCCGAAGGCAACAATCGGTATCCGCACATCCAATGATATCAACCATTCACTGGCAACCATTACCGGTGTCCCGACCACACACCCGGCAGTCGCCGCAACGTTTTCCACCGTGCAGGAACAATTACCCGCTCAGGAAAATATCGATGGATTTCTCTCATCCCAGCAAATGGCCATTACCCAGCTCGCCATTGCCTACTGCGATGCACTCGTCGAGGATTCTGATTTGAGAACACGCTTTTTCCCGGGTTTTGATTTCAATCAAGCGGTCGATGTGGCCCTGGATGAACGGGGTAGAACAACAGTGGTAAACAGTCTGCTCGAGAAAGTCATGCCCGGAGAATTGCAGTCACAACCCAGCACAGTAGACGTACAGAATGAATTGCACGATCTGCTCGATCGACTGATTAAATGCCCCGGAAATTGCAGTACCGAACGAACGAGAACGGTGGTTAAATCAACTTGCGCAGCAATGTTAGGCAGTGCTGTGATGCTTATTCAGTGAACTGAGGTAAAAATGCGTTTACGTCGAGCCAAACAGTCCAGTATTCCAGCTGATCAACCGTTGTTCCATACGGATCACCCCCGCCCCAGAACGCGCCGGGAGTTTATTGCGCAAAGCATGACGGCAGGGCTGGCAACCGTATTAGGCCCATCCATATTTGGCCTGTTCGCACAGCCTGAAATAGCCAGAGCCGCACTTTCACCCGACCTTCAAGCATTAAAAAATGGTTGCGGACTGAGTGTTCAAGGGGCTGGAAAGATTCCATTCATCTGTTTCGATCTGGCCGGCGGCGCAAACATCGCCGGATCAAATGTACTTGTCGGTGGACCCGGTGGGCAACTCGATTTCCTGTCGCCCAATGGCTACAGCAAACTCGGGGTGCCCGGGAATATGCTTCCCAGCACCGCAAATCCCAATAATACCAATCCAAGTCAGTTCGGTAGCGATTTCATTAACGCCGAACTCGGGCTCGCCTTCCATTCTGACAGTGCTTTCTTGCGGGGAATACTTGAACGTACAGCGTTAATGACCCGAGCGGGCATCAATGGCGCGGTCATTCCAGCCCGGTCAGAAAATGATACGGGAAATAACCCACACAACCCAATGTACGGTATTCAGCGTACGGGTGCCGAAGGTTCGCTGCTTGGCCTGATCGGATCGCGAAACTCCGATTCCGGCGGCAACTCAATGAGCCCGGCGATGTTGCTTGATCCGTCACTACGTCCCACAAAAGTGGATCGCCCCAGCGACGTAACCGGCCTGGTTGATGTCGGTGACCTTGTCGGTTTACTGGATCAATCCGATGCAGTAGCAGTCATGGAATCCATCCAGCGTATCAGCGATATGAAACTCAACCGTGTTGATACCGGCATCAGCACAGATGAAGTTATCAAGGATCTGGTTCGTTGTGGTTATGTGAAAAGCGCGGACCTCGCAGATCGCTTTGGTAACCCCGCAACCCTCAACCCTGCACTGGACCCACAGATTGTTGGCGCAAACGGTATTTTTACCCAGGACGAGTTTGATCGTGATGGCGAATTTCGTAAAACCGCCTCGGTAATGAAGCTGGTAATCAATGGCTTCGCAGGTGCAGGTACCATTACCATGGGCGGTTTCGACTATCATACCGGAGACCGCTCCACCGGCGAAGTACGGGACTTGCGCGCCGGACGCTGCATGGGCGCATGTCTGGAATATGCCGCAAGGGTCGGTGTGCCACTCATGCTCTACGTATTCAGTGACGGCTCCGTTGCCAGCAACGGACGCATTGACGACTCAGAGAACGGCCGGGGCAAAGGTGAATGGACCGGCGACAATTCCTCAACGGCGGCATCCTTCTTTCTGGTATACAACCCTGCCGGTCGCCCCGTGCCTCTGGGCGGATCCCCAGACATGCAACTGCGCCGACAACAAATTGGCTATATGCGCCCTGATGCTTCAGTCGAGACCGCATCAAGCCCCACGGCAAACAATGTGAATTTACTCGTCGACACGATTTTACTGAACTATATGGCACTCCACGGTGAACAAAGTCAGTTTTCCAACCTGTTTTCCCTCAACAGCCTGGGTGGTTCATCAATCGTTGACCAGCTTACCGTATTTGAGCCGATTGTTAATGGCACAATCAGTTGATGAAGATAACATCCCCAGTGCAATCACAACAGGTCTAGACGTTTCTATATTGCAACATGATATATTCCTGTTTTGATTATAGTTTTTAAGATATAACAGAAAACTCGAGACCTAAATCGGTACGATGTTGCCAATATGCAACAAAATCTGGCACAAAACTCAAATATAGACCAAATACTCCTACCTTTATAAAACCTTACCACTTTGTTTTATATATATTAATTCGTTTATGGTACTTTTTTAGCTAGAAACGCGCGTTACCTTACTAACCTCTTAAATACACCCGGTTAATAACGTTTGATACGATGGCGCAAGGAGCCTTTAGTGAACGAAAAAAATCAGATCTATCAGTCATTGAATCACCCACAATTTCTCATTGCGGGCAACCGTCCAGTCTCGATACACAGGGCTGATACCAGAGGTCTAAAGGAAGAAGCCTACCGACTACGTTACCAAGTCTACTGTAAGCACCTTGGATTCGAACCCGAAGATGAACACCCCGACCAACTGGAACAAGATCGCTATGATCAGTGGTCTTACCACTTGCTCGTACGCGACGAAATATCAGGTCGATACGTCGGTACCATGCGTCTGGTCAGCCCGAACCAAGGCACTCAGCAAGCTCTGCCATTGCAAAATTTCTATACCGAAAAACAACTGCTTCCGGCTCAGGAACGGCCATCAGTCTGGCACTCTGGTCAACATATCGAGTATTCCAGATTGGCGATTTCACCGGAAACAGCAACTCAATATTCAAAAACCTACCCCATCGAAGTTGCCCGGTTACTCTACCTCAGCGCGTCCGCTTTTTTTGTTTCCCAACCCCGGTTACAACATGCCCACTGTTTTGTGGAAGGTCGACTGGCCCGTCGTCTCAACATAATCGGCTTGCCTCTGGAGCGTACCGCCCACTACGTCGAATTCAAGGGACAGCGCGCAGCTTACTACTTCAGCAAACGCAACTATGAAAACTGGTTCCGTGGCGAATCCAAAGAACTCTTTTACGCCCTCCTGCAATTGGAACACTGGAATACAAATTCAACCAGACGGGCTGCTTAAGTGGCAGCCCGTTTCAAGAGCCACACCAACAAACAGATATAACCATCTTCCCCCCCTCGCAAAATCGGCTGAGACCAGTCAGCAGTTTAATGTCTCAATACACCACAATCTATTCTGAAGTTTCTGCAAAATACTTTATTATTAATACCTTATCTAGACCTCTCCGGGAGCCTGCGACAGGGCTGGTTCTCCAGCATAAACAAGGAAATATGCCATCAACAACGTTCTTATTCTTAATAAATATTTAACGCCAGCGTCACAAATGCTCATCAAGATACGCAACCAGCGATACATATCATTACATTTCGTCACAGATTAGTAACCTTGGAGGGCACTAGGAGATGAGGGGTTTAACACCGTTCAGAAAACTGGCACTAAGTACGGCAATTAGCAGCTGCTTGGTCTCGGGAATCGTATCCGCACAAATTATAGCTGAGCAGAATTTTAACAACCTGGACAGCACTCAAACGCAAACCACAGACAGCCTAACCGATGGCAATGCGCTGACTAACCTGTCTGCAATGAACCTCGGTGGCCCAGGAATCGGCTTCAATACGTTCTGGTATGATAGCCGCAGTATTGGCACAGGTCCGGTAACCGTATCCAGTGACAGTAGCGACTTTATCGGTGTTAGCAGCTTTGCGGGTTCAAACTCACCCGATGTCAGTCCTTCAGGCGTTGCAGTGAGTACGGGCACAGAGCACAACTTTGAATTCAACGATACCGATGGCCGCATCGAGCTGGTTTTCGACCCGGTTGACACAGCATTCGCAACCGGTGAACGAACACTCTCCCTTGACTACTGGATAAACGACACCGGATACGAAGCCGATGACAGCCTGGTTGTGTCACTCACTGACGGTGTTAATGAAGAGGTTATTCTCAGCCTGGTAGATACGGAGCTCGAAGCGAGCAGCTCAGCAGACGACGGCACCCCGAACTGGCAAACGCTTACAGTGAACCTGGATCAGGTATTAGCCCAAGCCGAATTACTCGATTTAGTAACCCTCAAAGTGAGCGTAGATACAAACTCCAGCAGTGAAAACATCTTCATCGACAATATAAAATTTGAATCAACAGACGGGCCCGTAAACGCGGCGGGGACTCTGGTTATCAATGAAATCGATTATGACCAACCGGGTACTGACAACGCAGAATTTATCGAGATCAAGAATATTTCGAACGAAGCCATTGCACTTGGGGCATATAGCCTCGAACTTTACAATGGCAGCAACGGTGGCTTGTACAACACTATCGTGCTCGACGATGCTATTCTGAGCGCCGGTGATTACTATGTCGTGTGTGCAGATGCATCGACCGTTGACCACTGTGATCAGGACGTAACGCCAGATACCAATCTGATTCAGAACGGCGCGCCCGATGCAATCCGGTTGGTGAATACCACGCTTGCAGAAACCGTAGATCAGGTTTCATACGAGGGTTCGGTTGTTGATGTTGTTGAAGGCACAGGCACTGAGAGCTTTGACAGCAACAGCATTCCCGACGTTGGATTATCACGAACACCAGATGGCACAGACAGCAACGATAACAATGCTGACTTCGCGTTCCGATGCAGCACACCCGGGGCACTCAACAGCGATCAATCAAGCAACTGTGTTGCCCCATCCGAGGTGTTGATCAGCGCCATTCAAGGTTCGGGGATCGAGAGTCCTCTGGTGGGCGAAACCGTTACCGTTGAAGCCATTGTTGTGGGTGATTTCCAGTCCGGCGGCCTTGGCAGTCAGGGCGACCTGCGCGGTTTCTATCTTCAGGAGGAGTCTTCAGATTGGGATACAGATGCCAAGACCTCCGAAGGTATTTATGTATTCGATGGAACTTCACCCGGTGTCGATGTCGCAGTGGGAGACAAGGTGGTTGTAACCGGTACTGTTGCAGAATACTTTGGTGAAACGCAAATCAATGTTACGTCCGGCTCAGTCGTGAAACAATCAAGCGGAAACACCGTAACTCCGACCTCACTGTTGTTACCTGCGACCGAAACGATAACCAACTCTGACGGCGATTTGATTGCCAATCTTGAAGCTTATGAAGGTATGCTTATCAGCTTCCCGCAATCGCTGAGCGTGACCGAACTTTACCAGTTGGATCGCTTTGGTGAATTACGCCTGGCTCAGGGCGGTCGTTTCTTCCAATTCACTCAGAATAGCTTGCCAAGTGTGAGTGGCTTCCAGACACATCTGGAAGACATTGCAAGACGTAATGTGATCCTTGATGACGGCTTGAGCAACCAGAATCCAGACCCGATTCGCTACCCTGCCCCGGGCCTCACCACCGACAATGCGCTTCGCATGGGTGACACCGTGACCGGTCTTACGGGTGTTGTTCGTTACAGTCGGGGCTCTGGCGGGTCAGGAGACGAAGGCTATCGCATCATGCCAACTGCAGAACCGGTTTTTGTTGCCGAAAATGCACGATCTGAAGCACCGGAAGTAGGCGGCACACTGAAAGTTGCCAGCTTCAACGTGCTCAATTTTTTCAACACGCTGGATACCAGTGCAGGCGCATGCTACCCATCCTTCAGCCGCGGCGACTGTCGCGGGGCGGACAACCAGGCAGAGTTTGACCGGCAACTGGAAAAAACCGTGACTGCACTGAGCACGATTGGCGCAGATGTCTACGGCCTGCTGGAAATCGAGAATGATTACACGGATGGTCCCAGCAGCGCGATCGCGACACTGACCTCAGCGTTGAACGCGACAGAAACCAATTGCTCAGAGTTCGGCTATGTTGATCCCGGTGCTCGCATTGGTAGCGATGCGATCGCTGTCGGTATGATCTACTGTAAGGACACGGTAGAGCTGGCATCAGGTTCAACGCCAAGCATTCTCGATGATTCCGATCTGGAAGCCTTGGGGATGGAAAGCCGCGCACCGCTGTTCAATGGCTATGCCACCAACCGTGCGACTCTGGCGACAACCTTCACCGAGAAAGCAAGCGGCGAATCTCTTACGATTGCAATCAATCATTTCAAATCCAAGGGTGACTCCGGACTGGCCGACTCAGAGACCTGTCAGAATGCCCCTGGGTCTGATTTGAACTGTGACCAGAATGACGGACAAGGGTTCTGGAACCAGCGTCGGACCTATGCTGCAGAAGCCCTCTCTGCATGGCTGCAAACCTTCCCGACCGGGCACAGTGATCCTGACTTTCTGGTCATGGGTGACTTGAATGGCTATGCAATGGAGGGTCCGGTTACCGCACTGATCGACCGCGGCTACACCAATCTGGTCACTGAATTCCACTCTGCGGGCAATGCCTACTCCTATGTCTTTGATGGCCAGGCGGGGAATCTGGATCATGGCCTCGCAAATGCCTCACTGCTGACTCAGGTTAACGATGCCCAAGACTGGCATATCAACTCCGACGAAGCCGATGGTCTGGATTACAATACCGATTTCGGTCGAAATACCAGTCTGTTCGATGGCACCGTTCCTTTCCGCTCTTCTGACCACGATCCTTTGATCATCGGCCTGAACCTGCAATCCATTGCACGGGGTGACTACGATCAGGACGGCGACATTGACCGCAACGATATGCTTTTGCTGCGTCAACATCTGAATGCGAACGTTGAACCGGGCCACCCGATGGACTGGAACGATGATGGCAGAATCACCGGTCTCGATATCCGTTTGCTGATATTACAGTGCAGCAACCAGCATTGCGCCTCGTCGAATTAAACGGATCATCCTGAAACCAATATCTTTAGCAACAGACTGACCACACGGGTTACCCCAAAACAGGGGAACCCGTCATTCAAAAAGGATCAATAAAATGAAAACGGTACTCACAACCACAATACTGATGTTGCTCACCAGCTTGGTATCTGCAGCGCCCATTCTAAATGTCACATCAAGCACAGACTCAACGACCGTTGGTTCAACTTTCAATGTCAACCTGAGTATTGAAAACGCTACATCAGACGACGTTTATGGTTTCCTTCTCGACGTTAATTTTGACGACGCTCTTGTTGACTTTGTCGGAATCACCTTCGGTACAGATATTGGTGGCGTAATCCCTTCTTATGCAGACCATACAGATAACGGAAATGCGATTTTTGTTGAAGAATTCAGCTTTGGAACAGCCGGTGAACTGGATGGTCAGGCCGATTCATTTACCCTGGCAACCCTGACATTCGAAGCGATTAATGTTGGAATGAGTCTGTTCAATTTAAGCAACGTAGAATTCAGTGATGGTAATGGATTTGAAATCGTATTCGATACTATAGGTAATGATTCAATCACGATTAACAGCAATGAAATCCCGGTACCCGCCACCGGTCTGTTGATGGTGGTTGGCCTTGCGGCATTTGCGGTTCGCAAGCGCCAATAAACGTTGGACTGCACTATAAAATCTGCGGCTTTCTATCCTCGATCAGAGGTTGAACAGCCGCAAACTCTCTATCTATGCCCCACTGGCTGACCGGCCACTCAATTATTTCGAACGAACAGTTTGCTCTTTGGTTCAAGCAGGCAAATTGTCACAGTATTTGGACAATTGCTGTTCAAAATATTGCCAATTTTCAGTTTTATACCATTATTAATAGATATATTGATGCACTGACGATTTAACGAGTACGTGGTTTTCGAGGTCAAAACAGTTCGTGCATTTTCACACCGTGCGCCAGGGAGGAAAGATGAAAACCAAGACTAAAACCAATGACTCACCCGACGGTAACACTGCAACTGAGCACGATAACAAAACAACCATAGCAAGCGCTCCCGACACAAAACCAGTATCAAACACCACGCTGACCCACGACGACCACCAACTCTTCGCCATTCGCGACCTGTTGTTCGGGGATCAGGTGCGCCGAATCGACAATGATGTCACCGCGTTGGCCAAAGTTGTACAGCAGCGTTTTGAGGATCTCACCCAGCACTTTGACAGAACCATCTCCAGCTTATCAAAAGACCTGAACAGTAAGCTTGATGACCTTGGCACCCACCTCGAAAAACTGAACAAGCAGCGAATGGATCGAGAAAACGATCTTTCTGCGGACATCGACGACCTTCGGCACCGTCTAGCTGAGGCACAGGAACAGGCCCGCCGAGATGATGATGAACTGCAACAAGCCCTTCAGAACGAAGCCGATAGATTATCCCGGGAATTAACCCAGTACCGTAACGAATCAAAAGCAGATCTTGAAAAAACCTCCCATGAACTTTCCAGCAACAAGGCGGATCGCAAAACCCTTGCAGAATTACTCTCCAGCATGGCCACCAATTTAACAACTGACGAATCGAAGTGACCCCCTATGGCGGAAACGTCTGATGGAGCCAGCCAGCAGGAAAACGAGTCAGAGTTCATTAAGCTGAGACACCTCCTACTGGGCTCTGACTACGATACTGTCCTGCAAAAACTCTCTTCAAGGAATGATACCGAACGGGTCTCGGAGGCCCTTTCTGAAGCCATCACCCACAGAGAGCTAAAGGATAAAAGTATTTCGCAAGCACTGGGACCGGTCATTGACAGCGCGTTCGAAAATGCGATACGCAACAGACCTCAACGCATCACTCGCGTTATCTACCCAATAATTGGTCCATCGATTCGCAAAGCCGTAGCCCAGGCGCTTGCTGAAATGGTCAGAAGCCTGAATCAGGTACTCGAGAACAGCCTTAGCCTGAGAGCAATTGTCTGGCGCTTCAATGCCTGGCGGGCAGGAATGAATTATGGTGAGTATGTTCTCCTGAAGACCCTGGATTTCAGAGTGGAGCAAATTTTACTCATTCATCGCGAGACCGGCCTGCTGCTCCATAACGAACGTGCGGAAAATGTAAAAGGCGAAGATCCGGAACTGGTCTCGGCGATGCTGACGGCCATCAATGACTTTGTATCTGACTCCTTTACTCGAGACCGGGACAAGGCAATCGAGAATATCAAGGTCGGTGAATTTATTCTGGAAATCGAATCTTCCCCAGACGCGATTCTGGTCGCCGCCGTTCGGGGTTCTCCCTCTGAAGACGTCACGCGCCAACTGCAAATTGCGCTGGAAAAGATTTACCGAATCTTTGGCAAGGAACTCCTCGCTTTTAACGGCGATCGCGAAATTTTCGCCGGCGCCGAAAGCATCCTAACCCCTTGTTTAATTGAGCAACGGAGAGGGCCAGAAAATAAACGAACACCCTGGTTAGCACTCATTTTACTCATTCTCTTGGTGGGTTACGGAAGTCTGAAGGCATTCGATCACTATCAATCCAGCAGAGTCCGGCACCAACTTGAACAAGCCATTAACCAAACCCCGGGGTACATGCTTGTCGGCTCATCCATCCAGGAAAACCTATTAATCCTGCGTATTCTACGAACTGAAGCAACCCCCTTACCAGAAACATGGCTACAAGGAAAAGACGTCACACCCTGGAATGTTCAGATCAAGGACATAATATTACCGTTGACGGACCAGTCACCGGATACAAGCGAACCGGATACCAGAGACTTGGCAATCTTTGCCCTACCCGACCTTCTGGAACTCAACCCCGATGCATCCTTGCGCAATCGGGATGGAAAATTAATCGTAAGCGGCACGATCTCGGAGCAAGAAAAACAACGGCTGATAACGAACCGATGGGTCAAGCAATCTTTTAACGGCGTTGAGTTCGAGAATATCCAAATAGTTGACGATAAACGTGAAATCGACAGCCGCCTGAACCGGTGGCGAATCAGCATGCTCTCCGACCAATTGGGACTCTCAGCGAACACTCGCCTTACGGTTACCGGTAACATACTCCGCATTACCGGTCCCCTTACCTACGAACAATGGATCAATTTGAAACAAAGCCGCATTGTGCGGGATAACTTTGAGCAACTTGATACCACGCATGCCGATATTGCACCGCAACCGGGGCAGTATTTACGCCTGCTTGAGGAATGGAATGCTGCCAAAAGCGTGATATCGGGAATCCAATTTCATTTTCAATCAAGTACAGCAGTACTCACTCCCGGAGAAGAACAAAAAATACCGGATTTAATTGCCCGGCTGGAGCAGCTTAAACTGCTTGCAGAGAAACTGAATGCAAGCGATTGGCAACTATACGTTATTGGTTATGCAGACCACTCAGGAACTGAGTCAGCAAACTTGAAAATTAGTGAAGAGCGTGCGTACCTGATTCGACGTATACTAAATGAACACATGGATTCCGGTCGACTTATTCTCGCGTTTGGTGCGGGACATCAGCCTAATGCCCGACTGCCATTGGATCAACAAAGAATGGTCACGTTACAGATTATCCATTCAAAACTCTCAAACAAGGAATATCCGGGGCAATGATTGCAAAAAAAATATGTCTTTTAGGCTCATTTGCAGTGGGTAAAACCAGTTTGATCAAACGCTTTATCGAAAGTATTTTTTCTGAAAAGTACCACACGACTATCGGCGTAAAAATCGATAAGAAACTGATCCACTGCCAGGATCAGGATGTACAAATGCTCATTTGGGATATTGAAGGACTGGATGACTTCAGCGACTTTAAACAAAGTTATCTGCGCGGCGCTGCAGGCTTCTTCCTTGTGGTGGATTCAACACGACCAGACAGTCTTACCGTTGCCCAGGAAATCCACCGGCAAACCCGCGAGATTATCGGAGACACGCCGTTTATCGCACTACTGAGCAAAATGGATCTGCTGAACGAACAGAGGGTAACGGCAGATGACATTGCGGCCCATTGTGATGGGCATTGGGAAGTGATCCAAACCAGTGCGAAAACCGGAGAAAATGTAGACTATGCCTTCCACCGTCTGGCAGAAAAGATACTCATGGCGGAATAATACGACTTAAAGGATGGTATACCGCCCACCAATTGGATTGAGTGTTAAACCGTGAATGATACACAGAAAATTCTACAGGCTCTGCTCGCCGACCTTGATATCGCCGTTTTTCTCTGCGAAAGCCGCACTGATACTCAGGTACTCGTATTTCAGCCTATCGGGATGCTTCCAGATTGGTGTACCTGGTTTTTACCCGTTCCGGTATTCACCACGGAGAGTGAGCTGTCGTTGCCTGAATTGACGGAGGTTTTCCCCTACCTGGATGTTTTTATTCCTGACGCAGAAGCACTATGGAGAGAAGCACTATGGAGAGACAACCAAACAACACGTTTAAATTCAGGACTCTGGACTCAAACCGATAACGAAGGAAAGGATCAGCAACTCGAAGCCATCGCATTGAAGATCAGAGACAAGGATATTCTCGTCCTCGTGAACCTTTCACAAACCTACGGTGAACGTCAGCGAATTTATCAGCGAGCACGAGAAATCGCCCTCGTCAATGAACAGCTGATTTATCAGCTCAATCAGAAACAACGTCGATTACAATCACTTTTGGTTGAAAAATTACACCAGTCACCCGACCTGACTAACCTCGATGAAAACATTCGCGATTGCGCCTCCGCCGTGTTGATCTGCAAACCCGACGGTGAAGTCGAAGTGATGAATCGTGCTTTGGTAAACATATACAAAGTGACTAACACGGGCGATACGCAGCAACAATCTTTATTGGATAAATGGCTGAAAGAAGCCGAATCCCAGTACCCCGAAATCAAGCGCGTGGTCGACACTGGTGGCTACTGGGAGGGCGAATTCGAAAGCCGGAACGACATGGGTGAAACCATATGGATCAGGCTCGCGATTGGCCCGGTGCTGGATGACCGAGGTGCATTGATGCACTACATCTGCATCGCCAACGATATCAGCTCATTCAAGAAAAGTGGCGATGAAATTAAAAAACTGACAGACTACGATTTTACCACCCAACTCCCGAACCGGCGTCATTTCTGGCGCAAACTGACCAAACTGATCGACCACTGCATGCACGCCAAGTCACACTTGAGTATCATCTATATCGATCTCGACCATTTCAAGCGCATCAACGACACCCTTGGACACCATGCCGGGGACTACCTCTTGAATACCATCGCCACTCGCCTTGCAAGATGTATAAAACAGGAAGACTTCATTGCCCACCTCGGAGGTGATGAGTTTGCAATCATCTTGCCCAAAGTGCGCCTGAGTGCAGACCTGAACAAGATTGCGACACGCTTGTTGAATGCTATAAACCAGGAAACCCGTATTGAAGAGGTGTCACTCAATATTAATGCCAGCGTCGGGATTGCGAGCTATCCCAAAGACGGTCTGGATGCAACGACACTGATGAAACGGGCTGATTTGGCTATGTTTCAGGCAAAAGAGCTGGGTCGAGCGCGATTCCAGGCGTTCCACGAAAACATGGAATATGATTTTTCTAAAAAGGTCCAGCTCGAAAATGACTTACACAAAGCCCTCAACGAAAACCAGTTTGACCTGCACTACCAGCCACAGGTATGTACGGGGAAAGACCACTACCTTCGCATGGAAGCCCTTATTCGTTGGGAACATCCAACAGAAGGTAAAGTATCGCCCGCGGCGTTCATCCCCATTGCTGAAGATTCCGGCCTGATTCAGGAAATTGGACATTGGGTGTTGAAAACGGCATGCGCCACAGCAAAACAGATGGTCAGAAGAGGCCTGAACGTGGTGGTCGCTGTGAATGTCTCTGCACACCAGATAAAACACCCTGACTTTCAAAACCTGGTCGAAACAGTGTTGAAAGATAACCAGCTTCCAGCACAGCACTTGGAATTGGAAATAACAGAAAGCATTTTAATGCAGGAATTAGACATGGCGGTCATCATGCTGAAAAAGCTGCGCAGATTGGGCGTGTCAATTTCCCTGGATGATTTTGGCTCAGGGTATTCATCTCTGAATTATTTAAAACAACTTCCGGTCGATATCCTGAAGCTGGACCGATCATTTATTCATGAGCTGCCCTTTAACGAGGAAAGTCAGAAAATCACCACGTCGATAATCAGCCTAGCCCACGGACTGGGAATCAAGGTAATCGCAGAAGGCGTGGAAAATCAGGATCAGGCAGACTTTCTGATTGAAAACAACTGCGACTACATGCAAGGCTATTTATTTTATTATCCGGTAACATCGGATCACATCATTTCCGTCATTGAAACGCTCAGCCCCTCTCAACCCCCATAGCAGACTATTGTCACGTTTAGATTTAACTTAATCTACTGAATTTATTCTATTTATTTGATTCAATTCCGACTCAGGTTTATAGTGTTTGGTTATAAATCAAGGGAATATACATTGTCGAGGGTAACAATTGGCAAATTTTAATACACACCTTACTGGCGCGGCAGTGACATCCGGATTGCTCTCTTCATCACTGATGCCCACCGGCCTTTTCACGCCAGTAGAAGCGGCGATACTCTGGTTCACCGGCATGCTCGGCGGAATTATGCCAGACATAGACTCGGATTCATCCACAGTCGTGAGCGGCGTTTTTACAGGCCTCGGTGTTTGCAGCGCTTTTTTTGTTTCGGTCTGGATGAATCACCTTGACCTGTTAAGTTTGTGGGCGGTTATGCTCGCGACCTTCATCATTATCCGCTACGCCCTGATGCAAGCCTTCATGCGCCTGACCCGCCACAGGGGTGCATTCCATTCAATTTTGGCTGCGATTACCTTTGGCACCGGGATAACCTGCTTCGCCTACCTGGCGTTGCAACTCGATACTAATTTTAGTTGGGGACTGGGGCTCATGATGTTTGCAGGCTACATGACCCACCTGCTGCTGGATGAAATTTATGCGGTTGACTTTGCAGGCATGGAATTTAAACAATCTTTCGGCTCCGCAATAAAACCGGTCAGTTTGAAAAGCTATGGCGCGAGTACACTGTTTTTACTGATCTCGATTGTAAGCCTGTATTTAACACCGATTCCAGATAATATTGAACTCGCGTTCAATGAAATACCAGCAATCACAAAACTCAACCATTGGTGGAACAATATGATGGTCGCTGGAAATAACTGGCTCACCCAGGTACGCCCCTAGCGAGACTGCCGCTGTTGCTGGATTTTCCAAAGCCGTGCGTACTCACCACCACGGTCGAGCAACTGATGATGAGTGCCCGTTTCAACAACAGCGCCATTTTCGAGTACAACAATCATATCGGCATCGACGATGGTTGAAAGGCGATGGGCTATCACCAAAGTGGTCTGTGTCGCACTCAGAGACTTGATTGCCTCAAGTACCTTTTGCTCCGAGTGACTGTCAAGCGCAGAGGTCGCCTCATCAAATACCAGAATCGGCGGTGCTTTAAGAATGGTTCTGGCAATCGCAACACGCTGTTTTTCTCCACCACTGAGTTTTAATCCCCGCTCTCCAACAAGAGTATGCTTTCCCTCAGGAAGACGGCTGATCAAGTCGTCCAGGTGAGCATGCTGAATCGCCCGATCAACATCTTCATCAGAGGCATCGATCCGACCATAGCGCACATTCTCCAATAATGATGCGTTAAACAGGACTGGATCCTGGGGGACAATCCCAATGGATTTTCTTAAAGATTGCTGGGAGACGCCCTGTATACTTTGCCCATCAATTTTTATTGCGCCACCGGTAACATCGTAGAACCTGAACAGTAATTTAATCAGGGTTGACTTCCCTGCTCCACTATGGCCGACGACAGCAACTTTCTGCAATGGCTTTATGGCAAACGTCAAGCGCTCCAGTATAGGGCGCTCCGGATGATAGAAAAACTCAACATTGTCGAATTTAACTTCACCCCGGGTGACTTTTAGCTCTGGCGCATTCGGCACATCCAGTACTTTTGGCTGCGCCTGCAAAAGGTTGAACATCCGTTCGATATTCGCAAGCGACCCTTTCATTTCCCGATAAACGAATCCCAGAAAATTTAACGGTAAAAACAGCTGCATCATAAATGCGTTGATGAGCACAAAATCCCCCAAGGTCATGGTGCCCTCGGTAACAAAGTACGCAGCCAGAATCATCATGGATGTCATGGCCGTCGCAACAATCAGGGCCTGTCCGCCATTCAACGCAAACAAAGACAAACGATTCTTGCGTTTCGCCGCTTCCCATGCGGCAAGATTTTCGTCATATTGCCGCGCCTCATACTCTTCATTGGAGAAGTACTTCACTGTTTCATAATTCAGCATGCTATCAATGGCTCGGGCATTACTTGCAGAATCAGCCTTGTTGGCAGCACGAATATGGCCTGTACGCCACTCAGTCGCAAGCACTGAAAATATGCCATAAAGGGTGATCGCAACCAACGTAATCACTGCGAACCATAAATCGTAATTGATCAACAAGAGACTGATTACCAAACCGATTTCCAACAGGGTTGGTACAATGTTGAACACCATAAATCGCATGATGAAGGAGATACCGGCAACACCACGCTCAATATCCCGGGATAACTCACCCGTACGCCGATTGAGATGGAAGTCCAGTTCCAGAGCATGGATATGACGGAACACTCGAAGCCCTATTCGCCGCATCGCACGTTCAGTAACACGGCCAAAAAGTGTATCCCGTATCTCACCAAACAGAACGGTGGATAATCGTACTGCGCCATAGGCCAGCAGCAAACCCATTGGCACAATTAATATCGCGTTCTCAGTGGGTGCATCCAGTGCATCAACAGTATATTTAAGCAGAAAGGGAAGGCCTACACTGGCAAGTTTCGCCAGGATCAAACAGCTGAGGGCGAGTGCCACCCGCCCCTTGAATTCAAGCAAATAAGGCACCAGAGCTCTAAGTGTCTGAACACTGAATTCAACGGGACGATCATCCGTTTCATACTTACTTCGGCGCACAATAAGTTTCTGCCTTTGGTCGGAATAGTCTGTAACTAATCAGTACAGGGTTCTCTCAGGATCTGCTCAGATGAGACATTACTCTGCAGCCAGAAGTGTACATCGTTTCCGTAAAGATTGAAGAGCTGGTTAGGAGCCACACAATTCAGCCCCATTTTCCGCAACTTCGCTATGCTCTCTGCAGAATCCAGATGATAAAACCAGATTCGCTTGAGTACTGCTTCAGGGTAAGTCATGACTTCGTCGAGATAACTGTGGGAGGGTTGCTTTTGCAAGCTAAGATCATGGAATATAATTTCACCCTGACTTGCGTGGTGAATAATGGTTTCGGGAATCGGTTTGGTGTCACCCGTGAACAGAAAACGCCCTGGTAAACTAAGCCCAAAACAGAACGCCGGCGCATGATGCCGGTTCTGAAAAACCTGGAATTTGAACCCGTGCAACCAGAAGGAATCCGACACAGGAATGAGCTGAAAAGCTTCCCAGAAGTTGGTCCCACCTTCAGCGAGTTGATTGTCCAAACTCGCGATTCGCTGGTGCAATAAAGAGATTATCGTTACAGGGACAAACAGCTTTATCAGTTTTTTCTCACCAAACCAATTGCTGAACATCAACTGCTCCAGCCCACCAATATGGTCCAAGTGCACGTGAGTGATGAATATCGCGTCAGGGAGGCACTGATATTGTTTACGATACTGTTGTGAAACGCCAAATCCACAATCGATCAACAACCGACGATCGGTATCGAATTCCACCACACAGGCACTGTGTCCCAACTCACTAATCTGGGCATTTCCACACCCTAAGAATCTGAAGTTCATTATGTCCTTATTTATGCATAACCGGGAAATTAGATAACGAAAACAACTTATACCACATTCATCACTGGCACACTACGCATCAAATTATGTAAAATCCAGCATCAACAATAATCATAAGGCACTTCGGGATGCACGAATCAGTTTCAGGTAACCATTTACTGAAAATGGACGACACTTTTACCAAACAACGCTAGAATAAACGAAAAAGCTTATGAACGATGCCATTGTAATGGAAGAAAGCCCAGTCAATATGTCAGAAATAATCGATCTCAAGTCTCGAATAAAAGTTAAACGTGGCTTATTCACCCGTGACTGGGTTGATGTGAAGGTTTATGAATTCACCCCCCTCCATTGCGTCATTAAAACAGATGAAATTTTCGATATTCAGGCGCCTATTCCACTATCATTTCAATTATTGCTGGATGTTAATGATATCGTTATTGAAGAGCTGATCGGGCGAGTTGTCAAAAAACGTAAAGACTGCAGTTGCTTCCATTATTACATTGATATCAAGTCAGGCAAGCATGCAACCGATACCGCGATACTTTCAAAAATCAACAAAATCGCAGCGATAGTAAAGAAAAAGCAGGCATTAAATAGCAAATTGAACTCCGTTGCGCAAAAAGACCTCTAAAATACCGCGAATTAGGCGCTTGGAACTGTAATCCCCCTGATCTACTGCTAAAATAATGTAGACGACGAGCAAATCAGTATCCTGATTCTAAGGAGTGTTTACCCTTACCAATTACTCTGGTAGTACGGGGCGCTGACACCAGGCATGCGATTTGAAAACTATCTCAAATAACGAATGGCGAAACCCGATTGGAGAAAGAGCGAATGGCAAAAAAAGACAAATTTAGCGTTGATAAGATCATTAAGCGAATCAATAGCGAGTTTGAAAAAACAACTAAACAATTTGATAAGTTGATTAGCGATGCCACGACACACCTTGATCATCTCCAATCACAAATTCAGGAACCAATCAAGAAATTGATTGAAGATATCGAGAAACTTCGTGAACGGGAAATCAAGCGCTTCCATGATGAGCTGGATCGAAGATTGGCGGAGTTTAATGAACTACAGTCATCAATTCTATCCAAGATTGGCGTGAAATCAGGTACTGAAAACCAACCGGCACTTGAAAGTAAACCCAGTGCAGCGAAAGCAGCGACCGGCTCCCGTAAAGCACCGACCAAAAGTGCCACTAAGTCGGCACCGAAAGCTTCATCCAAAGCCCCTACAAAAGCAGCTAAATCGACAAAAGCCGCAACGTCTAAAACTGCAACCAAAAAAGCGCCTGCTAAAGCCACACCTAAAGCAGCAAACGCCAAGGCAACCGCAGCCAAATCAACGACGACTAAAGCCGCAACCAGTACAGCAGGCAAACCGAAAGCCGCTACAAACAAACCTGCCGCTACCAAAAGCACAACAGCAAAAGCAACGACACCTAAACCAGCGGCAACAAAAACTGCATCCACCAGCACTAAAAAGCCTGCGGCAAAACGTACCACCCAAAAAGCTGTGAAAGATACGGATCTTACCAAGCTGACAGGTGTCGGACCCGCAACAGCAAAACAAATGAATGCAGCTGGAATTACAACGTTGAAACAAATTGCAGCCCCAAGCACAGAAGACTCGAAGGCACTGGAGGCTTTCACCAAGATCAAAGGCAGCGACAAATGGTCTGATGAAGCCAAAACACTCCTCGGCTAACCCGCTAGTTGAATTCGAATCCCGAACGGGATTCGTATTCATTCGTTACAAAATACTCGCAATCAAAATGTAAAATGCTTTTTGCAATTTGCATTATGTTTCCGAAAGCTATCTTTCTGTGACTTGCTCCATTCTTTACGAGAACCTACGCCTTAATTATTCAAACTCTGAAACATTAATTACATTTTGTTACGGAGTTCAGGATTTCACTATACATATTTCGCCGCTGTTTTAATTTAAGATTCTTTTAACCTTGCCTTTGTGACCACACAGTCATAATTGGTCGACAATTCGCACTTGTCATCAAGGAAGAGAACCTTCACTCTCACACAAGAGACCCTATGCTAACGAATCCAGGATCAAAAAATGCGCTGCTATATGTTCCACTGGCAACCATCTGTGGATTCGTCATCAGTATTGCCCTGTTAGCCCGGAATGACCAAATCAATACTACCGACATATCTGCGTTGGTGGTGGGTTTCTCGGTTGCACTAGGCCTGATTAGCCTGATCCTCGCCCGTGCCAATGCCAAACTACACAAATCCCTTTCCGAACAGGAAGTTGCCAAACATACACTCACCAAGCTATCCAGCGCGATTACAAACAGTGGTGCCAGCATTATCATTACCGACAGCCGCGGCATAATCGAGTATGTTAACGACAAGTTTGTCGCCATGACGGGTTGGACAGCAGATGAAATCCGGGGCAATACAATCAGTGTTCTCAACCCGATTGAATCCACTGAAACAGAAGATAGCCTGCGACTCGAGCCTTCATGCCTTGGCGAAAACTGGAAAGGTGAGGTACTGTGTAGAGGAAAAGGTGACCAGCGTTTTTGGGCAGCCGTCACCATTTCTGCGGTCAGTAATGATTGTCAGCAAGTCACCAACTATGTACTTTCCGGAATTGATATTTCTGACTTAAAAGAAGTCAATCGTAAAATGGAACAACTGGCATTGTTCGACTCATTAACCGGGCTGGCAAACCGACGACTTTTTATCGACCGCTTAAATCAGTCGATTAAATCCGCTAAACGCCATGGCAACAAAATTGCGTTATTGTTTCTCGATCTTGACCAATTCAAACGGATTAACGACACCCTGGGACACGACTCCGGCGACATGCTGCTCTTGACCGTAGCAGACCGGCTGAAGTCCTGTGTCCGGTCTCAAGACACTGTAGCGCGTCTGGGTGGCGACGAATTTACCATTCTTCTGAACGATGTGGATGATGCTCAGGATGCCACGACGGTCGCAAAGCACATCCTTAAAACCTTGAAAGAACCCATCAAACTCGGCCAGCATGAGGTTATTGTTTCTACCAGTATCGGAATTACACTAGCTCCGGATGATAGCTCCAACTCTGACACATTGATGAAGAATGCTGATTTGGCACTCTACAAGGCTAAAGAAAAAGGCCGCGACGGATACTATTTTTTCACTGAAGAGCTGAATATACGCGCCATCAAATTACTGACTCTGGAACAAGAACTCCGGCATGCTCTGCAATTCGACGAATTCACACTCTTGTTCCAGCCCCAGGTACATATCAAGAGCGGCGAGATTAACAGCGTTGAAGCATTGATACGCTGGCACCATCCAACCCGTGGCAGAGTCTCGCCGGATGATTTTATCGCCGTCGCAGAAGAAACGGGACTGATCGTACCTATCGGCGAATGGGTTCTCAAAAAAGCCTGCATCGAAATCAAAATGTTGCAACAGCTCACCCAGTTTCCATTGAAAGTTGCCGTCAACCTTTCAGCCAGGCAATTCAAAGACCCTAAACTGGAAACCGTGATAAAAGAAGTTCTCGAGTGCTCCGGACTGGAGCCCCAATTCCTTGAGCTGGAGGTTACCGAAAGCATGCTTATGGATGATATTCAATCTGTTATTGCACAGCTTAACCGGATTAAAGCGACAGGGGTCACCATAACCATTGACGATTTCGGTTCGGGCTACTCCTCGCTGAGTTATCTCAAGCGGCTACCAGTCGACATTCTAAAAGTGGATCGAGAATTCGTCCGTGACATACCGGACGATCTCAATGATATGGAAATTACTTCCGCAGTAATCGCCGTAGCACACAAACTGAATCTCAAAGTCATCGCTGAAGGCGTCGAAAATATTGATCAACGAGACTTTCTGGTGATCAACAAATGTGACTACGCTCAAGGTTACTATTTCAGCAAGCCGCTTACGTTTGAAGACCTGTATGATTACTTTTGCAAAATCGAAAGAATTTCAGCTTAAGGCTTTGCAGTTTCATCTCCCGGAAAACTAACATTCGATAGCTTCTATCCCGCCCCTTTTAATAAGGCCCTATTCAGGAATAGCCAATCAGCTTTAACCCATCAACCTGAAGAATAACAAATCAGCCTCTACTGAGCATGAAAGCAAACAGAAAGATCAGCAAATGACTCCCAAAATGGTACATTTATCGAAATTTGTGATCTGTTTACTTACAGATGTAAAACCAATTCCTGTTACTTAGCGTTACATTCCGTATAATGCGATTACACGAACTGAGTTGTACGGGTAAATAGAAATGATTTCCTTATTGGTTGTTCTGGCACAATTAATAACGTGCACGTTATTGGGACTGCTGCTTTACAAAGTCTACTTGCTGGCGAAGGGTGGTGAGTTTGCATCAGATGATGCACCTCTGGGAGAACTCTACAGTTTCCGGAATGTGCTCAAGATGGAAAAGAGCCGTACGGACAACCCCCTTTTCGGTGCTAAACGGAACGAGTTTGAAACCACCGCTCCGGGTAAACGAATCGACAGTTTTGCGAAAGCACAGATTTTTGCAGGTCTGCAAATGCTGGAACTAAAGCAACGTGGCGTAGATATCAACAACAGCCCCAAGAAAGCCTGGCTGATTAATGCTGTTGGATTTTACTTTTTTGGTGCTGCCACCATAATCAGCAAACGATACGACTGCCAGAAAATTGACCTCGAAGATATATTAACGTTCCTGCTCACACGCAACCTCGATTTCAGTTATGAAGAATCACAAACGTTTATCGGCAAAGCAATAAATGCAGATCATGATGAGGCATTCCAGGATGATCTCTACGATTTAGGTAAGCATGCAGCAGAAACATGGCTTGCCAAAAAATCAGTCCCGGGAGATCTGTCACTCTACCACGCCATCGATGAATGGGGCTTGGTGGCCTGAGCGGAAGATTAACCGCCTCTGATGCTAAAATACGAAGGTGTAAAAACAAAAATCTACACCTTCAAACTTTACTAGCGCAATTCATAAAACTAACGCATCGATTCCCAGCTATTCCCGAGCTGAATAACCTCCCCTCCCAACGGCTGAAGCTCACTATTCAACAATATACCCGCGACATTGGGTTTACACCAATCACCACTTTCGGTGCGCGTCATCGAATCCAGATCAACTGACTTAATTTGATAACAACTCTGATCAGCTGTCACCCTGGATCGGTGTGACAATCCAAACACAAACCGGCAATAATCCAGTTTCAATTGGTAAAGGTCTCGTTCAGCTTTATTGATTTTGCGAATCAATACCGTTCGCAAGCTATCTCCATAATCCATCATTAGCCCTCAATGTCTAGATCAAATGTCCACTAAACCGGGTTATCACCCCGTCTAATTTGAATATTTATTATTTTCCAAAACATCAGAAAGTGCCGAAACAGGCTACCCTGTTTAGAACACAACTCAGAAATGTAACATCATGTTAAATTAAGATTCAAGAGTATACCGTCAAGGTTGTGATACACGACGTAGTGTGGACTTAATTTAGATGTTAAAAGCTTATTTGGACGTTGAAGACGGCTGGGCGGGATAGGCGAAAACCAAACGGGGATCTACCCCTTTTATTGCGAACTTAAATAACCAAATCATATCATTGTCAATCGTACAGAAAGGTAATGGGAACTCGGCTACCATGCTGCCAGATTCTGGATATAACTCATACTGAGAGACCCCCATGAACATATCGCGGCCTTCCAATTGCAGGGAAATGGGTTTGACGCTCTGCCCTTTCGTAAATTCGACAGTAACCCGAATGTTTCCCGCAGTATCTGGTTCCATAACTCGAGCTGAAGCTATGGTATTGCCTTTCAAGATAATCGGGCAACCATCACTATTCAGCACACATTCATGAATTATTTCTTGAGATGCGGGCTCAATCAATCCGAGTTTAGATTGCCCCAGCACAACTAAAGCAATGAGAAAAACAGCAAGCAAAACCGCAGGGGCAATCTTCTTTACTAACAAACCGTACAGTCACCCATAGTTAATTCAGGTTCGAACTTGTGGCAGGCTGGTTGCCCACACAAAGCGTGACGGCATTAAATCAACGATCTTTAATTCGATCAACTATTTTTGAGTGGCGGGACAGCATCTGTTCAAGTTTGTCGAGATTGTTAACGTTTTCTGCCTTCTTGAAAAATCTTGCACTTTGATCAAATTCCACCCCGTAATGAATCAAACCTGCCTTTTGTTCTTTACGGCGCACAATTGCTGGCAAATCCTCAACAACCATTTCCCCTACATCCAGATTAAGCACGAGCGTCATGGCTAGCGTGTCACCAATTTCAAACTGGCCTGTAGTGGTCATTCCCATACCCAGTTGATTGAAATCAAATGGTTTTACCTCCATCCAGATACTGGAAAACATGGTCTTTTTGATTTTTACTTTTGCACTCAAATTAACCCAAGGTAACCGCTGACGACGGCGTCTATCTTGCTGTTGTTGCATGTGGAACAGTTCTCTACGTTATTAAGGAATGATTTATTTAGCGGCACAGGTAAAAAACAGGTCATTCAGAGTTCGCCCGACAGTTTCGACTGGCTGCGAAAAATCGTGTAGTTGATCCAATAATAGCACTTCCTGAGCGGTGTATAGCGTTTTGACCTTTTCATTCAGGTGTTTTATGTGATTTTGTGAAAAACTTTATCTTTTTCAATCCGAAAGATCGTTTCAGCCAACCGCACTTGATGGAGGAAGCTGCAGGTGTTTAACCATCTTAAGCTTCAACACCTCTGGATTAAACGGCTTGGTGATATAGTCATTCATACCGACATCTTTCGCTCGAGACTGAAACTCTTCAGTTACACTTGCGCTCAGTGCGATTATGGGTAATTCATGGCAAGCATGCCAATGGCGAATCATCTCAACGGCCGTAAAACCATCCAGGATAGGCATATGCAAGTCCATCAAGATAATATCGTATCTATTCTTTCTGACAAGGCTAATCGCCTGTTTACCATTGTTAGCAATATCCGGCTTCACACCCCAGTTATTTAACAGTTTACTGACAACCATAACATTCACCGGGTTATCTTCAGCAACAAGAACACGGATACCCGCCAGGCTGGGTTGCTTCATATAACGAATATTATCTGTGTTCTCAACAATTGCAGGCGTTGAGGGAGAACAATCCGCATTCTCCTGAGGTGGTAATTGCGCTGACTCAAACTCCAAAACAAAACCAAAACTAGATCCGAAGCCCTCCTGACTTGTAACCGTTACGTCGGATCCCATAGCGTGTAGCAATCGTCTGACAATTGCTAACCCCAACCCCGTTCCCCCGTAGGTTCGTGAGACTCGATTGTCCGCCTGAGAGAACAAATCAAAAATCAGCTCCTGCTTTTCTTGAGCTATTCCAATTCCCGTGTCTCTGACTTCGAATTGCAGACGGGCACCGCCACGAGCGCTCGAACCCAGGATTCTACAGCCTAAACTAACCATCCCCTGATCAGTGAATTTCAAGGCATTGCCTATCAAATTCAATAGTATCTGTGTGAGACGATTCGCATCAAAATTAAATACCTGCCCGCGCAACCCACAATCCAACTCGAGCTCAAAAGCGACCCCTTTCTCCTGTGCCTGATAACTGACTATACCTTTAATTTTTTCCAACAATGCACCAAGCTCAGAAGGCGTTTTCTCAATCGTCAAGCGACCAGCATCCATCTTACTGAAATCAAGTACATCATTGATAAGGGAGAGCAAATTCTCTGCGGCATAATTTAATACATTCAGGCTTTCAATATGTTCGGGTTTCGGGTGATCCTCAAGAAGGTGGTGAGATATTCCGATTACACCATTTAACGGTGTTCGAATTTCATGGCTCATCGTCGCGAGAAACTGCGCCTTGGCCGATGCGGCTTTTTCAGCCTCATTCTTGGCCTCAATCAAATCGGCTTCTATCTGTTTTTTGTCGGTAATATCCCTGCTCGTAACGGCCATACCGACGGGTGCACCAACTTGATCCTTCACAACGAAAACGCTGACCTGCGCGACAAAAGTACTCCCATCACGTCGCATCTGCAGCTCCTCACCAGTCCAGCTATCTACCGACTCGACACCGGGCAACCTGGAAAACTTGGACATTGGCCAACTCATCAAACAGGATAATGTTTTGTCATTTAACTCTACGCTACTGAAGCCATAAAGTTTTTCTGCCGCAACATTCACAAAATTGATTCGCCCTTGGAGATCACAAAACAGTACTGCATCGAGACTACTGTTTATAATTTGGGAGTTAATGACGATTTGTTCGAAATAACGACGAGATATCGCACCCTCTTTTCTGAAAAAGACAACAAATACCAGCAAGCAAGCTACAGATCCTACAGAAGAGAGCACACTCAATTCGAAAATAATTGTCTCGGAAAGCTGGTATTCAAACAACGGCACAACATCAAACACCAAATCCAGGAGCAGTAAGCTCGTAACAAATCCCAGAGCACAGTATAGTAACGTCGATTCCTGGGGTCGGAATAACGCAACCGATGCAGGTAGTCCTACAATCATATAAAGGAATATTAAACTGGCCTGCCCCAGAACAGTAGAATTAATAAACCCCACGGAAAAATTCACCGCAAAAAATATGACGCGAGCAAGTGTGTATTGGCGACGGCGGTTTACAAACGGTATTCCGGCATTAACAACCGATACGAGACTTATCGTTGAAAAGACAAACCAAAGCTGGTGAAAGGCATAATACAAAACAAAGGGTATAACCCCCAAGCTGACAATCAGAGCACAGACATTACACAGGCGAATCAATTCCTGTAAATTGTTGTCAGCGCTCTCCGGTACGCCCCAATTTACGACTTCTCGAAATTTCAGAAAGATCCCCATCTCATTACCAACGCTCCTGCTAGTACGAGGGGGCATTATAACCTTAATACCGGGAAAAAAATTGTACTGTGTATAAAAATTGATATATTCACTCAAGCTGTTGAGCGTAATTGCTGATTTAACATCTGTATCAATCCACGGATTGCAGTAACGCTTTCCGGGGTTGCGCCAGTGAGGCACATCATTTGTTGAGGAATCTCCCGGGCCTCTTCACGAAGTTTCAGGCCACGCTCTGTGAGCACTAGATTCACCACTCGCTCGTCACCTGAATCACGCTGGCGCCCCAGTAATTGCAATGATTCCAGACGCTTCAGCAAAGGTGTTAAGGTACCGCTATCGAGATACAGTCTTTCGCCCATTGCTTTCACAGAAAGTGCTGAATCATGTGGCGAAAAGTGATGCTCCCATAAGACTAACATCACCAAATACTGTGGATAGGTTATACCCAATTTAGCCAGAAATGGACGATACAACGCGGTCATTGCACGCTGAGCTGAGTAGAGGGCAAAACACAATTGATTGTCCAATGCCAACGGATTTTCCGCTGAATTGTTCTGACCAGGGAGATTCATAGTCATGATTAGAATACTCGAACCAGATAACATAAATCAGCCGGAATTCCACAATATTGCTGCTCCATTCCGGCTCTTGATAAACAGGTGATATTATCAATCAACCAACAACTTGCGAATATCGCCTTCCATCTTGGCGGGCTCTACATTTGGTCCGTACCGCTTTAGCACTTTGCCTTCGGCATTCACCAGAAATTTCGTGAAATTCCATTTGATCTTTTCTGTGCCAAGCACACCTTTAGCCTCGGATTTCAGGAATTGATATAGCGGGTGAGTATTGTCCCCATTTACCTCAACTTTGGAGAACATTGGAAAAGTAACGCCATAATTTAATGAACAAAATGAACTGATTTCGGCATCGTCTCCGGGATCCTGACTCAAGAATTGGTTGCAGGGAAAGCCTAAAATTTCTAATCCCTGATCTTTGTATTGTTCATATAGTTTTTCAAGCCCATTGAATTGAGGGGTAAAACCGCACTTACTGGCCGTATTCACAATCAATAGTACTTTGCCTTTGAAAGACTCCATGGCAACAACATCACCCGTAATTTTCTTGACTTCTATTTCAAAAATGGAAGATGACATATTTTCGCTCCTAAGCTGATCGTTGGGTTGTAGACTGTTTGCATAGGGGTTGTAACCGCTTTACCGTCAATCTCTATGCGCATGATATAGGGATCATGAGTATTTTATATTTCCCACAATTAAATTGTGCACAATTTATATCGCATTGTAAACCCACTACACCCCGTAAAAAACTTTTAAGTAAGCACCTATGCGATCAATAATTATTCAATTGCTATACTGAACAGTATGCAAACACAGCAAAACAACCCAGACCCAATGCACACAAAATCCGCCCGAGTAAAAGAAGATTATCGCCTTCGAATTACCGGTTGCATGGTCATTCTATGCTTGCACTTTTCACTACTCTGGGGTGAAGCTCCGGCCACGATCTGGCTGTTTATCTTCGGGCATACGCTACTTTACCCCCATCTCGCCTATTATTTTGCGGACAGTTGGACACAGGAAAAGTACAACCTCTGCATTGATGGCTTCGCTTACGGTGTGTGCATCGCCCTCTGGGGCTTTAATCCATTTGTGAGCACCGTGTTGATTGCAGGGTTTCTGATGACTGCCGTCGCGGCAGATGGCATCGGCTTTCTTGGCAGAGTCAGCATTTTGATTGTCCTGGGTAGCGGCTCGGTTTTGTTATTCTACGGGGTACACTTCCGGGAAAATGTACCTTTGCTCACATCGCTCATCGCTGCGATTGGCCTGTTAGCCTACTGTATCAGCTTGGGCATTAGCATCTACAGCGTGAACAAAAAGCTTGTCAAAACCAAGCTACGCCTTACCAAACAGACTGAAAGCCTTAAAAACATAAGCCAACTGGCTCAGGCCGTGAATTCAGACCTTGATCTGGATAGCATCATGAGGAACGTTGTTACCGTACTGCGTAGAATCGTTAACTTTGAGCAACTTTATCTCACTGTCCTGAATTCAGAAAAACAATGTGTAGAAGTCGCGGGTTCCTATGGCGATTCACTGCCTGATGAAGTTATAAACCTGTTTAAAGAAATGAGCTTTTCACTAAAAACGGATCAGGACAGCATTTTTGTCTTCCCGCTATTGAAAGGGAAAACAATATTAATTCAGGATCTTAACTTCGAAAAAACTCGAAACGCGGCACCAATTGACCAAAAACTATTCCAGATACGCCCTTCCAAAACCATTCTTTATTCCCCCTTGCGTGTTCATAACCAGGTAATCGGCGGTATCGGAATTATCAACTACAACAACAAACTGGAATTGTCTCAGGTCGACATTGAAACGATTGAACAATACATTCTTCAGGTTGGTACCGCTGTAAACAATACCCAACTATTGGAACGCTTGCAGAAAGCAACCGATGAAGCCAATATTGCCCAAAAACGCGCCGAACAATCTGAGGAGGCAAAAAGTCGATTCCTGGCAAACATGAGCCATGAAATTCGCACTCCCATGACAGCGATTCTTGGCTACTCAGAGCTTTTGCTGGATGAACACCTGAATCAAAACGAAAAATCTCGATTTGTGGAAACGATTATACGATCCGGAAATCATTTGCTTAGCATCATTAATGATATTCTCGACCTTTCAAAAATCGAAGCGCAAAAGATCGAACTGGAATCGCTCCCAATTACAACAACGAGCATAATAGAGGACCTGCGATCACATATTGGCTTAAAAGCCAATGAGAAAGGTCTTCGATTTGATGTTATTGTATGTCTGCCCATTCCTGAGGTGATACACAGTGACCCCACCCGCTTGAAACAAATCCTCTTCAATTTAGGCAGCAACGCAACAAAATTCACCCAAAAAGGATCTGTCCAGGTCGGTATTGCTTTCAATAAGACCCAAAACGATATTGAATTCCGGATTAAAGACACCGGTGTTGGTTTGAGCGAGGAAGAGGCTGAACGAGTTTTCAATCCATTCGTTCAGGCAGACACATCCACCACACGTGAATTTGGTGGCACTGGTTTAGGGCTTTATATATCCAACCAGTTAGCCCAAATGCTTGGAGGCTCCATCACCCTCAAGAGCAAGCTTGAAAAAGGCAGCGAGTTTACCGTACGAATTCGCGTAGGAGACAGCCCGCCAAACTCCTGGATCAATAATATTGAGTCTCTGGAAGTCCAAGCTAGAAAAACAGCCATTGGCAACACAGACAAACTACCGGAGAGTGTATCCGGAAAAATCCTGATAGCAGAAGACAATCCCGACAATCAACGCCTGATTCAACAGTTATTGAATTCGAAAAACCTGAACCTTACATTGGTGAACAATGGCAAATCCGCACTGAACAAAATACAGCAGCACCACTACGACTTGGTTCTACTTGATATTCAAATGCCTGAAATGAGTGGCATTCAGGTTGCGCAAGAAGTTCAAAAATTCACGAAGCTAAATAACCGGCAGCCCCCGCCGATGATCGCCTTTACCGCAAATGTGATGCGACATCAACTCGACTATTACTACGATCTTGGATTCAGCGATGTTATCTCCAAACCCGTTGAACGAGAGCAACTCTACCAAAAAGTGGCACAATACCTACCAAGCACTTCAGGTTTACTGGCTGGAACTGTACTGATTGCGGATGACAATGAAGTAAATCGCCAGCTGCTTGGAAAGATTATCAGCAAAACCAGTCAAAAAATACAGATTAAGGTGGCACATGACGGCAAACAAGCAGTACAAATGGCTCTCGAAGAGCCATTTGATCTCATTCTGATGGATATTCAAATGCCGGAAATGGATGGCCTGACTGCAATCCGATACTTGCGCGGAAAAGGGCAATCATTACCGGTCTACGTGGTATCCGGACATAGTGATCCGGAATCCGCTCAACAAAGTCGAGAAGCAGGGGCTACAGGCAGTCTAACCAAGCCAATCAACCGCACCGCACTGAAACAGATTCTCTAAAACCACCTGCCGGCCCAGCCTGCCTGTACGGAAACAAGCCATCCAACAAAAGATCTACTTTGATAAACAGACGACTCAGATACCTTTCACACTCAACCAGGCTGACTCAGCAAGCGTATCTTTCGCCGCATCCAAGGTGGTTGATGCTCTTCCAGTTAGCCAGTGCTTGGTGAAGTGGTATGCAGGGCCAATGATCAAGGATGTGTACAAATCCATCGGCATTGTCTTGATATCCCCGGAGACCAGATATTGTTCCAGAGCGGCACAAATGGATTTAAAGTGACCCCGATTCATTGTCACTAACTCATCTTTAAACGACGAGTTAATTACAATCTGCCGTTCAGAGAAAATAAACCGGGCCCAGTCCGGATTATCTCTGACCCAATCGACGAAACAGCACACCATCGAGCGAATCGCATCTTCCGCAGAGCGGGCTTGTTCCAGTGCGACAATCAAATTTTCATAATGATCTTTGATCCCCGCCATGAACAGGTGGGCAAAGATCCCCTCTTTGTTACCAAAGTGATGATAAATGCTCCCGATGCTGGCGTTTGCCTCGTTTTTGATCATATCTACCGAGGTATTCGCGTAGCCATGCTCTGTATAGCATCCCAACGCAGCATGCAGGATTGTGTTTTTTTTGTGGGTTGTTTTTTGTCTCTGAATCATACCAGTCCTATTAATTAGAACTTTATTCTATTTTTTATAGCTTTTATTAGAACATTATTCTAGTATATCGTTCGTAATCTCGACCAAATCAACTTTACAGTAAATCTGTTTTTCTACCTTAACCTTGGAGCGCTACCAAGGAGAACATTTGAAATTAATCTTCAATAGGCCCTCCAACTTGAATCCATCGAATGTTGATAACCCATAAATGAGGCAGGAAACCGTGCAAAACTCAATCAGCCAACCCGACTCTTCCCGATCGACGTCGCAAAAACCGGTTCACCGAGGTGTCGCATTATACAAGAAGCTTATGACACTACCTTTTGGAAAACGCCTATTTTCCGCAATTGTCTGCAATAAAGCACCCTATTTCTCAACGATAAGACCCGTTTTTTACCGATTTGACCCCGGCCATGTCGAAGTCGGTCTGAAAAAACGCAGAGCTGTGGAAAACCATTTAGGGACAGTTCATGCTTTGGCCATGGGAAATCTATGTGAGCTCGCAGCCGGCATGGCAATCGAGACCGCCCTTCCGAAAAAACTCCGCTGGATTCCAAAAGGCATGCAGATTTCATACCTGAGAAAGGCCACTACGGATTTGAAGGCGACTTGTGTTATTGATCCATCTCGGCACTTTCAAACTGGGGAATTTGAAGCAGTGGTTAGCGTGTTTGACAAACAAAATATGGAGGTCGCAAGAGCGACCATTCCGATGTATCTTTCCAAAAAGCCATCAAATGTAAACGAAGCGGTTGCATGACCAGAGCAAGAGATAACGGTAGAGGCATAAAGCGCCCTGTAACAAGTCGTTCAGGGCTCTCACGCTTTAGAGTCTGTTGACTTATCCTTTGGCTTGAAATCGAGAGAAACCGAGTTTACACAATAACGCAATCCTGTGGGTTTTGGCCCATCAGGAAATACATGTCCGAGATGTGCTCCGCATTGATGACATAGAATTTCAGTACGCGTCATACCATGGCTTACATCTGTACTTTCATCAACAATTGAAGCCGATGCAGCCTGCCAAAAACTTGGCCACCCCGAGCCAGAATCATACTTGTGATCCGATTCAAACAATTCTGCATCACAGCAAATACAATGATATGATCCCGCATCTTTATTATGATAGTATTTCCCGCTAAACGGGGCTTCTGTCGCCTTTTCACGAGTGACTTTAAACTGTTCTGGCGTGAGTTGATTACGCCACTCATCGTCTGATTTGATAACTTTATTTTTTTCAGTCATAACGCATTCCGTTCTGGTTGACAGATTTCCTGACGGCTCCAAATTAGGGCCTGTTGCTGTTTGAAAGCAGTCTGGATTATTAAATTAAAACAGATTGATAATGGCAAGAACTGAAAGGCCGGTCAACCAGCAAGACAACGAACTCAAACCTTCAACACAACAATACCGAGCGACCATCAATTTTATGCGACCACTGAGCAAATCATCAAAGCTGGATAATGTCTGTTACGAAATACGTGGCGAAGTCCTGAAAGAGGCTCGCCGCCTGGAAGAGGAAGGTCATCGCATATTGAAACTGAACATCGGTAACCCGGCCCCATTCGGTTTTGATGTACCCGAAGAAATACTCCAAGACGTGATTCACAATCTGTCAGAAGCTCAAGGATATTGTGATGCAAAAGGCATATTCCCGGCAAGAAAGGCCGTTATGCAGAATTGTCAGCAACTGGGTATCAAAAGTGTAGAAATTGAAGACATTTACATCGGAAATGGTGTCAGCGAGCTTATCGTGATGTCGATGCAAGGATTGCTGAATGCCGGAGACGAAGTACTGATCCCCTCCCCTGACTACCCATTATGGACAGCTGCGGTGACGCTATCCAGTGGAACACCGGTACACTACCATTGCGACGAGCAATCTGATTGGTATCCGGATATTGATGACATTCGATCCAAAATTACCGATAAAACCAAAGCTATTGTGGTGATCAACCCCAACAATCCAACCGGTGCAGTCTACCCAAGGGAAATACTGGAGCAAATTATAGATTTGGCTCGGGAGCACCAACTGTTAATTTGTGCCGATGAGATTTACGACCGGATTCTTTACGACGGCGTCAAACATACGGCTTTGGCCTCACTTGCCGACGATGTTTTGTTTTTTACCTTTAACGGACTTTCAAAGTCTTACAGGGCTGCAGGTTACCGCTCGGGGTGGATGATTGTCAGTGGCGCCAAATATCGAGCCAGGGATCTGATCGAAGGCATTGATATGCTGGCATCCATGCGCCTGTGTTCCAATGTACCCTCGCAATTTGCGATTCAAACTGCATTGGGGGGCTACCAGAGTATTAATGATCTGGTACTGCCGGAGGGACGACTGTATGAACAAAGAAACGTTGCCTATGATCTGTTGACACAAATTCCAGGTGTGACCTGTGTCAAGCCGAAAGGCGCACTCTACCTGTTTCCGAAGCTGGACCCAAAACGTTACCCCATACAGAATGATGAGAAGCTCGTATACGACTTGCTGGTACAACAACGGATTCTGTTGGTTCAGGGCAGTGGTTTCAACCTAAAGGATAAACAGCATTTGCGGGTGGTATTTTTACCACGTACAGACGTACTGGAAGACGCGATTACCCGGTTCGCCCATTTCCTTGAAACTTATCAACAATAATTAGCTTGAATCGAGCTACTATTACAGGAGGGTATTCAATCCCTCCTATGTGCGAATACAGATTATTTTGGATACAGGTCTCGGGTAATGTCAGACATCCATATCGAAGATTTTTGCAAAGACGTCGCTAAAATTCTGGTTCAGCTGTATACCGTATTTCCCCGGAGAACCAGCGTTTACGTCGAAGATATTGCGGGTGAAGACAATCCCGATGAATATGGCTTACATGGCGATCGACACATGGCCTGCTTTGGTGCCATGATTTGGCTTGCGGAAGAAAACTATATCCGATACGTCGACACCATTCGCCAGGAAGCAGTAGATCAGGCCATTTTGACCCATAAAGCACTCAACCTTCTATCTCGAATTTGCAATGATTCGCGAATCCTCCACCATGACACCAGTCTGGACGAACATACGCTGCGGGGCCTTCCTCAGGATGTTGCTACCGACCGGAAAACCCACATCAACATCCTGCGGGAAGTCATTGCAGGAGGATCCTCCACCCGTATCTCGCGCGTCGTACAACGGTTAATTCTAGAGCTGAACTAGGGCCTGGTATGAACTGCCACGGGGCTGTTGACGTTTCGGTAGTGCAAAACTTTTAACCCATTTCCATCAAGCTCTTTAATCGCACTGTCATTTTCCAGACGGGAACAAAAAACATACGGGCCAGAGGCTTCAATTATTTCCCGGAAAACCTCTTCCGTAACAAAGGGATCGTTTAAACAAAACAAAATATCTGCGTCGTCAGAGAGCATTGAAGCTAAACGACCACTCACCTTACCGTAGTCTTTCGATGCTATAAAGCTGCCCCGCTGGAATGACGGTGGATCCACAATCACGAGATCATAAGGACCCTTCTGTGCTATTTTCTTCCAGCTTTTCAAGATATTATATTTGAAGTGACCATATCGCCGTTGCTCAATACCATTGAGCCTGTGGTTATGCTCTCCGCGAGAAATCACGGCAGCACTCATGTCAACATTTGCACAAAATCGTGCACCACCACTTAACGCAGCCAGGGAAAAAGAAGACGTATAAGAAAATAAATTCAGGACTCTTTTTTCAGCCGCATGATCACGAACCCATCGGCGACCTGTTTTTATATCCGAAAAAAAACCCAGATTCCGATTTTCACCATATTCAACCAAATACCGAATACCATCTTCGAGAATTTCGACCTGTTCTGATACAGGATCCCCTTGCTGATTTTGAACAGTGCAAGGCTGTTGATCGCGAAAGTGGGTCAGTACCCGCCCCGACGTCGTGGAAATCAATGTATTTAACGCGTTTTGAAACGCATCCAGCTGAAACGATTCGTTCTGCCACCCAGGAAACAAGGCTATGAGCAAATCATCATTAAATTTCTCTATATTAATATTTTCGAAACCGGGAAAGCATTTCCCGCGACCATGGAAGACACGACCAGACTCATGTCCCAGACGCGCAATATTTTCAGAAGTCTCTCTCAGGACCTTTTCAGTATTATTCATGTATATGGTATAACTCGATTAGAACGTATGACTTAATTTAAACGAATGACTCAGCATGAAAATCACATTTCGGGCGGGTTGTCGGAGGACTAGCAGGTTTAACAGGGATAGTACGATAGGCAGATTACCGTGGCGAATGTATGGCGTAAGCAACATAATCATCGTAACCGGTTAGAATACTATGTAACCCCGACAACGTGCTGTCCAATACACTATCCCCCGTGTCCACGAACAACGGCCTTCCAGCTAGGGCTTGCAACTTTGCCTTGGTCGCAACCAGCACCAAATTACTCAAACCCACTTCCCGAATAACCCTTGGGGACAGCTGTTGATTTCCACGCCCGAGTATACAACCTTGACCTCCGGTCGGGGTCAGGATTATTCTACTAGGCTGGCCCGAAATCAACTCAAACAACTGCTTTTCGTTTACATCACGTGCCACGCACTTATGATTCTTGATCACATCAACACCCAGAAGGGTGCCTTCTCCGGCGAGCTGTGTTTTGACTGCATGAGTCGTCGTACCAGCCCCCACAATGTAATACACATCCGGCTCGCAGATCTCATCCAGAAAGGCAGCGATATCAAGACAGACCAATTCTTCTGATTCCACACCACCACATTTTACATGCTGAAGATAGCGGATATCATCCGGTATCAACATCTGACCATAGCGTCGAGAATTAACCTGTCCTTTTCGAAGCGCCTCTTCATCAATATCTCGAACGTCCGCCAGTCTGACGGCAACCAGTTCGGACTGGACAAGAAGCTGAATGACTCTGGCAGCAGCGTCCGGTGATAGGGCAAAAACTCCAGAGTGCATTTTAACCCCTGCAGGCACACCCAAAACGAGCTGATTCTCATCCATGATGAAACACACATCCCGGGCTGTCCCGTCCCCACCCACAAATACAACAAGATCAGGCTTTAATGGCAGCATTGCTTTTACCGCCTGCCGGGTATCTTCGGCGGAAGTTTCACGATCAGAATCATGGCTTGCGGTTTCAATTGGGTAAACCACTGACATCTTCAGGGCTAATCCATGGCAGAAGTCTGCCCCCATAGTTCCCGCACAAGTGATTATTTCGATCTTATCGTAGATTGGTGCAAGTAGTGCCATAACCCGAGCACACCGCTCCGCGCTCGGTGAGCGGTAACCAAGTTGCTTTGCACTTTCCGCTGCTGCACCGTCGCTGCCTTTAAACGCTGCAGCACCACCAATTCCAGCCATCGGATTAACCAGAAGGCCAATTTTCAACCGGTTTGGGGCTAATTCTACCCCGCTTTTTCCTTGATCGTAGTTTATATTAACCTGCTTGCTCCATCTCATATAAGAAACTGTTGAGTGTTAAACGGTCTTCATCACTCAGGGTGTCAAATTGAACACCATAAAAGTACTGACTGCCAGAGGCTCGTTGTACCACTTCCCGATTTCGAATGATACAGGGAATCTCCAGATCCCGATGAATCTCAGAAACAGAAACGGACAGGTTAATAATCACTTCATGTCCAGCTTCACCCAATATCTGGCGAGTCAACAAGCCAGCACCATCCTTACTCAAATCCTCGATAATCGCAGATTTGGGCCATTCTCCCAAGCCGAGATCAAATTCACTGTCGATCATCACGGGCAAGTCTACCCTGACTCGTGACGCCTTTCGAATTTCGTGTGCTGTCAGTTCAGACGGGAAGGCAAGATGATAATAAGTATAAGGTTGCAGCGTGCGATAGAGCACTCGAGTCTCCGCAGCGAAAACCCGATTTCGTGACATCGCCCTGAGGGTTACTTTGTCTCCTTTTTCCAGCAACACCTCTTTTCCTTCCCGAGTGGGTGCAGAGATTAATATGCTGCGATCCGGAACATAGCCTATCATTCGAATTGTGAATTTTCGCGCAGGCGATACCGTTTCCATAGTCAGTGCAGCACCGACCTCCAGCCCGAGCTTGGCAAACGACAATGGTGCTGCTTGCCGTTTGTTTTGTTCATAAGTGGACTTGGGACTTTCATCTTGCATGGAACGTTGACCTACGGCAGGCAGTAAACGACTGGACGATCGATCTGAAGTACGATTCAACTGTGAAGTACGATGCAACATAGCGGATATACCCTACTGACGATATTTTGACTCAAATACCCCTGTTATATCGGCAGTTATTCAAAATACTTAACGTTATATCATCACAGCCGTCATTTTTATAAGCGATCAATTTTTAGTCTTAAACCCGAGAGCGCGAAATTTATTGAACAGGTCAGAGTCCACATTTTTCAATTGTACTTTGACATTGAAAAACTCTCTACGAACCGGATAATTACGCCGCAACGCATCAAATCCTGAACCCAGGGTTTCACGCTGAAGTAATGCTTTCATTCTCCAACTGTCCATTCTCACATCGTAACACGCCTGAATCGCGGTATTAAGCGCCCATCGGGAATCGGCCTGAGAGGTGAATGCCAGCTTTGACAACGGAGGCTCTGATAAAAACTGTGCCGCTTTATGCCTGACGGGCAGTCCCAAAGTTCTGCACAATGCCTGATATATCATATCGGTGCCACGCGCTTTTCCATCGTAACTGTACCCGGCAATATGGGGCGTGGCGATCGACACTAATTCCAATAATGCCCGATCAACATTCGGCTCATGTTCCCAGACGTCCAGCACAACTCTAAAGCGAGACTTTTGCGCATTTTGGGCTTCCAGCTTTCGGCGGAGGGCCTGATTATCTATCACTCCACCCCGGCAGGTATTGATCAAAATTTGGTTATCTCGCAATGCAGCAATGCGAGGCTCATCAAATAAGTGATATGTGGGGTAAGGTCCATCGTGAGTTAACGGCACGTGCAGCGAAATAATGTCACACTGCATCACCTCTTCTAAAGAACACAGATCTTTTTCACCTGCATCGGCCAGAATCGGATCATTAGCTTTCACATTCATCCCCAGTTTGGCCAAGACTTTGGCCAAACGAGAGCCCACATTTCCATACCCCACTATACCGATAGACTTATCTTCCAGCTTGAAGTCATCAAACTCAGATAAAAACGACAGTGCACTGATCACATATTCAACAACTGAATCCGAATTACAGGCTGGCGCATTCGCGTAAGGGATTCTTCTCGCATCCAGAAATTCCGTATCGACATGATCCAAACCGATAGTGGTGGATCCGACGAACTTCAACGGAGCATCACCGATTAACGTCTCGTCCACGCGGGTGACAGATCTTACCAGCAAAATATCAGCATCTTGAACTTCCCTTGCTGTCAATTCCCGACCGCTGAACTGCTGAATATCCCCTATGGAGCCAAAGAACGAGTGAACAAGCGGAATGTTTTCGTCGGCCAGAATTTTCATCGTCAGAATATGTCCCTAATTACGTTTTCGTATAAATGGCAGTAAACTCGCACCGGAGCCGAGTCCGACTAGCTTAAATCTGCCGGATACTCGCACTTCAATTTAAATCCAAGATGCTTTTCCAAATCGGGAAGTGCAAAAGACTCATCTTCACATGCGAGCGAGATCGCAATACCCGTTTGCCCTGCCCGGCCCGTCCGCCCGATACGATGCACGTAATCATCCGGGTCTTCCGGTAAATTATAGTTAACTACGTGAGTAATACCGTTCACATGCAAGCCTCGGCCCGCCACATCCGTTGCGACCAAGACGCTCACCGCGCCTTTTTTGAATCGCTCCAGAACTTTCAAGCGACGGCTTTGGGTCACCTCCCCCGACAGGAGTGCCGCATTGATACGTTTCTGGCGAAGATAAGACTCAATAAATCGCGCTTCATCGCGACGGTTAGTGAAGATAATCATCTTGTCGAACTCGGTTTCCCGAACCAGTTTAAGCAGCAATCGCTTTTTCTCAGCCGCTTCCACCAGATAGATAACCTGTTCCACCGTATCTGCAGTGACCGACTCTGGCTCTATTTCAACGTACTCGGGTTGAATGGTCCACATCGATGCGAGGTTCAAAACATCTTGATTGAATGTCGCACTGAAAAGAAGGGTCTGACGGTTTTCCCTTGGTGTGGTATTGCCCAGAATCCGCTTAATATCAGGAATGAAGCCCATATCGAGCATTCGATCCGCCTCATCAATAATCAGTATTTCAACTTGATCAAGAAAAACATCGCGATTAAGTACAAAATCAATTAATCGTCCCGGGGTTGCCACGAGCACATCTATCGAATAGTTGTGGAGCGCATAACGCTGAGGATCATAATCCATACCGCCAACTGTACATAAAACGTTTAACTTGGATCCGCCTTTAAGGCCTTTGGCATCTTTCTCGATTTGCAATGCCAACTCTCGAGTGGGCGCTAACACCAAGACCCGAGGCTCGCCTGCAAAGCGTTTTTTCTCGGGGATCGGGTTTTCAAGCATATACTGGAACGCAGAAATCAAAAATGCTGCAGTTTTACCGGTTCCAGTCTGTGCCTTGCCAATAACATCCTGACCGGTCAGAGAAACGGGCAATGTTTCCGCTTGGATGGGTGTGCAGTGAGCATACCCGAGATTGGCGATGGCCTTGCTCAGTGCCGGATGCAACTCCAGAGAATCGAAGGTCATTTCATCTTCAGATTCTTCCTCTGGTTCAGCTTTTTCTACAGGTTGAGTTTTTTCTACGGGTTGGGCTTTTTCCAAAGGCTGAGTTTCTTCCAAGAGCTGAGGCTCTTTCTCCGGTTGAAGCTCTTGCTTTAGTTGAAGCTCATGCTTTAGTTGAGGCTGTTGCACAGGTTGAGACTGTTTATCAGGTTGAGGCTGTTTATCAGGTTGAGACCGTTTATCAGGTTGAGGCCGTTTATCAGATTGAGGCTGTTTATCAGGTTGGGGCTGTTTATCAGGTTGAGACTCCTCGGTTAACCGAGATTCATCTACTGAGTTCGCGAGAGTCGCACTGTTGCTTTCTGATGAACCGACCCGCTCTTGAGAACCAGACAGGGAATTTTGGGACGTTTGAGTATCAATCTGTTCAGCTATCGCTGCCGGAGCATCACTCGAAGCGCCTTTTTTTGCTCCAGAATCAACCAAATCTTTATTGAGTCTGGCGGCAGATTCACGCGAATTACCGGAGGTCTCGCCAGAGTCTTTACTTGTTCCTTCGGGCTTCAGCGCAGCATGTGGTTCACTGGAATTCTGCCTGGTTTCAGATGCTTTGTGCGCATCCAGGGCTGCTTCAGGGTTACCCTGACAACTTTCTTCTTTCATATAATTTGTAATTCTCATTATTTGGGAGGGAATTCGAATTAATTGACCGCTCTCCGATCATCACTCAAAAATCCAAGGGTACAGTGAACGACTCCACTACAAAATCGCATCAAGCTGCAACTGCTTATTCAGATCTAAACTAGCAGTGTTATAAAAGGTTTTCAGCTTTTCAGCAAACATTTCTGCTCGATCAGGGAGCCCTTGCTGCAAATATGATCGGGCCTGGGCGACAATATTCAGTTTGAACACCCGCTCCGTCGGTGATCGCTCACCAGATAGGTTATCAATACTAACCCGGAACCGCACTCCTGCACAAAGGCAAAAAATCCACTCTAGCGCCTGAGGCTTTATTTCAACGCGCTCGAATGCCTGCTGCTGAGCCGCGTTTCGACCATCAGGTTCATACCAATATCCGTAGTCTAATCGCGTTCGACGGGACGGGCCAGCAATACACCAATGACTTATTTCATGTATTGCGCTTTGAAAAAATCCATGGGCAAACACGACCCGGTGGTAATGCCTACGAGAGTCCCATGTGATTTGATGAGCCAGATCAGGTTGTTCAATTTCGATATTTGCGGGCAAATAAATCGGTTCTTCATTTCCAGCTTCCAGGACCGTCCGGTAAGACGTCTCGAAAGACTGATTAAATAGTTCTATCAAGTTTGATACTGCTGCTGTCATTTCAGTTTGAATCATTAAAAAAGTTTATACCGCGCCAGCCCCGGAATTCTGCTACCATTCGCCGATCCAGACCATTTTACGAATCTTTCGGTGATATTTCCCATGCCTTCATTGGTCCGAACCAGAATACTGATCACGATACTCGGATTACTCGTACTGATCAGCCCTTTCCATGCGTCGATGGTGCTCGCTGAAGGAAACGGCCTTCAAACGCAACTTTTTGCTAGCACACAAAACAGCTTAAATCTTTCAACACCAGACTTTTTGCCGGTTGATCAAGCATTTAAATTTACGGATCGATTTGAGCACAATACGCTCATTTTGAATTGGGATATTACACCAGGGCACTATCTATACAAAGATCGCATTCAAATTCAAGTAGATGATACCCTCGTTCGCCTGGGAGCGTTACGCTATTCTACACCGGGAGAGGTAAAAGAAGATCCTTATTTTGGGCAGGTTACGGTGTTTCATAACCCAGTGGAACTTAAAGTATCGTTAACTGCGTTAACCTCTGGCACAGAAATCCCAATCAAAATAACGTATCAGGGCTGTGCCGATGCGGGCCTATGCTATCCTCCGGAAACCAAGGAAACCTTGTATATTCCTGAGCAACCGGATACCGCTCAGACAACAAAACCGATCACCAAAAACGAATCGGATCTAAATTCATCAACAGGCATATTCTCATTTCTTAACGAGGCAAACCTTCTAACCGTCATGGGGGCCTTTGTCTTACTCGGCCTGGGCCTGACTTTCACGCCCTGTGTATTTCCGATGATGCCGATCATTTCGTCCATTATTGCCGGACAGAAATCACCGACCACTGCAAAATCAGCCTTGTTGTCATTGAGCTATATCATTGGCATGGCACTCACCTATGCATTGCTTGGTGTCGCCATGGGTTACTTCGGCGCGTCCGCCAACTTGCAAGCAAAGCTTCAAAGCCCTCCCGTTCTGATCGGGTTTTCTTTGCTGTTTGTTTTACTCTCACTCTCGATGTTCGGATTGTTCGAATTGCAACTCCCTGCGAAATTGCGTGATTCATTAAATGCACGCTCACAAAAACTCGCAGGAGGCCAGGTGCTAGCGGTGTTTGCCATTGGAGCCCTTTCTGCCATTATTGTCTCACCCTGTGTTTCAGCCCCACTAGCGGGGGCGCTCATATACATCAGCTCTTCTGGCGACCCGGTTACCGGCGGCATTGCCCTGTTCGCCATGGGAATTGGAATGGGAATTCCATTATTTGCGATTGGCATGGGGGCTGGCCAGATCTTACCAAAGGCGGGCAGCTGGATGGAAAATGTCCGCATGCTCTTTGGTGTTTTGCTGCTGGCAATCGCGATTTGGCTCATTTCGCGATTGCTGCCGGCCATGACAGAAATGCTGCTCTGGGCAATTTTGCTGATTATGTCGGGTATACAACTTGGCGCACTGGACAGTGCACACTATGGGGCACAACGCCTTTGGAAAGGCGTCGGAGTGATTGCAATTTTGTATGGCATTCTGATCGGTGCAGGTGCATTCCTTGGATCAAGCTCGGCACTGGACCCGTTAGCTCCTTTGAAATTTTCAAGTTCAAACCCAGGCTCATCGCCGCCCCCCGAACTATCCAAATCGAGTAAATCACTGCCATTTGAAAAAATAACCCGGTACGACCAGCTGCAACAGAAGCTACAACAAAGTGCTGATCATATTAAGGTGCGAGCGTCCGGCATCACAATGGTTGACTTTTACGCAGACTGGTGTGTGAGCTGTCTGGTTATAGAAGATGAGGTTTTCAAGGATAGCAGGATCAATCCCGCACTGATGACCTGGCGCTTGATCAAAGCAGATGTCACGGCTTCAGATGAAGAAGCGATCAGGCTTCTGGAACACTATAATATTTTTGGTCCACCCGCTATTTTGTTTTTTGACCATTCCGGACAGGAGATAAAAAGTCTTCGTATTCAAGGAGAAATCGGCCCGGACGAATTTATCGAGCGTATATCAACACACCCGGCCACGCGCTTGTAGTCAGTTTTGTATAGTCAGCCTTTGCGGACAATATAGATGTAGCAGGAATCTTCTTCATACTGCTGGACCAGTTCGTGACCCAGAAAATTACAAAAACGAGGAATATCGCGCTTGGTTGATGGATCTGTCGCGATAATTTGAACTGTGTCCCCCACATCAATCTCATCTACTTTATTATGCAGCATCATGACGGGTTCCGGGCAAAACAAGCCTTTGACATCGAGAATGACAAGGCCATCAGGAATATCATTTGACATAGATTAATACACTCAGGCAGGTAAATTAATTACGCTCATTATCATGATCCGAGATTCGCAGAAACCTGCAGAGTATTCCTGCCCCTTCCCAGCGTTACTTGATAATATCTTTACGGTTACTTCACAGAACAAGCCTTCCATGTGAATGTGCTAATATTAACATACTAAAACCTAGAACAATAAGGCAGGCCCATGATCAGAGTGATAATTGAAAGACATATCGCTGACACATTAGAAATACCCTATGAAGAAACCGCCCGCAAGACCATTCAACTTGCCGTTCAGGCAAGCGGTTTTGTCTCGGGAGAATCATTGAAAAACGCATTTGACCCAAATCATCGAGTGATATTATCAACCTGGAGAAGTGTTCAAGACTGGCAACGATGGTCTCAATCAGATGAACGAAAAGCGATGCTTGATCAACTCCGGCCAATGATGGACAAAGAAGAACACGTCACCGTGCTTGAGCTATCTTAACTTCTAACAGCTTTACTGCGAATTAGGGGACACTGAAAAACGTCGTTTCTGCTGCCCCCTCTAAAATGTCTTCATTTGCGCCTACAGAGGATGTCACATTGCGCTGGATAACAAAAATCCCTCGAGACAAACTCCAGAGCAACTGCAGGCTAAATAAAGAATATTCAGCATTTGCCCGCCTCCTCTATCTCCTGATTCTGCTGAGCGGGCACACCTACAGTAGTCAGGAACCAGTAGCCAGGAACCAGTAGCGATAAACAAATCTCTACAACAGCACTCCCTGTCAGATGCAATTCAGTTTTTTGAGGATACAACGTCACACTTGGGCCTGAATGAAATAAAATCGCTTCATGCGATCGGCCAATTCAGCCCGCTACGAGATGGTCAAGCGACGTTTCAACATACCGACTCAACATATTGGCTGACATTTAGTGCAATCAATCAAGACCCCCACAATGCAGAGTGGTATCTTTTAGTCGATTATCCCTTACTGGATGACATCACTCTATTCTTAGAATCCTCTAACGGAGGGAAAGCACTCGGCAGCAGCCCTGCCGAAACCACAGAAGGCATGACTGTCGGAGATACTCATCCATTCGCTAATCGTGCAATAGATTATCGACACTTTATCTTTCCGATTCATTTTGCTCGGAACGAAATAAAGCATTTTTATCTGAAAATAAAATCCAGCGGATCCATTAACGCAAATATTTCTCTGCACAACGCCGGCGACCTTATCGCAAAAACAAACCACCTCTCGCTTACCCAAGGCGGGTTTTACGGTATTTTGCTGGCAATGATTTTTTATAACGCATTGATTTTTGTATCAATCAAAAACAAGTCTTTCTTCCTGAATGCCTACTATCTGACAGCACTCCTACTCTTTATGATTGCCATGAGTGGTCTGTCTTTTCAATATTTTTGGCCAAATGCGCCACACCTAAGCAATCTTTCCATTCCCGTTTTTATCGCAAATCTGGGATTGGCGATCGCATTGTTCAGCAGATCTTTTCTACTCCAGAACACTCGAAGCATAAGATTACATAGAACCTTCAATACGCTGATCACCGTCAGTATTATCGCTCTGGTCATTGCTTTCACCGTGCCTTATGCCAATGCAGTGAAAATCAATTCAGCGATTACGATTTCAATTATATTATGCGTTTACATTACAGGTTTTACTCAATTACAAACAGGTGACAATGTCGTTCGATATTTCCTGACAGCCTGGACATTATTCTTTTTCTCAGCCTTGCTTTTCGCGTTGGCATCATTCGGCTTTATTGCCGATTACTACGCCAATGAATTCATTATGCAAATCGGCATTGTGACCCAAATTTTATTTCTGAATTTCGCACTCGCTCAACAGATGAAATTCTACACAGAGAAACTTCTCACCATGGAACAGGGTGCCAGCCAGCAACTACGAGACCAGGTTGCCGCCAAGACCGAGCAATTAACGATAGCAATGCAGGATTTATCACGCCTGAACAAACGTCTTGAAAAACTAAGCAGTCATGATGAGCTAACTCAAATCGCCAATCGACGATCATTTAATAACACGCTTGAGGAAGAGGTCCGGTCTGCCCGCCGGGAAAAGGAGCCGCTCAGTTTATTGTTTATGGATGTGGATCACTTCAAATCGTTCAATGATCGATACGGACATCAAGTGGGCGACGAAGCACTAAAATTCATCGCGCAACAAACCCGACTTAAGTTACACCGGCCAAAAGACTTTCTTGCCCGGTATGGTGGGGAGGAATTCGCCATAATTTTACCAAACACGACACCGATTGGAGCTCAAGCCATTGCGCAATCTATCGTGGATCAAGTTCAATCAACACCATTCCAGGCAAACGGTGTAGAAGATACCCTAACCGTTAGCATTGGCGTTTTCACCCTGAAGCACAACCAGATGCAAAAAATGGAAATCGAAGCCCTCGCCGACAAAGTTGTTCAGAATGCTGACCAGGCACTGTATCGGGCTAAAGAGAATGGTCGTAATCAAGTTTGTGTATATCAGCAGGCTTAACTATGCTTTTCTATAACCTATAGCTTTTCCAATACCGCTAAACTTGGGGTTCTGATTGTGGTCAGTACAGGAAACCAAAAGGCTCAATGCAATGCAGACCCTGAATTTTACTCCGCTTCCTTTGATTGCTCTAATCAACTCATTAGCGCTAACACCAATTTCGATCTAATACTAAAACCCTTAGGCTGCAATAGCCTACAAAGCCTGTTCAAACCGCCATTCCCAGAAATATTGAAAGATAGTGTCTGCCGAAATTTACAGGAGCCCGATGCCTGCTGGTTCGGAATACTACCCTTCCAGCCAGCCAATGGTGGGGAAATTTGGCTGCAGGCACTCATTTCTAACAGTAAATTTAAGCCAAACCAGATCGAAATGCGCGCCATTCCAGCCGACGATCAACAAATCATACGCGCCAAAGTCGCCTACCCGATACAGCGCAAAAAACCAGGCAGAACACTCCCCGGACACTACAAGCTTCCACACCTCGTTACCGGTATCGCTCTATTCTCGACGGTTGCACTCATCGCAACGTTACTGGTCAGCTTTTTACCTCCAGCATGGGCTTATGCAAGCGCATTCGGAACCACACTGATTATGGGGGCCCTGTTCACGCAACACCTTATTCGTGAACCCAGGATTTTGATGAAAAAAGCCCACTCTTTGATAAATGATCCTTTGAGCGCTTACCTGGCATCCGGAAAAAACTCAGATACCGGACGATTATACGCTGCGCTCGATATTGCCCAGTTTCAAATCGCCATGCTGCAATCAGAAAGCAATGAACGCTCAGAGCGACTCGACAGAGTCACCTCAGACATCCAGGCACATCTCTCCGAGCTACCTGCACTACATAATGTGATTATTGAGCACTACAAGAGCCAACAACAACTAAAAACAGAACAGGATAAGTTGTGTGAAAAAATTTTCGCTGCAGAAAACGAAAAAGAGGATCATAGAGAACAGGTCAGAGCAATCTACGAGACACTAAGAATTAACCTAACCACTTGCCAAACTGAAGCTAAAGAAACAACCGCAATTATCGAGCAAGCACAACAATACACCACCCCGTTAGTACAACAAGCAGAATCTATTGGCGACCTGATCAAAGAAATTGATGAAATAGCAGACCAGACTAACTTGCTTGCGCTGAATGCAGCCATTGAAGCGGCTCGCGCCGGAGATCATGGACGCGGATTCGCAGTCGTTTCCGATGAAGTTCGCACTCTCGCGTCAAAAACACAGCAAGTCACCGAAACAATCACCGCGACGATTTCCAGTCTCATGCAACTCGCGCACGCTACACAGACCTCAATCGCAACGGTAAACAACGCTGATAAACAACATCATCTGAGCCTGCAAGCACTAAGCTCCCCCTTAGAAACACTAAGCCACCCCATAGATGTAGTCTGTGCCCCCTTACAAGTCCCGAACACCCCCTGTCTCAACACCTCCGACCACGCATTTCACGACAGCATATTTGCAAGTGAATCTGATGTTTCAATTGAGACGACTTTAGCAGAATGGCAGGAAAATCATTCAGCGCAAATTGAAAAATTATCATTACCGATGTGAACTTTGGCTTTTCATGAACTCTGCAACACAGCGTGCCGAAATCATCATATTATCAGCCCAACTGACCGAAGACTTCTTGAGTGGTTGCCAGTCATGATTACCATCCACCACTCGCTCTAACCGGATTTGGTCTGGCAAACTAAAGTCCAGAGCCTCCCGATACCGACCAAAAGGATCCCGATCCCCCTGTAATATCAGCACTGGTTTAGTCATCTCGGAAAAGTGATCGACTCTCAATTTTTCCGGCTTGCCCGGGGGGTGAAAAGGGTACCCCATACACACAACCCCACCAATGCGGTCCGTAATCGGCGATGGCTCCTGCCCAGCGGCTAATACCGTCGCCATTCGTCCGCCCATGGATTTACCACCAATAAACAAATTGCGCTCTACCGAAAATGAATTAATAACCTCTCGCCATGCTTCAAGTAGTTTCGGCTGGCGATCTGGAGGGGACTTCTTTCCGGTAATACGCCTCTTTTGCATGTAAGGAAACTCAAAGCGAACTACCTTGATGCCCTCCGTCGCAAGGTTCATAGAGATCGTATTCATAAATTCACTATCCATGGGCGCTCCAGCACCATGCGCTAATATCAGGCATAAGTCTGATTTCCCCTGAACAATAACCTCCAACTCCCCGATTTTCGTGATCATAGCACCCCTTGAATACTGACTTGGTCAACTTCATCGACCGCTTTAAAATTGCACACCTTGAGCTAAACTCAACCCTACCGAAATTGTCTATATTTCAACCAAACATTCAAAGTCGAACGCTCAAGGCCAAAATATGATTGAAAACGATGATTTCCCGGTATTTTTTTTAGTACGCATTTCCTTTACTTTACAATAACATAGCGTTATCAAGAGAGATTTACTTGATATGAGTCATTGAAAACCCACCTTCATTTTCGGATACTTGCGCCCGCAAAAACTATTAACTAGAAATCCATTGGTAATCATTATGAGCACAGGAAACGACAATACTACATACAACTATAAGGTGGTAAGACAATTTGCCATTATGACTGTTGTGTGGGGAATTGTTGGCATGGCTGCAGGGGTGTTTATCGCCGCACAGCTTGTTTGGCCACAGCTTAACTTTGATACAGCATGGTTAAGCTTCGGTCGCCTTCGCCCCTTACACACTAATGCAGTAATATTTGCGTTTGGCGGTAGTGCATTATTTGCTACATCGTATTACATCGTACAACGTACGTCACAAGCGCGTTTATTCTCGGATACTCTCGCGTCATTCACCTTCTGGGGCTGGCAAGCAGTCATCGTAGCCGCAGCAATTACGCTGCCAATGGGCTTCACCTCAGCTAAAGAATACGCTGAACTGGAATGGCCAATTGACATTGCCATTACATTGGTCTGGGTTTCATACGCTGTCGTTTTCTTCGGCACAATCATGCGTCGCAAGACCAAACATATCTACGTCGCTAACTGGTTCCTGGGTGCCTTCATTATCATGGTTGCCATTCTACACCTTGGCAATAATATGGAAATTCCAGTAACCATGTGGAAGTCCTACTCCATCTATGCGGGTACGATTGATGCGATGATTCAATGGTGGTACGGTCATAATGCGGTTGGCTTCTTCCTGACGGCAGGCTTCCTGGGCATGATGTATTACTTCGTCCCGAAACAAGCGGGCCGTCCGGTATACTCTTACCGCCTGTCTATTGTCCACTTCTGGGCTTTGATTTCCATTTACGTATGGGCTGGCGCACACCACTTACACTACAGCGCATTACCTGACTGGGCGCAAAGCGCTGGTATGGTCATGTCACTGATTCTGCTGGCACCGTCCTGGGGCGGCATGATCAACGGTATGATGACGCTATCCGGCGCATGGCATAAACTCCGTACTGATCCAATTCTGCGATTCCTGGTTGTTTCTCTGTCCTTCTACGGCATGTCCACTTTTGAAGGCCCGATGATGTCAATCAAAACCGTAAACGCACTGTCTCACAACACGGACTGGACAGTGGGCCACGTACACTCCGGCGCGCTGGGTTGGGTTGCCATGATTTCTATTGGCTCCATGTATCACCTGATTCCAAAACTGTTTGGTCTGCGCAGCATGTACAGCACTGCAATGATCAACCTGCACTTCTGGCTGGCTACAATCGGTACCGTATTGTACATCGCCTCAATGTGGGTAAACGGTATTATGCAAGGCTTGATGTGGCGAGCGGTCAATACCGACGGAACCCTAACCTACAGCTTTGTTGAGTCAGTAGAAGCCAGTCATCAAGGTTACTTTGTCCGTGTAATCGGTGGTGCGATCTTCCTGCTCGGTATGCTGATTATGGCAGTTAATGTCTATCTGACAGTAAAACAGAAAGATGCTGTCGCTATGGACAACGTGCCTCAGACAGCATAAGGAGTATATAAAATGAATCATGAAATAGTTGAAAAGAACCTTGGCCTGATGATCATTCTGACCATCGTGGCAATCAGCTTTGGTGGATTGGTTGAAATCGTTCCATTGTTTTTCTCGAAAAAACTAAATGAACCAATTGCAGGCCTCAAGCCACTGAACGCGATTCAACTGGAAGGTCGGGACATCTACATTCGGGAAGGCTGTCACGTGTGCCACACCCAGATGATCCGTCCTTTCCGAGCGGAAACAGAGCGTTATGGTCACTACACAGTGGCGGGCGAACACGTTTACGAACACCCATTCCTGTGGGGTTCCAAGCGTACTGGTCCGGACCTGGCTCGTGTTGGTGGGCGCTACAGTGACGATTGGCACCGTGCTCACCTTTACAACCCACGTAACGTAGTACCAGAGTCCATCATGCCATCTTATCCTTGGCTGTTTAAAGACAAGGTTGACCATAAATTAACACCGAAAAAGATGGAAGCATTACGAAAAGTTGGCGTCCCGTATACTGATGAAGATATTGCCGGTGCATCTGCAGCAGTTGAAGGACACAAAGAAATTGACGCGCTGGTTGCCTACCTGCAGCAACTGGGTACCATTTTGCCAACCAAGCGGTAATCGCAATGGATATTAATACTGTACGAGGCATATCAACAATACTGGTCATGATTGCATTCATCGGTGTTTGTTTGTGGGCCTATAGCTCTCGACGCAAATCACAATTTGATGAGGCATCGAATCTACCATTTGATGATGACGACATTGACGCTCGTACCCTGAAAAATTCGGAGAAGAAAGACCATGAGTGAAGATTTAAGTACCTTCTGGAGCTTGTGGATAAGTGTAATTGTACTGGGAAGCATTTTTGGGTCCTGGTGGCTACTTTACGCTACACGCAAAAGTCAAACGACTGATACAGAAACTGAAAAAACAATGGGCCATACCTTCGATGGCATCGAAGAACTGGACAACCCATTACCTAAATGGTGGTTTTATATGTTTATTTCCACCATCATTTTCGCGCTCGCTTATTGCGTTCTGTACCCGACCCTCGGTAACTTCCAGGGGATATTGGGCTGGAGCTCCGCGAATCAACATGAGCGGGAAGTTCAAGAAGCGACAGAAAAATTTGGTCCTATATTTGCCAAGCACAGCACCACGCCAATCGCAGAGCTTTCGAAGAATCCGGAAGCCATTCAGATTGGCCAGCGTTTGTTTGCAAACAACTGCTCCTTATGTCATGGCTCAACAGCCCGCGGAAGTTTCGGCTTTCCAAATTTGACTGATAATGACTGGTTGTATGGCGGCTCTCCCGACAAAATCAAAGAAACCATCTTGGTTGGTCGAAATGGCAACATGCCTGCAAAAGGACTGAAGCCTGATATGACTGAAGCCGAACTGCTCGATGTCGTTAATTATATTCTTTCCTTTAGTGATCGATCAGACGATTCTGCATCAGCCGAACGAGGCGGACAAATGTTTCAGCAGGCATGTGCTGCGTGTCATGGCCCGGATGCCAAAGGAAACCAGGCTTTGGGAGCACCGAATCTGACAGATGGTGTTTGGCTCTACGGTGGCACAGCACGCCAGATCAAATATACGATCGAACATGGCCGTGCTGGTGTGATGCCTGCACACAAAGACTTGCTCGGAGAAGACAAAGTTCACATTTTGGCAGCGTATATCTACAGCCTGTCCAACAAGTAAAAGCCGGACTTTTCCACGCAATTCTGCGGGCAATGCGGCGTGCGCATTGCCCGACAGAGTCGCTATAGCAATACCGATCAATTGCTATGTCGATTCAGGAAGTGCTTAATTATGTCCAACAATGCTTCTAACTCAGAAAATGTGTCTTCGGTAACAAAAATACCGACACAAGACATAACAGACTCCAATCAAGCCGGGCTATCTGCAGATACGCCCCCAAAACCACAAACGATTGAGCTCTATGCCAGTCGGAAGAAGATTTACGTAAAAGAAATTCAAGGTTTCTTCCAAAGAATCCGCAGTATCTCGCTTTGGCTGCTTATGGGCAGTTATTTCCTGCTTTGCTGGATTAATGTCAACGGCCAGCCATTGATTCATTTTGATTTACCAGAACGAAAATTTCATTTGTTTGGCACCACCTTCTGGCCTCAGGATTTTATCTTACTCTCCTGGCTCCTTATCATATGCGCCTTTGGTCTATTTTTTATCACGACACTCTTTGGCCGAATGTGGTGTGGTTACACCTGCCCTCAAACCGCTTGGACTTTCGTTTTCATGTGGATTGAAGAACGCATCGAAGGTAGTCGAAACCAACGAATTAAGTTGGACAAAGCGCCTAACTCCACAAACAAGTTGTTGAAGAAATCCCTCAAACATGGGGCATGGCTGTTCGTAGCGCTTGCAACAGGCTTAACATTTGTAGGCTACTTTTATCCGATTCGAGAGCTGGTTCCCGACCTGTTTACGTTTACAGTAAGCAGCGGTTGGGCCTATTTCTGGATCGCCTTTTTTACCCTGGCAACTTACATTAATGCAGGCTGGATGCGGGAGCAAGTCTGTTTGTACATGTGCCCCTATGCACGCTTCCAGTCCGTAATGTTCGATCAGGATACACTCACCGTGAGCTATGACTACCAGCGGGGGGAGCCACGAGGAAAGCGTAAAAAGAGCGCGGATCCCGTGAGCAGTGGACTGGGACATTGTGTGGACTGTGGAATGTGCGTACAGGTTTGCCCGACCGGAATAGATATACGCGACGGCCTCCAGTACGAATGCATTGGCTGCGCACTCTGTGTCGATGCCTGCGATCAGATCATGGACAAAATGAACTATCCACGTGGGCTGATCAGCTACGCGACCGAAAAAGCGCTTGAAGGTAGCGAAAGTCACTTGGTGCGCCCAAAATCCATCGGCTATCTGACGGCTTTGGTGCTTATGGTTCTCGCCGTCGTCTACTCCATCGCGACTCGCATACCGCTGGAGCTGGACGTAATTCGGGATCGGGGTGCACTTTACTACACCACTCCCAAGGGCTTTATTGAAAACACTTATACGCTCAAAATCGTCAATATGGCCGATACTCTGCGCGAATTTGATGTCACAGTTGAAGGACTTCCTGGTGGTTTTATCTCCACCACAACCCGAGTTACCATTCAATCTGGTGAAGTGGCATCAGTGCCTATTAGCGTTGAAACCGACCCGGCAAACCTGAAATCAACCAGTCATGAAATCACATTCTATGCCACCGCAGTCGATAATCCTGACACCGTTGCAGATTCGGACAGCCGCTTCCTTGGCCCACCCCCATTGCTTTAAATGGGAGGCCTGTTAATTGTTACAGGCCGTTCATCATGAAAAGCTCACGGGTTTGCCCCACAAGTGGTATCATAAACAGGCAAACAGTAACTTAACACCTGACCATCCAACTCGAAATCGGTTTTTTAAATGACATCCAGCAGTAACGCTCCCCGTCCTTGGTACAAACAGTTTTGGCCCTGGTTCCTGATCGGCATACCATTTGCTTCGATCGTTTACAGCATGTTCATGATTTACTTCGCCCTGACCAGTCAGAACGAGTTGGTCAACGATGAATACTACAAAGATGGCCTGGCAATAAACATGAACATCTCCAAGGATATGAAAGCAGCGGAATTGGGCATCCAGGCAAAAGTATCGAGCGATAGCGGTATTAATGAGATTCAAGTCCATCTTATGGAAATGCCACCTGAGCAATATTCCGACATTGCCTTGTCGCTTGAGCACCCGACTCTGGCCAAGCTCGATTATCGCACCACCTTGTTGCCGCTTGACAAGCAAACATTTATTGCTGAAATTCCGGAAAAATTCGAGGGTAAACGCTATATCACACTGACTTCTGAAGCCGGTGGATGGCAATTGAAAGGTGTAATCGCGTTTCCTTCTGACACACCAGTTGTACTGGTCAGTCAATTTCAATAATCTCCAATCGAATTGTCTATGCAGGTAACTCCAGCTTCTCCGCAGGATAAAATGTCAGGTCCCGAGGCAGCGGGCATGCGCCCGGAAGACAGCCAGACTCCAACCAGCGAAAAGGATCTAACCTGCTATCATTGCCAGTTGCCGATTCCAGATGACCTGAATCTGAAAACTGAACATGATGGCAAGCAACTTCGATTCTGTTGTCTGGGCTGTCAAGCGGTCGCTGAAACAATTCTGGGTACTGGCCTTACCGCATTTTACCAATACCGGAACGAAAAACTCACCAAGCCCGAGCTGCTCGAAACCCACAAAAAAGAAGAACTCCATTTATATGATCGGGAGGATATCAGTAAGGAATTTACAGAAATCGTTGAGGAACGTATAGACGGCGAATTCACCAAATGCGTCAAGACTCGTATCTATGTTGAGGGCATCACCTGTGCAGCCTGCGTGTGGCTTCTGGAACAGCATCTAAATCAGCAGAATGGCGTAGTCCAGTTCAAGATTAATCACAGCACCCAAATCGCAACAGCTATATGGAACCCGGAGTTGACTCGGTTCAGTGATCTACTGATTGCCATTCACGGCATCGGCTACAGCGCCAAGCCTTATCAAGCCAACGAAATCGATGAACTGCAACAAAAACAACAAAAACAAGCCATATTCCGCCTTGGTGTAGCCGGCATCGGTACCATGCAGAATATGATGCTCGCCATCCCGCTCTACGTCGGTGCATTGAGCGGCATTTCCGAGGAGTTTCTCATTCTGTTCCGCTGGGTTAGCCTGTTGGTTGCCACACCGGTAGTCCTGTATTCAGCAAAACCGTTTTTCGAAGCGGCTTTGCGAGACCTTAAAACCCGCCACCTGACAATGGATGTCCCGGTTTCCCTCGCGATCGGCTGTGCATACCTAGCAAGTGCCTGGGTTACACTATTTGGGGGGGCGGAAGTCTATTTTGATTCAGTCTGTATGTTTACATTTTTTCTGCTTTTGGGCCGCTTTTTCGAAATGCGTACCCGATTCAAAAGCACACTTGGAATTCGCAAACTGCAGCAATTGCTTCCTACCTCCGCAACCCGTATTGCCCCTGATGGCACAGAGCACGTAATCGCTGCCAAGGAAGTTAAAATTGGTGACATTTTACACATCAAGCAAGGTGACACCGCCCCCTGTGATGGCACGGTTTCAGAAGGAAGTAGCAGCTTCGATGAATCAGCCTTAACCGGTGAGTTCATTCCAGTTAGCAAAAAAGCTGGGGACACAGTACTGGCCGGCACCATCAACGTCGAACAAACCATTTCCATTTGCGCAAGCAAGGAAGCAAACCACAGCCGAATTTCTGCCATCCTCGATATTCTACAGGATGCACTCCAGCATAAACCCCCTCTCGCACGGCAAGCAGACAAAATTGCCAGCTATTTTGTCGCGGGCGTACTTCTGGTAGCAACAGCTGTGGCAGTTTACTGGGGTTTAAACGACCCGGATCACGCATTCGCAATTACACTCTCTGTTCTGGTGATAACATGCCCCTGTGCACTGTCTCTGGCCACCCCGACGACACTGACGGCCGCAACAGATAAACTGAGAGAAATCGGGCTCTTGATTGTGAAGGGACATGCAATTGAGACGCTCGCAAAAACCAACCATATCGTCCTCGATAAAACAGGAACCTTAACTGAAGGCAAGCTCACCCTGAAAAAAATCAAGACCTGGGAAAATGGAGTTACGGACACAGAGATACTGGATGTCGTTGGTGCACTGGAGCGACATTCTAACCACCCTATCGCATCCGTTTTCAGGACATTCGGGAAACATCCAGCTTCACAAGTGCAAATTGTAAACGGTCAGGGTGTTGAAGGCGTTTACCAGAGCACCCGCTACAGGATTGGTAACCAGCGCTTCATTTCTGATTGGCACCCATCTGCTGCGACAAAAAATGATCAGTCAGATGAGTCAGCATCACACCTGATCGAGGTGTATCTGGCATCGGAAAAGGAGTTCCTCGCAACAATTTTTCTTGATGACAACATTAGAAAAGATGCTGTCCCAGTCATTCGCGCTCTCCATACACAAAGAATAAAAACATATATTCTAAGCGGTGATCGACTCGAAGTCGTTCAGCCTTTAGCCGATCAATTGGGTATCGAGAATTACAAAGCAGAAGCTAGCCCGGAAGACAAATTGAACTTCCTAAAAGCGCTTCAGTCTGAACATAACATTGTCACCATGGTTGGGGACGGGATAAATGATGTGCCCGTGATGGCCGGTGCTAACGTTTCTGTCGCAATGGGAAATGCCCGAGACTTCACCAAAGTTAACGCCGACTCCATTTTAATGAACAATGACCTGGCCTGCCTTGAGCAGAGCATTCATGTCTCGCGGAAAAGCCAGCAAATTATCTCCCAGAATCTGGCTTGGGCACTTTCATACAACATTCTTGCATTGCCGATGGCTGTTATGGGGATGATTCCACCCTATCTCGCAGCGCTTGGCATGTCACTCAGCTCACTGATTGTGGTTATCAATGCACTCAGAGTTAAAAGGTAGGTCATGGAAATACTATACGTTCTCATCCCGATTTCACTGACTATTATCGCTGTCGCAATCTGGTTTTTTGGCTGGGCTATCAGATCCGGGCAGTTCGACGACCTGGAGGGTCCAGCGCATCAGATTCTATTCGATGATGACGAGCATATGATTCCAGACTCCGCGAAACCAGCCAAACCACAACAGAGTACTCCAAACAACGAATCTACAAACTCCGGGCTCTCACCTGACACATCCACACACACAGAAAGATGAACAGTTTTGATTATCCCTATTTCGCCGCACTTTTGATTGGCCTGATGGGGGCGAGCCATTGCATCGCCATGTGTGGTGGTATCTCAAGTGCTCTCAGCCTCAGTATAAAAAGCGGAGAGGGTTATACCGCACGGCAAATCCAGACCCTTCTTCTTTACAATACTGGACGCTTGCTTAGCTATGGCGCAATGGGTCTCCTGGTCGGCATTGTCACTTATTCCTCGGTGACAATATGGGCCGAGTCGTTACAGTGGTTGCGTATTTTAGCTGGAACGATGTTGATCTGCATGGGGTTATACGTCGCCCGTATCTGGCTTGGATTACTCAAGCTGGAAAAGGCTGGCAGCTTGATATGGCAACACCTGGAACCATTCGGGAAACGGGTATTTCCGCCCAAAACAGCACTTCAAACACTGCTTTTAGGCAGCATTTGGGGATGGTTGCCTTGCGGGCTGGTGTACAGCACATTGATTTACGCAAGCGCGCAAGCCTCACCCTGGCAAGCCTCAGGCGTGATGCTCTGTTTTGGCTTAGGAACATTACCTGCGGTGATCGGCACAGGACTGTTTGCACAACAATTAAACAAACTAAAAGCCCACCCCCATTTCAGTCAACTAATGGGATTGATTTTGATCGGGCTGGGTCTTTGGACCTTGCCCATCCCCTACACCAAATTTTTCTAACAAATTAGTGCCTGTTGCTCATCGATAATTGTCTGACCATTCATCTCGATATTGACATCCGTCAAAGCGAAAACATCCAACTGAGATAGGATTAAAACATTAAGACAATTATCCGGACAACTGCGTTATGGCACAAATTACCGAAACACATAATGACTCTAATATTATCCCGCTCAAATCCCGAACTGAACTTCTGCAAAAAGGCTGGGAATGGGATGATGAGCTGATCAAACGTTACAATTTGTCCGGTCCACGCTATACATCCTACCCAACGGCGATTCAGTTTACCGAGGGCTTCAATGTCAGTGATTGTACCCGGGCAGCCCAATATACCCAACACGCTGATGACCCGATTTCTCTGTATGTTCACATCCCGTTTTGTGCCCATATCTGTTACTACTGCGCCTGCAATAAAGTCATCACCAAACGGCGGGAAAAATCCCAACCTTATCTTGACCGCCTCTACCAGGACATTGCTCAGCAAGCGGAGCTTTATTCTGGCAATCGGCCAGTAGAACAACTGCATTGGGGCGGCGGTACGCCAACCTTCATCACCCAAGCTCAAATGCGGGATTTGATGGCATGCCTTAATGAACACTTCAATCTTATCAATGATGGATCACAGGATTATTCAATCGAAATTGATCCTCGAGAAGCCAATGGTTCAATTTTAGAAACACTCAGAGACATCGGATTCAATCGAATCAGTCTCGGAGTCCAGGACTTTAACCCCGCAGTTCAAAAAGCCGTAAACAGAATTCAAAGTGAAGTGGAAACCCGTGAAATCCTGAAATATGGGCGTGACTTGGGCTTTAAATCCATCAATATTGATTTAATTTATGGCCTCCCCTTGCAAACAAGGGATACATTTCAAGAGACGCTTGAGCGTGTAATTGAAATGTCCCCGGACCGCTTGTCTGTTTTTAATTACGCACACATGCCCTCCAAGTTCATGCCGCAACGCAGAATTCAGGAACAAGACCTCCCTGCTCCGGCGGAAAAACTGATTATTCTTGAGAATACGATCCGGACCCTGACCTCTGCCGGTTACCGCTACATTGGCATGGATCATTTCGCGAAACCGGATGATGAACTTTCCATAGCACAGGATCAAGGTAAACTACACCGGAATTTTCAAGGGTACACAACCCATAGCCATTGTGACCTGGTCAGCATGGGCGTTTCAGCAATCAGTCAGATTGGTAACTGCTACTACCAGAATCATCACGACCTGGACACCTATTTAACTACAATTGACCAACAAGAACTTCCGGTTAAGCGCGGCGTATGGATGACTACAGATGACTCGATCCGTCGTAATTTAATCATGCAGTTGATTTGTCATTTCAATGTTGATATTCAAAAATTTGAACAACAGAACAACATCGTTTTTTCAGAATATTTCAGTTCTGAACTGAAACGATTACAAAGTATGGAAAAAGATGGGCTCTTAACTGCCACACCAGAGAAGATCACGATTGAGCCAGCTGGCAGGTTGTTAATCCGGGCAGTGTGTCAGGTTTTCGATGCCTATATACCGCAAGACAACATTACCACTGGTTTTTCAAGAATCATCTAAGTTCAGACTCTGCCCTCTGAGGGTAATCTCAGAGGGGACGTAAAGCTGTAAATCGCCTATATTTTGTACTATCGTTAAGATGAAGACTCCGATAGACAGCAAAAATTGCGCGAAGGCAGGTGAAGGATGATTACCGATGAATACCTCATACGCTCACTGATTAAACTTCATCACCACTGGCCTGAAAAGGGTAAAATATACATTGACCTTAGCCCAATTTATGGCTCTCCCCAGGCCATGCATATGGTTGCGGATACCCTGACGCAACAATTTCTGAACCAGCAACATACTCATATTGTCAGCATTGAAACCAGCGGCTTACCCGTAGCATCACTGATCGCCTATAGCTTAGCCATACCTCTTGTTATCATCCGGAAGAACAATTTCAGTCCCGGCTTGGCATTCGATAAACCCGGTCGTTGGTTTCATGAACAGGTTCGAGAACAACGCACGTTATCACTACCTGAGGGTGCAATACCCGAGGAAAGCCGGGTATTGCTATTTGATGATCTCGTATACAGCGGTGAAACACTGCGGGTCGCGTCGGCGCTCATAACCCGAAATAAAGCCGAAGTGACAGATTTTGCGAGCATCGTGAATTATGGAGAAGATGGGGCGAAGCGAATTCAACAACTCGAAATCCCCTATTATTCATTAATCACCCTGGAATGAATGCAGCAAATTACAGATTAATCACATCCAGCTTTTCAAATGCTTCAATTGGCTCAGCGGGTGCAAGGCTCTCGAAATCAAATAAATTGATATCCGCCATATGAGAAGGAACCACATTCTGCATTGACCGGAACATATTTTCGAGACGCCCGGGATAACGTCGATCCCAATCCTGGAACATGTCCTTGATCATCTTACGCTGAAGATTTTCTTGGGAACCACACAAATTACAGGGAATAATTGGATACTGTTTGTATTTCGCGAATCGCTCGATATCCTTTTCACGGCAATATGCCAAAGGACGAATCAAGACATTTCGACCATCGTCACTCTTCAATTTTGGGGGCATCGCCTTCATTTTTCCACCGTGAAACATATTAAGGAACAAAGTTTCCAGAATGTCATCGCGATGGTGTCCCAAAGCAATTTTCGTAGCACCTTTATCTTGAGCCACATCGTACAAAATACCACGGCGTAACCGCGAACAAAGACCGCAAGTGGTTTTGCCTTCAGGAACCTTATCCTTAACGATGCTATAGGTATCGCGCTCTATAACATAATACTCAACACCGATGCTCGCCAGGTACTCAGGCAAAACGTGTTCCGGAAAACCGGGTTGCTTCTGATCCAGATTCACCGCAAACAACTCAAAATGTATAGGTGCGTGAGCCTTCAAATTGGAGAGAATCTCAAGCATGGTGTAAGAGTCCTTGCCACCACTGAGACAACACATCACCCGATCGCCTTCTTCTATCATCTTGAAATCAGCTATCGCCCTGCCAACTTCTCTACGGAGCAGTTTCTGCAGCTTATTCACTTCGACTCGATCTTTACCCTTTGGCTCGGAAAGCAATTCCATAGTTACCACACTGTGTGAAAAAACGGCAATTATAAACAATCTCAGGAAAAAGCTCACCAATGGATTGTCATGTTTCTGAAAATATTGAACTATTTCCGCGTTCACTATTCGTTATTTATCAACAAACTGGCTATAATAGTGGATGAAGATGGAAGACAGTAAGGACACGTCATGAATACCGCAAAATTAGGGAAAAGAGAGTTAAACAGGCAAAATAATCAAAGAGCGATTATGACTGCTGCCCGGGAGTGTTTCAGCGAAGCCGGTTTCGACAAGGTGACCGTGCGGGACATTATCCGTAGAACCGGTTTAGCCTCTGGAACCTTTTACAATTACTTTCCAGACAAAAGATCCATATTTTCTGCCTTAATCGATGACTATATGGGTAGGCTTAATGAGCATCTGGCTAACTTGAGAGGTACAGCTCCTGAGCTGGAGTCTCGAATTAACAGTGCTTATCTCGCTATTTTTACCACTATCGAAGAAGACCCCGAGGTCTACAAGCTAGTGCATGCAAACGACAAGATCGTTCAGGAGATCTACTCCAGCGGCATATTTGGCAAAGCGCTTGAAACATTTGAAAATGACATCAAAAACGCTATTGCTGATGGCCAGCTACCTGACATCAATGTTGACTATATTTCGGCATCCTTCAATGGTGTTGGCTATGAGCTCGGCTTCAGGCTCGCTGATCGAGGAGGCGAACCTAAACAGGCAGCCCACTTCGCCACAAAGCTGTTTTTAGGCGGAGTCAGTGCCTTGCCAGATAACAGCTAGTTTTCCCAGGCACTAACGCCGTTCCGGCCTTACTGTAGTTAAAGTGGTTTGCATGATTCAATGAACCACTTTTTCTACTTTTGCTTTTGCTTTTGCTTTTGCTTTTCTTAGACAAGTATCAAAAATTGGCAGCTGGCAGATAAATTCAAGCCTAGGTTACTCACACTTGATCTCACACTTATTTAATGCCACGCTTGCGACATGTTTAAGCTTATTGACGAGATAATGCCCCAAGTTTTATGGAGCAGCATCCAAAAAAAAATACAGTCAGCCCCCTGCGGTATTTCTGAGTTCGAAATCCTGAAAGATATCGATAAGGAGAAGTACCCTTTCCCGGAACTTCTCAACTTTAAGTCCCCAGGCGCACTCTTCCCGATTCATTTCGCCCTGTTCCACAAGCTTTATTGCTGGCAAAGGGAGCTTTCTGATTCGATGGCATCAACGACTCTCATCATTTCGCCCTTGCAAATCCATTTAAGACCTCACGATTGCAAAAAGCACAACAATGAACTCTCGCAAGAATTGGAAAACATACCGCTGCGACAGTTCTATCTGGATACCGATAATTTATACAGGACAACAGAGGAAGATCTGGATGAAATGCTCCAGTCATTTTGGCGCAGGGTCATTCGTAGTGACCACATTGTTGCAGCACTGGAGACCCTTGGCTTGAACCCCAAGGATATTCAGTACAACGAGAAAGGCTATAAAGTCATTAAGAGAACATATAAACAAATGGCAATGGAACACCACCCTGATCGGGGTGGCTCTCTAAAACAGTCTCAGAAATTGAATGAAGCGATGCAAGTACTCAGAGTTCATTTCAAAAGCTTGAATTCAAATTCGCCTTGATCCGTCAATGCCAATTGTTTCTGACGACCTTTTTTATCAGGAACGGCCTCATTATAGATCTGTTCATTCCGACGGGAAAACACCAGGATATACTTCTCGCCATTCATATAATTAACTTTGAATAAACTCTCCATATAACCGTAACGATTCCAGGTTTCGGGGTGATAATCCAGCTTAGGGTAAACAATCATCCTAAGTGGTTCAAAGCTTCGACCTAACATTATTATGGTAGGGTAGAATAGCCCCTTTTGATCAAACGTACGCATGCGAACGAGCGGATTTGTATTTAATCCAGCTTCGTCTATTTTCACCAGTTCATAACGACTCTGACCACTGGGAAAATTAAAATCATTTGAGCGATCATCAATCTCGACCAAAATTTCCCGTTCTGACGAAAGCGATTGAATATACTCCTTGTCCAGAGACTCACAACACTGCTTTTGGAAAGTGACAAAATCGCCAACCTTAAGCATGTCTGGCGAAAAATGGCTAGCGCCTTGAGCGACCACAGCATCGTAACCAGGAACGACAAAGTATTGGATAGCAGGTGTGACTAACTCTTCACTCACTGAGGCCTGGCTACCATTTGATTGTTTCTGATCAGGGTTGGGAACATACGGAGAATTCTGCAAACGCCCTTCTGCATCACGCCAAACATAAGTGGGCACTTCATTTTCATCACGAATATAGCCACGTCGCGCAAGCTCGTCACCATCCACAAACTCACTTTCATCAACAACCGTAATATCCAGATCAGATCGAATCCGAGGGGCGTCGCCAGAAGAAGTATTCTCAGGATTAGCCAGACCGGGGAGCGGTTTATTCACTATTGTATCGCTCTTCACTGGATCTGCAGAAGGAGTGCGAGCACTCTCCCCAGAGTTCACCTCCGCATCCGACTTTCCTGTGGCCGCCTGATTGTTATTTTTACGAACCACATCTTCGGGTTCAAAGGTCACACCTTCAGGCAAGAATGGATTGCGCTCTTCCTGTATTTTTTGCATTTGAACATTACCATCACTATCAATCCACGTCCGGTATTTTTCAGCAGCATTAACAGGCAAAGACACGGACAACATGATTAAAATTAAAAATCGCATTAGCCTATCCTGGAAGAGAAAAAAGGTACTCCTCGCGGAATACCTTATGGGAAGTGAGTACCTACTACCTATGCTAATAAACCCGATTTTAGCCCAGATAAAGCGAACTTAGAACCGGGTACGGAAGGTTAAACCAGCCAAAACCGCTCTGAGAGAAGTTTTAACATCCAGGCCAGCATAAGGGTTGTAAACAATATTATCGATCGCGTCGCAGTTGATATTACAACTTGTATCTGCAGGGATATTCTCAACTGAGTGAATGTAACTTAGCGACATGCTGATATCGGCATCCCTGGACCAGCGGTAGCCCATACCAACACTATACAAGTTGGCACCACCAAAAGGGGCCATCAGGTTGCGCTGATCATTTGGTATAACCGAGTCACGAATTTCAACACCAGCGCGCAAGTCCAGACGACTTGATGCATGCAACTCAAACCCAAATGCCCAATTCCAAACATCAACCATACCTTGCGGCAGGCTCAACGTATTAGAAGTCGCATTTTGCGGAGAAAGGATTCGTGCAGCGCCGAGAAATTCGAGATTTCGATCAAACTGGAAGTTAAAGGCATCCCACTTTTTATAATCAGTCCAGCCAACATCAATATTAACGGTTAACAAAGGGTGAACCTTCACACTGATGCCCGTTTGAAAATGCTGCGGATACGTAAGTTTCATGGTTACGTTACCCGCCTCCCGAGGCGCGCCGGATGGTAAGCTTAAAATTGCAGACGTGATAGATCCGATAATCGAACCATTAAAACGCCGCCAAAAACCCGAGAAGTCTTCTGTGTAATTTAACTCATAAGTCCCGTTCAGATGCATATCTGCATCACTGGTGTAACTCGCCCCCCAACGGAACCAATCATTCGGCTCCCATAAGACACCTGCAGCATAGGTAGGTGACAGAGACTGATCCAACTCCAATGACAATACACCAATATCATCAAAAGGACCGACGTTACCACCACAGAGCGTAATGAACGGAGCAAGTGGTTCATCACCACTCTCACAGTTAAATGCATCCTGCAGAATCTCAGCCATCCCCAGCATCATGTTGGGAGCGCGCATATATTGCTCCGCTGCGAGTGCAAAATAAGAAAAGTGCACACCCAGACCGACAGACCACTCATCATTGACTTCATATGCAACTGTCGGGGAAAGATAGGTAATACGCTGAAGTGCCGCCGCCAAAGGCTGATATCTACCCGGATCAGTTGGTTTTCGATAGAATCCGGCAAACATCGGCAGGTAAAACGCATTACCAAACGTCAACTTTGAGCCAGGCGAATTCACACTAAATGCCGTAGAAGGTGCAAGCGCGGGTCCAGGAGGCAGCTTTTGCAGCCCTAACCCTGGAACATAAATCGCAAGACGGTTTACATGGCTGTGTGAATTTGCAACCGGATCATTCTCAACACCATCTATACCAAAAATCTCATAACCGGGAGGGGCGATGAAATCTGCATCGATATCTATGTAAGCGCTGAGCAAATTAACCTGGAAATTGCGTCCTTTGTAATGGGTTAGACCCGCAGGATTATAATGTATCGCCATCAAACCATTTGGATCTGCAGTTACTGCGTTCCCGAGGGACAACGCCTGCATATCAATTGCGAGGTTCTGGGTCAACTGACCGTGACCAATCACGCTATAGCTCAATGCCAGGACAATAAAAGCAAGCTTATTAAATATAATTCTCATTAGTAACTCTCTTTTTGAGTTCTCCGACTCCAACAGCATCCACTATTGCTCTTTCAAACCCGCAATGTTGATAGGGAGAGAAAAACCGAGAATAACATCCGGAGAATCTTCCGTTAGACCAAAGCCCACATTGGTGTTCACAATTGTCTTCTCGCTGACACGAGTTCCCAAAGAAAAATTCATCACACTACTAATCTGATCCTGGGATACTGCCTGGGTACCATCAGAGAAAGTCAGTGTTGTTTCATCAGAGTAAGACATCTGAATTGAAGCACTCAATGAAATATCATAAGAGAGAGAGTATGAAAAACCACCCGAAAAAGAGGCACTAAAACCAGGACTGACCTTGGTAAGCAAACGACCACCACGAACTTGATTCAACCCGGTAATCGGCATGCCGTAGGAAACAGAGGATGATCCATACACCACAACGGGATCAAGTACTTTGGACAAACTTAAACCGGTTGAAAGCGAATAATTACCGCTTCCAGTCGATAAATCATTATTAGTATCTATTTCATAGGGACTCACGCCTGTTTTGGTTCCCAGCGAAGTAAAAACCGTGCTTGAGATTTTACCCGGTGTATATTCCAAAGGCTGCCATTTCAGAGAGAGTGAAACGTCCCCCATATTCATGGTATCGACTTCTTTCTGGGTATCATATTTCACGACTAACGGAATTCTGGCCCCCACAGTAACATTACTCAGCAGACCATAATCGACAGAGAAACTGTTAGTGAACGTGTGCGTCGCGGATGGTACGATATTCAGGTTGCGTACCGAACTGTTTACAATTTGGATATCTAATCGCTGATCACCAAAGTAGCTGTAGTCTGAAGAGAAGGATAATGATATGTTCCCTTTCTTAATCAACGAATAGTTCTTTTCAGCGGCCTGGAAAACTTCTTCCAATTGCTGAGCGGAATCCGTATCACCCTCCTGTTTGGTCAAGGCTTCCCGAGCCTTGTCAACACTGGTGGGTTCTTCTGCCCAAGTCGGTGTGAAGACAAGGGTTGAAGAACAAAAGACGATACACGGTACTACCCAACGATTCATTCTGATTTCCTTTTTTACTTATATTCGGATCCTAAAGGACTTTCCGACTGAAAATTTATATTCCGCCAATTGGCTCCAAAATTGAGTACTTCAAGATCGCTACTTTCGGTGATAATGCAATTGCTTACGGGTATTATTAACCGAGCCGTCCGCGTTGTCTTTCTGACGCTCCAGCTCATTCTGAATACGATTTTGTAACGGAATAGTGAATTGAGGATACTCACGGAAGGCCAACATGGATAAAGTCTGATCATCAATAAAACGCATATCCTCCTCCCGAAGCTCCAAACCATCGACGGGCTTGGTGTCCCCCGGAAATACGACGAATAGAACATTTTGATCCCATTTCTGCTTGAACCCTTCAAGCGTAAAGGAAATGTTCCCCATTGAAGGGTCTGCGATGAAAACCCGGCCATCCTTAACCGTCCGCACAACAACAAAGTGCTTGAAGCCAGCATAATGAATTGGAACAATTGCTGGGTGATCGAGGGCTATTAAATCCTCAAGTTCAGCTCTAAAGCCCCCTGCGGGGTAGCCTAACGCTGTTACCAACCGCTTCATATCGAGCATTGAGAAACCTCGTCGCTCAACGATCCGCTCACTCTCTCCATAATGGAGCAACCCTTCCATAACCTGGCGTTCTTCAAAGCGACGCCCCAAATAGTGCTCCAACACTGTAGTCAACGCTGCTGACCCGCAGCTGTAATCATAAGCCTGTCGAACAATATTCCTGTATTTCTGCATAACCGCAGGTTCTACTTTAGACCTGACCTGTACGTACGCAAGCTCGTCGGTACCTTTGCGATGCGTGACTTCGTGGACAACTTCGCCCGGTTTAAATGGCGTGACTTCTGTGGCCTCATGAACCATGGAAAAAGCAATTATCGAACCTGCCAAGACTAAAATCATGGATAGCCAATCCTTCCCAATCTTATTGAAAGCATGCCAAACTTGATATTGATTTGGCACGCTCACCTACTCTGTTAACAACGTAACTACTCAAATTTCTGCTGGGCGCAAAACATCCTGCACGAACTGCAATTTGAACAAGATAACAGAGTAGTATAGAAGAAATTATTCATGTGAGCCGAGATCAACAAGGTGACGGAAATATACCTACACCGAACTCCCACCTGATCTTACTCGAGAAAGCACCTTGCCGAAGCAATTACGATAGCTTTATGACATACTTCGATTAACACACTATGTCTATTTAGTACGTCATTGACTGTATTTGCAATCACACTATCGATCAAAAATACTGACAATTTCCGACTCAAAATCCTTTCCGTTGAAAATCATCAAGCACTACTGACTATTATTATTTGGCACAACTTTCATGTAACTCACTGTAATATAAAGATACAGGATTTAACCTTATTTTAAAGATAACCAGTACACAAATTAGTGTGGCAATGTTCACATTAGGAACCGCGATATCAACGTTTTGACTCACTACACACGTACACTGAGCACTAATCACTGACATAAAAAAACCCGGCATAGCCGGGCGCGTTTCCTGGTGGTTCGGTAATCCGTGCGAAGATAATAACCGGATATATAACCTATATTTTTTCAATCTCTGCGGTGTTTACCATTATCTCCTTCAACAACTCGAAATCCTGATTCCCCAGTTGCTGTCCCAACAATCTCGCCAATTGCGACTTATCAGTTTCGGACACATCTGCTGCTGTAGAATTAATCGCATCGATACGAATTGCATAAAAGTCACCATTTTTCAACTGAATCCCGCCAAATGTTGAAGATCCTTCAGCGGGTTGCTTCAGTGCGAAGAGCTTTTCAACAACGACAGGAGGCAAGGCTACACTATTGCGCTGAACGTCAGACTTAACATCCCAACTCAACTCTGTATACCCTTCAACCGCTTGTAAAGACTGACCTTCAGATAAGGCTTTAACCAGGGTTCGCCCTTTTTCCAGAACGTATTTTGCACGCTTGGCAACCTTTAAATCCGCCTCGATTTCGGGGCGAATCTCTTCAAGGCTTTGATAGGATTCGGGTTGATGCTGATTTACGTGAATCACCACCGCCTTATCCTTGCTTAATTCGATCAACTTACTATTGTAACCTTCCTCCAGAACCTCTTTAGAGAATGCAGAATTAATCAATTTAGGGTGATCAAACTCGGGAACTTCATTATTGGAACGGGTCAGCGTCGCCTTTTGAACCGGTATAGCCAACTCTTTGGAGGGTTCATCCAGGTTTGCTGCAGCGTAACTGATGTCAGCTAACTTCTCGCTTTTCTCCGCGTAAACTTTATCGATTTTTTCCAGTTTCAAACTTAAAGTAAGTTGCTCCGCAACCTCCTCAAACTCAGGCAAGGAGGCCTCTCCAACTTCATCCAACCTGATAATGTGGTATCCGTACTCTGATTTAACCGGACTGGAGATCATGCCCGGGCTGGACATGGAAAACAAAACATCCTCATACTCAGGTACCAGGTCTCCCCGCTTGGCAAAACCAAGATTTCCAGCATCCGACTTGGATCCTAAATCATCAGAATATTGCTCAACAAGCGACTCGAACGAAGCCCCATCATCCAGCTGACTCTTGACATCCTGTGCAACTTTCTCCGCTTCCGACTCATCACGATTATCGGACACCTCGATCAATATATGAGAGGATTTACGTTCTTCTGATTTCACCATGGAGTCACGACTTTCCTGAAATCGAGTCTGTAATTCTTCATCCGATATTTGGATCTCATCAAGTAAAGCATTACGATCTAATAAAACGTAATCAATGGACAGTTGCTCAGGGGTTTTGTAACGTTCTTTATTTTCTTCGTAAAATGCGTTTATTTCTGAGTCAGTAACCTCAACTAAATCACCGGCCTCATCCGCTTTTATCAGAACCAACGCAACATCCCGGGACTGTCGGTCTATATTCAGAATCTGTTGCAATTCTGATTGAGTATAAAAAGAACTCTGAACTATGGAACTATTCTGTTGTGCCAATAGAAAGCGCTTTTTCAACCATAAAACGAAGTCGTTCGTGGTCATCCCAAGGGACCGGATTGCACTCAAAAATCGTTCATTTGAAAATTTACCGTCTACCTGAAAGTCCGGCATTTTCTGAATTTCAGCTTTAATCTGCACATCGGAAATATCCATATTTCGCTCATCTGCATACTGCAGCAGAACCGCTTCCTCAATCAGACGCTCTAAAACGCGTTTTTTAAGTCCTTGCTCATCAATCAAGTTCGGGTCTGCGTTCTCTCCCATTCGACTGAGTATCTGTCTGCGATCCAACTCTACAGCACGGTTAAACTCAACTTCGGTAATTTCCTCACCATTGACTGTCGCCACTTCGGGCTCGCCACCCAGACCACCGACTATCGACTCGACCCCAAATAGCGCAAAAGTAATTACGATCAACCCCACAATGACTTTTGCAATGGTACCTTGGGCATTATCCCTTATATCTTGAAGCATTTTAGTTCCGCCTAAACGTTCTCAGTATTACTGTAGAGTCATGAGAAACAATGTTTAATTTAAAAACTGACTGAAATGAAAAAGGCGCATTTTTGACAATGCGCCCCAGCCGAGATTCCGACTTATAGCTTTCTTCTCCAGCATTAACTTTGTCTAGTACTGCCCCGGAACAGATATCGAAAAAGTTAAAACAAGTGAGGATCGCTTTATAAATTTATCAATTAACCGCGTCTTTCAACGCTTTACCTGCTTTAAAGCTCGGTACGTTCGCTTCAGCGATCTTGATTTCTGCACCAGTTTGTGGGTTTCGACCGGTACGAGCAGCGCGTTTCTTAACAGCAAAAGTTCCAAAACCGATTAACGTAACCTGATCACCTTCTTTCAGCGCATCTGTAATAGAAGACACCATGGAATCGAGAGCACGTCCTGCAGCAGCTTTGGAAATATCTGCTGATGCTGCGATCGCATCAATTAACTCAGATTTATTCACACTAAACCCCTTAGATTTTTAGATTCACTTACAAAACTCCCAACGACATTGATCACAGAAATTTTGTACAAAAGAGCTTTTATTTTAGTTCCGATTTATTAATCGTCCAGACTAAACCGGAACTTATTATCCTCTCAAACCCTTTAAATTCGGGGCTTGAAGACGGGTACCGTTATACCAACACAGCAAAAGATGTGTCAAGACATGAAGTGCATTAATGTGTGTTTATTCTGTCATTAACGTCATTTGTGTCCTCAGACTTGCTTGAACTGTGTTTTTTTTGTGCACCTTCTGCATCTTTGCCACCTTTAGGCATATAAACCAGAGCGAGATCCAATACCTCATCAATCCATTTAACAGGAACGATCTCTAGGGATTCCTTTATATTTTCCGGAATTTCTTTCAAATCTTTTTGATTGTCATCCGGAATCAATACTGTTTTAATCCCGCCCCGATGCGCGGCAAGCAGCTTCTCTTTGAGTCCACCTATCGCCAGAACTTGCCCTCTTAGGGTAATCTCACCCGTCATTGCAACATCCTTTCGAACCGGAACTCCCGTAAACGATGAGACTAACGCAGTGCACATGGCAATACCAGCACTTGGGCCATCTTTGGGCGTTGCCCCTTCCGGCACATGAATGTGAATATCACTTTTCTCATGGAAGTCATCTTCGAGCCCTAACATTGCGCTGCGACTTCTAACAACGGTCATCGCCGCCTGGATAGACTCCTGCATAACATCACCCAGGGACCCGGTTTTGATTACTTTGCCTTTACCATTCACTGCAGCACATTCAATGGTCAATAACTCGCCTCCCACCTGGGTCCAGGCCAACCCTGTTACCTGACCAACGCGATCCTCCTGTTCCGCGACACCATAATTGAACTTGCGCACTCCGGAGTAATCCTCCAGAACATCCGGACCAATTTCAATTTTTCCGTTTTTCTTGGCTAGAAGATTTTGTTTCACCACTTTGCGGCAAACTTTAGCGATTTCTCGCTCCAACCCGCGAACTCCAGCCTCTTTGGTGTAAAAACGGATCAAATCCCGAATCGCGGCTTCGGAAATCACCAATTCAGATTTTTTCAACCCATTCTGCTGAAACTGTTTGGGGATCAGGTACCGTTCAGAAATTTTAACCTTTTCATCTTCGGTATAACCGGGAATACGGATAATCTCCATGCGATCTTGCAGCGCAGGTGGAATATTCATCGAGTTTGATGTACACACAAACATGACGTCCGAAAGATCGTAATCCACTTCCAGATAATGGTCGCTAAATGTGTGGTTTTGCTCGGGATCCAGCACTTCAAGTAGCGCGGATGCAGGATCTCCACGGTGATCCATGCCCATTTTGTCAATTTCATCTAACAGGAAGAGCGGATTCTTAACACCAACCTTTGACATTTTTTGAATCAGCTTCCCCGGCATGGAACCAATATAGGTGCGTCGATGCCCTCTGATTTCAGCTTCATCCCGAACACCCCCTAAGGCCATTCGTGTGTACTTACGGTTAGTCGCCCGGGCAATAGACTGCCCCAGAGACGTTTTACCAACACCAGGTGGCCCCACGAGACACAAGACCGGGCCTTTTAGTTTTTTAACTCGGCTTTGTACCGCAAGAAACTCAAGTATTCGCTCTTTAACCTCTTCCAGCCCGAAATGATCCTCTTCCAGAATTTCTCGAGCTTTATCAATATCATGACGAACTTTGCTGCGTTTTTTCCATGGGAGGTTGGTCAGCCATTCAATGTAACCTCGAACAACCGTCGCTTCAGCCGACATGGGAGACATCATCTTAAGCTTGTTCAGCTCATTGTCAGCTTTTGTCTTAGCTTCTTCGGGCATACCGCTGGAGACAATCTTGTTTTCTATCTCCTCAAACTCGCTGGCATTATCACCCAAAGCCCCCATTTCCTTCTGGATGGCTTTCATCTGCTCATTGAGATAATACTCTCTCTGACTTTTTTCCATTTGCTTTTTCACGCGACCACGAATACGGCGCTCGACCTGGATAAGATCCATTTCGCCTTCAATTCGGCCCAAGAGCATATCGACTCTTTCTGCAACGCTAAATTCTTCAAGCAATTCCTGCTTGTCTGAAATTTTCAGTTCAAGGTGTGCCGCGATTGTATCCACTAGGCGGACTACATCTTCTATTCCGCTGAGCGACTTGATAATTTCAACCGGCACCTTTTTACTTACTTTTCCATATTTCTCAAACTCGGAGGACAGCGTACGCACCAAGGCATCATTATCTGACTCGGACACCGGTTTCTCTGGGATTTCGCTTACGACGGCCCGGAGATACTCACCGTCGGTGATCTCGTCTATTTGAACACGCTTCCCACCTTCAACCAGAACCTTCACCGTTCCATCTGGTAGCTTCAGCAATTGTAAAATAGTCGCCACAGTGCCTACGGTGTAGATGTCTTTAACTCCGGGATCTTCTTCTGCCGCATCTTTTTGAGCAACCAAAACGATTTCTTTTGATGACTCCATCGCCAAATCCAGGGCTTTAATCGATTTCGATCTCCCCACAAATAACGGGATCACCATATGCGGAAAGACAACGACGTCCCGCAATGGAAGCATCGGCATTTCTTGATCGGTTAAAGCTTCCGTATTTTTCTCAATCGTCATATAGGTTACCTCGATGGGCTTTATCCTTTTGGGCAAAGCCATTCAGTGTAATAGAGTTCTTTTGGAAACCATCAATATGCTTGAAGGCTTCTTAATTATGGGTCTGTTGTAATTAATGGGGCAAGTTTTTTTAATTACAAGTCTGAAACGTAAATTAGGGAGGTGCCAGGGTCTGTAAAAACAAAAAAAGAACCCGAAGGTTCTTTTTTAAAGACTAGCTATGAAATGAGCACATGACAATCAATCTTCAGGTACAGCTTTTGGCTGATCTGTGCTTTCGTATATCTTGATAGGATCAGACTCTCCATTGATAACTGTCTGGTCAATAACAACTTTTGACACGTTATCTTCTGAAGGAATGTGATACATAGTCTCAAGCAATACGGCCTCCAAGATAGACCGCAATCCTCGAGCACCTGTTTTACGCTCCATAGCCTTGGTTGCCACTGCGCGCAATGCGTCTTCGCGGAAATCAATCTCCACACCTTCCATTTCAAAAAGCTTTTGATACTGTTTGGTGAGGGAGTTTTTGGGCTCTGTCAAAATTTGAATGAGGGCATCCTGATCCAATTCATCCAGGGTCGCAACAACTGGCAGCCGCCCCACGAATTCCGGAATCAGACCGTATTTTACTAGATCCTCGGTTTCCACCTCTTTAAGGGTAGCACCAACGCTTTTCGAATCTTCTTTGCTCTTCACGGTCGCGGCAAAACCGATACTACTCTTCTCAGAGCGGTCTCGAATAACCTTATCCAAACCGGCAAATGCACCACCACAGATAAACAATATATTTGCCGTATCGACCTGCAAAAACTCTTGCTGTGGATGTTTGCGACCACCTTGAGGAGGCACTGATGCAATTGTACCTTCAATTAACTTCAACAGTGCCTGCTGCACACCTTCACCAGACACGTCCCGGGTAATCGAAGGATTGTCTGACTTACGAGAGATCTTGTCTATCTCATCAATGTAGACAATGCCACGCTGCGCTTTCTCGACATCATAGTCACACTTTTGCAAAAGCTTCTGAATGATGTTTTCGACATCCTCCCCCACATACCCGGCTTCCGTGAGTGTAGTTGCGTCCGCAATTGTAAAGGGTACGTTCAGCAATCGAGCCAGTGTCTCTGCAAGCAGTGTTTTACCACTCCCCGTAGGACCAATGAGGAGGATATTACTCTTACCCAGCTCTATTTCTGTTTTCTTGTCATCATATCGCAAACGTTTATAGTGATTATAAACAGCGACAGACAATACGATCTTCGCTCTTTCCTGCCCGATGACATATTCGTCGAGAGTCTCTTTAATCTCCCGAGGTGTGGGCAGTCTATCACTACTCTCTTCCGTGCTGTTCTCATGAATCTCTTCACGAATGATGTCGTTACATAAATCAACACACTCATCGCAAATAAACACTGAGGGGCCTGCAATCAATTTTCTGACTTCATGCTGGCTTTTTCCACAAAACGAACAGTAAAGCAACTTTCCGTTATCTTCGCCTTTACCGTTTTTTCCGTCAGACATTAGCTTACCTCTTAAAAAACGACTGGCGGGGAAGAAAACCCAACGCCAATCTTTTTTATTCTCTCACTAAGTATTAATTATTATTGCCGCGTTTATCAAGTACGGCATCAATCAATCCATATTCAACGGCGGTTTCACCGTTCATAAAATTATCACGGTCAGTATCTTTAGCAATCGTATCGATGCTCTGACCCGTGTGGCTAGACAGTATTTTGTTCAGCTTATCACGAATAGTCAAAATTTCTTTAGTATGAATCTCAATATCTGTTGCCTGACCCTGGAAACCACCTAAAGGCTGATGAATCATCATACGAGAGTGTGGCAAGCAATAACGTTTACCAGCAGCCCCACCGGCGAGCAATAATGCCCCCATACTTGCAGCCTGCCCGATACACATTGTCGAAACATCAGGCTTTATAAACTGCATGGTATCGTATATCGACAAACCCGCCGTCACTGAACCACCAGGGGAATTAATATACAAATGAATATCTTTATCAGGATTTTCGGATTCCAGAAACAATAACTGAGCCACAATCAGGTTCGCCATGTGGTCTTCCACTTGACCTACCATGAAAATCACCCGCTCTTTCAAAAGACGGGAATAGATATCGAATGACCGTTCTCCGCGAGCTGTTTGCTCGATCACCATCGGTATAAGACCAGAAGCGGTAATGTCGGTTCCTTGTGAGATGGCGCCTACCGAACCCATGTGATTTTTAATGGCCATAATTACAAATCTCTCCTCAATGAAAATGCCACCATGGCAATTCGTACAAGCCACCATGATTACAAATTACAACGCTAAACGCAAAACAGCCGGAAAATGTTCCGGCTGTTTTCAAGTGTAGACTATCTGCAGAGCTTATTCAGACTCTTTTGCAGCCTGAGGCGCTTGAGATGGTGGCTTGACAGCTTCTTCATAACTTACTGTGTTCTCAGTAACTTGCGCGTTTTCAAGCACAAAGTCAATAACCATGTCTTCCAACACCACACCCTCAATTTGCGAGCGTTGATCAGGATTTGACTTATACCATGCAATGACTTCACTCGGATCTTCATAGGTCGCAGCCATCTCTTCGATTCGAGCGTCAACCAGTGATTCATCTACCTTAAGCTCATTTTTGGCAATCAATTCATTGAACAGCAACCCTGTTTTCACTCGGTTTTCCGCCTGCCCCTTGAACAACTCAGCCGGCAAATCTGAAGCTTTCATATTGCCCCCCATACCACCACCGAATTGGCGGAATGCATCCTGGCGCATACGATCCACTTCAGAATCAATCAATGAGGCCGGTACGGCAAACTCATTCGTCGCGATTAATTGGTCAACAACACTCTGCTTAACCTTGTTACGGGTCGCTTGCTTGAGTTCGCGCTCCATGTTTTTCTTGATTTCAGCTTTGAATCCAGCCTCATCAACATCTTTGACACCGTACTTTTCGAAGAATTCTGCATTCAGTTCCGGCAGAACAGGCTCTTCAACTTTGTGCACTTTCACTTCAAAAGTGACCGCTTTGCCAGCAAGGTTTTCTGCGTGGTAATCATCCGGGAACGAAAGCTCAAGCGCCCCTTCATCACCTGCTCCCATACCAACCAGGCCATCTTCAAAGCCAGGAATCATCTGACCTTTACCCAGGGTAATCTTGGATTCTTCAGCCGTGCCGCCTTCGAATGCCTCACCATCGATAATCCCCTTGTAATCCAAAGTCAGAACATCACCGTCCTTGGATTTACGAGACACTTCCTCGAAAGTAGCACTTTGATTCTGCAGCACATCCAGCATGTTATCAACGTCAGCATCAGCAATTTCAGCAACCTGCTTTTCTACAGCAATAGCACTCAAATCGGCCAACTCGATTTCAGGATAAACTTCAAACGTCGCAACAAACTCTAAATCCTGACCAGATTCCAGTTGTTTCGCTTCGAATTGGGGATAACCAGCAGGATTAATTTTTTCTTGCTCCAATGCCTCTACATAAGCATTGCGCATTACCTCACCCAAAACTTCTTGGCGAACATCATCACCGAAGCGACGACGCACTACATTCATTGGAACTTTACCGGGCCTAAAACCATTCAGACGAACAGTTCTTGCCGTTCGTTGCAACCTTTTTTCTACTTCTTGTTCGACTTGGCTGGAAGGCACTCCAATTGTCATTTTACGTTCGATATTGGAGGTCGCTTCGATTGAAACTTGCATGGGATGTCCTCAAAAATATTCTTTAACTTACCTTACAAAAACTCGGGGCACAAAATGGTAAGAGCCTACTCAAAAGATCGCAAGCTTTAAGAGATAAAAATTTGAGAAATTTGTGAGCAGCATAAGACATGGTACGAAAGGAGAGACTCGAACTCTCACGGGTTGCCCCACTGGAACCTAAATCCAGCGCGTCTACCAGTTCCGCCACTTTCGCATATACCTTTTTGAACTCCCCAACTCGAACACTCGTTCCGTTACCGAGTGCGCTTGAGGTTCATATTTGACTGCTCCCAACCTCTGACGATACAAATGATCTGAAACAGAGAGTATGCCAAACACGAGAGGAAAAATTGGGGTGGACGAAGGGGATCGAACCCTCGACCACAGGAGTCACAATCCTGGGCTCTACCAACTGAGCTACGCCCACCACAAAAACACTTTACTTAAAACCGCCTATAAAGACTTACAACAAGCATCGAAACCAACCAGAATGCGCTAAATATGGCGCGCCCGGTAGGATTCGAACCTACGACCCACGGCTTAGAAGGCCGTTGCTCTATCCAACTGAGCTACGGGCGCTCGCACCCTTGCTCGAATAGATTGGTCGGGGTAGAGAGATTCGAACTCCCGACATCCTGCTCCCAAAGCAGGCGCGCTACCAGACTGCGCTATACCCCGACAACTTGTGCGTCTCAGCAAAGATGGCGCGAATAATACTGATCGTTTTCACTCTCGTCAACTGTTATATCAGCTTTTTTACAACTTAATTAAAATTTCGTCCACACTGGCACCAAATCGCTTTTATTTTCACCAAATACTGCTTTTTATCGCAAAAATCCGACCCGATCACCCGATACATCAATTATCAGTATGCCGGCAAACACTATTTCTACCCCGTCAAACACTATCAAAACTAACAAATACAACCGGGATGATTAGATACATACCGACAGGCAACCACAATTGCGGAACACCAGAATACCTTGCTTCAACCACAGCTTTAGCTCCAGCCGGGGAATTTTGCTTTTTATTGGCTAACATTAATGCGAAAATAGCCACTTTTCATATTTCCCATTCAGAACTCAGAGAACCGCGTACATAACACTATGACAGCACAACTCATTGATGGTAACGCCATTGCACGATCCATACGTGAAGATATCGGCAAAGCAGTGCAAGCTCGACTCGAAAAGGGCCAACGAGCCCCAGGCCTTGCAGTCGTTTTAATTGGCAACGATCCTGCATCTTCTGTTTATGTCCGCAACAAAATAAATGCCTGTAAAGATACCGGCTTTATTTCAAAAAATATTGAACGTGCAGAAGACATTACACAGCCTGAACTTGAAGCGATCATTGATGATCTGAACCAGGATGACACCATCGACGGCATTCTCGTACAGCTACCACTTCCTGCGCACCTTGATGCCAATGCTATTTTGGAAAGAATTGCTCCAAACAAGGATGTGGATGGTTTCCACCCATTTAATGTAGGCCGCCTGGCGCAACGTATGCCACTGCTCCGCCCTTGCACCCCAAAGGGTGTTATGACGCTATTACATCACACTGGACTCGAAGTTAAAGGCAAAGACGCAGTGATCGTCGGCGCTTCAAACATTGTTGGACGCCCGATGGCACTTGAGCTATTACTTGCAGGCGCAACCGTTACAGTTACACACAAATTCACCCAAGACTTGGCCACAAAAGTAGCACAGGCAGACATTCTGGTTGTCGGTGTTGGCATTCCCGCACTGGTAAAAGGCGACTGGATCAAGCCGGGTGCGATAGTCATCGATGTAGGCATAAATCGCCTGGAGAACGGAAAGTTGACAGGTGATGTCGAATTTGAAGTGGCCAAAAACAAAGCCAGCTGGATTACCCCAGTCCCAGGCGGAGTAGGCCCAATGACCGTTGCAACACTGATGCAAAATACACTTCAAGCTGCAGAACTGCATGATTAGCCCAGTGCAGCCAATCACGCCAAAATAAAACAAAAAACCAGACTCAAAGCGCCAGACAATAAAAAAGAAGCAACAAGGCTTCTTTTTTATTTCATATTACAGTGCGCAGACCTATCCGCGCCGCCAGGTGGTGCCGTCGCGGGAATCATCTAAAGTAATCCCTTTTTCTTTCAACGCATCCCGGATTCGATCAGATTCAGCCCAATTTTTATCGAGTCTCGCCTGAGCCCGCTTAGCGATGAAAGCCTCTATTTCTTCAGCTGAAATATCCGAGGATCCCGCCCCGGACTGCAAATAGACTTCAGGGTCGGTTTCAAACAGCCCCAGAATCCCACCTAAAAATTTGAGTGTTGCGGCCAAACAAACAGCATGTTCACCCTGCTCTTTCTTGGCATTATTCAGATCTTTAACCAACTCATGAAGTACAGCAATTGCTTCCGGCGTATTGAAGTCATCATCCATGGCCCCATAAAAACGGTTGACGTAAGCAGAATCATACTCAGATTCCGTGGCAACACCTCGCAACCCATGATAAAAGCGGTCAAGCGCAGCTTTTGCTTCCTGCAAACTGTCCTCAGAATAATCAACCTGACTGCGGTAATGACTGCCCAGCAGAAAAAAACGCACAACTTCAGGCTGGTATTGCGCCAACACTTCACGAATTGTGAAAAAATTCCCAAGAGATTTGGACATTTTTTCCTTATTAACCCGAACCGCTCCCGCATGCATCCAGTAATTCACAAAGTGCTCACCAGTTGCTGCTTCGGACTGTGCTATTTCGTTTTCATGATGAGGAAACTTAAGATCCGGGCCTCCTCCATGAATATCAAAGGTATTACCAAGACAATGAGTCGACATCGCAGAACACTCGATATGCCAACCTGGACGCCCCTCACCCCATGGCGATGTCCAACTCGCCTCACCCGGCTTTGCCGACTTCCATAATACAAAGTCCAAAGGATCTCGCTTCAAATCCTCAACACTAACCCGGGCACCGGCCAGCAATTCCTCCACTTTTCGCTTACTTAGCTTGCCATAAGTCGGAAACTGCGCAATATTGAAATAAACATCGCCATTATCAGCCTGATAGGCTACGCCCTTCTCCATTAACACCGAAATCATGTCGACGATCTGCTGCATATGAGCCGTTGCCCGGGGTTCCGAGGTAGGCGGCAACACTCCCAATGCACGCTCATCCTCATGCATTGCACCGATAAAGCGCTCGGTCAACTCAGTAAAACTTTCTCCATTTTCTGCGGCTCGCGCAAAAATCTTGTCGTCCACATCTGTAATATTACGCACATAAGAAACATCATAACCCCGTTCCCGAAGATAGCGGGATATCATATCAAACACCACCATAACCCGAGCGTGACCGATGTGACAGTAGTCGTAAACAGTCATTCCACAGACATACATTTTGACCTTGCCTTCAACCATTGGCTTAAAGATCTCTTTCTGTTGGCTAAGACTGTTGTATAACTCGATCACTCTCACTCTCTCACTAAGTTAATGGATATTTGATAATCCCCACCAATCGATGAGGATATAGTCGCTATATTACTTGCCTTCTATCTTTGACCAGGAGTCCCGAAGCGTAACGGTTCGATTGAAAACCAGCTTACCGTTCGATTCTGACTTGTCGTCTCGATAAAAATAACCTTCGCGCTCAAATTGGTAGGGAAGATCCGAGTTTTTATCCGACAATGAATATTCACCTACTGCACCCGACAAAACGGTGAGCGACTCAGGGTTTATATTCTGAGTGAAGTCCTCCACACCTTTACCATCGGGGCTGGGCACATTGAACAGTCGATCATACAATCGCACCTCGACCGGCGTGTTCTTCTCCTGACACACCCAGTGGATCACCCCTTTCGCCTTGTAACCTTCAGGATTTTTACCAAGGGTCTCCGGATCAAACTCTGCGATGACTTCAATCACTTCCCCTTCATCATTTGTCACAAACTCCTTACAGGTGACAACATAGCCCCCCCGGAGTCGGACCGCAAAATCAGGCGCTAAACGCTTCCATTTTTTGGGCGCTTCGATAGCAAAATCATCCGCATCAATCAACAGATTCCTGCTCCAATAAACGGCCCGCTTGCCCATTTCCTCGATCTGGGGATGCACGGGCACCTCCAGCGATTCAATTTTATCTTCGGGATAGTTACGCAGCGTCAACTTGATCGGATTAAGCACACACATTGCTCTTGGCGCACGATTATTCAGGTCATCCCGGATCGCATGCTCAAGCATGGCAACATCCACGACACCCTCACTACGGGTGATACCAACCGACTCACAGAAGTTCCGGATTGATTCCGGGGTAAACCCACGCCTGCGCATTCCAGCGATGGTTGGCATTCGAGGATCATCCCACCCGGCAACAACCCCATCATCAACCAGTTTTTTGAGCTTGCGCTTACTGGTGACCGTGTAATTCAAGTTTAACCGGGCAAATTCAATCTGCTGCGGGTGACACGAAATCGTGATGTTATCCAGCACCCAGTCGTACAATGGGCGATGATCTTCAAACTCCAAAGTACAAAGTGAATGGGTAATCCCCTCCAAAGCATCAGAAATCGGATGGGTAAAATCGTACATCGGATAAATGCACCATTTATTCCCGGTTTGATGATGCTCCACATTACGAATGCGATACAGTATCGGATCTCGCATGTTAAGGTTCGGGGAAGCCATATCGATTTTCGCTCTCAAGGCGTGAGCGCCATCGGGGAACTCCCCATTCTTCATCCGCTCGAGCAAGTCCAGATTTTCTTCTACCGACCGATCACGATATGGACTATCGATTCCTGGTTCAGTGAGACTGCCACGACTTTGTCTGGCCTCCTCTGGTGACAAACTACAGACATAAGCTTTGCCAGACCTGATCAGCTCCAACGCATAGTTGTATAACTCATCAAAATAGGCTGAAGCATGACGAACCGGACCATTCCACTGGTAGCCGAGCCATTTCACATCATCCTGAATTGCATCGATATAGACCTGCTCTTCTTTCTCCGGGTTAGTGTCATCAAATCGAAGATTGCAAACGCCACCCTCATAAGCCTGCACCAAACCAAAATTGAGGCAAATTGACTTTGCATGCCCGATATGAAGAAAGCCATTTGGCTCTGGCGGGAATCGGGTACAAACATTGCCATCGTGTTTTCCGTTCGCCACATCCTTATCGATAATTTGCTTAATAAAATGACCACTGGTTTTTAGTTCTTTGTCTGCCATAACCTTTTCTGTAAACCCGAAGAATGAAACACCGCATTATAAATGCTGAGAAAAAAAATTCCTCACTTAAGAACGATAAAATATGTATTTCTTTTGAGGTTTTAATACAATACCGGATGAAACCCTGTCCCGACTTACCGGTACACTGAATTAATGGCACAAAAATGGACCAATCTGAATGATTAAACTCAAAACCAACATGGGTGAAATCACCCTTAAACTTGACCATGAAAAAGCGCCCGTTACAGCAGCAAACTTCGAAACCTACGTCAAAGAAGGCTACTACAACGGTTTGATATTTCACCGGGTTATTAAAAATTTCATGATTCAAGGCGGCGGGTTTGAGCCTGGCATGTCTCCCAAGAAAACGCGGGAGCCGATCCAGAATGAGGCCAAAAATGGATTAAGCAACAAAATTGGCACGGTCGCAATGGCGCGCACAATGGATCCACACTCAGCCAGCGCACAGTTTTTCATTAACGTCGCGGACAACGGATTTCTTGATTTCACAGCCGAAACCGTTGAAGGCTGGGGCTATGCAGTTTTTGGCGAAGTCGTAGATGGCCTGGACGTTGTAAACAAAATCAAGGAAGTTTCAACCACGATGCGCGCCGGCCATCAAGATGTCCCCGTTGAAGACGTTATTATCGAGACTGCCGAGATTATTGAATAACAGCATGAGTTGCACAGTATTCATATCAGATCTACATCTTGAGGAAACGCGCCCGGAGATTACGGACGCGTTTATCTCGTTTCTTGAACACAAATGTCACAATGCGGATCGGCTCTACATCTTGGGAGACCTTTTTGAGGCCTGGATTGGCGATGATGAGCATACCCCACTCCAGAACACCATTGCCGAGCAACTCCTGGCACTCAAAAATTCCGGCACCACCATTTACTTCCAACATGGAAACCGGGATTTCCTGCTACAGCAAGACTATGCAACACGCTCAGGAATGGAGCTGCTACCCGAGGAAGCCGTCATTTCGCTCTACGGCACCCCGGTGCTATTAATGCATGGTGACAGTCTTTGCACACGGGATACAGGGTATATGCACTTCCGCAAAACGGTTCGGACACCGGTATCCCAAGCCGCATTTCTGGCCCGATCACTAGACGAGCGGAAACTCGTAGCCAAACAAATGCGCCAACTCAGCCAAGCTCAGAACTCGTCCAAATCGAACGAGATTATGGATGTAACTGAAGCAGAAGTAGAAAGCGTGATGACCCATCACCAGGCTCAATACCTGATTCAAGGCCACACTCATCGGCCGAAGATCCACGACCTGACAATTCTCAGCCAGCCTGCCAAACGTATCGTTTTGGGTGATTGGGAAAACAGTCTGTGGTACTTGCGCTGGCTCGAAAACGGTGAGTATCAGCTTCTGCATGAGCCGATAAAGCTTTAAATCGGCGAAACACTTTCAAGCTCACCGCAACCCCTGACAGCGATACATCATCTGGCACCCTTACAGTGCTGCGTATCGCTGCAGGCTTACAATTTTATCCAATCTCATCAAACCGCTTCAGGTTGTATGGCATCAGTTTTGACCGGGCCACTGTGGAAACGAAACTCATCATCAGAATCCAGAATAAGACGGGCTTCCGCCTCCGCAAAAAATGCAACGCGCTCGTTTATGGGTTCATCCGAATACTTTGAAGCCAACTTCAGGTAGTCTTTGAAATGCCTGGACTCGGACTTTAGCAAAGACATGTAAAACTGCTGCAACTCATGATCCAGGAACGGTGCAACACAGGCGAACCGCTCGCAGGAGCGCGCCTCAATAAAGGCCCCAACGATCAGTGTATCAATCAATTTCCCGGGATCACTTGTCCGACAATGGGCTCGCAAACCACCAGCATAGCGTGCTGGAGACAAATGGTCGTAGGCTATCCCCCGTTTTTGCATAATCGCCAGCACCTGCTCAAAGTGACGCAATTCTTCACGAGCGAGTCTTGACATTTTATTCAACAAATCCGGCTTATCAACGTAGCGATACATTAAATTAAGCGCCGTAGACGCTGCCTTTTTTTCACAATGAGCGTGATCAATAAGCATGAGAGGCTGATTAGCTAGCGCGTTCTCCACCCATTTAGCGGGTGTTTCACACGCCAGAAACGCTTTTATTTCTGTCAAATCGACCATAAATACAACACTCACTTCTTAAGACGGTTTTCTCTAAAACATCCCCAACCCGGAACACACCTCAGCGCTGAGGGGGCGCAGTATACCGCAATCAAAAGCCAACGCCCACTTCAGAAAAGGTTTGAACACCCTCAAATTTCCCTGATATCACAACGCTTGCAGTCATCGTTATCCAGTATACAATAACGAGAACCTGTGCCAGACCTTAACTTTTGGCGTCATTTACCCTAAAATACGCCGGCTTAAATTTTGGTATGGCTACCAAATCTCCCTCAAAAGGGGAGCTTATACTGATTGATGAGGGTTTTATCGTGCTAGATGCTTATCGCAAACACGTAGAAGAACGCGCGGCTTCGGGAGTACCTCCCAAGCCATTGAACGCTGAACAAGTAAATGGGTTGGTCGAGTTGCTGAAAGCACCACCAGCAGGTGAAGAAGAGACGCTGCTGGATCTTTTGGCTAACCGCGTGCCACCAGGAGTTGACGAAGCCGCTTACGTAAAAGCGGGTTTCCTGTCTGCAATCGCCAAGGGCGAAGCGAACTCACCACTGGTCAGCAAAGAAAAAGCGGTTGAGTTGCTGGGTCTGATGCACGGTGGTTACAACATCGAAACACTGGTCAGCTTGCTGGATGATGCAACATTGGGCAGCCTGGCAGGCGAGCAATTGAAAACAACCCTTTTGATGTTCGATGCATTTCACGATGTTGAAGAGAAAGCAAAAGCGGGCAATGAACATGCGAAAGCAGTAATGCAATCCTGGGCCGATGCAGAATGGTTTACTCAACGCCCTAAAGTTGCAGAAAGCATCAAAGTAGCCGTTTTCAAAGTAACCGGTGAAACCAACACTGATGACCTGTCCCCTGCTCCAGATGCGTGGTCCAGACCGGATATCCCACTGCACGCACGCGCAGCTTACAAAATGGCTCGGGAAGGACTGAACCCTGAAGAGCCTGGCGTAACTGGCCCAATGGCGCAAATCGACGAGATCAAGGCCAAAGGCATTCAAGTTGCATTCGTTGGTGACGTTGTTGGCACCGGCTCATCACGTAAGTCTGCCACGAACTCCGTTCTGTGGTTCTTCGGCGATGACATTCCTGGCGTTCCAAACAAACGTGGTGGCGGTATTTGTATCGGTGGCAAAGTTGCACCGATCTTCTTTAACACCATGGAAGATGCCGGCGCACTGGTATTTGAAGCGCCTGTTGATGAGCTTAACATGGGTGATATCATCGAGATTCGTCCATATGACGGCAAAATTCTATCCGAGTCCGGTGATGTGCTGTCCGAGTTCGGATTCAAATCTGATGTAATCCTGGATGAAGTTCAGGCTGGCGGCCGGATCAACCTGATCATTGGTCGTGGCTTGACCGACAAAGCACGTACTGCTTTAGGCCTGGAACCATCCGAAATTTTCCGCCGCCCTGTTGATCCGGAAGCAAGCGACAAAGGCTTTACCCTGGCACAAAAAATGGTCGGTAAAGCATGTGGCGTAGATGGCGTACGCCCCGGCCAATACTGCGAACCGAAAATGACTACCGTCGGATCGCAGGACACCACCGGTCCAATGACCCGTGATGAACTGAAAGATTTGGCATGCCTGGGCTTCTCTGCAGATCTGGTTATGCAATCCTTCTGTCACACAGCAGCGTATCCAAAGCCAGTTGACGTTGAAATGCAACACTCCCTGCCTGATTTCATCATGACCCGTGGTGGTGTTTCATTGCGTCCTGGTGACGGCGTAATTCACTCCTGGCTGAACCGCATGTTGCTTCCAGATACCGTTGGTACCGGTGGCGATTCTCACACTCGCTTCCCTCTGGGCATTTCTTTCCCTGCAGGATCAGGCTTGGTGGCTTTCGCGGCAGCAACCGGTGTAATGCCACTGGATATGCCTGAATCGGTACTGGTTCGCTTCAAAGGTGAAATGCAACCTGGCATCACCCTGCGTGACCTGGTTCACGCCATTCCACTGTATGCCATCAAGCAAGGCTTGCTGACGGTTGAGAAGAAAGGCAAGAAGAACATCTTCTCAGGACGGGTTCTCGAAATCGAAGGTCTGGACCACCTGACCGTAGAACAGGCATTTGAATTGTCTGACGCATCTGCAGAACGCTCTGCAGCAGGCTGTACAATCACCCTGTCTGACGATTCCGTTTCAGAATACCTGCGCTCCAACATTGTTATGCTACGCTGGATGATTGCTGAAGGTTATGGCGACCCACGCACATTAGAGCGTCGCGCCCAGGCAATGGAAGAATGGCTGGCCAACCCAAGTCAAATGCGAGCAGACGCTGACGCAGATTACGCCGCAGTAATCGAAATCGACCTGGCTGACATCAACGAACCAATCGTATGCTGCCCGAACGATCCAGACGACGCAAAAGTGCTGTCTGAAGTTGCTGGCAACAAAGTCGATGAAGTCTTCGTGGGTTCTTGTATGACCAACATTGGTCACTTCCGTGCCGCCGGTAAACTGCTTGAACAAAACAAAGACGCTTTGAAAACCCGTTTCTGGGTTGCACCACCAACCAAAATGGATGCAGCACAGCTGATGGAAGAAGGCTACTACAACACCTTCGGCAAAAGCGGTGTTCGTACAGAGATGCCAGGCTGCTCTCTGTGCATGGGTAACCAGGCTCGTGTTGCACCACAAAGCACAGTTCTGTCTACCTCTACCCGTAATTTCCCGAACCGTTTAGGTGACGGCGCAAATGTTTACCTGACTTCTGCAGAGCTGGCCTCTGTCGGTGCAATATTGGGTAAACTGCCTTCGAAAGAAGAGTACATGGAGTTCGCTAAAGACCTTAATAACATGTCTGGCGAAATCTATCGTTACCTGAACTTCGACAAGATGGAAGCGTACCAGAAGGCAGCAGAGTCTGCTGATCAGTCCGCTTAAGCTTGACCGATCAAGCCCCCGTTTTCGGGGGCTTTTTTATTTGAATCAACCGCTTGTTAAAAATACTAAACAAGGCGCTGCAATATTACAGACAATTGCTCCTGCACGCTCTCCAGATCAACACTGGCATCCACGAGAGCATACCGACTCTGCCCGCCCGCGTTGGCCAACCCACGATAAAACCCACGTATTTTTTCGAAAAACTCACGCTGCTCTTGCTCAAACCGATCTAACTGTCCTCGATTCTTCGCTCTCGACATACCGATCTCTACCGGCGCATCAAGTATTACCGTACAATCCGGACGAAATCCGCCTTGTACCAGATTTTCCAATTGCTCTATTTGTTCCAGATCCAGGCCTCTGCCAGCCCCCTGATAGGCATAGGTTGCATCTGTAAATCGATCACACAACACCCAGGTTCCCTCCTCCAATGCAGGCTTGATCAACTGATTGACATGCTGAGCACGTGCAGCAAAAACCAATAGCAATTCTGCCATTGGATCGACAGACTCATCACGAGCCGCCAGCAAAATCGACCTAATATCCTCAGCCAAAGGGGTCCCCCCTGGCTCACGGGTGACACGACACTCAATTCCACGGGCTTCAAGCCATGCCTGAACAAAACGGATATTAGTGGATTTACCGACGCCCTCACCACCTTCGAACGTGATAAATTTGCCGGGTGTTATTTCATACTTCATATTTTATGGAAATCCCCTAAACTGCAGACTACTGCTGCGGAGCGGAGCGATAGTTTTGCTTGCGCCGCTCTATTTGATATTCTCTAACGGCACGCGTATGCGCCTTCAATGTTTCTGAAAATTGATGACTGCCATCACCTTTAGCAACAAAGTACAGATAGTTGGATTCATCAGGATTAAGTACCGCCTGAATAGATGCTTTTCCAGGCATGGCGATGGGTGTTGGGGGTAGTCCTTTAATTTTATAGGTATTGTAAGGTGTCACCCGCCTCAAATCTGCACGGGATATATTACCCTGATAGTCCTTACCCATACCATAAATAACCGTTGGATCCGTTTGCAACCTCATCCGCTTCAGCAATCTGCGGATAAACACACCCGCAATTATTTCACGCTCACCTTTTGCCCCAGTCTCTTTCTCGACAATCGATGCCAGGATTAATGTTTCGTATGGAGACTTGAGCGGCAATTCTCGCCCGGAGGCTAAATGCTGATTCCAGGCTGCCATCAAAGTTTCTTTCATTTTTGCATGTGCAGCCCGCAAGAGCTGAATATCACTATCGCCCTTTACGTACTGATAAGTATCCGGAAAAAACCACCCTTCCGGGTGACTTATTTCAAGGTCAAGCACCTTGAGTATCGCATCGGTATCAAGGCCTTGTAACTGATGATCGAGCTTTGGCTGATTTTCCAGGGCTTTCAAAACATCGGTAAATGTCCAACCCTCTATGAAGGTAACCTGATAAGCATTCACACTCCCGGATTTTAGCAACTGATCCAGTCCAGGGATTGTCACCCCTACCGGAATCGTATACTCCCCAGCCTTCAGATAGCCTTGATCAGGCCCGAATCGAGAATACAGCCGGTATAACGTTATGTCTGACACCACACCTGATTCTGAAAGCACAGCAGCAGATTGCAAACGATCTGCCACATTACCAAGCGTGTCGCCCCGCCTGACTTCAAAGGTAACCGGTGTAGTCACCCCGCTTAATTCCGCATGGATTCTCTGATGACCATAGGCAACTAAGAATAATACGACAAGAATCAATAGCACCACGGCCAGCAATGTACGCTTAACCCAAACCGAAAACAACATGACTAACCTAACTCTGAGCGCAGTAAAGATTCAACCGGCTGCCAGTCGAAATTGCCATTCAGTTGTTGCTGACCAATGACACTGACTTTCGACAACCCCGCTACGCTATTTACCACCGCAACGGCATCAGCACCGATAATTTCGTCCACCGTTAGCGGGACCTCGGCAACAGCTAGGCCAGCACTCGCGCCACACTCAAGCAAAAACTGCCGCGCCGTACCTCGAACACCACATTCAGACAAATCCGGCGTCACCAAAATACCGCCCTGAACCACTAAAAGATTAGCTTTAGTCGTTTCAATCACACGGTTCTGCCAATCCAGCATAAGTGCATCATCAAAACCAGACATCATTGCCTCCTGAGCCGCCACCACTTGAGTTAAGCGACTCATATGCTTTATTCCCGAGAAATCACCCCCAGCCGACAACCGCACACTTGCTGTCATTAGACGAACGGAGGAACTCACAGACGGCAACGAATGAAAGCTGATAACAAGGCGACTACTTGATTCCACTGGCGGCATATAGCCTCGTCCGCCATCCCCCCTGGTAAGGATAATTTTGACAACATACGAGCGCCCAACGGTCACATTAACATCCAGATACTCCGCAACAACACACGCCACTGTATCCGAAACCTCATCCGGCAAGGGTATTTTCAAACACTTGGCCCCCTCGACAAGCCGCTTTAAATGATAATGCCATAACGTCAACCGGCCATTATTAACCAATACCGTTTCGAATAGACCATCACCATAGGCAAACCCCCGATCCGTAACCGGCACACCATCTTGCCATTGTCCGTCCACCCAAGTGTTTGATGTCAAATCATCCCCCGTCAGACCATTATCTTAATTTAATCTATCGACTGAATCCGTATGAGTACTGTAACCCCAAGCAGTTATATTCGCCTGAATCGCAGTTATATTCGCCTGAATATCAGCGTTCCATTTGTACCACCAAATCCAAATGAATTACTTAACGCAACATCCACTTGCCTTTCCTGCGCAACATTAGGGGTAAAATTAAGATCACACCCTTCATCGGGATCCTCAAGATTCAGTGTTGGCGGAACGACGTTATGCTTCATCGCCAGCAACGACGCGATGGCCTCAACGGCTCCCGCTGCGCCAATCAGATGCCCCGTCATCGACTTTGTTGAAGACACATTAACCGTTGCGGCCAACTCACTACCCAGCAGACGTTTTATGGCATTGCACTCAGCAATATCTCCGGCTGGAGTGGAGGTGCCGTGGGCATTAATGTAATGGATATCTTCAAGGGCAATGTTCGCATCCTGGATAGCACGCGCCATGGATAAACGAGCGCCTTCCCCGTTTTCAGGGGGTGCCGTGACATGGAACGCGTCATCACTCATACCGAACCCAACCAGCTCGCCATAAATATTTGCCCCTCGTTTGCGGGCGTGTTCGTATTCTTCCAAAACGACCACACCAGCGCCATCACCCAGCACAAAGCCGTCACGCCCCCGATCCCAAGGCCGACTGGCACCTTCCGGATCATCATTCCGACGGGACAACGCTCGAGCGGATGCAAATGCAGCAATACCTACCGGCGTTGTCGCTACCTCAGAACCACCCGCCAACATCACATCTGCATCACCATAGGCGATCGTTCGTGCCCCATAACCAATACTATGCGTCCCGGTTGTGCAAGCTGTCGCCATCGCGATATTTGGCCCTTTAAAACCATAGCGCATTGCGAGATTGCCCGACACCATGTTGATAACTGCACCGGGCACAAAAAAGGGAGACACCTTCCGAGGACCGCTACTGGCGAGTATATTACAGCTTGCCTCGATGGTGCCTATACCGCCAATTCCACTTCCGATCGCCACCCCGACATTCAACTTCTCTTCATCGCTTAAATCAGCAATACCGGCATCCTGAACAGCTTGAATTGCAGCAATCAATCCATACTGAATAAATGGGTCAAGCTTTCGCGCTTCTTTCGGGTTTAAATACTCCGAGCTGTCTAGACCTTTCACTGCACCACAAATTTTTACACTAAAGCTTTCCGTGTCAAATGACTCAATCAAACTGATCCCACTCTTGCCATTGACAAGTGCTGACCAGAGCGCGTCTACCGAGTTACCCAGCGGAGTGAGCGCCCCCAAGCCTGTAACGACGACTCTTCTTGCTGTCATAATGTGATCCTTTCTCGTGTTTTCAACAAAATGAGGGGTTTATGCCACTGAAATATGACGTCTATATGAAAACCGATACAGACATATGAAAAAGCCGCTCAAATTCACATTTGAACGGCTTCGATGCTTGGCTATTTGAATTTTGATTATTTACAGATGAGAAATAATATAATCAATAGCGTCTTGAACAGTAGTCAGCTTTTCAGCCTCTTCGTCAGGAATTTCGGTTTCGAATTCCTCTTCCAGAGCCATAACCAACTCAACGGTATCCAGAGAATCGGCGCCCAAATCTTCCACAAATGACGATGTGTTTTGAACTTCAGACTCTTTCACTCCGAGCTGCTCGCAAACGATCTTCTTTACGCGCTCTTCTACTGTACTCATAGTTTCCTCACTTTTTATGTACCAAGCACTCATGGCGTGGTAGTCTAGATGAATCAATAATTGTAGACAAGATCAATTTCGCCCAACCATCGATATCAAGCGCTATTTCGCGCAATATGGAACGCTCTGGGCGAAATTTACCCCATATACATGCCGCCGTTAACGTGAATGACTTCACCATTAACGAATCCGGCTTCTTCGCCCACAAGAAAACCAACCACCGCTGCAACTTCTTCCGGGGTGCCAAATCGCTGCGCAGGAATCAAGTTAAACATTTCTTCTCGCTGATTTTCCGATAACTTCTTTGTCATATCTGTCTCGATAAAACCGGGAGCAACGGCATTAACAGTTATACCCCGACTCCCTATTTCCTTGGCCAGGGAGCGTGTAAAACCTTCAACACCCGCTTTCGATGCAGAATAATTGCACTGGCCCGCATTCCCCATTTCTGCCACAACAGAACTTATATTTACGACTCGACCCCACTTCGCCTTCGTCATGCCACGCATTACGGCTTTGGTTGTACGGTAGATGGAGTTCAGGTTGGTATTAATTACATCTAACCACTTCTCTTCTTTCATGCGCAACATCAAATCATCAGCAGTAATTCCTGCGTTATTGATCAGGATTTGTGGATCACCATACGCAGACTTAACCTGCTCGACACCTTGCTGGACCGAAAAAGAGTCGGCAACATCCATGACGATTCCATCACCTGGCAACCCCCACTTGGCAAAATAGTGGGAAATCGAAGAGGCACCCGCCTCGGTCGTTGCGGTACCCACAACAGTTGCCCCGCCACTGGCCATGGTTTTTGCTATCGCCTGACCAATCCCTCGACTGGCTCCAGTTATTAAGACAACCTTTCCTTGCAAAGACATGACGTTCTCCTTAAAACTACGTTCAGATTCTTATCTTATGTATTCAAAATGCTATCAGCCCGACTCAAGGAAACTGATTGCAACGATTTATCAATGCGCTTGGTTAACCCGGAGAGGACTTTTCCCGGACCACATTCAACCACTGTATCCACACCTTGCTCAGCCGCCCAACGAACAGAATCAGTCCACTTGACAGGGGAAAACAGCTGCTGAACCAGATTAGCTCTCAATTCTGCCACATTCTGTGCAGGTCTCGCAGTGACATTTTGAATTAATGGCAGGTTTGGCATTTTCAATTCCGCTTCGTTCAACGCCTGCTCAAACTCGCCTGCGGCTGTTTTCATCAATGAAGAATGAGCAGGAACACTTACCGAGAGCAACGCTGCCCGCTTAGCACCTCCAGCTTTAAGTGCTGCACAGGCACTTTCTAACAGATCATGGTTACCCGCAATTACGACTTGCCCAGGAGAATTAAAGTTAACCGCTTCGATAACACCGTGATTCGCGTCGGCAGTTATTTCAGCACAAATGCTCACCACCTCATCATCAGGCAACCCAAGAATGGCCGCCATACCACCCTCACCGACCGGAACTGCGCCTTGCATCAAGCCCGCTCGAACTGCAACCAGGGCAACAGCAGACTCAAACTCAAGCGCCCCCGAACAAACCAATGCCGAATACTCTCCAAGACTATGGCCCGCCATATATGAGGGCTGCGGTAATTCACTCCCTCCCAAATTATCCTGAATTGCCCTCCAGAGTGCGACACTCGCAACCAGAACAGCCGGCTGTGTTACCTGCGTTTGATTTAACTTATCCTCCGGACCATTTAACATCAGTTCCGCGATATCGTAACCCAATACTTGCGACGCCTGCTCAACGGTTTCCCGAACAACCGCAAACTGCTCAATATAATCAGCCAGCATACCCACAGACTGAGAACCCTGACCCGGAAATACATAGATACTGCTCATCATATACACACTTTGCTAATTTAGTTGACAGCGGTGCACCATACCGAAAAAAACAGGCAATTTAAATCAACCACTGATCCAAATGTTCATTAATCTTCTGCGGCACACCAGCTCGAACCTCGAGGGCAGCTTGCTCAATAGCCTTTCTAAACGCAAAAACACCAGCAGCTCCGTGGCTTTTGACAACCACACCATTCAATCCAAGCAAACTTGCACCATTAAGTGACTCAGGATTCAAACGACTCAACATTGGCTGAACCCATGGCTTCAAAACATAGGCCAAAAACTTAAGAAAACGATGCTGATGAAGAAAGTCATCCACTTTATAACGAACAAGTTGCAAAACACCTTCAGCTGTTTTTAAAGCGATGTTTCCCACAAACCCATCACAAACCACAACATCCGCTTTACCAAAAAACAGCTCATGCCCCTCAACGTATCCAACATAACTCAAGTCCTTATTATCACTGAGCATTGTTGCCGCCAGCTTGACCTGCTCCGGCCCCTTAATATCCTCACTCCCCACGTTTAAAAGCGCAATCCTGGGCTCGCAAACATCCATCGCCAGCTTCGCCATCAAGCCACCCATTACGCCATACTGATACAATTGCTCGCCACTGCAAACCAGGTTCGCACCTAGATCTAGGAACAAAAAGGGGTGATGTGAAGCATCAATATATTTGCAAATTGCAGGTCGTTCAATTCCAGGCAGCATCCTGACAATAGAGCGACTCAAGACCATAAGTGCTCCGGTGTTACCGGCACTAACACAACCATGAGCAGCACGATCCCGGACCAATTTTAAAGCAACAGACATTGAAGAATCCTGCTTACGCCGAAGCACAACAGCAGGTTTATCAGACATCGATACAACAGAGTCTGCATGCGCTAACGCAACCCTGTCTCGAAGTGATGAAGGTAGAGATAACAACAAAGCCCCGAGTTGATTCTGATTACCAACCAAAATCACACTAAGGGCTTTATCTTTTTTGAGCACTTTTGACGCAGCCTCAACGACGACCTTAGCACCAAGATCGCCACTCATCGCATCTAATGCCAATGTGATATTTTCAGCCAAGAAGCCGATGCTCCTCCGAAAATCACAAGACTAAGCATGAACTCGACAACTATTGTCGAAGCGTCATTAACAAACCAGATTCAGTTTGAGAAGCTAATTAGTCTTCAGATGACTCAATAACTTGCTTGCCACGATAAAAACCATCAGGTGTAACATGGTGACGACGATGGGTTTCACCTGTCGTTGGATCCACGGACAATGCAGATGATGTCAACGCATCGTGAGAACGACGCATATCACGCTTGGAACGGGTTTTTCTATTCTGCTGAACAGCCATTACCTATTACTCCTCAAACCATAGCGCCTCACGGCAGCTATTATCTAATTTCAAAAACATATGTAAATTCGAGACAATCAAACCCAGACCGCGTTAACACGATCTATTTTTTTGTTTTCATGCCAGCCAAAACACTAAAGGGATTATCCTTCTGCTTAGCCTGATCATCGAACTTTTCAGGTTGTGGCATTTTCACACCACAAGCCTCTTCATGATACGAAAACTGCGGCATTGCCAGGAGAAGCTCCTCCTGAACCACCTCGGCCAGTGAAACTTCATCGCCCTCAACAATCAGAGGATCATACTTCCTCGGAATTTGCGCAGCTTGATCATCCGTTCTGAGCAGGGCAAGCTCAAAGTCCGAGCCAACCTGAATCTCTACAGGCCCCAAACAACGCTGACATTCCACTAAAAGACTAGCAGTCACGGCTCCAGAGATCACTCTGTACCCCTGATCATCTTTGTGGAACCTCAAAGTCACAGAAACGACAGCATCCCCAGCATTGCCCACCAAAACCGATACCAACTCAGGCATAACAGCTAATGCGATAGTGCCAGAAATTGATATTTCTTGATCGGCGAATTTATAAGGATCTACAAATTTGGGTAATTCACAACTCGACATAAGCGCGCAATTCTATTTTCGTCATCTCTAATTGTCAAAATATTTATCGAAAAAACCAAAATTAATTTTTGCCACTATCCCACTTTGGCTTTTACCGATACACTTCCATGTCTAATACCGAGAGAGAATCGCCTTACAGGACCTGAAAATGCCCCTCCAATTTGTACTCGCCTCTTCATCTGTATATCGACAAAAGCAATTACGCACCATCGGCCTACCGTTTTCAATAGACAAACCGGAAATAGATGAAACTCCATTCCCAGAAGAACCTGCAAAAGATCTCGCAGTAAGGCTCGCAGAAGCAAAATGCACAGTCGTCGCAGCGCGCCACCCAGAAGGCATTATTATTGCCTCAGATCAGGTAGCAGAGTCACCGGATGGCCAAATACTGGGAAAACCCGGAACACTGGAAAACGCTACCCGACAACTCAGGCACTTTAGCGGGAAAACCGTCAACTTCCACACAGCTTTATGCGTCAAGGACCAATCAAATAATCGCTCCAACTGCATTATTGAGACCTTTACCGTGCATTTCCGCCAACTCTCTACCAACCAGATTATCCAGTACCTTGAACTTGAAAAGCCATTTGACTGTGCCGGTTCGTTTAAAGCAGAAGGATTGGGGGTTCGGCTATTTTCTGCACTTCAAGGCAGAGATCATAACACCTTGATCGGGCTTCCAATAATGGCACTTATCGACACCCTGCTAAACTGGGGCATCGACCCGCTGGACTATGTGACCCCAAACCTCAAAAACCTCTAGGCAATGCGAGAGCCAAAGCTCTTCTTGCTACCACCAACTTGAGGCTCAGCTTGAAGAGAGCTTAACGCAACTCGAACTGCCCTTGAAACAGCAGCTGCACTGCTGTACTGCTAATCGAGGCGCCCAACGTTTTCGTAAAACGCTCAAATGGATCCGGCTTTGGCGTAAAGTCGACCACATCTTCATAGCCAATCAACTCGCGCGCAACATAACCGGGAGACCCCAAACCATCAATGAGCCCCAATTCCAACGCTTGCTCTCCACTCCAAACCAGCCCGGAAAACAACTTAGGATCATCAACCAACTTATCGCCCCGACCTTTTTTGACCTGCTCAATAAATTGGTTATGGGTGGTGCTTAAAACTGACTCCCAGAACTGTACTTCATCCTGTTTTTGCGGTGAAAATGGATCAAGAAAAGCCTTATGCTCCCCTGCCGTGTAGAGCCTGCGCTCAACACCCAGCTTCTCCATAACCTCAACAAACCCGAATCCTGAAGCAGTCACACCAACAGACCCAACGAGACTGGCTTTATCTGCATAGATATAATCCGCAGCCGCAGCAATATAGTAGGCCCCGGAAGCACCAAGATCGGAAATCACAGCATAAACAGGAACGTTTGGATGCAATGATTTAAGACGCTTGATCTCATCATAAACATAGCCAGCCTGCACCGGACTCCCTCCTGGACTATTAATCCGTAACACCACACCCCGCGTACCTTTACTGTCGAAAGCTCGACGCAACCCTGTCACCAGTGTGTCGGCACTCGCACCCTCGCCTTCAGCAATCACCCCGTGAACATCGACCAACGCTGTGTGCAATCCACTATTCGTGCTAGCCGTATCCTGGAGGTTACCAAAATAAACACCCAGAATTAAAAACAAATAGATAAATGTCAGTGATTTAAAAAATATCCCCCATCGACGTGATCGCCGCTGCTCCTGGGTGACGGAGGAAACCAGTTTTTCAATCAATTTCCACTCTTTACTCTTGTCCCCCGATTGATTCACCCCAACAGAACCCGGCCGTTCAACCTGATAACCATGGCGTTTGCCAACATCACCCACCTCGTTTCCAGCAGCCAGGCCAGCTGATTCACGCTCCCCCTGCCCCACAGGGGATTCCTTCCACTGGTCGTTTTCCCTATTTGAATTCTCGGTCATTAAAGTACACCCACTGTTTCCTGACTTATCTTTCTTAACCATATCATAGCTGGACAGATTGCTGTATGAACCAAATTTAATTTCCGCTCGAGAAGCGACAAAAAACCTTACCAGCCACCCGAAACGCCCCCCCTAATGTACCAGCAATGAATCTATCAGCTCACAAAACACTGAAAACGTGACCCGCGCACCACTCCCCAACAGCTGATCCGCACTATGCACGCCATACTCAACCCCGAACGCGGTCATCCCGATACGCCTGGCCATTTCCATATCATAGATCGTATCACCAACCATGACAGCATCCGAAACCGAGCATTGCGCGCCCGCAAGAATATTGTTAAGCATTAGGGGATCCGGTTTCGACGCCGTTTCATCCGCACACTGATGCCACGGAAAGTACCGCCTTAACCCGGTACTTTGCATGGCTTTGTCCAAACCATTCCGACTTTTACCAGTCGCAACAGCAAGCATATAGCCTCGCCGTTCAAGCGCGTTAAGCCCCTCAACCACCCCCTCAAAGAGGTGCTTTTCGGTTGTCGGTTGCGCAAAAAATGCGTCAGCATAGGCCGATCGATAATCATTCACTTGCGATGTACTCAAACCAGGGTACAGAGCATCAATCGCCTCCCGCATGCCCAAACCAATAATATGACTGTATTCCTGATCAGACAGCACTGGAAGCTGGAGACGCTCCGCTGCAGAGCGTAAGCTGCCTACAATTGTCTGCACCGAATCAACCAGCGTCCCATCCCAATCAAATATAATCAGCTTAATGGCCATGAGCACCACTACCAAATTGCGCTGTCACAACATTTTCAAACGGCTCATCGTAGGGTGCAGAGATCGCCAGTGAGGTTTTCCCAGGCATTCGCACTCTCAACTCATAGGCATGGAGCATAAGCCGCGGCGGCCGGGCAGTATAGGGGTCATCTGCATACTTCTCACTTACATACTTATCATCCCCTAAAATCGGACAACCGGCATGAGTACAATGGACTCGTATCTGATGCGTACGCCCCGTAATTGGTCTTGCCTCAACCAGGCTGTAGCGCTTGTTTGTGGACAACACGCGATAATGGGTTTCAGACGGCTTACCTTCCGCATTGACACGCACCACACGCTCACCGGACTTCAACTCATTCTTACGCAAAGGCGCTTCAACGATTCTTCTCGATGCAGCCCAGCGTCCAAATACCATCGCATGGTAAATTTTCTGCACACCATCACCCCGCAACTGCTCATGGAGCCAACGAAGCATCTTCCGGTTTTTTGCCACCATCAGACATCCAGAAGTATCCCGATCGAGCCTGTGCACCAACTCCAGCCCTTGAATATCGGGAAACAGCGCCCGTAACGCTTCAATGACACCAAAGCTCAGGCCGCTACCGCCATGCACAGCCAAACCCGATGGCTTGTTCAACACTAATAAATCCTGGCTCTCATAAATAATCGCGGCCTTGATACGATCAAGCACTGGCTTACCTGGTACTGCGGGTGCCAGTTTTTCTGCGACAGAGATGGGCGGAATACGAACCTGATCACCAGTTAACAGTTTTTGCTCAGGCTTGCAACGGGAACGATTAACTCGAACCTCTCCCTTCCGGATCATGCGGTAAATTCGGGTTTTGGGAACACCCTTGAGATAACCCAGCAAAAAATTATCCAGACGCTGACCATCCTGATTTTCAGTTGCCACAAAAATTTCCGCCGTTCTGGGCGCCTGGGATTGCTCAGCCTCATGCGCTTGATTCGGTCTCACACTCGAAAACGCGCTTGACTCCTGCTTTTGCTCTGTTTCAGCCGTCAGAGCGCTCCTGACCTGTACTTTCGAATGACCAATGGAATTTGGGGCATTCCGGCTATCTTTATTATTCCGACTATCTTTATTATTCCGGCTATTTTTGTTACTCCTGCGGACTTTATTGCCCCTACTCACCCTTTCGTCTCTACCGCCCCTCTCGCCTCTATTCCCCCTTTCCTCGCGATTAGCCTGATCATCACTAATATTTCTACGACCTGATCCAGCTCGACGCTGCTTGGGATGCTGAGAGCGATTGGCGCTTGCAGCTTGCGCACCTTCTGTCTTCGCCCCCTGGCCGGGGCGTCCGGACCGAACACCGGGATTCTTTTTACGTTTAGTCAATCAAAAAACCTACTTTCATGGAAAAACCTTGTACACATCCAGCTGATTCTTGCGTGCCAGATATAACAGCGACCAACTCATATCAGCACGAATATTTGAACAACACACCCAATTAATCGCGCAGAAAAGCACCAACATGCTCATCCAATAGAAATCTTTTACGTAAGCGTAAATTGATGCTATAAAAAAATACTGTTATATTCGCACACAGCGGTACTTCGCCCTGATTCTAGCAAAAAGCCTCGTGAATAAATACCGAGGTCACGCTAATCGTCGGCGGAAGATGAATATTGTTTCATTATGCGCGAGATACACGCAGGAAAAGCTGGTCAAGCAACGAGCGTTTCCGACAAACTAACAGGCCTTCCCACCTTTGGGAAGATAACAATAAACCGCGTATTTGAAAAAGACGACACAGAATTATTTCACCTGGTTGCGCTTCGGGGCTGTCTGATTATTGCGACATAAGACCCGGAAAGCCTGACCAAACATGGCTCATGTGCACACTGCTTGCACCAACAATGAGTGCTTACTTTGCCCCGCCTTACAAAGCCGGGGAAACACGAGGCTGGGATAGCTAACGAACACTGCGGACGCTATCGAGAAACATCAGTGAACGTGGTGCTGGGTACCGACACACCAGCATACCACCGCGACGCCATAGTGGGTGACTTAGACACTGTTACGTCTTTTTTTGTACGCTATATTCGGAAAAAGACAATACATGAAAAGAATGTTGATCAACGCAACTCATGAAGAAGAGCTGCGCGTCGCATTAGTAGATGGACAAAAACTGTACGACCTGGACATCGAATCAGGCACCAGTCAAACCAAAAAAGCGAACATTTACAAAGGCAAAATTACACGAATCGAACCCAGCCTTGAAGCCGCTTTCGTTGACTATGGCGCGGAACGTCACGGCTTCCTTCCTCTGAAAGAAATTTCCAAAGAATATTTCACTACTCCACCTTCGCAAATCAACGGCAAAATCAACATCAAAGATGTCGTAACCGAAGGCCAGGAAATCATCATTCAGGTCGACAAAGAAGAGCGCGGCAACAAAGGAGCCGCACTTACAACCTTTATCAGCCTTGCTGGCCGGTACCTGGTACTGATGCCAAATAACCCTCGAGCAGGCGGCATTTCCAGAAGAATTGAAGGTGAAGACCGCACGCAATTAAAAGAGGCAATGTCCGGCTTGAAAACGCCTAAAAACATGGGCGTGATCGTACGAACTGCAGGTGTGGGCAGATCCACGGAAGAACTGCAATGGGATCTTGACTACCTGAAACAGTTTTGGGATTCCATCACCCACGCATCCGGAAGTCGCGCAGCACCATTCCTGATCTACCAGGAAAGCAATGTTATCATTCGCGCTGTCAGAGACTATTTGCGCCAGGACATTGGTGAAGTCCTGGTCGACAATCCGGAAATATTCGAAGATGTGCTCAACTTCGTACAATCCGTGATGCCATCCTACGAAAATAAAATCAAACTGTATCAGGATGAAATTCCGCTGTTCAGCCGTTATCAGATTGAAGCGCAAATCGAGACCGCTTTTCAACGAGAAGTTAAGCTGCCTTCCGGTGGCTCAATCGTTATCGACCCGACGGAAGCATTGGTTTCCATCGATATTAACTCTGCCAGAGCAACCAAGGGCGGAGACATCGAAGAAACCGCACTACAAACCAACATTGAAGCGGCAGAAGAAATTGCCCGACAATTACGCTTGAGAGATATTGGTGGACTGATTGTCATCGACTTCATCGATATGACCCCAGCCAAAAACCAGCGCGAAGTTGAAAATCGCATGCGTCAGGCGCTGGAATTAGACCGAGCAAGGGTACAGGTTGGCAAAATATCACGCTTCGGATTACTGGAAATGTCTCGCCAGAGACTTCGCCCTTCACTCGAAGAAACCCGAAATGAAATTTGCCCACGATGCTCTGGTCAAGGAACCATTCGCAGCATCGAATCTCTTGCACTTTCAATCATGCGATTAATCTATGAAGAGGCATCCAAGGAAAAAACAGGCCAGGTTCGAGCAATCGTTCCAGTTACCGTAGCAACATTCCTTTTGAATGAAAAACGATCCCTGGTCAGCGAAATCGAGACAAAACAAGGCGTTTCGGTCCTTATCATACCTTCCTCCCTGCTGGAAACACCTCAATACGAAGTTGTACGTATCCGGGAAGATGAAAGTGGCACCGATACAGATGTAAGCTATTCAATTAAACCTTCTGAGGGCGAAACCGATACATCCGTTTCTGACCGCCAGAAAGATCGGGTTCGGGAAGAAGCCGCAGTTAAAACGCTGACACCACTGGCTCCAGCCCCTACGACAACCGAAAGCACAGGTTTCCTGAAAAAAATATCAGCAAAATTGAAGTCAATTTTCAGTGACGGCACCACCGAGCCGCAAACAAATGAACCTGCTCGTCCGCCTACCACCAGCACCCCAAGTAGTGAGTCCCAGGCACGCTCACATAGCCGCCGTCAGGACACGGATCGACGTAAAGACAAGTCAACCCCGACCCAACAAGAGCGTGGACAACGCAAAGCTCCTCAAGCCAAGCAACGTCGCACTCAGGAAAATAAACCTAAGCAAGGTGCCGATAACCAACAGGGCCGCAGCGCACAAAATAAGCGTCAAGACTCAAATAAACCTCAACAAAACCGCAATAGTCAGCAATTGAGCTCTGATTTTTCAGACGATAGTAAACGGCCCCGTCGTGACCGCCAAAAAGGAGCACCGGACAAGCCCGAAGCACCACGCTCGCGCGCAAAACAAAGCAGTGCCGCCGATATACCGGAACAAGATAAACAGGCACAACAAACTGCTAAAGATACCGCGCCCACCACTCAAGAGCAGAAAACCGCTTCTGATGACAACAAAGGCCGCAAACCACGCTCAACGCGCAACAACAGATCCAACCGTGAACGCAACTCGGACAAGGGCGCCAACAGCAAATCACACAACAGCTCCAGAGAAAAAGACGGCGCCACGACAGACACAAGCGCGACAGACACTCAAGCTACCGAGCAGGCACAAAACAAACCATCACGCTCGCCCAGTCGTTCTCCAGCTGGCAAAGAGCCATCAGCAAGTAAAGAGCCATCAGCGGGTAGAGAGTCATCGACGGGCAAAGAGCCGCCAGCAAATCAAGGATCAGCCAGCGACAAAGAGCCTTCGACGAATAAAGAGCCTTCAGCAAATCGAGAGCCCTCAGCGAATAAAGAGCCCTCAGCGAATAAAGAGCCCTCAGCAAATCGAGAGCCTTCAGCAAATCGGGAGCCTTCAGCAAATCGGGAGCCCTCAGCAAATAAAGAGCCCTCAGCAAATCGAGAGCCTTCAGCGAATAAAGAGCCCTCACCGACCACAGAACCGTCGACCGCAAGTGAAGACTCAGCAACCAAAGCACCAACAGCAGATCAAACCTCTGCCAGTGCGTTGACACCCTCGATTCATGAAGATGAAACACTCATAAACCCTTGGAACGCAGCGAAAATTGCCGAACAAAAAGCGGCAGCCCAACAAAAACTGGAAGCCGCATTTACCGAGACTCCGGAGCCCCAGGCAAGCGAAGAAACCGATGCAAATCCTTGGGCAAAAAGTGCGGAATCAGAAACGAGCAATACCGCTCCGCCATCTACTGAGACAAAAGAACAAACTGCCTCTAACAAGTCTGACGACAAGAAAAAACAAGTCGCAGAAGAGTCTGTTGCCGAAAGCACTCAGGATAATGCACAAGTTCAACACCCTGAAACCGAAGCTTCCAACACAACCGAAACCAAGTTAAATGATACAACTGCTGATGCGCCAAAAATCGAAACACCAACAACCGAGGATTCCGCTGAAAGTGAGGCCAAACCCAAACGGCCCCGACGCAGAGGTACACCCGGAAAATCACGTGCGCACAACGATCCAAGGCTAGCAAGAAAAAAAGCGGCAGAAGAAGCGAAACAGGCAGAAGGCTCTGCTGAAGCAGCACAAAGCACCGCTGATGCAACAGCATCCACAACTAAAAGTGCCTCTCAGGAGGAAAAAACACCAGAAGCCCAGCCGACGGAATCGACTGCTGGCGAGAGCACGCCTGATCAAAGTGAGATAACAGCGCCCAAGGCAGCCTCAGAATAACGCTTACATCATTCACAAACACGATATAACCGGAATGTGCATTCGCCATTCCGGTTATGATCGCCCCCTCCACGACCGCCTGACGAGCTCACGACAATCGCACTGGCAAGCTGTTCACGATCACAATAACCACCTAAACTAGACTCTATCGCTCAAACTGAATCGGACTTTTAAATGCTCAACGAAATTGAACTCAACGAATTGGATGATTTTCTATTTTCAGAGGAAGTGAGTGACGTCACTCTTGATTATTTCGGATTGCACGGTCTACTCTGCGCACTGGTGGCAGGACCGGTTAACCCAAAACTCACGGATGTCACACACTTGATATTTGGCGAGTTCGAGGAAGGCCAGACAGCCCATACACCTATCCCCGAACGTGTCCTTCAACTGATGCAGAAGCTTTACCAGAGCATTGCTGCAGAATTGCAAAATGAAAATGCAGTGGAACTACCAGTCGATGATGAAGAATCTTTTGAGCTCAGCATCAGACATTGGTGTGCAGGCTTCATTGAAGGCTTTCTCGCATATGAGGAAAAGTGGATTGAAGCTGATGAATCAAAAATCGCCGATTTATTACTGCCAATTATGGTTCTCTCAGAGCTTTTCGAAGACGAAGAGTTCGATGACATTCGTCGCAATGAAGACTTGGTTGACCAGTTCACCGAAAATTTGCCCGATGCCGTTACTGACATTTACTTGCATTTTCATGGCAAGTGATTGTTAAGCACGAGCAAGAAGCTAGAAGAGCAACATAAACAAGCCCTAGAAAATTGTAGATACTACTGCAGATTCGAGTTCTGATCACAGGCGGAATGCAAAGTATCTACAACTTACTCTCTGCACTGTAGACCACTCGAACCATTCGCCCCTCATCACACAACTCTACAGACTTACATAACGAACGAATTAACATTAACCCGCGGCCATGATTCATCTCTTCAGATTCACCGTGTTTGATATCAGCAATTTCGTAACCTGAACCTGAGTCTTGCACCTCTATCGAGATCTCATCTCCATTTTCTTGTGGCTGATAGTGCAATCGTATAGCGATCCGCCCTTGATCAAGTGCACTAAGCCGCTCCCCTCTCAACTGATAGTAAAGCTCAAAGCCATCGTCCTGCATTTTTATATCTGAATTGAGAGACAACATTCCATGCTCGAGTGAGTTTGAATATAACTCTTTGATGATTGTGTGCAAAACATCGCGGTGCTCGATCAAAGGTGAGTATTTCGGGAGCATACTCACAAGCTGTTCGACAGGGTCAGCAATACTTTTGAACTCCTGAGGTGTCAGTTCAACTGTCAACGACCAGGGTATTGGCGGACGATTGGTCACCTGGGCCGCCGCAGCCGAAGCAGGTAGTTTCTGGGCAGTAAGCTCAATCAAAGAAATATCATCATCCTGCTCTTTGCCTTTTTTGAAACGATGAAAATCATCTAGAACAGCGCCGAGTATATCTTCTTTTCCGCGATTAATGATTTCGAGCAAGCGTTCAACGCCATACATATCTCCCACTTCGTTTAAGCTTTCGATAATGCCATCGGTATAAAGTATGACTCGATCTCCCTCTTTAAGGGAAACGATCTCCACATCACTTTCAAATTCATGGGGTTCTAGCACACCTAACGGCATATGCTTTGACTCGATATGTTTCACGACGCCCTGCCCAGGCCGCATAACATAACAGTCTGGCAACCCACCACTCCAGACAATTAATTGACTACCAGCATGATTTAACTCGAAAAATGTCAATGCGCAGAACATGTGATCCGGCAGAAACCGACTGAGTGTAGAATTAAGCGCAGCAACAATTTCACTCGCTGGAAAGTTTTTTTGGGTCATGGCAAAAAACGTCTGAGATACCGGAATAGCGCCAATCGATGCAGCCAAACCATGTCCGGTAAAGTCACCCAATAGCCCGTATACCCCCCCGGAAGGCTTGGCTGTCACCAAAAACAGATCACCATTGAATTTTGACATTGGCGACATGTAGTGCCGGATATTCGGTGCATCATAGAAGTTCTCTCGCATCGCGTTAGAGAGCACGTGCTCACCCATTTCGTGTTCACGCTGAATACGATTGTGCAGGTAAACCAGTTCCTGGTTCTTTTTCCGCACCTGCTCATTTAATTCCTGAGTTCGAGTGTGCGCTTTTATCTTTGCCTGAAGAACCACTTCATCTATCGGCTTGGATAAAAAGTCATCGCCACCCGCCTCTAAACATTTAATTAACGCATCATCATCTGTCATTGCGGTCAGGAAAATAATGGGGATGTATTGATCCCCTGCGTGGCTCTTGATGATGCGAGCGGCTTCGTACCCGTCCATTACGGGCATCATGACATCAAGCAGCACCAGATCCGGCTTGGTCTCAATAAACTTATCCACCGCTTCCTGACCATTTTCCGCTTCAGTGGACTCATGACCATAATCTTCCAGAATCCAGGTTAACAGCTCCCGGTTAGCACGCTGATCGTCAACAACAAGCACCTTCATAACGGAAAAACTCAATCAAACGTGAATTTTTTGTCAAATCGGGAAATCATAAAAATCTTTTTGATCCCGGGTTTACAATTCCGGATATGAATAGATACCCCGTCTCCCACTGTTTTTTTCATATTCAGCAGCATCCCAAGGGCAGAACTGTCGATATGATCAACCTGCGACATGTCCATTACATACTTTTTGTATTTGTTCGATTGATCATAACAACTGCGAAACTCCTGAACGCTGTTAAAATCAAACAACCCGCTTATGGATATGTGCAGCTCTCCAGTGGATACTTCCCGTTTGCTAATAGCCATTGTGCCTCCTTTATGAAAAGCATTATTTCAACCGCTAAAAAAGCGATATTTCACCTGCTGATTCTTCTTCCTCAGGTGTTTTACTACTTGAATTCGCAGAAACATTTTTTTCCTCTGTTGCCAGGCGAAGCAGCGCTGCATTCATTGCTTCTAAGCGATCAACCAATGGCAGGGAATGATCAGGCCACTGAACGGCCGCAGGCTTAAGCCTCGTTTGCAGCTGAGCCGCCAACTGCTCGACGATGTCTGCGAATTGCAGGGAAATAACCGCATTTGAAACATCCGAGTTAACCCGATCCGTGATATCAGACAAGTCATTAACTGACTCCTCAATAAAATGATTCACTTCCTCAAGTTCTCCGAGCATGCTGTCTACATGACTTTTGGCGTTAATAGCCATATTCATATCAAGGGATGCCATTTCACCAACAATTGATTTAACCCCCGAAATGGCAGACTTCGCCTCCTGGGCACGCTCTATGATCTGATCATTAAGGTCGTTACTGTTTTGCGAAAGCTTGCGAACCTCATCTGCCACCACTGCAAACCCCCGTCCGCTTTCACCTGCGCGAGCGGCTTCGATCGCAGCATTCAACGCGAGCAGATTCGTTTGATCCGCGATCGTTCGGATTTCACCCAACAAGCTGAACATCCGGTCAAAATGGGTCACCATATCCTGAATCTGATGAACTGTTTCAATACTTTTTTCACTCACACTGATCAATAGTTCAACGTAGCGATCAATAATCTCACCCAACTCACTCGCAAACTCCCGGACTGTTAACGTCTTGTCTTCAATCCCCTTGTCTGCCTCTCCTTGGATGCGGCGCACTACCGACAACAACAAATCCCGTTGGTGGCTGGATTTATCAGACAGTCCGGTAAAGCTATCACTTAACTTACCGATATTTTGCGATACCAGATTACGCAGTTTTACCACATCATTGTTGAGCATGGCTTTGTCACTATTTGCATAATCCTCGATAATCGACTCCAACTTATCGAGCTTTACCTTCATCAAATCTGTCTCATTGGCTTGCGCTCTCAACGTTTCAGCATTTTTGTGATCGACGCAAACCCTCCACCCCCAGAACAGAGACGTAAAAACGAGCGTAGAGAGCGTGATCCAGACAGGAATTGAATTAACGATTTCGATGAAGACAACAAGGGTTAAAATAATCGCAGGCGCGAGCTTTTTAACGAGACTTTCAGACATTTAAAGGCCTTTTAGTTCAGATCTTAAGAAATACCGTATCCTTAAGATCACCTCAATTAGGGATGTCGGTTGAAAAACTCAGAACAGTTAAACCAATATTGAGTACCGTAAGCAGACACACAAAGAATGTCTCAACCTGAATCAAAGTTTAGACATGAAGGACGTAAAGTTCCAAAAAAATTAATACTTTGGGTCTCCGACCGTTATGTTGTGGGTGACACCCAGCTCGAATCTGATGCTGATTTAAAATAGCGACCAAACTGGCTCCACACTGCCAGGAAGCTGTAACGACCTCCCAAGCTCACACCACGGGCGACCTGGCGAATGAAAATCACTTCCAACAGACCCCACTAACCCGTATCGTTGACACAGATCCGCAAGCAAGCCCACCTCCCCCTGCTTTTGACCCGCAGTAGTTACTTCAAGCCCATGACCGCGTAATTGCTTGAAAGCATCAATAAACCCGCGCAGCTTCGTTAACGTAATACCATATTTCCGCGGGTGAGCAAGCACAGTAACCGCACCCGCTTCTGAAAGCCAGGTCATCGTCTCTTCCAAATTTGGCCATGCCACTTTAATATCACCAGGCTTACCAATACCGAGATACTTCGAAAATGCCTCTTGCTCGGTCTTAACATAACCCAGTGACACCATGGCACGAGCAAAATGGGGCCTCCCTGGTGGCTTTTCGCCACACAGACCGGTAACGGAATCGGCAAGCCCATGGAAATTGAATTTTTGCTGCAGCTTCTCAGCAATCGCTTCCCCCCTCTGAAACCTGATTCGCGTTTGATACTTTACTGCGTCCTGAATTGCAGGATGTTCTGGGTCAAAATTATAAGCCAGGATATGAAACACCATTTTGTTCCACAAACACGTAAATTCAATTCCAGATACCAACCGTATTTTATGCCTTCTGGCAGCCAATGAGGCTTCCCCGAGCCCGGAAATCGTGTCATGATCTGTCACCGAGAAAAGCTCGACTCCTTGAGCTTTTGCTCTCTCTACGAGTTGTGAAGGTGTAAGCACACCGTCAGACGCCGTGCTATGAGAATGTAAGTCAACGATCAATTGTGAAAAGACCCCGGTCGAAGTTTGCTGAATAATCAGGTTATAATACCAGACATGAATGTGATTACCCCAAACATTATCAGATCCTGAAAATCCAGCACCCTAACAAAAGCACCCTGTGACAAAACGGATACCAGCACAAAAATGAAGGCATTTACCGACTTTTTTCCACTTATACTTTTTTTTATTGCCTACCAGTACACGAAAGACATCATCACTGCCACGGGCGTGCTCGTCATTGCATCAGCAATTCAAGTCAGCTACTTGTGGATCCGCTTCCGAAAAGTAGAAAAAATGCACATAATCACATTAGTTCTTGTCCTATTTTTTGGAGGATTGACGATAGCGCTGCAGGATGAAACTTTTATCAAGTGGAAACCAACCGCTGTTAGCTGGATTTTTGCTGTAGCTCTGATTTTCAGCCAGCTCTTTACCCGCAAGAACCTGGTACAAAGAATGATGGAGGACAACCTTGAACTTCCCGCAAATATCTGGACTAACATCAATGGGCTGGCTTCCGCATTTTTCTTCGTTTGCGGCGTCTTAAACATTTGGATAGCCTATACTTTCAGCCAGGAGTTTTGGGTTAATTTCAAAGTTTTCGGTTTTATCGGACTTAACATACTCTTCGTGATCGGTATCGGACTGTACATTTCACCTTACATATCAGAAAAAGATGCGTCCGTCTCAAAAGACGAAGGATGAAGCCACGAACAAGTAGAGTCACGTCCATCAGGACAATCTTTGTTACAGGACAACCTATGTTATACGCCATTATCAGTCAGGATGTAGAGAATAGCCTTCCATTACGCGTCAAAGCGCGCCCGGCACACTTAGAACGTCTGAACGCACTAAAACAGGAAGGACGCTTGATCTTGGCCGGTCCACACCCCGCAATTGATGCAGAAAATCCAGGAGATGCCGGTTTCTCGGGAAGTTTAGTTGTTGCAGAATTTCAAAATCAGGAACTGGCAGAAAAATGGGCAAATGAAGATCCCTACCTTGCTGCGGGCGTATACAAGTCCGTCATAGTAAAGCCTTTCAAAAAGGTATTACCCTAACGCTTAATCGCTACATTTCAAGCACACCTAACTTCCAGATTGTGAAGATAATCTAAAGCGACTATTAACGATCTCAAGGTAGACCATTGTGAGAATAATTACGACTTTACTACTACTCTTTATTTTTACCCCGACGATTTCGGCCAAAAGTATGTATGTAGATGATACGCTTTTTGTACCACTGCGCAGTGGCCAGGGACTCGGCTATCGAATTGTACACAAAGGCATAAAAAGCGGTACGAGTGTTGAGGTCATGGAGCAAAGCTCTGAGACGGGATACTCTAAAATCAAAGAGCCAGGCGGAGCTGTAGGCTGGTTACCAACCCGCTTTCTCGTGAGCGAACCCATCGCGAAGGATAAACTTGAGGCGGCATTAAAGAAGCTTCAGATTCTTGAATCAAAAGACAAAAACCAAAGCAGTGAAATTTCCAAAATACTCGAAGAAAACAGCGAGCTAAAGGAAAGTAATACAACACTTGGAAAATTAAACTCCACGCTCACTACAGAACTGGAAGAGATTAAAAGCATTTCCTCAAATGCGATTTTCCTTGACCAAAGAAACCGGGAACTTCAGGAGAGCAATCAGCAACTTCGAAATGAGCTTGAGCTTCTGCAAGCAGACAATCAAAGATTGAAAGATAAATCCGAGACAGATTTTATGTTGTTGGGTGGCGGGCTCGTTGGACTTGGTGTGCTCATCGCTTTGATTATCCCCTGGATGAAGCCTACCAAGAAAAATGATAGTTGGGCTTAATAAAACGATAATCGGCCCGAGGCTAGGGTCTTGAAAATAACAGTTGCTGCGACTGAGTATGAATTTTCCTGAAGGGGGACTATCAATTATAGTCACCCCAATTCAAATTATCTATATATAGGGTGCAAAAAATCACAAACACACTATATATTCATATGATGGAATTTTTTATAACTATTTCAACTTTGACACAGCTTTGAAATAAACGTATAACATTAGGGACAAAAACAATAAAGGGTCTTGTCTGATATGATGAATTCGCTAATAAAAGATTACAGTGAGAAGCGTGACTTTATTCGAATGCAAGTTAACGCGGAAATTACGCTGGTTATTCAGAAAACCAATCAAACAATTAAAGCAATTTGCAAAGATTTGAGCGGAACCGGCATGCAGATCGAAACCGAGGAAGCAATTGATGCAGGTACAGAGATGCACACGATGCTGCCTTCCAACAATGAATCTTTCCCACCATTTGAAACCCAGGTCGTTGTTAGACGGTGCGAAGAAACGGCAGAAGGCAAGTATCTTCTAGGCACTGAAATTTTGACGGTAAAGGGTCAGTGATTCAACGGGCATGGAGCTAATCCATTAACCCGCGACACCAAACCTTGCAAGGTCACAGATGGCCAGACAGCCTAAACTGTGACCTGCCCCATCAAAAAGACATTCAAATCAGCTTTTTATCGGCAACAATTACGCCATTATTATCGGCATATACATAGTCACCGGGTTTAAACTCAACACCACCAAATTTTACGGGAACATTAAGGTCACCGATGCCCCGCTTCTCGGTTTTCATCGGGTGTGTAGCCAGGGCTTGCACTCCAAGCTCAGTCTGCATAATAACATCAACATCCCGAATACATCCGAAGATAATAATACCTTCCCAACCATTTTCAGCCGCTTTCTCTGCCAGCATATCACCCAGCAATGCAGCCCTTTTCGATCCGCCACCATCAACAACCATCACTTTACCTTTGCCAGGCAAGCCAACCTGCTCTTTGACGACAGAGTTATCTTCAAAACATTTCACAGTGACAATTTCACCACCAAATGCTTTACGGCCACCAAAGTTCTGGAACATAGGTTCAACAACCCTGATATTCTCAGGAAAATCATCACACAAATCGGGTGTAACTATAGTCATACAATCTCCATACTTCATCTTGGTAGTTTAGAATGAGTGTTAAGGACGTGAGTAACCTTGAACTTTTCGCGTCCGAAGCTAATTATGAAACCTAGTATCTCTGGATCGTTGCTGAGTCTAAAACCAGCAACTGCGCGTTGCGACTCTCTGATGCACACTCCCGCCCTGCTTGAACCATAGCCTCGGCCACTTTCTCAGCACTCACTGGTAGTAAATTCGTGAGCCGCCCAATGAGTACCGGCTTAACAATCCCCATCAGCTTTGCACTTACCCCTTCCATAAAGCGGGTTTCTTTTCGATCACCAACCAAGAGTGACGGCCGCAGAATAGTAAGGTAAGGTATCGGCAGACGTTTTAGTGCATCTTCAGTTTCGCCCTTTATTCTGGGGTAAAACAACGCAGAATCTGCATTCGCTCCTAAGGCAGAAATAATCACAAAGTGCCGCAACCCTTTCTCACATAAAAGGGATGCTATCTGCACTGGCCAATCAAAATCGACATGCCGAAACGCGTCTTCACTCCCTGCCTTTTTAATCGTTGAGCCAAGACAACAATAAACATCATCAAAACTAAGCGCATCTGTTTTTTGAGCAAACTCTTCCAAGTTTCCCAGAATACTCTGTAACTTACTGTGGGCTATTGCCGGTTTACGTCGACCATAAGTGATAACACGATCGTACAACCCACTTGCCAAAACCCCTCGAATCAATTCACTACCAACCAAACCGGTAGACCCAAGTACCAACGCTGTGCGCTGACTTTTCATTTCGCTGTTATTCTGAACCATAAGTTAAGCAACCTTCAAATCACCATCAAAAAGCATCGATTCCAGCCAATTCAAAATATATGGCCAAACATAACGTTTCGCTTCCTGACTCAGGACCATTGAGTAATGGGATCGATAACCGGTCTCCGAAGTGAAATTAAACTTCTTATATTCTTTACGGCAAGCGCCTAGCTGATCATGCAAGGCTTTAACACCATCCTTCTTATCCATGATGTCCCCAGTCGAAGCCACACAAAGCGCAGGCATACCGAGCCTGGCAAGCGATTCCCAGTAATCATGCCCATCTTTTGATTTCCACCCTCTTGAGGATTGCCAAGAGATTATATCGCTTAAGAGCTGACTGGGTTCATTTTCAGGACCATATTCGCGCTTATAGCCCTCAATGATACCCTGACGCTTCACCAACCAAGCGCTTAACCGAGCCATCAAAGGAATTTTCAATGACCAATGCACGTGATTCACCTGTGTTGCCATGAGCACCACACTGGCGACCTGCTCGGGATCAATACTCTGACTGGTAAGACTGCCCAGCAACATTGCCCCTCCCAAAGAGTGACATATCCAGATTGGTTTTCGATCAGTTTGCTCAGCAACGAAATCACTAATAGCTGGCAAATCAAGCTTAACGACATCATCCCAACGGGTATTAAGGTAGTCCCGATTCATGGGCGACAGACCGTGTCCGCGCATTTCCGGTAACCACACTTCGTAATCGTGCGAAGCGAGGTAATGCGCTAATCCATCTCCCACCCGAGGCAACCACAACATACGATTGGAAAAAGAGCCATGCAGGCAGATGATGGGAGGCTTTTGCGTTGGCTTACCTTCCTTGGCAATTCGTGTAACAGCCAACTCTACCGACTTATCGGGCGAATTATTCGGCTTCAATAAATACGAATCCACAGAAAAAGGCCCATAGATTTCCGCAGATATCAAACGAGTTGGAAATAGTTCACTACTACTTCTCATAACGGCTGGAAGCTTCCTTGAATATGTTTAGTTTGTATGCAACGTTTAAAGACGGTGATGACCAATCTGCCTGTTGAGACGTCATCAACTGTTAATTCAATTTGAGCGTTCAAAACATAGAGCACAATAAGGTACTAGGATACTAAAGGATGAGATCAAAGATGAGCAAATAACCGGGGAAGAGATATCCCCGGGAACACTTGATATTTTGCGTGACGCCGACCAGAGGGACGACGTTCACACAAACCCGCAGACAAATCTATTTACTTAGGTTGTTGTTCCGCGAGGAAGAACCAAGTATCCAATACGGAATCCGGGTTCAATGAAACAGTATCAATACCTTGCTCCATCAACCACTTTGCCAGATCCGGGTGATCTGAAGGGCCCTGTCCACAAATCCCAATGTATTTACCCGCATCCTTACAAGCTTTAATCGCATTGGAAAGCAAAGCTCTGACCGCATCGTTACGCTCGTCAAATAGATGCGCAACTATTCCTGAATCACGATCCAAACCTAAGGTTAACTGAGTCAAGTCATTCGATCCAATTGAGAACCCGTCAAAGTGCTCCAGGAACTGCTCCGCAAGCAAGGCGTTTGCTGGCAGCTCACACATCATGATAATCCGGAGGCCATTCTCACCACGCTTTAAGCCATTTTCTTCCAACAGCTCAATAACTTGCTTTGCCTCACCCACGGTTCTGACAAAGGGTACCATGATCTCGACATTAGTAAAGCCCATTTCATTCCGAACTTTTTTAAGTGCTCGACACTCTAACTCGAAACAATCACGGAACGTTTCAGAAATATATCGGGATGCCCCGCGGAAGCCCAGCATGGGGTTCTCTTCGTCCGGCTCGTAAATCGTGCCGCCAATCAGATTCGCATATTCGTTTGATTTGAAGTCCGACAAACGAACAATAACTTTCTTGGGAGCAAAAGCAGCTGCAAGTGTTGAAATACCTTCCACTAGTTTTTCGACATAGAAGTCCACCGGCTCACCGTAGCCAGAAATTCGCTTTTCAACAACCTGCTTAACATCACGGGGTAGGTTTTCAAAATTAAGCAGCGCTTTTGGGTGGACTCCGATCATGCGGTTTATAATAAATTCCAATCGGGCCAACCCCACCCCTTCATTAGGCAGACTCTGAAAATCAAAGGCTCGATCAGGATTACCCACATTCATCATGATTTTGAAAGACAACGGTGGCATTGAATCTACACTGTTTTCACGTAATTCAAAATCCAGGCTACCTTCATATATCATCCCGGTGTCGCCTTCAGCACAGGAAACAGTAACTTCGGTTCCTTCCACCAGCTTTTCAGTCGCATCACCACAACCAACAACCGCGGGAATCCCCAATTCGCGGGCAATAATAGCGGCATGACAGGTTCGACCACCGCGATCTGTAACAATCGCAGAAGAACGTTTCATCACGGGTTCCCAATCAGGATCCGTCATATCCGTAACCAGTACGTCGCCTTCCTGAACTTTATCCATTTCTGCAATTGATGTTACGATCCGCACAGGGCCGCTGCCAATCTTCTGACCGATGCTTCGCCCCTCAACCAGAACTTTACCCTTTTCTTTCAGCAGGTAACGCTCCATAGTTGCCGCCGAGCTTCTGCTCTTAACCGTTTCAGGGCGGGCTTGAACGATGTAAATTTGGCCATCATCACCATCTTTCGCCCATTCAATATCCATGGGTCGCTGATAATGTTTTTCGATGATCAGTGCCTGGCGAGTTAACTCTTCAATCTCTGCGTCTGTAATCGAAAACTGCTGACGCAACTCAGGCTCAACTTTCACTGTTTCAACCGATTTACCCGCAGTGGTATCACCGGTATAAATCATTTTGATTGCTTTGCTACCCAGATTACGACGCAAAATGGAAGGACGGCCCGCCTCATAAGTTGGCTTGTGGACGTAAAATTCATCGGGATTTACGGCACCTTGAACGACAGTTTCACCCAGCCCGTATGATGAAGTAACAAACACAACATCTCGGAATCCTGATTCGGTATCAAGTGTAAACATAACCCCACTGGAAGCAGATTCGCTGCGAACCATTTTCTGAATACCCGCAGACAATGCAACTTCTGCGTGATCAAAGCCGTGATGAACCCGGTATGATATGGCTCGATCATTAAATAATGATGCGAATACCTCTTTAACCGCAACCTTGATGCTTTCCAAGCCGACAATATTCAAAAATGTTTCCTGCTGCCCTGCAAATGAGGCATCAGGAAGGTCTTCTGCGGTTGCAGAAGAACGCACTGCCACAGACATATTCTCATTTTCACCGGCCAACAATTTGAATGCCTGACCTAGAGCAACATCCAGTTCTGCCGGAAAGGGAGTATCGACCACCCACTGCCGAATCTGTGCGCCAGTGGCAGCCAGAGCATTGACATCATTGACATCCAACGCTTTCAATGCTGCATCTATTTTTTTATCAAGCCCGTCTGTAGCCAAAAACTCACGATAAGCATCCGCTGTTGTAGCAAACCCACCCGGAACCGAAACACCGGCATTTTCAAGATTGCTAATCATTTCTCCAAGTGAAGCATTTTTACCGCCTACCCGGTCAACATCATTCATTCCAAGGTCTTTAAACCAGGCAATATACTTATCCAAAGCTTGTCTCCCTCGTTTATTTCTGTGAATTATTGCTATCTTTTGGACAGCTGTGATGTCGGGACACTACGATTTTTAAACCGGATTACGAATAAAAACGGATTTCAGCTGTTTCAGCTCTCGACATCACTTAATGGAACAACAATAATACTCTATATCAGGGCGTTTCACTAACCAAATGATTATAAAAACCCCGAAGCCAAGCGCGCATTATATACTGTCTCGACCAATTTGGGGCATCAATATCGCACCAACATAATTTCGTTGACGGCAAACAATACGACTCAGGTAATACACTCCCACGGCAAAAGAACGACCTTGACCGATAAAGATCGGACCAGACAATAGTAGTTTTTACATATCATTTAATTAAAACAGAAATTTTGAACGACACGCTTCTTTCCAGTCGGGAATGTGTCTACGGAGACCTCAAAGCGATGAAACGATCTGCTTTTTTCATATCTGACGGTACAGGGATCACTGCAGAAGGCATTGGCACTAGCTTGCTGGCACAGTTCGAGTCCATTGAATTCGACAAAATCACACTCCCCTATATTGATAGCATCGAAAAAGCACGCGAAACCGTCGCAAAAATAAACAAGAGCGCCATGAATGACAATGAGAAACCGATTGTCATCGATACTATAGTGGATGCAGACATACGTTCGGAAATCGCTAAAGCGAATGCGGTTACGATCGATATTTTCGGCACGTTCATGGGACTACTTGAAAACGAGCTTCACACCAAGTCAACCCATATTGTCGGCAAATCCCACGCCATCAATACCGCTTCCCGAACCTACGAACGCCGAATGGAGGCCGTCAATTTCGCCCTGGATAACGACGATGGTGCACGCACCCGGTATTACAATGAAGCCGATATCATTGTCGTTGGCGTATCACGAAGCGGCAAAACCCCGACCTGCATCTATCTGGCACTTCAATACGGCATAAAAGCAGCCAATTACCCGATTACTGAAGACGATATTGATGATCAGAAACTGCCTGCCCCGCTAAAAGTACACAAGAATAAAATTTTCGGACTCACAATCGAACCAGAGCGATTGTCTTTAATTCGGAATGAGCGGCGCCCCAACTCTCGCTACGCTTCTATAAAACAATGTAATTACGAAGTTGAAGAAGTGGAATTGATGTATCGTCGAGAACGAATCCCCTATTTGAATACAACCGATTATTCAGTTGAGGAAATCGCAACCCGAATCCTGCTTGAAACGGGCATCGAGCGGCGAGTTAAATAATCTGCCGCCCGAACCACATCGTCAAAGCACTACAACTCTTGCACTGTCAGGCCAAGACGTTCCAGCACAACCCGGTTGCCGGCATTGGTTACCACACCAATACTGGCCTCGCCGACCAAATAAGTCTGAGCAACCCGCTTCAAATCATCAAGCGTCACATTCAACACCCGAGTCCGGAAACGCTCTCGCTGCTCGGGCGTACGACCATTCATCAGGTTATGATACGCGACCTTAGCCTCTCCTGCTGGAGACTTGGGCTTGTCTATCTGACCAATAACACCCAGGATGGCTTCTTCCAAGGCCTGATGCTCGTGCTCTTGACTAACCAGCCAGTTGACTGCCTCATCAAAGTCGGCAAGGGTTTCTTCCAAACGGGGATCGCGATAGGAATAGAACCTAAATGCAGCAACGGAACTATCTTGCCCTGCCCCTCCACCATAGGCGCCTCCCTGCTCCCTGATCGCCCGGTGAAGGTAACCATTGCGGAGAAAGTTTCCCAAAACAGTCAGCGCAGCCGCATCTTCATGCTCTACCGGTACAGTTTGATATGCTTTAGAGCAGAAATTAACCTGAGTCGAAGTCAGCCAACCTGCCTTGGTATGCTCCCGGACAGCATGTAATTTCAGTGATTCTGCACTCGCCTCTAATTCGATTACACGTGCTTCAATATCCGCCCGACACAAAGCTGCGTATTCTGACTCTGAGACGATAAGATATTTACGTGGCATGCTACGAATTTTATCATGGAGCTTACTCAACATATCTGCCAGCTTGTCCATTTCAACACTGTCCTGCAGGGCGTCATCCAGTATCTTGATCGCTTGAATACCCTGCAAGCCTGCCAACCTGAATGCAAGCGCAGAAGCGGGACTGAATTGACTACACGCCAACCCCATCGCCAATGCATGGCCATTTGATGTCACAGCCTGTTCACGTTTGGAGCGAATTTGAGCAACCAATTCACGAATACGTTCCTTTTCCTCAAAACGTACATCATCCATCACTGCATGCATCAGATCACCAAGTGCCTGATAATTCCGAGCCAAGGCCTTGCCTGACAAAACCAGGCTACCGGTGGTAGCCTGAACATCATCAATTCGCCCTTTCACACTGGTGTAAGCCGATACACCACCGGTAACCGCTGACTGCCAATCCTGCATATCAAGATAGTTTTTATCCCCACAGCCTAACTCGGTCAGGCAATAACTGTATATCGCCAGAATATCTTTTTCCTGATCCGTCAGCACCGGTAACGGGACAATAATTTGCTCGTAAACCAAACCATTTGTACCTTGCTCATACACAGCGATAGATTGCTTCACATCCCCTTCAGGGATTTGAAGATGTAAAGGAACATCTTCAACTGTGACTTTGGGTAAAACAGAATCGTCGTCTTTTTGCAGTTGTCGATGACTCAAAGCCTGGGCCTGCTCAATAATCGCTTTGGACTCACTTTCGGACAAGGATTTTTTAATGCTTGCCAAAGTTTGAGCCCTGGCTTTGTCCCGACGGGACTCCAACTGCTTGTCCGGTGACATGAGAAGCGTTACACGATGCGGATTGTCAATTAACAATTTCTTGACGAGCCCCTTGATGTATTCGGGATCAGCAATTTTCTCCCGCAATCCAACAAGAACCGGATCCAGATCCAGCAACTCAATCGGATCCCCGCCATGAATCATCGGAGAGAGTGCTGACAAAATTAACTGCAATCCATAGGGGTAACTATCACCGGAAATTTCTCGTTGACTCAATTCCAACTGGTGTAAAACCGCCTCCAGCCGCTCTTGCTCAACGCCATTTTCCGCAACCCCGTTGAGGGTGTCGAGTATCAACGCCTCAAATTCCTGAACACGATCAGGCTCACTTCCCTCGATACCGCAAACAAACGTCATTTCCCGATTTGAGTCCTCAAGCCCGCATAACGGTGAAGGAGAATGACCAAGATGGGTTGTTTCAAGCGCCTTCAGGAGTGGCGATGCGCTGTTTTCGAACAAAACATTTGCCAGCAGATGAGCTTCCAGGTTTTCCTCGAGGTTGAAAGAGTGTCCCAGCAACCACCCGGTAACGATATGGGTCTTGCCTGAATCAGGCTCATTCTCAGGAATGGGGTACGCCTCTTGGACACGAACCGGGGCATAATATCGCTTCTCGTCTGGAATACGTGTATCGATAAGCTGATGCGAAAAGCGACTTAATGCCAACATCTCCAGCCGGTCATGATGTTCCTGAGCGGGAATATCCCCATAAGTCATGAAAACCGCATTACTGGGATGGTAGTGTTTGCGATAGAACGCCTGAAGCTGATCGTAGCTGAGATCCGGGATGTGGTCAGGCTCGCCGCCACTATTGTGATGGTACGTGGTCGAAGGGAAGATATACTTGGTCAGGGCCTGCCACAACAAACTCGTAGGCGAACTCATCGCGCCTTTCATTTCGTTGTAAACAACCCCTTTATAGACCAATGGCGAGGCGGGGTCGTCTACCGTCTCAAATTCGACTCGATGACCTTCCTGGGCAAAGTCCAAAGGATCGATCCGCGAGAAGAACACCGAATCCAAATATACTTCCAGCAGATTATCAAAATCCTTGCGATTTTTGCTGGCAAACGGGTAAGCCGTCCAATCGCTACTGGTAAAGGCGTTCATGAATGTATTCAAAGAACGTCGAATCATCATGAAAAACGGATCACGAACGGGATACTTCTCACTTCCACACAAAACCGTGTGTTCCAGAATATGGGCTACACCGGAAGAGTCCTTCGGGACTGTTCGGAAAGCAACCAAAAATACGTTTTCTGGGTTTTCAGCGGCGATATGTAAATGGCGCGCACCTGTTTTCTCATGACAATACTCTTCGATATCGACATTCAACGACTCGATCTTCTGCTTTCGGATAAATGAAAATGTCATAACTCTCTACTATCAATCAATAGTTACAGCAGTCTGTTACCAGGCTCTGCTAATTCCTTTGCTTAGAACACGTTTAGACAGGGTAGCGCTCTCCGGGCTTCAGGTAAACCCATTACGTAAAACTGCACACCTAAAAGCATCTAGCCAGCCTGAAAGAATGTAGCTATCCTTAGATCAACTCGCTATATTTGCATGCATGAACTGCTTTTAAACCGCCTAACCGCACGAAATCTTCTAAACACTTTTATATGCACAGTACAATTGTGCCAAATTAACGTAAATGATTTTTCGCATGAGTGTACGTAAATCACTAAACTACAACCGGAAACACATACAAAACGGCCGACGTTAGGCGATGAAGCGTGTTTCGCGCCCATGATGATCGCTAGCGAAAAACCAACAAATTCCAAGGACACAATAAGAACAGTGAAAACGACGCTCGCTGAAAACCAAATCGAAGCCTATTGGGTTGAACGAAAAAAATATCTGGCCAACATCAAAGGCATACCCGAATTACGCAGGCGAAACCTCAACGCACTCACCATCTATTTACTTCGACGCTTCCTTTGGTCATTCGGCTTTTTCCCGATATTCATCGCTGTCTGGATTCCACTGGTATTCTCCAGATTCAACCCGGTCGCAATGGTTTTGGACCTCCTCCCCCTGCTCCAGTCGTTTGTTGACTCCAACCCGCAACAACAAGCCTCAACAATTGAAACTCTATTTATTGCCTGGGTGTCTATAGGGTTCATATTTGCGGTCTTTGATCTCGTTCTGACACCTTACAAATCACCTTATGAATATGAAGCTGATGTGCATATGAGGGCCTGGGAGGAGCTTCAAAAACTGGACAATAATAGAGCAATTGCTCAACCCCAGCGTGAGGAGAGCCCGGACAAAGTGTGAACCTAATTGCAAAACACTAAATATCGTTTCAAATCAGTTACGTTCTGTATCAAATAGCGCTACTATTAAAGCTTAAAGCTTAGCGAAAGAGGTAGCTAATTAATGGTCGACGTCAGACCCCTACTATTTGCAAATGCCCTGGCCTTTATGATGTTGCTGACTGCTGGATTTGCAAAAGTAACATCTGACCACCTGGATTCTGGAAAAACTATTCCATCGGTAGCAACGACACCTATAAGCACATTTCAACCCTCTCAAAGCACTACCGATGATGACCAGAACCCAGAACAATCAGCCCAGGATGAAAAGGTCAGCGACGCTGAACTCGATGCGGTCTTTGCCGATACGCCTTTCGAAACTGAAAAATCCTCCTCTGGCATAGATACTTCCAACCTCGACGCAGAGGCACTCGAAGAAGAATCGATCTTCGCAGACGTGCCCAAGCATAAAGGCACGGAATCTGCTCCAGAGGCAATTACAGCGGCAGAAACTAGAGCTTCAGGGTCAGAAGCTGAGCATTCAGGATCAGAAGCTATGCCTTCAGGATCAGAAGCTATGCCTTCAGGATCACAAAGCATGTCTGTAGCAACTGAAACACCATCAGCTACCACAGTGCCTTCCACCGAAGTACAGGCAAGTACCACCGCTGCACCAGAACCCGAAATGGAAGAGATTATCACACGGGTAGAAGCGCCTGCACCACGACGGGCAGCCAAACCCAAACCTGCAGCAATTACAGGCCTGCTTACGGTTCGCTCCAATGTAAATGAAGACACAGTGCTCATTGACGGAAAACCCTACGGGCCAACACGACTCGATCTGGAATTAAAACCCGGACGATATGAAATCGAAGTTGCTAAATCCGGCTATACTAGCTGGAGAGGCGAAGTAAATGTCCTTCCCGGAAAGCGCAACACATTAATCGCCAGACTCGAAGAGTACACCTATGTTGAATATCGCAATGGTGAATGGGTCGGTGGAGTACTCACAGGCGAAGGAAGCTATTCTGGCGAAGATGGAACGGAGTACACAGGCTCCTTTATCAATAAACTCTTCCATGGTAGCGGCACAATCCGGTATCCCGATGGCACCAAATACAGTGGCGACTGGTTTGAAGGACAAATGCAAGGTGAAGGCGCTATTACGCTCGCCAACGGTGATGCCTATATTGGTGAATTCAAGGACAACCAGTTTAACGGCAATGGCACCTTGACCAAGGTCAATGGTGACATTTATTCAGGATTCTGGATTAATGGCTCCTTGAGTGGTGAAGGCACGCTTACAACGAAGCAAGGCCTGCTTTATGTAGGCGGTTTTTCCGAAAATTTATTTCATGGCACTGGTAATTTGACCTATCCGGATGGAACCCATTTCGAAGGCTCGTTCTCGAATGGTAAGTACCACGGAAAAGGCACCGAAACCTTTTCCAGTGGCAAACAGTATATTGGGCAGTTCATGGATGGACAGTATCATGGCCAAGGTGAGCTTCTAAACCCCAATGGCAGTAAAATCACAGGCACTTTTAAATTTGGCAAGCCTTTCGGTAAAGCAACACTAACAACGCCAGAGGGTGAAATTTTCACCGCCCGGACCAATGAGCCCGGCGTTTGTTACCGAGATAAAAGCTATCGGGCTACACAATGCCCACCTATGGAAGGCTGGTAAGAAAATAAGGAGAATCAGGGATGGCAAGCAACACTACTTGTCTGAACGAGGTCGATTTGAGGTCAAAAATGGTTATTAAAAATGCGTTGCTAGTGGATGATTCCAAGGTAGCCCGATTTGCACTGAGCAAACTATTAGAAAAAATCAACCTTGACGTGAGCATGGCTGGGTCGGCTGAAGAGGCACTGGACTTCCTCAACACCCACAGCAAACCTGACGTCATTTTCATGGATCACCTGATGCCAGGAATGAACGGCGTGGAGGCTACTCGCGCCATCAAAAGCAATCCTGATACATCCGGGATTCCAATTATCATGTGCACCTCCAAGAAAACGGAAGAATTCATTGAGGAGGCAAAAGAATACGGAATCTACAGCATTCTGACCAAACCCCCTCAGCCACAAGGCTTGTCTGAGATACTGGACAATCTGCAAACCGATGTTGCCAGTGGAAATCTTCCAGAACCAACAATTGATTTGACCGCACCACCTGTAGACGACACACGAATATCCGTGTCCAACACCGGCCAAAACAATGCCCAACAATACAGCACCGGTGGGGGAATTCCTCTACCCAGTGACATGATCGAACAAGTAGCCTACTCTGCAGTTAAGACTCACATCAACACGAGGCTGCATGAATTGCTCAGCAACCTGTTTGACGAACAATATGACCACCTGAAAAGATTGATCGAAGAAACCCGATCAGATCAGAATCATCAACTCGAAGACGTTATCGAATCTTTCCGCAAAGAACTTCGGGATCACACTGTGCAACTGAAAGATGAAGTTGCAGCAGAAGTCAGCGTATTCCTCAGCAATCAACTTGCCGAATTCCGCAAAGACCTGGAAGCGAACGGATTGTCTAGCGGAATCTCACCAGAACAAATGGAAGAGCTGAAGGATCATATGACTTCAGTGCAGTCAATTGACACCGAGTTCTGGCAAACCCTGCAAACAGAGGCGATTCAACAAGCCCATGACATTTCCAGGGAAACGGCTGAAGATATTGCGCAACGCACTATAGATTTGTACACCCAGAATCAACGAGCATCCTCTAACAAAGCATATATGCTTGCCCTGGCAACCAGTATTGGTGTTTTTACTGCAGGTATTGCATTTTTATCGGGCATGTTTTAGTCCCGCGCCTTATTCGACCGACCGAGTAGCTTGAGCCAGAAATGGTTCGAGCTTGCCTTCCGACGAGCCCCCCCATGCTTGAAAGCCAACTTTTTACACAGAGGCTCTACTATCACGCAGCCGTCGCAATCCTTAAAACAAAGTCATTTCCGAATCAAATTCTCGTAGTCCAACGCGCAACCCGCTCAGGAGACCCATGGTCTGGAGACGCTGCATTTCCGGGTGGCAAATCAGACCCGCTAGACCGATCCCTGGAAGCAACAGCCAAACGAGAGTTAATGGAAGAAACCAGCATTTCACTAAACATGGATGCCAGTTACAAGCTAAACAGAAAGATTACGCGGGTGCACCACGCCCTCAAACCCATGTTCATCACGCCTTTCGTATTCGAAGTAGAGACCCCGATAACAACCCACCTCAATAGCGAACTATCAAATGCTCAATGGATTCCAATTCAAACACTCCGGACACAACAATTCAAATCCAGTTATCGATGGCGGACTCCTTACGGCAGCATCAATGTTCCGTGCTACAGATTCAACGGTATCGTTATATGGGGGCTAACCTACTCCATCATCCAAAACTTCCTGCAGGTCGAAAGCCGGCGCACAATTAAGTCAATACGCAGTCAGTGACCTTTTCTGGAGTCACTCAGACAGGAAACCAGCGCTTCGAATGACAATGGCTTTGCATAATAGTAACCTTGATATTCATCACATCCCAGGCTTTGCAAGAAGGCCAACTGCTCTGCAGTTTCAATCCCTTCAGCCAACACCTTCATCCCCAGTTTATTTCCTAAAGTCACAACTGTCATCGCCACCGCCGACCCACCTTGACTCTCTGTTACGTCACTGATAAAGGATTTATCAATCTTCAAGCAGTCAACAGGCAATTTCGTAATATAATTCAGTGAAGAATAACCGGTACCAAAATCATCAATCGCAACAGTGACTCCGATGCGGCGTAACTGCTCAAGAATTTCACAAGCTGCATCCATATCCTCTATCAACATACTTTCAGTCACTTCCAGCTGAAGCATCGCAGCGGGCAACCCCGTCTGTTCCAGGACTTCCCCCACCTGGCTTACGATATCACCAGAATGCTGGAATTGACTGGCCGACAAATTCACAGCCATTTTAAACGAGAAGCCCACACGATCATAAAGCTTTACCGCATCTGAACAAGCCCGTTGCAGCGCCCAAGCTCCAAGCTTCGCCATCAACCCAGCCTCTTCTGCCACAGGAATAAAATCTGCTGGTGAAATCATCCCCCCATTTTCATCCGGCCATCTCAACAACGCTTCAACTCCCGTCACTTGGCCAGTGTGCAGACTGACTTGTGGCTGATAATAAACCTCAAACGCCTGCTCTTGAACAGCCAATCGTAACTTGCGCTCCAGAGTGAGGATACTCAGGGCCTTTGCATTCATTTCCTCAGTAAAAAACTGCACATTGTTGCGACCACTGGATTTGGCATGGAACATCGCCATATCAGCTTTACGAACCAAATCCTCTGGGTCACTGCCGTCAATCGGACAAAGCGTTACACCGATACTACATGTCAGCGAAAGCTGGGTTTCCTCAATACTCACTGGCTCTTGAATACGTGCGGATATGTCCTCAACAAGATGGAACACTTCTCCGATGTGTCCAACCGATGCCAGCACTAATACAAACTCATCGGCACCAATTCGAGCGACCGTATCCCCCTGACGCACACAACCAGAAAGCCTATGGGCTACTTCGGTCAACATATAGTCTCCGGCTTTGTGGCCCAAAGAGTCATTCACTCCTTTAAACTTATCCATATCCAGAAACAACACCGCAACCAACCCATCTGGTAGCAAATTACTTACTGCCTGCGTGATTCGATCCAGCACTAATCGCTTATTCGGTAAGCCGGTTACAGAGTCGTAGAACGCAAGTTGTGTAATCTTGTTTTGTGCTTCCCGTAACGCGGTATAATCTTCAAAAGTGGCAACATATTGCACAATATCGCCAGCACTACTACGTATCGGCGAAATAACATCTTTAGACCAGAATGTTTCACCATTTTTGCGTCGATATCGAAACTCCCCGCGATATTGTCGCCCACCGGAGAGATCGTTCAAAACCTGTCTATAACGCTCAACTTCAGAAACTCCATCACACAACAGCTCTGGAGAAAGCCCAATAACATCCGCCTCATCATAACCCGAGATTGCCTTGAAACGCGGATTGACATACTCGATCTGCCCTTCTGCCGACATGATCAAGATCGCGTCCGCACTTTGGTCTACCGCACTCGAAAGCTGCCTTAACCGTTTCTCGATCTCGCCTCTGTTTTTTTCCGCTTCAATGTGCGCAATGGCATTACTCAAATCATCTGACAGGCTCGCCAACAGAGATTGCATTTTTTGATCGAATGCATCTTCCTGCTCAGAGTAAACGGCAAGCACATAACAAACATCCTCACCGCGCCTTATAGGGATCGCTGCAATTGAAACAAAACCGCGCTCCTTCGCCCGCTCTCTCCACGGGCTAAAAGAGGGCTCCGCTATGAAATTATTATTACAAATCGTTTTCTTCTCGGTGAATGCCCGAACCACCGGCGCTTTGACGAACCCGGGATCATTAATATCAATTTTCAACGTATCAACATAACCGCGATCACGACCGGAAATAACAACAGGCTTGACCAGACTACCTTCCAGGCCCGCAACCCAAGCCATAATAAAAGCCCCCTCAGCCGTCGCAATTTCACTGATACGCGACATCAATACGGCCTCATCCCTGACCTGATTAATGGCTCGATTGGACTGTGACAACACAGCATAAAGTCTATTCATTTGGCTGATTTGCTCATTTTTTCGAATCCACCGCGTCAAATCGCGCCCTGTCGCCAAGACAAACCGCCGACCCGCACGCTGAACATGAGACAACACCAACTCGACATAAATCTTGCTGCCGTCCCTACGCTGCGCCCACACCTGGAACGTGACATTGAAATTCGACTGACTTGCCTCTCTGATCTTTTTGCGGACCAGCAAATTTGACTCGGGGTGAATATCATCAATGGAGAGCTGTATCAGATCTTCCCGATTGTAACCCAGCGCCTTGGCACCACTCGGATTGACATCTACGTAATGAAAATCCACAGGATCAACCAGGTAAATACCCTCATAAGCCTGCTGCGACATACTCGTCAGATACTGCAAGCTCTCTTTTGCCAATACTTCAAGATTGATCAACTGACGGAAATAATTTATCGATGGCGGCAAAATCAGTATCAGAAAGATACTCAATGCACAACTAAGGGATACCACCCCGAGAACCAGATTTTCGGGTAAGACTACAAGTGAAAATGCATTGGCGGCACAAGCGAGCAGCAGCAATATAAAGAAGCTGGCAACAACCTTGTTTCTATTCCACCCCAACCCAAAATACAGTGCAGCCAGGGATACGGACCCAAGCCAAAACCCAAACGGCATCCAAAACGCAATAATATTTAAATTCAAAATACTTGCAGCCACCCAAACCATCGAAGATGAATTGATAATACGCTTGAAATTATAGCCGAAATATTCAAGTGGGGCCTTTCAAGCCACTTTTTCGATGCACCAAAACAACCCAAAATAAAACCTTCCTTTCACTTATATTTCAGTTAGGTGAATTTTTTGTTTCAACTATGGATTTTATCCACAGATTTGTTACATTTCCGAGTCGATTATATTTCAAACAACGCCTGTCTGTCGTAGGGATTAAAAATGGCCCAAGCTTTGTCCGGCTCGATCAAACTAGAATATGAACAATTTGGCTCACCACAACACCCGGCAGTGATTATGATCATGGGGCTGGGTGCGCAGATGATTGTATGGCCAAAAGCCTTGTGCGAGCATATCGCCAATCAAGGCTACCGAGTTATTCGCTTTGATAACCGCGACATTGGCCTCTCCACCAAACTCAGCCATGAGGGAACACCCAATCTTGGGAAAATGTTCCTTGCTTCTCGTTTCAAGCGCCCTGTTTTTGCCCCATATACACTTTATGATATGGCAGACGATGTCCTCAACTTAATGGCAGCGCTTTCCATTCCCCAAGCCCATTTCATCGGAGCTTCTATGGGAGGCATGATTGCACAGATCATTGCCGGAATCGCGCCGGAGAAAACACTAAGCCTGACATCCATCATGTCCACCTCTGGCGCCAAACATCTACCGATGCCTCACACTCGGGTTTTATTAAAATTACTGCGCCCGCAAAAAGAGAAACTCCCCAACCGGGAGATTACTCAAAAAGTCAGAACCCTTCAGACCATTGGCAGTCAAACCTACCCGACCAGCCCTTTTGAGCTGTTTTATCGCGTGCACACTGCACGTGAGCGAGATTCTGACCCAGAAGGAACACTAAGACAGGCAGCAGCGATTATTGCCAGCGAGTGCAGAATACCCCTGCTCAAAACGATTGCAACACCAACCTTGATTATTCATGGCACCGAAGACAGGCTAATCCCACTTGAGTGCGGCCTGCATACAGCCCGCGTGATTCCAGAAGCGCAAATGAAAGTCATAGAAGGTATGGGGCACGACCTTCCAAGCCCTCTATTGCCGCGAATACAACGATCTATAATCGATCACCTGACCTTTTCTTCCAGTCGCCTGGCCCACTCGGCCTGACGCATTCGGGGCGAAATCGACGCCCCGCCCATTTTACCAACAGACCTGGCGCATACTGTCGAGCGCCAAGACTCCCCCAAACACTCATACCTATTCTACTTAACTTGCCAAATCTGATAAAATCACCCGATCATGTCCCAGGCTTTGCCCTGCCTTCCATTCAACAATTTAAGCGACCAACTGATAATGAATCGACTTTTTGTAAATAACCTGACTGTTATCGACTTTTCTTTCCTCGATCCTATAAGAGGCATAGTGGGTGAAAGCTGGATTGTTGATGTAGAACTGGAAGGCGAACTCGATGAACAAGGCATGGTCTTTGACTTCGGCCACGTCAAAAAACAGCTGAAAAATCTCATCGATGATGAAGTCGATCACAAGCTGGCGATACCCGCACAGCTTGAAGGCGTTCTCATTGAACGTTCCGAAAACCGGATCGACGTTGGATACCAAAACAGCACGGGAGAAAAGTGGCTACACCGCTCCCCGGCATCGGCGGTTTTGCTGATCGAAGAAAAAGAAATAACACCCGAAAGCGTTTCAACTTTTTTGATTGACCTGTTTGATCAAGTACTACCGGATAATGTTGATGGCGTTAGTATCACGATCCGACCAGAGGAAATAAACGGAGCATACTATCACTACAGCCATGGCCTCAAAAAACATCTTGGAAACTGCCAACGAATTGCCCATGGTCATCGCTCCCGCATTGAAATCTATCTGAATCAACAGCGCCAAAAAGTGCTGGAAACAGAATGGGCCACCAAACTTCAAGATAGCTATGTTGCCACGTTAGAGGATTTATCTGGCCAGAACGAACAAACAGAAATCTCCCTTGGAAGACAGACAGGGCAAAATATTACGTTCAACTATGTTGCACAGCAGGGGCAATTTGAACTTACCCTGCCAGCCCGACAAGTTTATATCATTGACACAGACTCAACGGTTGAATGGATTGCGTGCCACATCGCGGAAAATCTTCAGGAAACGTTTCCTAACGACGATATTCAGGTTCGTGCCTATGAGGGAGTGGGAAAAGGTTCAATAGCAGAACGCTAGTCTGTGCAGGTGCTTCAGAACTCCGCGCTCTGAAGCGCACTGCGTCCCACATTGAACCACTCAGATTTATTTGAGCATTCAACACCACACCAATAATTTAAGATCAAAAAAAACCACCCATTCGGGTGGTTTTTTAATTGGCGTCCCATAGGGGAGTCGAACCCCTGTTACCGCCGTGAAAGGGCGGTGTCCTAGGCCTCTAGACGAATGGGACTAAACCTTTCTAAACAAACTAATCTGATCGATACTTTAATACAGCACTTAAAAATAGCGCTTTCCCGAATCCGAAAAAGACCGAAGCCAATATCAGCAAATCAGATCAAAAAACCCGCCTCACTGGAGCCGGGTTTTGAATTGGCGTCCCATAGGGGAGTCGAACCCCTGTTACCGCCGTGAAAGGGCGGTGTCCTAGGCCTCTAGACGAATGGGACTAAAACCTTACTACCTTAACATCTTGTTATTGAAATAATTTGGTGGAGCCAGACGGGATCGAACCGTCGACCTCAACGCTGCCAGCGTTGCGCTCTCCCAGCTGAGCTATGGCCCCTTTACCTCAACAACGGGGGCGTATATTATTGGCTTCCCCCTTCTGAGTCAAGCACTTTTAGAAATTCTTTTTCAACTTTTTTGGTTTCCTTTTTTGAGAACCCGCCAAGTGTATCCAATGCGTTACGCAAACGTGCGCGGCACATATCCGGCCCCATCGCCGCCATGGAATCCATTACTGACCAGGAATTGGGTGTGCCTGCAATCGCAACAAAAATCGGGAACATAAAATCCCCCATCTTCAATTCCATTGCCTGGCAAAGGCTTTTAACCTCCGCAAAAATTGAATCCTTTTGCCAATCCCGCAGTGCTTCAAGCTTCCACAGCGTAAATTGCAATACCCGTTTAACTTGACCCGCCTCAAGCTTTTTATGCTCAAAATCAGCCTCAGTGAGTGGCAAAATGCCAGCAAACAGAAAATTCGCCATTGGTGCGATATCCGAGAAGGTATCGATTCGACTCTGGACCAGTGGAATCAGTTTCTCCCACTCAGGATTACGTGCAATCCACTGCGACACCTGATTTACGAAAGCCCCGTGATCCAGATTCTCTCGAATCCAGAGCCCATTAAGCCAGCGCAGCTTCTCCATGTCGAAAATCGGCCCCCCCAGAGAAACCCGGGAGATATCAAAGTTGGCAACCATCTCATCCAGCGTGAATTTTTCGCGCTCATCGGGCATGGACCACCCCATCCTTCCAAGATAATTCAGGACGGCTTCCGGCAGAAAGCCCATACGCTCATAGAAGTTTATGCTGGTCGGGTTTTTACGCTTGCTCAATTTGCTTTTATCCGGATTACGTAACAAAGGCATATGACAAAGCTCTGGCATTTCCCAACCAAAGTACGCATACAACAGCTGATGTTTTGGCGCTGAGTTAATCCACTCCTCGCCTCTGATAACATGGGTAATTGCCATCAGGTGGTCATCCACCACATTTGCAAGGTGATAGGTCGGCATACCGTCTGATTTGAGCAGAATCTGACAATCCACTTGTGCCCAGTCAATCTCTATGGTGCCACGCAGTTTATCCTGAATGACACAGGTGCCCGAATCAGGCACTTTCATTCGAATAACAAAGGGCTTACCTGCTGCAAGGTTAGCTTTGACTTCGTCATCAGGCAGCTCCAAATCGCCCTTTATTCCAGGATTCAAACCGGCCTCTGTTCGCGCCAGCCTGATTGCCTCCAATTCTTCCGGTGTGCGGAAACAATAAAAAGCATGCCCCTTTTCAACCAACTCGAGCGCATAATCTTTATACATATCTTTGCGCTCAGACTGTCGATAAGGGCCATGAGGCCCACCGACATCAGGCCCCTCATCCCATTCAATTCCCAACCACCGGAGCGCCTTGAAAATATCCTCTTCAGACTCCCGAGTACTACGAGCCTGATCAGTATCCTCGATCCGCAAGATAAATTGCCCCTCGTGTTGTCGTGCAAAACACAAATTGAACAACGCGATATAAGCGGTACCAACGTGAGGATCGCCTGTTGGAGACGGCGCTATTCGGGTACGAACAGTCATAGATGGATTCCTTAGTAAAAATACAGTTACTTTCTGCCCCGTGAGATCAAGCTGATTCTGGGGATATTTTTTCAATAAAGATTAATCCGCCACAAACGGGTTACTCTTGCGCTCTGCAGCAAAGCTGGACATCGGTCCGTGACCTGGAATAAATGCAACATCATCACCAAGGGGCCATAACTTGGTTTTGATAGAGCGGATCAGCGTATCATGATCACCTTTCGGAAAGTCGGTGCGCCCAATACTACCGGCAAACAAAACGTCACCGACGATTGCAAGGCGACTCGGTGCATGAAAGAAAACAACGTGGCCGGGAGTATGACCCGGGCAGTGCAGCACATTCAATGTTTCTTCTCCGACAGTCACCTGATCGCCATCCCCCAACCAGCGATCAGGCGTGAATATTTTTGCCTCCGGAAAGCCAAACATTTGGCTTTGCTGGGGTAACGATTGAATCCAGAACTGATCTTCCTGGTGTGGCCCCTCGATTTTTACCTGTCGCGCTTCAGCAAGATCCTGGGTTGCTCCAGCATGATCGATATGGGCATGAGTCAGTAATATTTTTTCCAGACTCAAGCCATGTGTAATCAGGACCGATTCAATTTTATCGAGATCCCCACCGGGATCAACGACAGCGGCTTTTTTTGTTTTTGGACACCAAATCACTGAGCAATTCTGAGCAAAAGGCGTCACGGGAACAATTTCGTATTTCATTAACTCAAACCTGAGACATCGATTATGGGCGGCATTTTACCAGACCCCCATAACAGGTTGTATCCCGTGGTGGCGATTATTAACGAATGGTTTAATATTGGCCTGTGTTTCGAACAGTGTTAACATGGCCGTCTTTCGATCCAGCCCTGCCAAGTTGTATTATGCCGAGCCCAAAAACTGCCTCTCTCTCAGCCATTATTGTCACAGTTCTCGTCGTTCTCGGGATCGGCTACTATGCCCTCTCTAAAGATGAGCCGGTGCAGCCAACATCAGACCATGTGAGGTCCGGCCACCCTGCAAGCTTGGATACTCCAGAGACCGCTAACGCTCATGAGACCTCCGCACCCACGCTAACAGAAATCGCTGCCCCATATCGAGACTCAGCGAAACCAAGCGTTGTCGTTTCCATAAATCCTTTGGCAATGCTTATTCGATCGATTGCAGGGACCAACATCCAAATCGACGTACTACTCCCCCCAGGCTCCAATCCACACTTTTATCAATTAAAGCCCTCGGACATAACCAAGATGAAAAATGCCAAGGAAGTTTTCTGGATTGGCGAAGGGTTTGAAGTCTACTTAAAAAAGGTATTCACGGCACATCAAATCCGGAATACCACAATAGAAGCGTTGGCTGGCGTCGAGTTGGATGATGAACCCCATACACACCATGATCAAAACGGTGCAATACATAAACTCTCTGAGCAGGGACATCAAGACCCTCACTTGTGGCTCGATCCCTATCTCATGTTGGATATAATCCCTGAAGTGCGATCCAGACTAAGTAAATTCTATCCGGAGTCTGCTGGAGCGTTCGCAAAAAATAGCGAACAAACAACGACAGCGATCAATTTATTGATTGAGGATTACACCACACAATTCAAAAGCGAATCATCAAGGCCGGTATTCAGCGCCCATGACGCATTTCGCCGGCTGTCAGATAGACTGGGATTCACTTTAGTCGACAGTTTTGCCGACAGTGCAGAAAAAAAACCGGGAATTGGTCATTTGAAACGGATGCAAGAAAAAATCAGAGCGCTGGAGAAGGTCTGCTTTCTGGAGGAGTTGGGAACCACATCATTCTATACAAAATCGATTCCCGCAGAAACCGATGTAAAACGGGCTCAAATTGATCTGCTTGGGCAAACCCTGACAGGTACCGCGACGTACCCGGAATACCTTGCGCAGTTACTCAGTACTCTGCGAGAGTGCACAAGACTTTAAACCATTTTTCTAGTGCTCTCTATCTGGGTAGGTTTGCAAAATTTCTTCAACCGCAGGCAGGTGTTCCACTAGAAGCTCAACTAGGCGGGGATCAAAATGTTTACCTTTCTCGCTTTCCAGCAGTGCCAGCACATCCTCCATCGGCCAGGCTTCCTTGTAACATCGCTTGTGCACCAAGGCATCAAAAACGTCCACAACTGCAACGATTCGACCGAATATATGAATATCCTCCCCTGCCAGCCCTCTTGGATAGCCTGAGCCATCGAACTTTTCATGGTGCTGCCCCGCCACCAGGGCAGCCGCTTGTAAGACCTCACGATTGGATTTTACGAAAATATCTTCACCAATCTTTGCGTGAGTTTTCATGATCTCCCACTCCTCTTCATCCAGCTTGCCGGGTTTGAGCAGAACGCGATCCGGTATCGCAACCTTGCCAATATCATGCATGGGCGCCGCCATATAAAGCTGATCACAACTTTTTACATCCAGGCCATAGGCTTTAGCCAGCAACCTTGACAGGTGAGCCACTCGCCGAACATGGTTCGCAGTTTCTTTGGATCGGGTTTCGACCACATCTCCCAAGGTATCGATAATTTCGACTTGGGTATCGTAAATTTCTTTATCCAGGTAGAGATTGTCAAAAGCGATCGTGACATTCGTAGAGAAAATTTCAATCAGCTTTAAATCGAGATCATCCCGCACACCAACCCCGTCGAGGTACAACAAATTAATTTTTCCACTTTTCGTGGGGAAATAGCCAACGTAAACGTCCTCCCGCACGATTGATTTTCGGGTTTGCAAACAGGTCAGTAAATCCTGATTAACCTTGGGTGGCAGCAGATCGCTGGTATGATGTACTTCAGGCTCGGAAGCGATTCGCTTCCCTAGATCGCCGGTTGCAGCGAGCAGTTCGAATTGCTCGCCATCATTGTGCACCACAGTATACCCATGGCTGCGTAACAGGATCGTATCACGATCAATGTGTAACAGTGAGCCCAGCTGCACAAGCAAACCATTGGCAAAATTTTGCAGCGACCTCAACTCAAACAGATTGGCCGTGGATTCGATCACTTTTTCGAGACCGCTCCGATATCGATCCAGCATGACGCGGGAACGCTCGACGTTCATAATATCGTTGTACGCCCGAAGTGCGGAATAAGTCGAGGTGAATAGTTTGCCACTATCCAACAGCGTCTTTTCCTTGTAGTCGTTAATATCGTAATTGACGATAACTTCTCGCTCTGGTGCCTGGCCTGGCTGTCCGGTTCTGAGGATAATCCGGACAAAATTATTCTTGAGTTCATTCCGAATATATTGCACCACTTCCAGGCCAGCGGTATCCGTTTCCATAACCACATCGAGATAAATCAGTGCAATATCGGGCTCGTTTTGACAAACCGCTTTCGCTTCAGCACCACTGTAAGCACTGATCATTTCGACATCTTTGTCATCATAACTGAATTCACTCAGTGCAACTTTAGTAATGGAATGCACTTCCGGCTCATCATCAACAATCAGGATTTTCCAGTATTTTTTGTGCGAATCTGCACCTTGAACCGGATTCTTATGAGATTTTTTAAACATATCAGCCCGCTTGCGAATTTTGACCTGGATTGCCGATGTCTTTCGGTACCAGTATAGTGTACTCTGTGCCTACGCCGAGTGAAGATTTGAGATCTATTCGACCATGCAACTTTTGCGTCACTAAATTGTAGACAATGTTCATCCCCAAACCACTGCCACCATTTTCCCGATTCGTTGTGAAAAACGGCTCAAATACTTTTTTCGAGGTTTCTTCCGACATCCCTTTTCCGTTATCGCTAAACCGAAACTCCCACTGGTCACCTACCGCTTTGAAACTAATCTCGATTTTCCCCTCTGCACCTTTGTCATAGCCATGGATCAGTGCATTAGATAGAAAATTGGTTATAACTTGTGACCAAATTCCAGGAAAGCTGGTCACAGCAAGCGCCTCATCGCAGAGTACCTCTACTTTTATTTTAGTCTGCTTGAGAATATTTTGATGGCTCAACAACACCTCGTGGATATAACTATTCGCTTGAAAAGTTCGAATCGTGTCATGAGATTGATCCACTGCAACTTGTTTGAAGCTGCGCACAAGATCTGCTGCGCGATTGAGACTGATCACAATGGAGCGTGCCAACTCTTGAGAGTCATTCAGAAACTTCTCGAACTGCTCCTCCTCCAGCTCTCCATCTTTATACCGTTTTGACAACCGTTCGACCAAAAACTGAAAATGGGTAATTCCAGTGAGACTGAGTCCAACTGGCGTATTAATTTCGTGGGCTACGCCTGCTACCAGATTACCCAATGACGCCATTTTCTCGGATTCGATCAGTTGCTCCTGCGCCTGCCTCAGATTATCCAGCGACTCCTGGACTTGTTTTCGACTTTCTTCCAGCGCTTTCTCCTTTTCCATTCTCGCTGAAACTTCCTCAACCAAGGCGCGCTGTTCCTTATCCAGCTGAACGATAACATCGTTTAAAGAGGCAGTGCGCTTTTTAACTTTATCCTCCAGATTTTTGTTCAGATTATCGAGCTCTTTGATGGAAAGAGATACCTTGTCCATCATGGCATTGAGTGAGTTTTCCAGGAGATTGATTTCGTCCCCCTCATTTTTACTCACGCGGATACGTTCAGCTTGTATGTTGTCAGGGTCGATGCCATCGGCATCTTTCGCGAGTTTTCCCAGAGGCCGGGTCAAAATACGATCAAAGACAATCACAATCAGGAAAAACAAAACTACGGTCTTGATAATGGCGTTAACCGTGAGAATGACTATCCCGAGCTTTATCCGGTCTATCACAATCTGATTGCTGGAATACAGGCGAGCCAGTCCAATCTCCTGAATATCATTGCCAAATCGATATTGGAGCGGAAATTCATGCCAGAATACGCTTTTATTTTTAGGGTTTTCAGTATCTTCAATCTGCCCTGCGGATGCGATCACTACACCATCCAATCCATAAATTGAAGCACCGATAATGGCAGGCAACTCGGTAATACCATCAACCGTGACATTTAATTGCTCACGATCCAACTGCCAGAGCGCTTGAGACAAACTGTCAGCAAACGTACGCTGGACGGTTACCAGTTCACCATGGACATTCTTTTTCACTGAGTCGTATTCAATCAAAACATGCATAACCGTAACGACCAAGGTAACCGCAATATAGATAGACAATACTATTTTTAGCAGTCTGGATGACAAGGAATTACGGATATTGACTGAAAAGTCTTTAGATACATTCATGACAGTAATCTGTGTCCCAACTGGCGCGCAGAAAAATCATTACTGGCCATTTTGAATCGTCACCGGCCAAAGCGAGGCGTTAATAGCCACTTTTGTTATCAAACACAGGCTTATGATATTCATTGCTAAAAGAGTTCCTATTCGGTAGTTTAGCCATTTTTACTTGTTTTCACAGGTTTTACACCACCCCCGCCATAAATCAACTGCTTGGAAGAAACTGAATGTCTAGAGTCTTGCTGGAAATCATCGATAACCACATCGCCGTCGTCTCAATGAATCGACCTGAAAAATATAATGGTCTGGACATCGATATGTTTACCGGACTGGTCGATACCGCAAAACAAATTCAAAAAAACAAATCCGTGAAAGTGGTTATTCTCAAGGGTAACGGCAAGGTTTTCAGCTCCGGCCTGGATGTAAAGAATGTAACATCAAGCCCGACTGCTGTCGCTCGCCTGCTGTTCAAACCAGGCCGAAAAGCCTCCAATCTAGCTCAGGACGTTGCGTTGGTCTGGCGAAATCTACCCGTCCCTGTTATTGCGGTGACCCACGGCGTCTGTTTTGGCGGCGCACTTCAAATCGCATTGGGAGCTGACTTCCGGTATGCCACTCCCGATTGCGAATTTTCCATCATGGAGGGGAAATGGGGACTGATCCCTGATATGTCTGGCACCATCACGCTTCGTGAATTACTCCCCATCGACGTTGTAAAAGAGCTCACAATGACCGCAAAAGTCATTTCCGCCCCCGAAGCAAAATCACTGGGACTCATTACCCGTATTTCCGATGACCCATTTGCGGAAGCGCTTTCATTTGCCCATACCCTACTGGAAAAGTCGAGTGATGCCGTTAATGGTGCCAAATTACTTTTCAATAAAACCTGGCTCGCCAGCGAGCGAGAAGCGTTACGCATTGAGACTCAAATTCAGACCCGATTAATTCGCAAGAAATTCTTTAATTTAAAACAGTTAAAAGCCTTACTGTAACACTATGCACAATCAGAACATCAGGAGAAACCTGACTACACCGGGCTCAGGGATCACCTTAAGGTGATCCCTGATCATTACTCAATCCAGACCCAATCTACTTTCGGAGATGCCTTGTCATCGGTAAAGGTAATATTGATAAGAACATCATCCTCTGCCTTTGAAAAGCGGGCAACCCACAAAAACATTGGATTCCCGCCTTTGTTCAATGCCGCAACAAAGCGCTTGCTTTGCATGATCCCCAATGTCGGCTGATTTTCCTGAACTGCTTTTTTAAAGCCTTCCGGCTTAACCTTTGCTTTCAAATTCTGGGTGATCAGCGATGAGAATAGATCGTAGTCTCCGTTCTCATGGGACTTTAGAATCTCGCTGACGATCGGCTCAACCACCGCCAATGCTTCGTCTGCGTTACTGCCTAACGATCCAAAATAATTTACAGAAGTCGTCATCGATTGCCTCATTCCTTGTGACTGAAGAAAAATTTACCCAACACTCAGCAACATAACATAGATTGATCCGGCAAAGAATGCCTGACAAGAACAAAAAAGCCGTGTTTACTGACAATAATATCAGTAGATTACACGGCTTTCTTTACAGATACTCAAGCGTATTCTGTAACCACCAGAGTGCGGTTATCAGAGCTCAAACATGCAGATTTGGTTGATTACACGCTCAGTAACCCAGTTGGATGACTATTGGTTCCATTGTGATTGGTCAAATGACTACTGCCAAACAACTTTGTCCCGGCTTTCAATTGCAATGGCCTGGGCATAGAGCGACTCCAGGTCATTCCGTTTGATTTTCATTGTCGGTGTCAGCAACCCATTTTCAATTGTCCAAGGATCTTTTGCGACAAAAATTCGATCCAGCTTTTCATGCCCTTCCAAGCGCTTGTTCACACTATTCAGGGTTTCTGACAAACTCGATTGTATCTCTTCCTGACTTAGCCCCTGTGTGGTCTCTTCAGAAAGTACGACTACCGCGACCGGTTGTGGCAGGCCGGACCCCATCACACACATCTGCTCGATCATATTGTTCTCATAGAGCAGACTTTCAATCGGCACAGGCACAACATACTTACCTTTACCCGACTTGAAAATGTCCTTCACACGGCCGGTAATTCGCAAGCAACCATCGGCGTCCATTTCCGCTTTATCACCCGTGTGGAGCCAGCCATCCACAAAGGTTTCAGCTGTTTTCTCGTCATCTTTGTAATAGCCATTCACAACACCATCACCTCTGACGAGAATTTCACCGGCATCAGAAATCTTGATTTCGGTACCATTTACCGCCTGACCAATCGTACCGAGTTTCTCAGTACGGAAGGGGTACTGCATTACAGCCAGCCCTGTGGTTTCAGTCATGCCCCACCCTTCGGAAATATTAATCCCGATCTTTCGATACCATTCCAGAATCGCGGGAGAAATTGGCGCGGTACCTGAACCGCATAATCTCGCATTACTTAAACCAAGCTGTTTTTTCACTTTGTTACGAACCAGTGAGCCGATGATAGGCAACTTCAACAATTTATCCAGCTTCTTCTGAGGCAACTTCGCCAGAATACCGGCCTGGAACTTCATCCAGAGTCGAGGCACAGAAATAAACAGTGATGGGTTTGCGCTGCGCAAGTCTTCTGCAAAAGTGTCAAGTGACTCAACGAATGTAACCGTAGCACCACTATATAAACTCATGTGCTCTATCAAGGCACGCTCGGTGATATGCGCTAATGGCAAATCATAGGTAGAACATTAAGCAAAAAAGCAGGGTAACTTGATGATATTAATATGGATTCATCCTGCAATAAGGTAGATTGTTAGTCGTCAAACACACTACCGACCCTAAAGCAGAATGAATCAGCGTAAATTTACCACATTTCTTGAAAAACTCACCCATTCCCTCAACCCAGAAAAAATTACTGAAATCGCTAAACAAGAAGATTTCTGTGTGCGGCAGAGACGAATTACGCCTTTTAATCTAGTCACATGCCTGGTTGCAGTGATGGCCTCGAGCACCATAGAAAGTGTGGCAGACATTCAGCGGCGGTACTGCGAGTGGTCGGAGAGCAATATCTCTTATCGGGCCTTTCACAATCAATTTTCGAAGCCCGAGTTTCCTGAGTTTATGCGCGAAGTACTGTCATCACTCCTCACAGATTGGTTGCAACCCTCTCTGGCTTTTCCAGAAGGCCACTCTTTTCATCAGTTCAAACAGATTCTGATTCAGGATGGCAGCTCGTTTGCTGTGAAGGACTCGTTGAAGAAATCGTTTCCTGGTCGTTTCAAAACCATCAGCCCTGCCGCTGTTGAACTTCAAGTGACCATGGATCTTCTAGCAGATCAGCCCTGTTCTATCTCGTTGACCCCCGATACCGCCAGCGAGCGGGACTACCTCCCTGAGCCCCAAACGCTATCCGGGTGTTTGTTGCTGCTTGACCGGGGGTACTTCGATCTGGAGTGGTTTCAGAACTTGCAGGATACTGGAGGGTTTTATATCGCGCGGTGTAAGAACAACATTAATCCAGTCGTCGAGGCTGCTTATCGAGAAGATGGAAAAATGCTGAAGCACGTGAAGGGAAAGCCGCTGAAAACAGTGCAAGGCAAGCTGTTCAAGCGACAACGTACGGAATTAATTGTTTCCTGGAAAAAAGGAAAGCACACAATCACCGCAAGATTGGTTGCTTGTTGGATCAAGCGGGAAAAGAAATTCTCCTGGCTGATAACCAACCTTCCTCAAGAGCAGTTTTCTCTGGAGGAGGTGAGTGAGGCTTACCGGCTTCGCTGGCAAATCGAGTTGTTATTCAAAGAGTGGAAATCCTATGCCAATCTACGGTGCTTTGATACCGGCAAGGAATCAATAGCAACCGGGCTAATCTGGGCGGCGATTACGGCGGCACTCATGAAGCGTTTTATTTGCCACAGCGCACAACGCATACTCGGCAAAGTGCTATCCACTCGAAAAGCTGCGATGTGCTGCACAGTGACTTTTTGCGATACGATGCTCGGCATCATGCGCGTTGACCGAAAAGCAACTAAGCTCAATGCGCGCAAATTGATTAACTTTCTTGGGCGTTATGCTGGACGTGCTCACCCCAAAAGAGACTGTGATTCGGGTAAATTCAGTTTGGGTCTACAGCTCTGTTAGGTGGCTTAATGTTCTACCTATGAATGGCAAATAGGAAATTAAACGATCACTCTGGGTTACCTGCAACTCATTGGCCGGCGTGATGGCCCCATAAGCAACATTGCGAAAGGTCAGTACGGCAGCTTTTGGATTACCGGTAGAACCGGATGTATAGCTGAGAGAGAAGGTATCATCCAACTCTGGCTGAGCACTTTGATCAACAGGATCATTGTTTTTCAACAAATCATCCCAGCTATGATCACACGGGGCCGTGTCATAAGGCATAGCGATTTTAATCGTGCTCTCCGGGATACCTTCTATTGTGGGTTTGGTATCATCCAGCTTGCCGATAAAAACAGCTTTCGCTTCACTGTGCTCGATAATGAAACGGATCGTCTTGCTACTGGCAGTAAAATAGATCGGAGCGGAGATCATACCCGCCGCGGTAATTGCAAAATCCGCAATAAACCACTCCGCACAGTTTTTAGACATGATGGCCACTTTATCGCCCGGCTTCAAACCTAGCTTTTTCAGAGCATTGGCCATTCGTAAAACCTGATCCCGAACCTGAGACCAGGTAAACTCACGATATACCCGGTTTACGGGTTGACGTAAGTAGACCTTATCCGGCGTTTCACGTGCCCATTTATCCAACATTTGCGGTGGCAGTGGATAATTTTGTCCCATTTTTGACTTCCTCATTTTTGGAATTATTTTCTACATCACCCGTCTTCCGCCACAGATTATAGCTCAAAGCAACCGTATCTATTTATCACTGGCTCCCCTCACTCAATTGGTACGCTGTTCAATCTTTCCAATGCATTAATGACACTTTGCACAGATCTCCAACAACGTTCCTTTAGTCGCTTTTGGGTGCATAAAGGCTATCAGGTTGCCATGGGCACCCCGTCGGGGAGCCGAATCAATCATTTCAAAGCCTTGTGCTTGTAAACGTCCGATTTCGGCTTCAACATCATCTACGGCCAGTGCGATGTGGTGCATCCGGCCACCATTTTTGTCGATGAACTTGGCGATAGGACTACTTGGATCGGTCGCCGCGAGCAGTTCGAAGTACGACTCTCCAACCCGGAAAAAAGCAGTTTCCACCTTTTGCTCATCAACAACTTCGGTGCCAACAAACTCAAGGCCGATTTTCCGGTAGATTTCAATCGCTTCAGCTAGATCGGTAACAGCAATACCCAGGTGATCAATTTTTTTAATCATTCTCGTTGTCTTGTAATGTGCCCTTACAGGCGTTGACAGAATACCCATGTACCCCGACTGAGACAAGTCAATCAGAGTACATTTGTACGTCCAAATTGAAATTGCGGTGCCTTTATCGACCCTGTATGCCCATATTAATGTCGACAGCCCCGACCAGCACCGACATATTTCCCGAAGGATGTTGATTTTCATACATTAGCTGATGGGCTTCGGGCAACTGATCATAGGTGAAGGTTTTCGACAAGCAGGGATCAACCTGCCCGGCTATGACCATATCATTCAACCCCTTCGCCTGCTCATCATTCGCAAAGTGAGAGCCCTGAAAGCGCTTCTGACGCATCCAGTGATAACGCAAGTCCAAAGTGGCATTAAACCCGGTTGTGCCGGCACAGATCACTACCATCCCCCCCGTTTCACAGACAAACACAGACGTAGGTATGGTGGTTTCCCCAGGATGTTCAAAAACAACATCCACGCCTCGTTTCTCGCCCAGAATATCCCAGATCGCTTTACCAAATGCCCGCGCGCCCTTCAGCCATAAACCGTAATCCTCTGATTCTTTCCAGTGTGGTAAGACCCCCCAATGATCAAAGTCTTTGCGATTAATACAGCCGACTGCCCCAAGCTGCATGCAGTAATCCACTTTACTGTTGTCTGACACCACCGCGATAGGACGAGCCCCCACTGCACGGGCAATCTGGATCGCCATGCAGCCAATCCCTCCGGCGCCCCCCCAAACTAAAACGACATCATCCTTTTTGATGTTATTCGGTGCCCATGCCATCAACATCCGGTAAGACGTGGCTCCAACCAACATATAGGCCGCAGCCGATTCCCAGCTCAAATGCGGGGGTTTGGGCAAACATTGATGGGCCTGCACTTTCGTGAATTGTGCAAACGAACCATAGTTGGTTTCATAGCCCCAGATTTTAAACGTCGGGTCATACATCGGGTCTTTGCCCTGAGCCACCAGCTTGCCTTCACGACTCCAGGTGCCACAGTGTACAACCACTTCATCACCAACTTTTAAGTCCGTTACCGCCGGACCCACTTTGTAAACAATGCCAGATGCATCTGACCCACCAATATGGAAATCTTCCGGAGCACCGGCTTTCTGCCGGGCAGCAATGACATTTACCGGAATGCCCAAGCCAGCCCAAACGTTGTTGTAGTTCACACCTGCAGCCATGACATAGACCAGTACTTCATCATCTGCGATATCAGGCACATCGATCACCTCTTGGGCGAACGCTTGCAGCGGTTCACCAAATCGCTCGGGCCGGATTAACCAGGCATTCATTTTCTCGGGTACTTCTCCGAGAGGTGGTGCTTCTCCTATTTCATACAGTTTTTTGCTCATCACTTTTTCCTCTTATTATTTTCAAGTTAACGTGCATTTACCTTGGGTGTATTGAGTAAATATTGTTCTTTGAAGTACTCCGGCGTGGGCAGACTGCGCTGCATCATGGCGAAAAAACTGGCTTCGAACTGATCATATGATTTCAGTCCGCCATATAAATTATTTGTCTTATTCACCGAGTTTTCACCGGCGGACAGCAGGTGATCCAAACACCTTTTGCCGTAGGTCCCAAAAGCCTGTTCAGCGCGGTCTCGCAAAAACGCCATTTCCATTTCGTAAAACGAGGTTCGAGGTGCGCATTCCCGCAAACACAACATGAAATCAGCTAATTCTGATACGCCAGTATTCTGGGTCGCACTGGTTAACAGGACTTTTTTCTGTTGCCGCTGTTTATTTGAGCGTTCACTAGAAACCGCCCGCCCCGTTACAGTCAGACTCGTACTGAGCATGTGCAAGCTCTCTTGCGCCATTTGGGTCTCATCGCATTTGTTGATAACAAAACTATCGGGTATTTCCATCACACCCGCTTTCATAAACTGCACCTGATCACCGCTGAAAGGCTGCAGAACCAGTTGCACGTGATGGCAGATTTTTTGAACATTAACTTCATTTTGCCCAATGCCCACGGTTTCAATGATGACCAGATCAAAAAGGTGACGTAGCAACCGGATCACCTGAAATGTTTTGGCCCCGATCCCGCCCAAAGAAAGTCCAGTAGATTGCGATCGAAAAAACAGGCGTTTTTCACCCACAGGAAGCTGAACTCGAGTTCTGTCCCCCAGCAGAGCACCACCGGATTCAGGACTGCTGGGATCGACCGCAAGCACCGCCACTGACAGGGTTGGGTGCGTCATGAGAATTTGCCGACAGAGGACACCGATCAGGCTTGATTTACCGGCCCCTGGCATTCCGGTTATACCGACTATATAAGCATTCCGACACTGGCCGGAACGCTCTGCGAGGGCTGCTTCGACAGTCGTTCGGCACACACTGGCTTGCGCAGTTTCTGTTTCGAAAACAGAGACCAAGCGGGCAATCGACCACTTTTCCAGATCCAATGCTTTCTCCACCCAAAGGATTAATTGTTCGGGTGCCAACCTCAATTCAGATGACTGCATTTTTACTGATCCACCCGTTTCACCACGCCATGATTCTCACCTGTCCGGCTCGATCAGGAACGCAAATTCGAACCGTGAATTAATGCTGTGATGTCTTCCATCACCGCCATAGGGTCATAATCTTTTGGTGAATAAATCCGTTGCACTCCGATGCTCTTCAATTGTTCGTAGTCTGAATCTGGTATGATTCCGCCAAGCACAACCGATATCTGATCGTTTGCACCCTGTTCGCTCAACAGACGAAACACCTCGGCCATTATCTCGTTGTGAGACCCCGACAACAGCGAAACACCGATCACATCAACATTCTCTTCAATTGCAGATTGCACAATCTCCTCGGGCGTCAGGCGAATACCAAAGTAAATCACCTCAAACCCCGCGTTCCGTGCGGCTACCGAGATCATTTCAGCGCCGTTGGAATGACCATCCAAGCCCGGTTTGGCCACCAGAATTTTGGGCCGATAACCAAAACTGCTTATAAATGCGTCAACCTTGTTGCGCACCGACTCTACGCGTTGACCGTTTGAGATGAGATTTTGCCCCTCAACTCCCGTTGGCGGCCGGTAATCGCCAAATACTGCTCTCAAGGTTTCCGTCCATTCCCCCGTTGTGACCCCTGCTTTCGCGCAAGCAATGGAGGGCAACATCAGATTTGCGCCACTGGATGCCGCTTCCGACAATTGTGCCAGGGCATGTGTAACGGCCTGATCATCCCGTTTTTGGCGGGTCTGTCGTAACGCTTCCACCGTTTTTTGCGCCGCACTCGCATCCACTTTGAACACGCCCCCATCACGATCACTCAGGAGTGGAGAGCGTGTCCCCTCCGTCCACCGGTTTTTACCGACAACTATCTGATCACCATCAGCAAGACGCTGTAACCTGTCTTGTTGGGATGACACCAATGCCGCTTTCATGTAGCCAGACCGAACTGCGGCGATCCCCCCTCCCATATCCAGAATTTTATAGATTTCGGTGTAAGCAAGCTGTTTTAACTCGGTCACTTTGGACGCAATAACCGGTGAACCATCAAACAAATCAGGGTATTCCAACAGGTCGGTTTCATAGGCCAGAATCTGCTGTATGCGTAATGACCATTGCTGATCCCAAGGGCGCGGCAGCGACAAAGCCTCATTCCAGGCCGGTAATTGCAGCGCTCTGCAACGAGCCTTGCGGCTTAGCGTCACGCCGAGCGTTTCCAACAAGATACGCCAGGCATTGTTCTCGGGCTGCTCAGCGGTCAACCCCAAAGAATTAACTTGCACACCATACCGGAAACGACGGTATTTCGGATTCTTGATGCCGTATCGTTCCCGCGTAATCTCATCCCACATTTCGCAAAATGCCCGCATTTTGCACATTTCCTCGATAAATCGCATGCCCGAATTTACGAAGAAAGATATCCGACCGACACAACGCTCAAACTCATCGGCGCTAAAGCATTTACGGTCACGAATTGCATCCAGTATGGTAATGGCGTTTACCAGCGCGAAAGCAAGCTCCTGAACGGGTGTTGCGCCGGCCTCTTGCAGATGATAGGAGCAAATGTTGGACGCATTCCAGGCAGGTACATGGTGTAAGCAGTATTCGTACATATCGACGATCAAGCGCATCGAATCTTCCGGTGGAAAGATGTAGGTTCCCCGGGCTAAATACTCTTTGATCAGATCGTTCTGGGTGGTACCTTTTAATTCCGCCAGATCAACACCACGCTCCTCTGCAAGGGCGATATACAGTGCCATCAGCCACATCGCTGTTCCGTTGATCGTCATTGATGTGTTCATTTGCGCTAAAGGTATGTTGTCAAACAAGACCCGGAAGTCATCAAGGGAGTTGATAGGTACACCGACCTTACCAATTTCAGGAGCAGCAATGGGGTGATCAGAGCTATAACCGCACTGGGTCGGCAAATCCAAAGCGATACTCAGGCCAGTCTGCCCTTTCGCAAGGTTTTCCCGATAAAGTGCATTCGACGCCCATACATTGGTATGTCCGGCGTAGGTCCGGAAGATCCAGGGTCGATCCTTGATCTGCTTTTCGTCTGATCCATAAATTTGATGTTGTTTTTGTGTCATGGTCAATTTCGTTCTCTGGGTTACCGAAATACTGCAAATCAGTGAATACTCAATCCGAAGCTTATTCGCGCGCGTTTTCAATCAATGACCGGGCAATCACCTTCAATGCCAAAGTTTCTTCTGCGCCTTCGAATATCGATAGCACCCTGGAATCTATCCAGTATCGACTGACTGCGGATTCTTCCGCGTAACCCATACCACCGTGAATTTGCATGGCTTCGCGACACAGCCACTCAGAGGTTTTACACGCAAACAGCTTAACCAGGCTGGCTTCCATCTGCCCTTCACCACGATCCATTAAGCCCCCTACAGCGTATGTGAATAACCGGGATGCCCGCAGCAACGTAACCATTCGGGCCAGTTTAACCATGGAAAGCTGGTATTCGCCGATCGGAGCTCCAAAAACTTTACGCTCTCGAGCGTAGCGCAATGCTTGCTCTAATGCGGCCTTCATCACGCCATTTGCCCGTGCGGCGGTTTGAATACGCCCCCCGGCAAAGCCAGCCATGGTGTAATAGAATCCCTTGCCCAGCCCCGCCTCCTCACCCAGCAGGTTACAATCCGGGACAAAATACTGATCAAAAAAGACGTCATAGGAATGCATGCCACGGTATCCAATAGTGGTTATCGCCTTGCCTGTGATCATGCCACCCCGATTCTGCTGATGTTGAAACTCGTGTCCGTCGCTGCCTGGTTTTTCCACCAGAAACATACTCAACCCTTTGTGGCCCAGGGTCCGGTCCGGGTTTGTTCGGGCAAGAGTGAGCAACACGCTGGCTTTCCCTGCAAACGTACACCAGGTTTTTGCGCCGTTCAGGATCCACCCACCTTCAACTTTTTCGGCACGAAGTTTCATACCCGCCACATCCGAGCCATAATCCGGCTCAGTAATGGCTACTGCACATAAAGTTTCCCCGCTCGCCAGTTTCGGTAACCATGATTTTTTTTGATCTTCAGTCCCACCGGCAAGCAAAGCTCTGGAGAGGATCTCGGGGCGGGTGATCAAACTTCCAGCAGCCGCAAGTGAGCCTCTGGACAGTTCCTCGGTCACCACAATCATCCCCATGTTGTCTTCCCGGGTATCAGGCTGCAAGCCGCCATATTGCTCCGGTATGGAGAGGCCAAAACACCCCATTTCAGTCAACGGTTGCAATATTTCGTCCGGTACAATTAAATCTTCACGGTGAATCGATTCAGAAAGGGGTTGCACAATCTCGGTGGCGAAATCCCGAAACGTTTCACGCATGATGGCCTTATCTTCATCCAGCTCGGGCTCACCATAATGGGCGGTTTGAGACAGCACCATCCCTCCCAGTTCGACATAACGCAGGGTAGACAGCTCTGATTCACAAAATTCCAGTACCGATTGAGTCTCAAGGGTTTCTGCCAGGAGCTCGCGGGTCAAGCCATACTCTCGATAGCGTGGCTGTATACGTGCTCGAATATTCTCAATAATCTCCGCACAAAACAGGACTGCAGTGCGTTCTTCAAACGGGAAGTGCTCATCGTTCAGCCTTCCCTCAGCCACTTGCAACATACTCCGCGCCGCCCGAACTTCTGCAGCACAAAACGCCAGGTCATAGGAAACAAGTTGATAGTCGTCCAGGCGGGTCGCGGATAGCCGCCCGTCGGGCCCTTTGGTTTGCTGTTTAAGGTATGAAAACGCACGATTCAATATACTCTGAACCGCATCCATTGCTTGCGTAGCCTGTTGAATACGCACATTGTTCTGCTGGGACAACGAAACCTCCCGATGGTCACTGTAGGGGCAATTCAAGCGAAACGTAATTCACTTAAACTGAGTTTTTAAATATCCAAACAGTGGAAACAATCCTACAGCCCATCAGATTCTGAGCCTTCCAGTCTGATGCAGAATTCACTATTTGGCTCCGGTTTTATTTTTGTTTTTGGAACGCAAAGATTTGTGATTGTTAAGGGGTGATTACAATTTTCCCGATGTGTTTATTCCCACGCAGCGCAGAGAATGCAAGTTTGAATTCCGACAAGCTGAATGCACCGGAAATTTCCGGTTTGAAAACACCGGAGCTCACCCCGTTTTCGATCTGTCTAACAGCCTTTTCGAGGCTGGTCTTATCAGCTAACAGACTGTCCACCCTGTAGCCACGTAAACTTAACCAGCGCTTCATGAGCACGCCGGCATGTACCTCCATGGGCTTTCGATCCAACATGCCGTGAATAACAATCGTGCTACCGCGACGCGCCCCCCGGATCAACTCCCGGAATTGGGGACCTGCAACGGCATCAAAAACCAGATCACTACCCTTTTGCTGACTAAATTCATGGAGCATGGTGACATAGTCATCCCGACCCGTAACAATGACGGCATCAGCCCCAAGGGCCCGCAAACGCTCCGCCTTTGACTCTGATGTAGTTGTGGCGATCACGCGGGCGCCGCAGAATCGGGCCACCTGAATCGCCGCTAAACCAACTGCACTAGACGCCGCAGTAATCACACAGGTCTGCCCGGCACATAACCCTCCGGCATGAATCAAACCGCCCCAAGCGGTCAAGTATGACATCCACAATGCCCCGGCCGCTAAATCTTCCAGCGCACTCGGTGTATTCAGCAATTGCTCTTCTCGATAGATGCCGTATTCCGCTAAAGTGCCCTGCGTCGAGATATCAAAACACATTGGCCGAACAGCGACCCGGTCCCCCTTGCGCCATTCACAATCAGGCCCAACCGCATCCACAACCCCTGCGCCTTCGAAACCAATTCGGGATACCGGTGTCGATTGCGAAGGATAGGTATGAAAGCTTGGGCCATAAAAGTATTTCCCTTCGGGGTACAAGATATCACCACGATTCAAGCCTATTGACGTGAACCGGACTCTTACTTCACCGGGTCCGGGGACGGGAACGGGCAAATCAACCAATCGCAGGTTTTCGACGTCGCCAGTGGACGTAAACACAACAGCGTGCATTACGCGCCCCACCCGGCTAACAGGGAATGCAATTTACAATTTTCAGGTGCTGTGCTTGTATTGTTTTTGATCATACGGACTCACATGAGCGCTGCTAATCGTTTGTTTTTCGCCACAAACTTGCCATTGAACAATGGCGAAAAAATAAACAAAAATTCGATTAATGCAACAACGTAGACTATTTTCCAAAACTTGAAAAATAAAAACAGGAAATTTCCGATGAAAGGTATTCTTGCAGGAATGCGTGTGGTAGAGGCGTCTGCTTTTGTCGCTGCACCATTGGGAGGAATGACTCTGGCACAACTGGGTGCAGAAGTCATTCGTATCGACAATATCGGCGGCGGCCTGGATTATCGACGCTGGCCCGTAACCGAAACCAATCAGAGCTTGTTCTGGAATGGGCTCAACAAAGCCAAAAAATCCATCACCATTAATTTTCGGGATCCGAAGGGGTCAGAAATTGCGCAGCAATTGATCACCGCTCCCGGCAAAGATTCGGGATTTTTATTAACCAATTTTCCCGCGAAAGGCTGGCTCAACTACAACGAACTCAAACAACACCGTGAAGATTTAATTCAACTCACCATTCAGGGGGATCGACACGGCGGTTCTGCGGTGGATTACACCGTAAACCCCGCTATCGGGCTCCCCTTTCTGACTGGCCCCAGAGACAGTATAAGTCCTTGTAATCACGTACTCCCTGCATGGGATTTAGTGACCGGACAAATGGCCGCTCTGGGCATCCTCGCCGCTGAACGCAATCGATATCGAACAGGACAAGGACAACATATCAAGCTGGCACTGGAAGATGCCGCTTTGGCTGCAATGGGGCACTTGGGATTTATCGCCGAAGCACAACTTGGCACTGAACGAGAGCGTTATGGAAATGACTTGTTTGGTGCATTCGGACGAGATTTCACCACTGCAGACGATGTTCGCGTCATGGTGGTCGGTCTCACACTCAAACAATGGCGAGCACTGTGTCGGGCAACGGAGACCCTCGCCGCGATGGAGGAATTATCAACGTCACTGAATATCGATCTGAACCTTGAAGGTGAACGCTTTAAAGCCCGGGACCACATCGCGGAAATCATCAGCCAATGGATCAGCCAACACAGCATCACACAACTGCAAACTGCATTCGACCGGGAAGGCGTCTGCTGGAGCCGTTACCGAACCATTAAAGACCTGGTCGAGCAGGAAGAAAGTTGTTCTACGCACAACCCGATGTTCAGTCAAATCGAGCAGCCCGGTATCGGGCGTTACCTTGCAGCGGGATCGCCCTGGGATTTTTCCGGGATTGAGCGTCTTCCGGCAACACCCGCCCCTCGACTCGGCGAACATACCGACGAAATACTCGCAAATATACTGGGTTTCGATTCACCGACAATCGGCAAGCTACACGATCAAGGCATAATCGCCGGGCCTGAGGCTTGAACAACACAATAAAACTGGAGCGCAACAGATGACTTCAATCCCACTTGAACACATCGATCTACCCCGGCTCACTTCATGGATAGGAAAAACAGAAACCCAAACCGATGATATTACATTGTTTCCAGCGAAAGCACTGGCGGCCGCACTGGATCATCATCTACTGATAGATAAAGGTGACGAACTCCCGCCATTTTGGGAATGGCTCTACTTTTTACCCACACCCCGAGCCTCCGCTACCGGTGCAGACGGACACCCACAGAAAGGCGGATTCCTGCCCCCGGTACCGTTACCGAGGCGCATGTGGGCCGCCGGTGAAGTTTCACAACAGCGCCCGATTCGAGTCGGTTTGCCTGCAACTCGAAACTCGAAAATTGAATCCGTGGACCTCAAACAAGGCAAAAGCGGAACACTGATTTTTGTAAAAGTACACCATAGCATCAGCCAGAATGAAGAAATCTGCGTTTCACAAATTCAAAACATCGTCTATCGTGAACACCCTGCACCCGATGCCCCGCTTCCGCCCCCCCAAAGTCCGCCAGCCAATCCGGACTGGCAGTTGGCTATATCGGCAGACCCTGTCCTGCTATTCCGGTACAGCGCGCTAACCTACAATGGCCACCGGATTCACTATGACCGAACCTATGCTACGGAGCAGGAGTTCTATCCCGGGTTGGTGGTTCATGGCCCCTTGTTAGTAACGCTGTTATTAAATCAATTCCAAAAACAGCATCCCGAAATCAAAATCGCAAACTATAACTTCAAAGCTGTACGGCCCACATTTGACCAGAACCGGATTGGTTTAGCCGGAAAACTGAATGATAATACTTTTGAATTGTGGAGTTCGGATCAGGACAATGCCCTGTGCATGAAAATCCAAGGGACGTTAAAATAGAAACCAAACCGGAGAACACACTATGACGCTACCCAAGCCCGAATACCCCGGATGGCGGTCGCTGCTTTTTATCCCCGTACATATTGATAAATTTGTAGACAAAGCGCATACACGGGGCGCCGATGCCTACATTCTGGACCTGGAAGACAGCGTTCCGCTCCCGGAGAAACAACATGCACGAACCTGTGTCGTACCCGCAGCACACAAAGTATCAAGCGCAGGAGCATCGGCTCTTGTACGCATCAATATAGACATGGACATGGCCCGACGGGATCTGGAAGCATCGATTGATCCAGCCATTCAAGGTATCGTACTGCCCAAAGTTGAAAGTGCAGAACAGGTTTTTGCCATCACCAATACCATTGACCTGTTGGAAAAAGAACGTGGTATGAAACTGGGACACACCCTGCTCATCGCCATGATCGAATCTGTTGACGCTCTGCCGGAACTGGATGCGATCGCCCAGTCAAACCAGCGGTTAATTGCCCTGTCACTGGGTACCGAGGACTTCTCGACCAGTGCAGGCATGGCCTCCATACCGGAAACGCTGCACTACCCCAGTCAGATGATTGTCTTTGCCTGTCGTCGCGCAGGGATTGTGCCACTGGGTTTTCCTGCGTCCATTGCCGACTACAGCGACCTGGATATCTTCCGAGGCCGGATTACACTGGCAAAACAAATGGGGTTCGCAGGCGCACTCTGTATTCACCCGACACAGGCCAAAATTCTCAACGAAGAACTCAGTCCAAGTGCCGCTGAATTACAAAAAGCCAAAGGCATCATCGCAGCCTACGAAGCCGGATTACGGGAAGGCCGCGGTGCCGTGGAGTTTGAAGGCAAAATGATCGACATGCCCGTGGTGACCGCTGCACAGGCACTATTGCGGCGCGCGAAGCGGCTCGGGATTGGTTGATCAATAAGCGAACTACAGTAACGCCCAGAAGCTCCGTTTACGGCCATGCCGTTCATTCAGATAAACCTCGAATTCTGAATGGGTATCGAGTTTCTGGTAATCATTTATTTCTGCATCCAGGACGCTTAGCGCTTTTAAGTAGCGGGCACCATAGGTGTACGCTTTCGTGTAAGCACGGTCCAATACATCCAAAAGCAAGCAGCGATAAATAACCACTTTGAGCAATCCGCAAGTTTCGGGGCTTTGCTCAAGCACACGAAGCAGGTGGTTGTAATAGCAGCCTTTCAAATCTTCAAATTGATCTATCGCGACATCGATCGCCTGCTCATATTGCTGCAACGCCAATAGTAGCTCAATCTGATCAATCGCGTTCAGCCGAGTCATGAGCGCCAGGGCTTTCCGCTGCCATCGATCCTGTTGCTCGGGACAAATTCTCATGGCTAACCGCAGATGGCTGCGGGATGCCTCTACAGCCAGTAATTGTTCGCATAATTCGGCTAACTTTTCAGTATGATTCAGAGCCTGATAGGATATCGCTCACTTAACAATTCCTTCTCTCTTTAAAAACCCAACTCAACACCAAAGCGCCCATCACATCAAAATAAAATCTAATTCACTTGTGCGGGAGCCCTTTTCGATTGCGCATAAAGCTCCCACACCAGATCTTTCTTATAGATCGCTTCCAACTTTTTTTTAATAATTGGGGCCAACTCTTGGTGAGGTGATTTTCTCGACAGATGCACCCACCATTCTTTTTCGGACAATAAAAAAGGCTCGCCCAACGCAGTCCAGTCCGAGCCGATGGTGTGGATGGTCTCCTGCAAACCGGATTGAGATCCGATAATGGCATCCATTCGATTCGCCATCATCATGCGCATGCCCAAAACATAATCCAGTACCGGCACTTTATTCAACTTGCTGTCAGAATCAAAACGGGGCTCATAATTGGCGCGCCGCACCACCGCGATATCATTCAACTTATACAGGTCTTCATAGCAATCCACTGACACGCCTTTGCGGGGAATAATAACGACTTTGGATTTGGAAACTTCACCCACATACGTAACATCAGAGGATAATGTATCATTCTTGAAAATTATGGCGACATCCAGATCCCCGTTCCGCATACTTCTCACGACTCGAGGATAGGGATAATATTTAATGTCGATTTTTACTTTCAGTTCTTTCTCGAGCATTTTATAGATATCAACAACCACGCCCCGCTCTGTCGCTTCATCGGGATAGGCAAAAGGCGGAAAAGCCGGTAACCCGGCTTTAAGTATGATATCGGCAGCAGAAGCAGGTAAGGCAAAACAGAAACATAACGCTAGCATCTGCCTCTGTTTAAAAAGCATCGAGCACAAATTAAAGCATGCCATAAATACGAACTTCCATTCCATACGACACAATCCAGTCAGACGATACAATATCTTTCCCTGAGAACCCAAGAGCCGGCTAGCGCCTACCGCCGGAACAGCAAGCCGCAAAGGCTGACATCATCGCACAAGTGACTGATCATTTCGAGGTCACAATGCACACCAGAAACTGTCGCAAGCTCACCGGATGATTTAATTTTCAATTAGTATAAGCTTACTTTATGAAGCACTTGGTTTTACCGAGTTTAATCAAACGGTACAATTTCGCCTTAATTTCAATGGCCAGTAACGTCGAGGTATTAACGGAGTGAACATCTTTTGGTTGTGTTTAACTGCCGCGGTTTTCAGCTACACCGCAAACGTGTTTGCACAGCAGAATACCTCGAACAACCACATACTGATCTGCACCCCGGAATGGCCAAACTACACTGAAAAAAATGGCACGGGTCTGTACCATGAGCTCTGGCGTTTGATTTATGCAGATGCGGGCATATCAGTACGAGTCCAATACGCACCATTTAAACGCTGTGATTATAATGTATCAGAGGATACAGACTCCGACGTCGATGCCTTCGCTGCAGGCTATGCCGTTCCGGATGCCGTCATACCAAAATGGCATTTGGGTATAGAACATGTCAGCGTCGCTTACCAGAAAACCGAAAACATCACTTGGCAAGGCCAGAAAACACTGGAAAACAAGCGCGTTGCCTGGGAAAACGGCTACAAATTCGACAAATACGGCGTTGTTACCGTACCCGTGAAGCTATTCGAGTACTATCACCTGGAAAGCGCTCTAAAAATGCTGACTCAGGACAGACTGGACTTCATTCTGGACTACAACAACATCCTGCCCAAAGTCGCCGAAGAACACGGCCTGACCGACGAAATTGCAATTCTGGTCGATGTCATCCAAGGCCCGAAGTACTACATGGTATACCGTGACTCGGAAAAAGGACGCTTCTTCGCAGATTTATGGGATAAAGGGATGAGTAAATTGCATGCGACAGGTCAATTGAAGCAGCTTTATCAGCGGTATGAGGATGCTTCGTATTGAAGATAAAGTTGCCCTTCGATCTCGACTATCAAGAGTTGGACTTCCCAATACTTTTCGTAACATTCCATTTACCTATAGAGCCTAACGCACCCCCTGATACCTAAATCGAGTAGACCTAAAATTTCTGATTGAATGAAAACGATTCAAGCTCTTTTTTCATTGCCTTATGGTAAAAAGGTATACCTATCCACGAATACACCACTATCGCTAGCCACGAAATAGAAACCCAGAATGAAGCTATAGGATATCCAAGATCTTTTACAACTAGAGAAAACAAATTAAAGAACAGATATGCGACGATCAACGCCAAACACCCTTTGATCTGGGTTAGGGTCGACAACTTGGAATTGAATCGCCACCATAGACCCAAGAACACATTTTTCCTCATCTTAATATTGCCAAGAAGAGTCAACGCATCACGAGAGTTAGGGTTATGTATAATTACGAACTTTGCGTGATACTCGGCTTCTTCAATATCACCTTTCGCCAACATCACTTTGCCCATCAACAAATTTCCATCTTCGTCTTGAGCGTGCATCGCCAACGCTTCAAGTGCATAATTATGAGCAGCTTGTAGATCACCAATCGCCAGATAATACTCTCCAAAGGCAATCACTATTCTTGGAGAGTCTGGAGCTAAATTGGCTGCTGACTGTATAGAGTGCAAAGCTTCCTGTCTTTTTCCCAAGAGCATAAGAACTTCACTTTTTAATAAGTGCGCTTCAGAGCTATCCGTATCTATTGATAATACCTGATCACAATATTCGAGCGCCTTCTTGGGCTTTTTCTTGAATATGTTTATACGAGCATATACCAAGTAAAGGAAACTATTACTAGGATCAATATTAAGGGCAATTTTAAGTTCGTACTCAGATGCATGAAGTCTACCTTTCGCTAGAAGGTTCGCAGATAGCAAACCGTGAGCAAAAGCATCATTCGGATCATCAGCCAAGACTTCTTTCAAAGTATCAATTGCCATATCATGCAATCCCTGATGATAGTAGCGCCAAGCATTTTCAATCTTGTATTCGTTCATTGATTGGCTGCCTGCTCTTTTAGATACTTATGAATTTCATACGGGCCAGCTTGTTTAGTCACTATCAAATAAAGAGTAAAGAAGAAACCAGCTTGCGCCAGTACTCTCAAATATGGAGCAAACTGCTCCGTAAACAGCTCTTGATCAGTACGATCTGCTAACACGCCAAATCCAACAAAAAGAGCAAACAACCCAATAGTTCCGAGAGCAACTATCAAAACTTCTTTCTTAAATGTAGGGCTTCCCATAAAAAAGCTGTTCAGCAACAACCAAAGGGGCGGTATCCAATACTTTCCTAGCAAAGGAGGCATCCACAAGAACGGTACAAACATACAAACGAAGAATATTGCCAAGGGGTCTGTAACTAGATTTTCATAGGCCCTTGGCTTTGGCTCATCTATGATCTGATAAGTCTGCATTTTACTTTCCATGTTTCTTCAAAAACTCCAAAACATCATCATACCTGCCACCATCATTCGCGTAGCGTGCATAATTTCTGGCTGTAGTTAACCATTCAGTCGTAGTTGCTCTGCTATCACTTAGAGCGTCCTTAAAATGTCTAGACGAAATTTCCACATCCTTGTCCGCTTCAATAGACTCTTCAATCGCTTCATCAGCAGCCATATCAACCAAGTTTGCCAAATCAGCTCCTGAATAACCCGGCGTTTTCATAGCTAGAGACCTAAAATCAATATCAGGCAAAGAAGGCCTATCCTTCATGTGATGTTCTAGAATTGATTGTCGAGCTTCTTTATCTGGAGGCGAAACAAAGAACATACGGTCAAATCGACCTGGTCTCAGAAACGCGGCATCAATCGACCAAGGCACATTAGTAGAAGCTAAAACAAGTACACCTTCATTATTTTGGGAGAACCCATCCAACTCTGTTAAGAATTGGCTAATAGTATTACTTGTAGAGCTATTTCTTGCGTGCTCTCGCTTGCCCGCCAGCGCCTCAAGTTCATCAAAGAACAACACACTCGGCGTTTCCGCTCTCGCTTTCTCGAATATTGCGTGAAGTTTCTGCTCTGATTCCCCGATGTACATATCGAGTACGTCTGAAATTTCTATGTTGAAGAACGAAGCACTACATTGACCTGCGGTCGCCCTTGCCAATAGAGTTTTCCCGCATCCGGGAGGACCATAAAGCAGGACTCCACCACCAACTTTCTTTTTAAAACGCTGAAACAGTGAGGGCTTCTGAAAAGGCAGAATAATTTTCTTGTGGATTTGTTTCTTTATCTGGCTCAATCCAACTACATCGTCAAAAGTAGTGGTTTCTTCCCTATAACGAGCCAGTTTAGTTACGTCACCAAAATCTACTTTTTCTACTACCTTTAATTTAACTCTTTCTTCTGAAACCTGAAATTTATCGTCCAACTCTTCTGAGCGAAGAGACACGTCACGCGACTTACCGCTGATATAAATAGATTTTGCTGTTTCAGAATGAGAGTTTTCAATTAACCAATAGATAGCTCTACGAAGCTCTTCAACTCCCAATCGCTCACAATGCCTACTTAATGAGTCAATTAAATCATTATCAACTAAGTTCTCGATCAATCTATCAAGATCATCTCCAGTCAGATTCAAGTCGTCCTGATTCAAATATGGAAGAGCCGACTTAATATCTCCTTTATCAATATGGGCAAATATGAGTATTTTCGCCAATTCAGAAGATGGAGCTGAATTGTATGCGGCAGCTAAACTACTTAATGTCTGCTCGTCCATGAAATTCCTTGAAATTCTACCAGTATTTATCTTAGGCAAATGCTATCCGCAAAGCTCCTATATTAAAAGCGGTTACTCCGCAATTTGAATCTTTTCTATTGACCACTCAATCATTCTACCCTGTTGTCCTTCAAGTATCCGAGAAAGAACTATGCAATGGCTCAGGATCCACATATAGATGCACAAAGAACAACCAATTGATACCAATTGGATGAACAAACCCATTTGATCGTATGATGAGGAAGGCTCGAAAGATAAGGTCTCGTGTCAACGCATCAAACAACCTCTTTGAGTCTGTATGGGAGAAACCGAAGGGTATGCACTGGAAAACGTTTGAACGGTTGAAACGAGAAGAGATGCAGGCCAATCAAGCCTCTACCTTTGCAATGGCAGAAAAGCTACGTCTGCTGAATAAAAATGAATGGTTGGCTGGCTGACCGAAAAAGCTATTCAAAAAAAAGCCCTGCCTTGGTACGGCTGATGGGGCTGCAATTGCCCGCAAGCGGTTCACCAAGTCAGGGTTCTTCTGGCAGTTTACTGATCTGGAGCGCTTCTGGCAATACAAAAAAGAATGGCTCGTATGGGTCAATTCGGTAAATGAACATCTACCTAGCCGAAGGCTGACACGCCCCGATTATTTAAAAAACTTGGTTGGCTGATTTGATTGGAGCCGTATGCGCCGCACTCTCACGGCAGTCACATCCACTGTGCAGGTGTCGCGACCTCTTTAGCAAATCCATGCAGGAGGCTCTTCGATGCGCTATCTCAGTGTTGGCGCTTTTTTTTGAGTTCTTTTCTAAGATGGCGATTGTCTACAAATAAGGCAATCAATAACGCGCCCATCAATATGTCAAAAGCTTGTTTTCCTGAATAGGCAAAAAAGGCCCAACTGGCGATGGCAGCTCCCAGTGCAATGATTATCAGCAATGCATTATCCTTCAGCTTATCCATAGGTCACCCGCTTATTTTTCTGAATAAAGTTTCGACGATGGGTTTTAGACACTACTTCATCATCGAAGATTTCAGGGTGCTTAGTCAAAATTGGTTCAAACCAATTGGCATACACACCGTTTTCTTTGCCAAAGTCCAAGACATTAGAGCGCGCAACCCGGTGTTTTCTGCCCATTTGCCCACGGGTTCTTGGCATGCTCTTGGTATCACATTTTTCCGTATAGATTGTGGCAACAAAGATGCTTCCGAGGACTGCACCTGCATAACCGGAAGCGAGAACGGCAGCACCGGCTATAGTAATTTCTGTGGCAACTGCGGCACGTGTTGCTCCAGTGGTGAGTTCTCCTAGCGTTGCGGTTGTACCAAACTTATCGACAGCGCCGACGATTGGTGCAAGGGTAGCCAATGCTGTCTTGGCAGTTTCGAATAGAGAGTCAGGGGTTTTCAATCCCAACGCGTCCATGTTGTTTTTGAAATAGTAGTTCCAAGACAAATCTTTTCCATGACAAACAAAGAGTTCCATCAAAATTCCCTTTATCATTTAAATTTTTCGGGAATGATACCATCAAATTTATTGGTGTACATCTAGGGCCTTATATGGACTCCCGTTTATTGTCAATGAGAACTCTATAAACATGCAGGATGCGCTCTTATATACGGGCTCTAATTGAGGAGCTACCTCTGGCCACTGATGTTTTCGCACCTTCCTGACTATTCTGTTGCGCAGTGTTGAACACTTCAGACCCTATCAGTCTCTGGAAGGTCGGTCTTACCTGTTTATATTTTCGCTCTCTTTGACAAGACTTATGCCGCTATTAATAATTGCGGCTTATACTCTTTGTTTTGCTTTATTAACGCATAAGCTGTCCGTACGTTTTTGTTCGCCAAAGCAATCGCTGCAACTTTTTTACCTCGTCTCGCGACCAAGTCTTTTAGCCATACCTCTTTTGGTGTTCTACAGGGACGTTTCTCAAGACTTCTTATCACCGCCAGTGCCCCTTTAAATAAGTGACTACGTAATTTGTTATGCCCAGATAATCTCGATATCGACCCAATCTTTTCTTTGCCGCCGCTACTATGCTGAACAGGCGTGACGCCAACACAAGCTGATGCCTCTCGTCCATTTTTAAAATGCTCCGGATTACTCAAAACTATCCTCAAAGCGATAGCTCCTACCGGCCCCACACCTTCCAAGGCTTGTAAGCGTTGACAAGTCTCGTCTTGCCTAACTTCACGAAACAGGGTTTTTTCCACGTCCGCAATCTCTTCAATCGTTTTCAAGAAACGCTGCCACAAACAGGATAAAACAGAACGAAATGGTATTGATAAATCATTTTCTGCATCTTCCAGGATTCCGGGTATTGACTGCTTTAACTGACTATCTCCTTGAGGGATAGCATAACCAAGGTCAAGCAGAATGCTGCGGAGCTGGTTGCTCAGACTAACCTTTTGTTTGACCAACAAGTCTCTCATGCATTCCATGCTTTGGAGACATTGCTCTTCTAATGTAACTACACGGCTTAACTTTATGTGAGGCTGCCTTGCTGCCACTGCGATTGCCAGTGCATCATTGGCATCGGTTTTCTGCCCTTGGCGAAAGGCCTTCACACTGCGGGCTGAAATAGATTTCACTGTATGTCCGTTTTCTTTAGCATGCCGCGCAAAGTAATGAGCACCAGAACAAGACTCCATGGCTACAACCGACACTTTTTCTTTCACTAAAAGCTCTTTTAACGCATTGCGGCTCATTGTTTTGTTAAAAAACACCGTACCTAAATAATCGGTTTTACAAACCTGAAAAACATTTTTTGCTAAATCTATGGCAATCACGTTAAGCTTCTTCATTGTATGGGCTCCTGGGTTTTGGTTTAGGCGCTTATAACCTTAATCCCATTGCTGGGAGGGAGTCCATACATCTGTTGACGTTTCATATTTAGCCTCTGTTGAGCCTGAAATTCGCTCAGTCAAGGAATGAGGCGTGTGGTTTGGTTATTCCAAATGAGCGACGAATGACGCGGAGTGAGCGAATTTCAGGCTCAACCCTTCGGGCCAGCGCTATTTTTTCGCCCCGATGCGTTGCTGCTCGTTGATGTAGAATAACTACACGACACTCGCAGCGCCTGACTGGACAAAAAAATAGCGCTGGCAGAGGCTAAATATGAAACGTCAACAGGCCCTAGTGTAAACCCTAGGTTTTTCACATTAATTGTCTCATGCAGGGATCATGGGCGACCAAACTTGTCGTTCTGTTTGCTTTTCGCATGATTCTCCACACTAAACTCAATTATCGAAATATTGCTTTGCACGCAGACAATGCCGGAACAGAGTCGGTTGCCTGTCGACTTCGCTCAGGGCAATACAGGTATTACGTGTGGCTGGGGTTTATTGATATTAAACAGGCGGCGCGGTTGGCTCATTCCAAACCAGTAAAATTAAAAGTGTGGGCATACCATAAGTGTGAAAACGATTCGCGTGTTGAACTGAAATCAGATGATCATGTTCAAGGTTGTTTGGTAGATAACGTTGTTTTTTGTGTGTTGAATGAGGGAAGACTAAGAATAGTATGAAAGCCAACAGGAAAGCTGAAAATGTTTTCAACGTTTTTATTTTGGCGGGTTTTATGGTGGATAGAGACAAATACAGGCTATAAGCTTTTGATTTATATATCATACTGGTGCCCGGGGCCGGAATCGAACCGGCACGGTGTTGCCACCGAGGGATTTTAAGTCCCTTGCGTCTACCAATTTCGCCACCCGGGCTAAGGAGGGCGAGCTTGTTGGGGATCTCCCAAAAGCGAGGCGAGATTGTAATTCCCTTTTTTCTCAAAATCAACAACTAACCGTATCTATTTCCCTCTGAAATTGTTAATCGCCTTGTTACGCACCATTTATGGTCACACACCAAAAACAGCTTTGCACCAATTCAACCCAATCACTAAAACAGTTCACACAACTCTTAGTGATACGCACCATATCCGTGCACACGCCCTGACATCAAACATTAATATTCTATTTTTAAATAACAAAAATACAATTAGCCCTTTTATATCAGTAACTTAAAAAGTTGGCCCCCTATTTGCTTTAGGTGTTATCAATCGCGGCACCTTGTCCTGACCGCAAATGCTTTGGAGATAAGATATGACAACTAAACAGAACCTAGTAGTGATTGGTAATGGCATGGTGGGCCATAAATTTTTGGAAAGCCTGGTCGAGCTGGGTGAACATACCAACTATAACGTTACTGTTTTATGTGAAGAGCCCAGACCGGCATATGACCGCGTCTATTTGTCATCCTACTTCTCCGGCAAGACTGCTGAAGATTTGAGCCTGGTGAGTGAAGGCTTTTTCGAGACCAACAGTATCGACATTAAACTGAACACCAAAGCGACTCAAGTTGACCGGACAAACAAAGTAATCACGACCCAGACAGGCGAAGAAGTTCAGTACGACAAACTGGTTCTGGCAACAGGTTCTTATCCATTTGTTCCTCCAGTACCCGGGCACGAGCGTGAAAACTGTCTTGTTTACCGAACCATTGAAGACCTTGAAAATATTACAGCCGGTGCTAAAAACTCAAAAGTCGGTGTCGTTGTCGGTGGTGGCCTGCTTGGTCTCGAAGCCGCAAAAGCACTCAAAGATCTGGGCCTTGAGACACATGTTGTTGAATTCGCACCTCGCTTGATGGCCGTGCAAGTAGATGACGCCGGCGGCGCTCTGCTGAAGAAGAAGATTGAAGAATTGGGGGTAAGAGTACACACCTCCAAAAACACCCAGAACATCACCGATGGTGATCAATGTCTCCACAAAATGGAGTTCGCAGATGGTGAGTCACTAGAAACTGATCTCATCCTTTTTAGTGCGGGCATTCGTCCACAAGACGGTATCGCCCGCGAAAGCGAACTTGATATGGGACCACGTGGCGGTGTGGTCATTAACAACCACTGCCAAACCTCCGACCCGGACGTTTATGCCATTGGCGAATGTGCACTCTGGGGCGGCATGATCTATGGCCTGGTCGCACCAGGCTACCATATGGCCAAAGTTGCCGCTCAACACATCACCGGTAAAGGTGAAGATACCTTTGACGGCGCCGACATGAGCACCAAGTTGAAGCTGATGGGTGTTGATGTTGCCTCGATTGGTGATTGCCATGGCCGTTCTGAAGGCGCGTTAAGCTATGCCTACACAGATGAAGTTAACCAGGTTTACAAGAAACTTGTCGTCAGCGCAGACAAAAAGCTGTTGTTGGGTGCAATCATGGTGGGCGAAGCCGAAGATTATGGCAACCTGCTACAAATGGCACTGAACCAAATCGAACTTCCGGACAACCCTGAAGCATTAATCCTGCCTGCACTGGATGGTGCCAGCAAACCATTACTCGGCCCGGATGCCCTGCCAGATACAGCACAAATCTGCTCCTGCTATGACGTGAGCAAAGGCGCAATCTGTTGCAGTGTTCAAGACGGTGCACAGACGATAGGCGATGTTAAAGCCGCTACGAAAGCAGGCACAGGTTGCGGTGGCTGTACCGCACTGGTTACGCAGGTAATGAATAGTGAATTGGCAAAACTGGGTGTGGAAGTCAATACCGACATTTGCGAACACTTCCCATACACCCGCCAGGATCTGTACAACATTGTCCGCGTGGAAAACATCCGCTCGTTTAAAGACCTGCTTAGCAAACACGGAAAAGGCCACGGCTGTGAAATCTGCAAACCCGCCGTAGGCTCTATTCTGGCATCCTGCTGGAATGACTATATCCTTGAAGACAACCATATCGGCCTTCAGGATACCAACGACATTTACCTGGGCAACATGCAAAAAGATGGAACCTACTCTATCGTTCCGCGGGTTGCCGGGGGCGAGATTACCCCTGAAAAATTAATTGTTCTGGGTGAGATCGCACAAAAGTACGGCCTGTACACAAAAATCACAGGCGGACAGCGCATCGACCTGTTTGGTGCACAACTACACCAACTACCGGAAATCTGGCGCTTGCTGGTGGATGCCGGATTCGAAACAGGCCATGCATACGGCAAATCAGTCCGTACTGTAAAATCCTGTGTCGGCTCAACCTGGTGTCGTTATGGCGTGGACGACAGTGTTGGACTTGCGATTGAAATTGAAGACCGATACAAAGGTCTACGCTCCCCTCACAAACTGAAGTTCGCCGTATCAGGTTGTACGCGGGAATGTGCTGAAGCACAAAGCAAGGATGTCGGCGTCATTGCTACCGAGAACGGCTGGGCACTGTACGTATGCGGAAATGGCGGCATGAAACCCCGACATGCAGATATTCTGGCAACAGGGCTCGATAAAGCAACCTTGATCAAATACGTTGACCGCTTCCTGATGTTCTACATCAAAACGGCAGATCGACTGCAACGTACCAGCGTTTGGATGGACAACATGGAAGGTGGACTGGACTACCTGAAAGAAGTGGTCGTTGAAGACAAACTCGGCCTGGGCGCAGAACTTGAAGCACAAATGGCCGAGAACATTGGCAACTATCAGTGCGAATGGAAGACAACCATCGAGAGTCCGGAAAAACTGAAACGCTTCAAGCACTTTGTGAATGCCGACGACAAAGATAACAATGTCATTTTTGTGAAAGAGCGTGGCCAGATTCGCCCTGCAACAGAGGCAGAGAAGGAATCTGCAAAATCCCTTGAAAGCATCACCGAAGATCAATTGATCGCCGTAGTGTAACGTAAACTGTGTAGTTAGGAGATAGAAATGAGCAATTGGTTAGACGTATGTGGACTGGATGATATCTCTCCCGATACCGGTATATGCGCACTCGTAAATGGAGAACAGGTCGCGATATTCAGGCCCTCATCAGCGGACTGCCTGTATGCGGTGGGAAACTATGACCCAATCGGAAAAGCAAATGTACTTTCCCGCGGCCTGATTAGCGATGTACAAGGCAAACTTACGGTTGCGTCTCCCTTATACAAGCAGCATTATTGCCTTGATAGCGGCACATGTCTTGAAGAAAGCGATGTAAGTATCCCGACTTACACCGTAAAGGTCGAAAATGACCGTGTCTTGATCGCCAGCTAAACCGTTCCCCCGAGGCACGATATCTCACCTGCTCGAGTGTCGTGCCTCACCGTTTTCATAAACCTGCTTAAACCTACTCATGGTTTAAACGAGCCTATCCCTACAGCACAGGGTGCGCGGAAAGCAGGGTAGCGCTTTCCTGAATCAAGTCGGGACTCATGCCCGGTCTACCATCAAGGCGAGCCTCGACGGAGTAACTAACCCGATTCACACGACGAAAGTGACGCCAGCCACTCAGAAAATCTAATGACTTTTCGAGTGGTTGGTACCAACGCTGAAGTTTGTTGTAATACTGATAATCCCCGAGCGCCATCCTTACAGGCGGATGCTCGGTCTTAACGGTACCCTTCGCGTTAACACCAATGAGTTGTTTTGGCGGCTTTTCTTTAAAGCCATAATGCCGACGACCAATCACTAACGCGGCCCCATGGTGATCTGAAAAACCGTGTCGATCGCGATACTTCATCCGCCCCAGTAATGAGGTATAAGCAGGATTGATGTGATAAAGGCGTATGCCGCGTTTTATGCTTTGCGTTTCAATCAAATCCTTGATCTTACCGTAAGCAAAGGCATTCAACATGCGGGCATACTGAGGATGATCCTGCTTTTGGTATTGCCGTTTCTTTTGCTGAAAATCCAGCTTTTCGATCACCACCGCTTTACTTTGCTGTGCGGCAAAGTCCATCAGGTCTCGTACGGTATCCCCAATAATGGCCGCTCGTTGAGCATCATTCTTATAGTGTAACGGTAAGTCAAACGTTCGGTGTTGCAGTGGGTTACCGTTTCGATCCAGCTCGACGACCGCTAAGTGATCCGGGTTGACATCCACACCGATGACACCTTGGTCATCACCGATCCACTCTGCTTGCTCTGTTGGTCCTGCCACTTCCACGCTAACGAGTAACCGCCAACCTTTTTTGTCTCGCTTAAATCGAAAACTCAGGGGTTGCCCTTTGATTGATTTATCGTGTTTTTTAACCTGATTCTGCCAAACGGCTTGGGCAATCGCCGCCTTACCATGCTTGAATTGCAGGTGATCAATGTTAATGGTCGTGCCGAACGTGGCGCGTAATTGATGGGGCACCAGGAGTTTTAGCTGGTAAGCATCTTCTTGCTCACTGGGCGATAGCTGGGCATTTTGACAGCCCCAGGATTCATCATGAGAACCCACTAATAGAAATTCGCGGTGTCGTGCTTCGTGCCAGCGTTGTTTCCAGCCTTCAATGGCCGAACCCGTTTCTAACGCTTGACGCTCTTTCAGCAGCTTTCGACCACCAAAACAAATCGGTGTTTTGTTTTCCTGTTTTTCGGCCACCAAGGCGGCCTGCTTTTGCTGCCAACGATGCAGTTTCGCTGCCTTCTGTCGTAGCCTGTTGCGAAGTTGTTTCGCCTGTTGCGGGCAGCCTTTCTCTGCAACATGATCACAGCGCTTCTTGAGTTTGTTGAGGGTCTTCTCCAGCTGTTTGATTTTAACGTCCAGCGTCACCAATCGGTTGTTTCGATTGGTTTGGTAAGACTGGATTAAACCTTTAATGCTTTGCTGTACGCCTTGAAACACCCGATAGCTGAACGGCATCCCCATTTCATGCATAAACTGGGTACGATTCAATTGCTGGGCTTTAGGCTTTTGTAAGTTAGCAAACCAACGAAACTTCACTTGATTCCACAGCTCGGCATATTGGCACAATGCCGCATCCTGCTCATGAATCAAATCAAGCCGGGTTTCAAAGGTGAGTGTTTTCGTTGGCGTATCCACTAGGCGATGGCTCGTTGATTTTTACGACTACGTGAACCATGCAATCGCGCAATTTGCGTTTGCAAATCTTTTTTCTGATCATGAGAAGAGACGCGTGCATAACAGATCGTTCTGCGTTGCTCATTAGCAGTCGACTGACCGCAAAAGGCTAAAAGTTTATCAAGCGCGTAACGACGATGGCCACCCGGCGCACGGAAATCTAAGAAAAATCGTGATTCTTTTTCCCAGCGACGAAGGGTGGAAACGGCCACACCCAGCAGAAAAGCGGCAGCGCCAATCGATAAAAATTCAGCCATAATCATCACCTCCATCCATGAGAAAACAATACTGTACAAAATACTGTGTATAAGTAGGTTTAGTCAAGTATTTCGTTAACTGCTAAAGCCCCCAACTCAGAACCGTATCGCACCCGCCACCTCTATTAGTACAGCGCCACCCCTCAGATCACCAACCACAAAACAGTTCTCGCCACCAACACTGACTACGCCAGTAGACAATTCGACCATTACCGGAAGCAGGCATTTAAAACCAAGCGCAGAAAGTTTTATTTTGTGAACAAAAACAACTTGCAAGAACAAATGATAATGATTATTATTTGAATCACAGGGTTGGTCTCCTGTAATCCTACATTAGATATGGGTACATTCCCCATTTCCTCTGGTGTATCACAGCTCAGCTGGTCCATTTGGGCCAGCTTTTTTCACTCTCCCTACCTGACCCCATCAATCTACTCCTCTTCCAGCACTCAGCACTCAGCACTCAGCACTATACAAACAATAATGCCGCGATTCTGTCACCTAGACTGAAACTAAATATTATGAGAGATAATTGAGGAACCGCTATCGCTTGATTAAACGACCAAACCGTGGCTAATGCGCGCTGAAAAGTTTGCGAGGATGAGAGCAATATTGTCCATCCAGATACCAGAGGGAACGATTTATTTTCAGATTATTTTCGCACTTTTTTCGCACTTGAAAAGCGTCACGATGGATTGCTTTGTATATGATTGATATAGATCTAAAAGAATGGAGGCGCGGGTCGGAATCGAACCGGCGTACACGGAGTTGCAGTCCGCTGCATGACCACTCTGCCACCGCGCCTTTTATTGTGCGAAATCACTCCAACCAAACTGGAATTCGCTAGACTGTAACGTCCGTTTTGAGAAAATTGGAGCGGGAAACGAGATTCGAACTCGCGACCCCAACCTTGGCAAGGTTGTGCTCTACCAACTGAGCTATTCCCGCTAATCTTCAAACTTGAAGAACAATCGACATCTGCTTGATCTTTCGACCTTCACACTGCGACTCATCTTAACCGCTTCACTCTGAGTAGCTTATTGTTTCGCTACTTGTGGTGAAACTGACTAGAAGCGCTTTGTGCTGTGCTCTGTCGTTGTGGGCGCTTATATTACTGATTTGTTTCTGTAAGTCAAGCGTTTATTTTTAACTTTTTTTCTTATTTTTCAGATAGATCATTCTTTGCTCGAAATGGTGATAAATCAGGCCATGCAGCACGAATATAGATAATCATAGACCATAAGGTCAGCACCGCGGCAACATAGAGTAATGCGAGCCCAAAATACGAATAGTCTGTTTTCGGCTCATTCGCCAGCAAAACCACAATCGAAATCATCTGGCATGCGGTTTTAATCTTACCAAGGTAAGACACGGCAACACTCGCCCGCTTCCCCATCTCTGCCATCCACTCTCTCAATGCCGAAATCACGATCTCTCGACCCACAATGACGACGGATGGCAACGTGACCCAGATGGAAGCATGGTCATGCACTAAGACCATTAACGCAACCGCTACCATCAACTTGTCTGCCACTGGATCCAGAAAGGCTCCAAAGGCAGTCGCCTGATTCCAGCGACGGGCAAGATAACCATCAAGCCAGTCTGTCACCCCCGCCAAGGCAAAAAGTGCTGAAGCACCAATATAACTCCATTTCCAAGGTATGAAGAACACCAGTACAAAAATCGGAATCATTAAAATACGGGAAAATGTGAGGATATTGGGTAAATTCATAGTAAAAACAGCTATTAAATTTGAATTCGTCTTGGGCTCAGGTGAACCTAGATTCACCTGTAGCGATATTGTAACGCCCGATGACATGTAATGTAGTGGCTAAAGGAACAAAGGAACGCGGTGCCTTATTGATCCCTGTGGAGCTCGTCGTAGATTATTCGCGCAAGATTCTGACTGATTCCGGGTGCTTTAGCAATTTCTTCTACACTGGCCTTATTTATTTCCTGCAACCCGCCAAAGTATTGGATCAAAGTTCGGCGACGCTTTGGGCCGATACCTTCAATGTCCTCCAGAACAGAGCGTCTGCGCTTTTTATCTCTGCGCTGCCGGTGACCCATAATTGCATAGCGGTGGGCCTCATCCCGAATCTGCTGAATCAAGTGCAATCCCGGCGAGTCGGAGGCAAGCACAACCTCTGCTCCCGTATCACCATTGATAATAACTTCCAGCCCAGGCTTTCGAGTCACCCCTTTGGCGACCCCCAGCAGTAACACCCCCTCAATCTGCAACTGCTCAAAAACCTGCAATGCAATATTGAGCTGGCCTTTACCCCCATCTATTAGAATCACATCCGGCATCTTTTCCGGCTGATTACGCAGTTTGCCATACCGCTTCTGCAATACCTGTTCCATCGCGGCATAGTCGTCGCCAGCGGTAATATCTTCGATGTTGTACTGACGATAATCATTTTTCAATGCTCCGGACACACCAAAGACGACACAGGAGGCCACTGTCGATTCACCATGGCTATGACTGATATCAAAGCACTCAATCCGATTCGGCACATCGCCCACTCCCAGGCTCTCAGTGAAACTGCGATAACGCTGAAACAAGTTTTCTTTGTTGGCAAGGTGACTCTGTAATGCGATATCAGCATTGGTTACCGCCAGGTTCAACCACTTAAGTCGATCACCTCTAACACTCCCTCTAATCGGTACCTGTCGTCCGATTACTTCCTCCAACGCCCCCTCAAGGGAAACCATACTATCCAATGAATGCGACAAAATGATTTCGCGGGGCATATCCCGAACCAGACGACCGCCGATATAGAATTGGGAAAGGAATGATTCCAGAATCGTATCCTGGTCCTCCTCAAGGGACAGCTTGGGGAAATAATTCTTACTCCCCAATACCCGCCCACCGCGAACAAAGATTACCTGAATACAGGCAGCACCGGATTGAGCAGCAATTGCAATTACATCAACGTCAGTATGCCCTCCCTCTATCGCCTGAGACTCCTGAACATGACGCAGATGATTGATTTGGTCCCGATACATCGCGGCCTGTTCAAACGCCAACGCCTCAGACGCCTGCTGCATTTTATCCAGAATTTCCGCTATTAATTTTGGACTCTTACCCTGCAGAAACATAACCGCATGACGGATCGACTCGCGATACTCTGCTTCGGATATCAAACCGACACAGGGTGCTGTGCAGCGCTTGATTTGATACTGAAGACAAGGACGCTCCCGATTGCGGAAAAAGCTCTCATCGCACTGGCGCACCTGGAAAATTTTCTGAAGCAGATTCAAACTGTCCCGAACCGCGCCCGCACTGGGAAACGGCCCGAAGTAGGTGCCTTTCCTCCCCTTTTTTCGCGCCCGCTTGAATGTCAGCGCTGGAAACGGATTAGCTTCGTCGATAAAGATATAAGGATAAGATTTATCATCCCGTAATAGTATGTTATACGGGGGGGAAAGAGATTTAATAAGGTTTTGTTCAAGCAGTAAAGCCTCGGTCTCACTATTGGTGACCGTAATCTGGATATCGGCGATTTTTGCAACCAACGCTTGAGTTTTGGGCGCCAACCCATGGTTACGAAAATAGCTGGAGACACGATTTTTTAAATTTTTAGCCTTGCCGACGTAAAGAATAGCCCCATCCTGGTCGTACATCTGATACACACCAGGGCGCTGGGAAAGGCCTTTCAGAAATGATTTGACGTTAAACTGGGTAGAACTTGAGTCACTCAAAACGGGTATCAATCAATATTTTCTGCATCCAGTAAACCGTGCCTCACTGCCAGCAGGGTGAGCTCAACATCGCTGGTAATGCCCAGCTTCTCGAACACTCTATAACGATAACTATTCACTGTTTTCGGACTGAGACACAATTTATCAGAAATATCCTGAACTTTGTAACAGTTGACTATCATCATTACGATTTGCATTTCCCGTTCCGACAGTTTATCAAATACCGGTTTTTCTGCTTCCTTTTCGAACGGCTTCAAGGCCATTTTTTGCGCAATACTGGGACTTATGTAGCGTTGCCCGGAATTCACCACACGGATAGCACGAATCATTTCGGAAATGTCTGCACCTTTGGTGATGAACGCAGATGCTCCGGCTTGCATTACCCGCGAAGGATAGGGATCGTCTGCAACCGCCGTGACTGCGATAATTTTAATTTCGTCATTGAATTTTTTAATTTTGCGGGTCGCTTCGAGACCCCCTATGCCCGGCATTTTAATATCCATCAAAACAATATTGGGCACATTTTCCCGGACAAACTCGATAGCATCTTCACCAGACTGCGCTTCCCCAACGACATCTATTCCGGATTCATCGGACAACATCCTGGATATGCCGGCGCGCACCAGATCATGATCGTCAACTATCAACACTTTAATCAATCTTAGAATCCTCTCTTCCCGGGTAAAAACCCCTGGGATACTCTAATAAATACCGGTTCTGCACCAGGCCGCATCCATAGGCCCCTGAGGTCTCAGAACTCAGCCCACTATTATAGTGGATTCATAGGTAGAACATTAAGCGCAAATATAGGATAACCCAATGATATTATTATGGATTTATTCTGCGATAAGGTAGATTATTAGTCGCCAAACAATCAACCGACCTTAAAGCAGAATGAACCAGCGTAAATTTACCACATTTCTCGAAAAACTCACCCACTCCTTCAATCCAGAAAAGATCACTGAAATCGCAAAACAGGCAGATTTCTGTGTTCGGCAAAGACGAATCACGCCTTTCAAGCTAGTGACTTGCCTGGTTGCCATAATGGCGTCTAGCACCATTGAAAGTGTAGCTGACATTCAGCGTCGATATTGTGAGTGGTCTGACAGCAACATCACTTATCGTGCCTTTCACAACCAGTTTTCGAAACCAGAGTTTCCCGAATTCATGCGGGAAGTGTTGTCATCACTTCTCACTGACTGGTTGCAGCCTGCACTGGCATTCCCGGAAGGCCACTCTTTTCATCAGTTTAAACAGATCCTGATTCAAGATGGCAGCTCATTTGCCGTGAAGGATTCGTTGAAGAAGTCGTTTCCTGGCCGTTTCAAAACCGTCAGTCCTGCCGCAGTTGAGCTTCAGGTGACCATGGATCTTTTGGCAGACCAACCATGCACTATCTCGTTGACGCCCGACACAGCCAGCGAGCGGGATTACCTCCCTGAGCCACAAACTCTATCTGGGTGTCTGTTACTGGTTGACCGGGGTTACTTTGATTTGGAATGGTTTCAAGATCTGCAGGATGCTGGAGGGTTTTATGTCGCACGATGCAAGAACAACATCAACCCCACCGTTGTATCTGCTCATCGGGAAGATGGCAAAATGCTGAAGCACGTGCAGGGAAAGCCGCTGAAATCTGTTCAAGGCAAATTACTCAAGCGACAACGTACGGAACTAATTGTTTCCTGGAAAAAAGGAAAGCACACGATTACCGCGAGATTGATCGCTTGCTGGATCAAGCAGGAAAAGAAATTCTCCTGGTTGATCACCAACCTCCCTCAAACGCAGTTTTCTCTGGACGAGGTCAGTGAGGCTTACCGGTTACGCTGGCAAATCGAATTGTTGTTCAAAGAGTGGAAATCCTATGCCAATCTGCGGTGCTTTGATACCGGCAAGGAATCAGTAGCAACCGGGTTAATTTGGGCGGCGATTGCGGCGGCACTCATAAAGCGTTTTATGTGTCACAGCGCGCAGCGTATACTCGACAAAGCGCTATCCACTCGAAAAACAGCGATGTGCTGTACGATGACCTTTTGCGATACGATGCTTGGCATCATGCGCTTTGACCAGAAGGCAACTGAACTCAATGCGCGCAAATTGATTATCTTTCTTGGGCATCATGCGGGGAGAGCCCACCCCAAAAGAGACTGCAATTCGGGTAGATTCAGTTTGGGTCTACAGCTCTGTGAGGTGGCTTAATGTTCTACCTATGATAGTGGATTAACGGACGTAAAGAAGCCTTTCACGCTATTATTTTGCACTCTTAACGGGCTACTTTGTCACGAATAGGCTATTTTAAATGATATGGCACTTTGCCAAGCACAAATAATGGTCACGCTTTAATTCCCTGCAGATTGACCGTTACAATAACTATAGAATAGTAATAATGACTGACCAGCAAAAAGCAGTAATATTAACTGGCGGTGGCGCTCGCGCAGCCTATCAAGTCGGCGTATTAAAAGCCATTTCGGATATCTGTCCAGATCTACACTATCCTTTTGATATCATATGCGGTACTTCGGCAGGCGCTATCAATGCCATCGGCCTGGCCTCGGGTGGCGATATATTTCGACACAATATCAGCCGTATTGAGTCACTGTGGTCACAGATCAAAACGGAACAAGTCTATCGGACGGATCTCTGGGGTCTCACCCGGCGACTGGCCCACTTTACCAAATCACTCATGCGGGGTGAAAGCGAAGACCACCCTGCATCATTGCTCGACAACGCGCCGCTCAGGCCTTTTTTGGAAGAGCACATTAACTTCGACGCGATGAAAACCGCCATCGAAAACGGCGATATACGTTCGGTTTGCGTGACAGCCTGCGGCTACCGTAGCGGTCAGAGTATAAACTTTTTTCAGTCAGACGGCTCCATCGACAGTTGGCACCTCGGTCAGCGCTTGGGGGTCTCGACAACCCTGACAATTGAACACTTGCTGGCATCTTCGGCCATTCCGCTGGTTTTTCCACCGATCAAGATTCACCGCGAGTATTTCGGAGATGGCGTCATACGGCAAATGGCTCCCCTGAGTCCAGCCATCCATCTTGGGGCAAAGAAAATATTAATTATCGGGGTTTCGGCCAATAAGACGGTGACCCCCAAGCGTCAGAGCACGTTCAACTACCCTTCCTTGTCGAATGTACTTGAGCATGTATTGAACGGCGTGTTCATTGACACCATCGAACACGATATCGATCGAGCCCACCTCATCAATTCACTGCTAACTGAAATCCCGGACAAAGACCGGAAAACCCGCGGAATTCCCCTGCAACCACTCGACTTACTTGAAATATCACCGAGTCAACCTATCGATGAAATTGCCCACAAACACCAGAACTCGCTACCAAAAAACATCCAGCGCTTGACCGGGTCATCTGACAATGCGAACACAGGGAGCAGTTTGGCCAGTTATATTTTATTTGAAGGGGATTTTTGCCGCGATCTGATTACACTCGGCTATCAGGATGCGAAATTACAAGCTCGCCGAATCGAACGTTTTTTCACTGAATAATTGAAATGGATCTGCATAAGAACAAAAAAGTAACGAAAAACATCAGGGACAGAGAGCAGAAAACTGCAATCTCCCCCCTGTGCCGCCATGATTTTATCGATCAGATTTCTCTTTCTCCAACGTATTTACACGTTGTTTAAGATCATCAATCTGCTGCAGCAGGTCTTCAATTTCAGTGTGATTGGGTATACCCAAACGTTTCAAGGCCGCAGATACTCGTTGATCAAATAAACCTTCCAGTTTATCCCAGGTTCCGGTGGCTTTATCTTTTACTTCTCCTACGGTGTCTTCAACGGCGCGAATTCGCTTACCCACTGCACCGCGGGTTTTATTCTCAATTTCTTCACCTTCTTTGACTAACTTATCAAAGATCTTACCCGCATCTTCTTCTGCTTTCGTATATGCGCCCAAGCCAGCCAGCCAAATTTGTCGAGCAGAGTCTTTTATCTTTTCCGCCAGCTGATTTGAATGCTCATGATTCTCTTCATTTTGCTTTTCTGACATAAATAATGCCTTGCTATAACGTCGGTGTATTGATACAAAACGAACAGGCACTGATCGTTTCATTGTAATTATTTCGATTTGCTGTCTGGCTACTCGATTGGACGGCTCAATCCAGAGTAATCCATCGCTTTGCTATAACTTAAGTCTAACTTAAGACCCGATTTTCCGTTTCCGCCAGCGTGACCCAGACGTATCCAAATGAAGCATTAAAGGGAATTGCCCTGATGAATAGACCGCATAAACCTAGCGCAATTCCACATAGTATGACAGCAAATGACACATCAACATTATATGTTAATGCTGCATACGATTGAAACCTGAACGACCCCTATTCGAATACTAAAAATTGACGCACTGCACTTATTGTAAAACCGTTGCACACAAATCAAGCAGCCTCATATTTGCATTTCAGGACTGTTGAGTAGAATGATATGAAATTTAATCGCGAAAATTTGCTTTCAAGCCACCAGCTGCCGCTTTTTATCATCGATATGCTGATGCTTGGTCTCTTGATCATCAATCTACTGTGGATTCTTATTGATACACTTTATGGTATCGGAATTATTCACGACTGGATTATCGGCTTCCTGCCCATCGTCCACACTTATTACCACCCCGTGCATAACAATTTTCTGTTGGTTGACCTGACTTTTGTCTCGATATTTCTGACCGAGTTTTTGATCCGGTGGATAATCAGCATCTACCAAAAGGAGTATTTTCGCTGGTACTTCTATCCCTTTGTTCATTGGTACGACTTAGTGGGCTGTATACCCGTTGGCCCCTACCGCTTTCTTCGGTTTCTTCGCGTCTTTTCGATTTGTTACCGGTTGCACAAATACCGGATTGTAGATTTTACCAACAACCGGATTTACCGCTTTTTCCGATTTTACTACAACGTTATTATCGAGGAGCTGTCGGATCGCATTGTGATTAATGTCTTGCAAGGGAGCCAACGAGAAATAAAACACGGTTCCCCTCTGTTTCACGAGATTATCAACAATATTCTAATACCGCGAAAGCAACTACTCATCCAATGGATTTCAGACGCAATTGAAGACAAAACCCGCCAGATACTCGATGATAAACATACTGATTTGCGGAAATATATTGAACACACCGTCTCGGAGGCAGTTTATAACAATCCTGAAATAGACCGCATACAAAGCACCCCGGTTTTGGGCCCCCTGATTGCCGGCACCTTAAATGATGCCATCGCGGATATCGTATTTCACACGATCGAGAACATATTGAAGGATCTTTCCAGTCCCGACAATAAAGCATTGGTCGCAGAATTAACCGATACGTTGCTAACAACCTCGGATCAAATTTCTGTCAATGACGAGCCGTTACGAGAGTTGATAATAGAAGTGCTTGAAGCTGTAAAATCACAGGTTGCGGTTCAACACTGGAAGCGGGAGGCAACTGACCAAACCGAATAACCGGGCGATACACCGCACAGTTCAGACAAATACCCTGTGTCCGTCACGGTTCTGAGCTATATATAAGTATAGACATGCAAGATTTGCGCAGTGCATTGGCTTGCGGTTTATTCAAGCTGTAACGGGTTTGCATTTTCGGGTGGTGCTATGTGGTCGATGAAAGCGTTTTCGAACTTTCTAGTGAAGTGGCTCGTCTATGAGCGGCCACCCCATGAAGTCCCCATGAGCGATTTTTCAAAGCTGCGGTTTGAGGTCAAGCCCGGGGATGTCATCCTGATTGAAGGGCGCAGCCGCGTCAGTGAAGTGATAAAACTAATCACACAGAGCCGCTGGTCCCACGCGGCGATCTACATTGGCAAAATTCATGACATCGAACACCCCATGAGCCGGCAACGCATCAAAAGCTTTTATGATGGCCAGCCCGATGTCCAACTGATTATTGAAAGTGAACTGGGCCTGGGTACCATTGTCAGGCCCCTGTCTGTCTACGACCGGGACCATATCCGAGTGTGCCGCCCCCGGGACCTGACCTATCGCGATGCACAAAAAATCATTAACTATGCGGTCAGTAAGCTTGGTAATGACTATGATGTTCGACAAATATTCGACTTGGCGCGGCTTCTTTTTCCATGGACAGTCATGCCCCGACGCTGGCGCTCAAGCCTGTTTACCCGACATCCCGGCAAAAATACTAAAACAGTTTGTTCTACGATGATTGCAGAGGCCTTCGCCTCGGTACAATACCCCATTCTCCCTCTGGTAAAACGCAGCGGTGAACGCAATTACCGATACTATCGCCGAAACCCCAAATTGTGTACCCCGAGCGATTTTGACTATTCGCCGTATTTTGACATCATCAAATATCCATTTGCCCACCTCAGTGATAGCCCGGCCTATCGTCAACTACCCTGGTCTATAGAGGAAGAGGATCCACTCATAGAACAAACTGCCTCTCCGACCAATCCGCCCGACGGTATAAGCGAGAACAAACCCAGACCATATACCACACTCTGAACGACGGTTTATAATTCAACCGATTCAGATGATGCCTTATTATAAGAAAATATGATTAAAATTCACCCAACTCAATTTGAATTCCCCTAATTTTGATCAATACTTAACCTAACTGGTCACAAGCTAATGCGACCAGTTAGGTAGGAAGTCTTTCATGGATACTACTCACACTCTTACCCGAATCCTTCCCCAGGTTTCGGGTTTTTTCTATTTGGTTCGTTTTTTTTGCACTTTACCTCTTGTTAGACAATCCAGACTCAGGTAAAACTAAACGCTCTTGCATTTAATACGCAGTCACAAACGCAACAACTTCATCCTCTGACACTACCAGCCCAAAAAGGATTGTGTAATGGGTATAAAATCCTATCTGACCAGAAAACTGGTCTCGCCTGAGTTTGAGGCACATATGAGTAAGGTTAACAAACCTGTAGGTACTCTCGGATATGACCCCTGGGGATATAACACTGAAACAAGCAAAATTGTGATGTCACTGTTTCAGCATGTGTACAACACCTATTTCCGAGTACAAGCCACAGGACTGGAAAATATTCCGGCAGAAGGCCCCGTTTTAATCATCGGCAACCACAGCGGGCAGTTGCCCATTGATGGCATGCTCGTCGCTTATTCCATTGCCTCGCGCCAGGAAAAACCCCGAATGCCGAGAGCCATGATCGAGCGCTTTTTCCCAACGGTTCCCCTGCTCGGCAACTTCCTGAATCAGCTAGGCGCGGTACTTGGTGATCCAGTAAACTGCAGCAAAATGTTGAAAAACGGCGAGGCAGTCATCGTTTTTCCTGAAGGCATTCGCGGTTCCGGTAAGCTCTATAAGGATCGCTATCAACTGCAACGCTTCGGTAACGGTTTCCTCCATTTGGCCATGCAGAACAACGCAACAATTATTCCCGTGGGCATCGTTGGCTGCGAAGAAACTATTCCAGCAATTGCCAATATCAAGCCGCTTGCGAAAATGCTGGGCGTACCTTATGTTCCGGTGGCCTTACCGGTTATCTTTCCGGCCAAGGTTCACCTCAATTTTGGTAAACCCATGACCTACCCCAATGATAATGCGACCGAAGATGAGGTGACCGGACGGGTGGAAGAAGTAAAAACCGTAATTCGGGAGTTGATTGACAAAGGCCTTCAGGAAAGGAAGGGGATCTTTTAAAAATGGACAAAACCAAACCAACCATTATGATCACCGGGGCCGCAGGTGCACTCGCGCAGCAGGTCATCCAGCGACTTCGGGAAAACGCTAACATTGTTGCTGTGGATTTTCGGGAACAAGTCTATCTTGGTGATGAAATCCCGAGTTATTGTATTGACTTTAACAAACGTGGCTTCGAAGACCTTTTCCGAAAGTACAACTTTACCGGGGTAATCCACTTGGGCCGAATCATGTCCAGCCAGGAAACCCGCATGCGCCGCTACAATGCGAATGTACTCGGTGCTCAGAAATTATTTGAATTTTGTCATAAATACGAGGTCAAACAGGTACTTGTACTCTCGACCTACCATGTCTACGGCGCAATGCCCTACAACCCGGCACTGATTGATGAACAGGCTCCGCTCAAAGCCGCCGAGCTCACAATGGATCTCATCGATTCGGTCGAGCTTGAAAACCTGTCCACGATATATCTGTGGAAATATCCGGATCTGAACATTACGATTTTACGTGCCTGTAATATCGTTGGCCCGGAAGTGCGTAATACCATCAGTAAAATTCTCGGCAGCGAATATGCTCCGACGCTCCTGGGCTTTTCACCAATTATGCAATTTATTCATATCGATGATATGGCTGATGCAATTGTGTTGGCATTCCAGACAATCAAACCTGGAATCTACAACGTCGCACCGGATGACTGGGTATCCTATCAAGACGCCTTGTTACGCAGTGGCTGCAAACGCGTTCAAATTCCGTCAATCCCCCCGGTATTACCCAAAATGATTATCAAAACCTTTAATTTGAAGAAGTTTCCAACCTATTTGGTTAACTATTTCAAATATCCGGTTGTGATCGACGGACGCCTGTTTAACAAAACCTATAATTTCAGACCACAAAAGTCCCTGTCCGATATTTTTAATTACTATAAAGAACGAAAGTTGATGCAAGGCAAAGGCGAATACTGATTCGAATCCGAGAATGAGTCCCTTTCCAGCGCGACCCTGGTGCTATCCTCGGGTTCGTCCCGAGGCTAGCTGCACAATGATCAAAAAACAGCCAGCAGTTAGACGTACAGGAGAGATTAAACTAAGCTTGCAAGGTGGATACTAAAAACGTCGACGAGATGACAAGATTAAGAGGCCTGTATGAGATCTGTGTTTTATCTTTTACGTATGTCAGCGCACTTGATTACGTATAAAAGAAACCTGCAACTCATACCCGATCCGCTTCATGCTGATCGCCGACGGGCGACCCTGTCTTACAAGAGACAAAAAAGCCTGGTAAAGTCTTTGTGGATTCTCAGCAGTATTTGTATGCTTTTAAACCCAGTGCCGCACATCGTAATCCCTATCGCACTGTTCACATCTTTTATCTCCTTTTGCCTGTTAGATGAAGCTAAACCTTAGCGGCACACCAAAACTGTGGTAACCTTCCTGATTTTATTCCTCGGTTAATATGGACATTCAATTCGGTTTCCTCAGCCACCTCTCTGGCGCCATAGTTTTTGGGCTGTTAAGCGTCTTAATTGCAAAAGGTTTATTGCGACGCTCCAGTGACAAAGCACTGCTCTGGGCCTGTGCAATCACAACGTTCTGGATGCTGGCACTGGCCTGTCAATCAGTTTATGGCTATCCCTCCTTTCATTTACGCTATGGCCTTGAACTCTGCAGGAATATCGCATGGGTATTCGTTCTGGTTTCCATTTTCCAGTTTGAAAAAGGCACCAGCGATCAAAAACTCACAGGAAAAACACTGAAGGGCGCGATATTCTTTTTCTACGCCTTGCTCTTGGTTTTTTTAGTTATCGAAGGATTCTTTGCGATAAATCTCATCAGCGGCACGGTTTTGCTCGCCGGCCAGATCACCTCATCAGTCATCGGCCTCATGCTATTGGAGCTGGCCTGGCGAAATGCATCGGTATATGGCAGAACAAGTGCAAAATACCTGTGTGTTTCGCTCATTTTCATATTTGGTTATGACTTCTTCCTGTACTCCGACGCACTGCTGTTTGGCATGATTTCAAGTGCATTCTGGGATGCGCGAGGCGCAGTGAACTCATTGGTCGCGCCGCTCATTGCAATCACCCTGATAAACTCCCGAAAACAACCGGTTGAAGTCCAGGTCAGCCGGCAAATCGTGTTCCATACCAGCACGTTGTTCCTCGCCGGGGTCTATTTGCTCCTGATTTCGACCGGTGGCTATTACATCAGAGCCTTTGGCGGTACCTGGGGGGAAGCCCTGCAAACTCTCTTTTTCTCCCTGGCCGCCCTGATCCTGATTCTGTTAATCAGCTCGAAGCCCTTCCGTGCGCGGGTGATGCTGTTTATCAGTAAAAACTTCTTCGACTACAAATATGATTATCGGGAAGAGTGGCTAAAGAGCACCCATACGCTCACCAATCAGGGCGAACAAAGCCCTTTGGAAGAACGCGTGATACGTGTAATCAGCGGCTTGGTGGAAAGCCACTCCGGTGCACTATGGCTGAAAGACGAAGATAACAATCTGGCATTGGAATGCAGCGTAAATTTCAATGTACCAAAGCACAATACCATCCACCAGTCCAGCGAGATTGTGCGCTACTTTGAGCAAAATAACTGGATTATCGACCTTGCAGAGTACGGCAGTGATCCAACTAAATACAATTTCCTGGATGTTCCGGATTGTATAACCAACACAAGTGATCCGTGGCTTATTGTGCCCTTGTATGCATCTGAAGAGCTACACGGATTTGTGGTCATCAGCGAACCCGTCACAAAAGTTGAATTAAATTGGGAAAACTACGATTTGATTAAAGTTGTCTCAAGTCAGGCCTGCAGCTTTCTGGCCCAAAACATTTATCAGGAAAAGCTGGCCCAGTCCAAGCAATTCGAGGCAGTGAACAGAACATCGGCTTTTATGGTGCATGATTTAAAAACGATTATTGCGCAACTGTCACTGCTGACCCAGAATGCCCACAAATTCAAAAACAATCCAGCCTTTGTCGATGATATGATCAAAACAACTGAACATACCGTAGACAAGATGCAGCACCTTTTACAGCAGATTCGAAACCCTCAGGCTCAGCATCAAACCCAGTCTATAGAACTGGTTGCATTACTCAACCGACTGGTTGACGCCCATGGGAAATGGAAACCGCAACCGGTATTAAGTTGCACAGAAAAAGTGGTGCATGTCCGCGCAGACAACGACCAACTTTACGCCGTCATCGGGCATATATTACAAAACGCTCAAGATGCCACCCCAAAAGATGGTGAAGTCACGATCAACTTGAAAAAGAACAAGGGGATGGCATACATATTCATTCAGGACAACGGCAGCGGTATGAGCGAGGATTTCATCAAACATCAGCTATTCAAACCATTTGTCAGCACCAAAGGCCTCACCGGCATGGGCATCGGCGCTTACCAGAGTCGCGAGTACTTGAAACGACTGGGCGGCAACATTGAAGTGACCAGCCAGATTAACATCGGCACCTGCTTTACACTGCATATTCCACTCGATTTCCGCCAAGGGCATGAGTAAAGCGATTAAATACGAACCCATAACCGAAGAACGACCCACAACAATAGAACTATCCTTAATTTCAGTATAAAGTTTTACGCAATCAAGACGAAAAGGAAGCTCAGAACAGTGACCAAGAAACTGCTAATAGTCGAAGATGATCCCGGCCTGCAAAGTCAAATGCGATGGTGTTTCGAGGATATTGAAGTTCACCTGGCAGATGATCGGGAGAGCGCACTATCCATATTACGTCGCGTTGAACCTGCGGTTGTAACTCTCGACCTGGGTTTGCCACCCGATCCCGGAGGGTCTTCAGAGGGTTTTCAAACACTTCAGGATATTTTGAGGCTGGCTCCAGACACTAAAGTAATTGTAGTTACCGGGCGAGAAGAAAAGGAAAATGCAGTTAAAGCCATCGGCTTGGGCGCTGCAGACTTTTATCAAAAGCCAGTAGATGGCGAAATCCTGTCCTTCGTGGTGAATCGAGCTTTTCGAATAGCGGAGCTGGAACGAGAAAATAAAGAGTTCTCGGAATCACAACAGGCATCGCGCCTGAAGGGCATTATTGCCAGCAGCCCGGAAATGCTTGCGATCTGTAAAACCGTCGAAAAGATTGCCCCAGCCGATGTCACGACGCTTATTCTTGGCGAAACCGGGACGGGGAAAGAAGTGCTTGCCAGAGCCGTACACGATATGAGTCCGCGCAAGAAAAAATCGTTTGCTGCGATTAACTGTGCAGCCATCCCTGAAAACTTGTTGGAGAGTGAATTATTCGGCTACGAAAAAGGCGCATTTACCGGAGCCACCGCTCAGAAAAAAGGAAAATTTGAACTGGCAGACGGCGGTACACTTTTCCTGGATGAAATCGGGGATATGCCCATGCCGCTGCAGGCGAAGTTACTCCGTTTTTTGCAAGAACGCGTCATTGAACGCGTTGGCGGCGTCAAGGAGATCCCCGTAGATCTCCGGGTTGTTTGCGCAACCCACCAGGATGTGCAACAGCTTATTTCTGAAGGAAAATTCCGGGAAGATCTTTATTACCGCATCAGCGAAATCACTCTGAATGTACCGCCCCTGCGCGAACGAGAGGGAGATTCTATTGTCATTGCCCAAGCATTGCTTAAAGCCTTCTCAAAACAAATGGACAAAGGCAACTTGAGCTTCAGTGATGATGCAGTCTGCGCCATTCGCAGCTATTCCTGGCCAGGAAATGTCCGGGAAATGATCAACAAGGTCAAACGTGCAACGATAATGGCAGATGGCAAAAAGGTCGTGGCTGAAGACCTTGAACTTGGCCAGATAGAAGACCGATCAAGTGAAATGTTCAACCTACGCCAGATTCGGGAAGATGCGGAGAAAAAAGCGATAAAACAGGCACTTGAAAGCTCCGAATTCAATATGTCCCGTGCAGCCAAACTACTGGGTGTGACCCGCCCAACCCTGTACAGCCTGACCGACAAATACAATATGAACGTTAACGCCCCCTGAGCCGGGCCAAGCTTGGCTGACTGTAACCCGCGCGAGCGTCCTCATTTTGATGCGTCTATACAAAATGGCGTGGGATTACACAAAATAGCGCGGGATTACACAAATTTTTGTTGCGAAGCCGGCCTGGCGAGCTAACCTTAAATTAATCGTAGCGTTGTACAGTAGTTGAGGCAGGCAAAAACGTGGCAAATATTGAAGATCTCGCAAACAAGGGAAAAGACCTTTTCTCACTACCGGACACAACACTGAGACTTCAAGAGCTTTTATATGATGAAAGCTCCTCTTTGACAGACATTGCAGATGTCGTTTCCATCGATCCCGCGCTGACTTCCCGGTTGCTCAAAATCGCCAACAGCGCGCTGTATAATTTTGCCTCCAAAGTCGACACCATTTCCCGCGCGGTCAGCATCATTGGCTCCGATGCCCTGTTCAATCTGGCATTAGCCAACAGTGCCGTTGATAGCTTCAAGAACATCGATAAAAACGTAATCGATGTTGAACGATTCTGGCGGGAAAGCGTCGATTGTGCACTCGTCACAAAAGAACTGGGTGTGCAAATCCAGTTTCGCGACCGGGAGCGATTGTTCGTTCTGGGATTACTGCAGAATATTGGGGAATTGATTTGCGTGCAGTTCGCCCCCGAACAGGCCAGAGCCAGCGCCGAAAGAGATTCGGGAAAACTGCCCTGGGCGTTGCAACAGGAACACTTTGGATTTACCTACAACCAATTATCTGCTCAACTCTTACGCCGGTGGCAACTACCACCAGAGCTTTACAACGCTATCGAATTTGCACATGAGCCAGAAAAAAGCAGCTTTATGGTCGACGCCTCTCTACTTAATATCGGTATGCGAACCGCTCACGCTATCTCAGATCCTGAGAGCCTGCCGCTAAAGGAGCTGGTGTCCGAACAGTTAATGACGCGGCTCGAGCTGGACTATGACAACATCAATAATGCAGTACAGTATGCAAACCTCGAAGCGATCAATATTCTGCACATTCTGAGCCCGTCATCATCCGCTATTTTTTAACCAGATCCTGCCATAACGCTTGCACTGAACTTAGTGGAATTGCATAGGTAATTCCACTGGGATTTTGAATTACCGTTTCCTTGCTCTCTTTGACAAACACTTTATTTAAAATTCCGTGCACCAACCCGGTTTTTGGATCATACAGTGGACTACCACTGTTACCCGGATACGCGGTCGCATCCAACTGGTAAATGTAATAGGGTTTTCTAAGCTGTTTCAATCGGTTTGCGGAGAGTCCCCGGGCAGTATTGGCCGGTATGGCAATCGGCGTAATACTGCTTATGATGCCTCGATGGGTCACCGGATACAGGCCAAGTACAGCTCCAATCGGGTACCCCGTAAACGCAATTGTATCCCCTTCACGCAAAACCTCCTGATCGCTAATCGTTACCGGAGGTATCGGAGCGCCACTGTGCTCAAGCACTGCCAAATCACGCGCCTTATCATGAGCAACTGTGCGCACGGGTCGCACTTCAGGGTGATTCCCCTGCCCGACAAAAATAACCAGAGACTCTTCTTGAACGGCTTCCGTACCCGCAATGACATGATAATTGGTTAAAATATGTTGCCCGGTCATGATTGCAAAACCCGTGCCCTTCACAACACTGCGGGGCGCAGCAAGTTTATTGTAACTACCTACACCAACAATTGAAGGTTTCAGTTTTTGAATGGTATCCGGCAATTGATAAAGCGGATCAGCAAAAGCTATCCCCGAATACTGTAATGTAAAAAACAACCCGACGGCATACCAAAGCGTAGAACCTAACTTCTTGCAGCAGGAATACATACGTGCATCAACGCGAAAATTTAACCGAATATCCATCACAACCCCGAAAAAGCCATAACCAAGCGCCTCTCCCGGATAACAGAGATCTGGCAACGCATTATGGCAAAGCATTTCCCTGTGCTTCTGTGTTCTGGCACAGTGATGTAGAATGAAGCATGTCTGGCCAAAAGAGTTAATCCTGTCTGCGGTGTATTCACAGATTTTAACTTCTGGTCACAGAAATGCATTGAACTAAGGATAGCTTATTCCATTACAGCACATAAACGCTAAACTAACCTAAATGGAGATAAAGCACAGTCACGTATCTCGTCATTCGCCAGAAAGGATATTGACCGGAGCCGACCCTAATCCGCTTTCTGGTCAGTCACTATAACGGATCAACTGTGTTTAATTCGAGCCTGAATCAAAGACCATTACACCCGGAAGTAAAATGACAACCTTTATACACAGCCTACTCGAAAAATCGGCACAACAATACCCAGACAAACCCGCGTTACGCTTTAAAGATGAGGTGCTCAGCTTTCAGTCAACGCATGCCCTCACTCTGGATGTGGCAAGAGCACTGCAACACAACGGTTTGAACCGCTCTGACCGGGTCGCCGTTTTTCTGCCCAAGCGTTTCGAAACGGTGGCCAGTATTTTCGGAACATCAAAGGCCGGCGGTGTGTTCGTCCCCGTAAATCCGCTGCTGAAAGCGCCTCAAGTCAGCTACATTCTCAGGGATTGCAACGTCCGGGTGTTAATTACACATGCAGCCCGATTGAAAATGCTGGAAGATGAACTGCAACATTGCTCAGACCTGCACACTATCATCTGCATCGACGACTACCCGGCAACCCAACTGGGACATTGTCAGGTAAAAATGTGGCAGGACTGGCTTTCGGAGACCTTAACCACCACTGAACATCCCGGTCCCGTCACGGATGCAGACATGGCCGCGATACTTTACACTTCAGGCAGTACTGGTAATCCCAAAGGCGTGGTTTTAAGCCACCGTAATATGGTAGTGGGTGCTGAGAGCGTATCAGAATATTTAAAAAATGACGGTAACGATGTGCTGTTAGCCGTACTCCCCTTCAGTTTCGACTATGGCTTGAGTCAGGTGACTACGAGCTTTCATGTGGGTGCAACCTGTGTATTGCTAGACTACCTGTTGCCCAACGACATTGCTAAAGCGATTACAAAATACAAAGTAACCGGATTGGCCGCAGTTCCGCCATTGTGGGCACAGCTGGTCAAACTAAACTGGGCGGAGAATGCGGGGGCGTCGTTGCGCTACTTCACCAATTCCGGGGGCGCAATGCCTGAGGCCACATTAAAGCAACTGCGCAGCATTTTCAGCAATGCATCACCTTATCTAATGTACGGGCTTACGGAAGCATTTCGATCCACCTACCTTCCACCGGCTCAAGTGGACACTCGCCCCACATCCATGGGTAAAGCCATTCCCAATGCAGAAATAACTGTTGTGCGTGAGGACGGCAGCGAATGTGCTCCACATGAACCGGGCGAACTGGTTCACAGCGGACCTCTGGTGGGTCTGGGCTACTGGAATGCTCCCGAAAAAACAGCGGAGCGCTTCAAACCCGAGCCCAGCCCGATCCGTGAAATCACTATTGAGCGACTTGCCGTGTGGTCTGGCGACACAGTATATCGGGATGAGGAAGGCTATCTGTTTTTTGTTGGCCGCAAAGATGACATGATCAAAACATCAGGTTATCGCGTGAGCCCAACCGAGGTGGAAGAAACGATTTACACTTCCGGTTATATTGTCGAAGCCGCCGCACTGGGGATTCCTCACCCGGATCTAGGTCAGGCTATTGTGATCGCTGCAACCCCGAACCTGAACGGCAGCGCCTCCAACGGAAACCATGAAGAACTGGAAAAGGAAATTATTCGCTACTGCCAAAAGCTGCTACCCGCATTTATGGTACCCAAAAAAGTGGTTCTGAAAGACAGTCTTCCCCATAACGCGAACGGCAAGATTGATCGAAAAACGCTATCGGCAGAACTGCAAAATCTGTTTGATGTGTAACGGAAAATAAAGAGTGCAGTATGCACACGCGCCACTACACAATCCAAATGGGTAGGAAAACCACGTAAAGGAAATTGACATAGAAATGCAGAAAAAAGCACCGCAACACGACCAACACCCCTACTATGTCCGAAAGGATGGCACTTACTATGCTCACGGGAAAGACCTTCGCGACATCGCCAACATCGCGGGTAGCACGCCTTTTTATGTGTACAATCGAGATATTATCGAACAGAAAGTTAATCACTTTCGGGCCTTTATACCCGATAGAATAAAACTGCACTACGCCATCAAGGCTAACCCGATGCCGGCACTCGTCTGCTTTGCGGCCTCCCTCGTTGACGGCTTGGATGTGGCTTCCCAAAAAGAACTTCGCGCTGCTTTAGCGAGCGGGATTTCCGCAAAAACCATCAGCTTCGCCGGACCCGCCAAGCAGGATTCGGATCTAAGAGCGGCCATCGCATCTGGAATTACGCTCAACATTGAATCCGAAGGCGAGTTACAACGCGCCATTGACCTTGGCCAAGCCCTGGGTCAACGGCCACAAATTGCGATACGGGTAAACCCGGACTTTGAACTGAAAACATCAGGCATGAAAATGGGCGGCGGACCCAAACAATTCGGCATCGATGCCGAAATCGTGCCTGACATTATCAGAAGCTTGCCGGATTCAGTTGACTATGTCGGCCTGCATATTTTTTCTGGCTCACAAAACCTTAGACCTGACGCCCTGATTGACGCCCATCAGAAAACCTTCGCGCTCGCTGCACGGATCCAACAAGACTCTGGTCGGTCAATCCATAAGCTCAATCTGGGCGGCGGTTTCGGTATTCCTTATTTCCCGGGGGAGACCTGTCTGGATCTGACGGAAATTGGCGAAAATCTTTCCGCACTACTCGAGCAATATCAAACTGAATTTAACGATACCGAATTGGTCATTGAGCTGGGGCGTTACTTGGTTGGCGAATGTGGACTATATGTCACGTCTGTGGTCGACAAGAAGGAATCCAGAGGGACAACCTACCTGACAACCGATGGCGGATTACACCACCACTTGTCCAACTCCGGCAATTTTGGCCAGGTCATCCGGAAAAACTATCCCGTTGACATTGTTCAGCTCGACAAAGCCGCGCCAGAGAGCGAAAACGAGTTGGTGACGGTGGTTGGGCCACTTTGCACGCCCCTGGATACTTTGGCGGACAAAATGACGCTCCCCCAAGCCAAGCCCGGCGATCTGGTCATAATATTCCAATCCGGAGCCTATGGTGCGACAGCCAGCCCAATCAACTTTTTGAGTCAACCGGAAATGATTGAGGTATTTATTTAGCCTAAATATCAATTTTTTTAAGCCCTAGCCCGGTATTCATGGCTGATGGATCAATACAAAAGCATGACTTTTATCCAAAGCGGAAATGTATTATTGTAACTTCCGCTTGTCCCCAAAAAACAAGACAGCTGGCCTGAGCTCAGCGAGCGGCCAGCCCTGAATGGACAATATGATTATCTAAACTCAGGTTAGAATTCCAATCGGAATCAACGGAAGTTTTGAAAGACAGAAAATAGAAATAGAATCCTGTCGAACAGCGTTTCGACATAGCCTTCTGTATTCCGATATGCAAACAAATAGTTAGACAATAATAAGCTTACAAAATAGATCCTGACACGGGTTAGGAATCTATAAAACGCGGAGTTTCGCATGAAAGGACTGCACAACATAAATTTTAAACGGGCAACCAAACTTTTAACAACCGGAGCGTTGATTCTGGGGGTTACGAGCTGTAGTGATACTAAAACCGACGTTGAATATCTGGCTTCCGCCAAGAAACATCAACAGCAAGGGGATATGCAGTCCTACATTATCGAGCTCAAGAACGCGATTCAGGCCAACCCTGTAAACGCAGAAGCTCGTTATCTGATGGGGAATGTTCACCTTGGTATGCAGCAAGGCGCTTCAGCTCAGAAAGAGTTTGAAAAAGCGATTGAAAGCGGTATGCCTGCCGAACAATTGGTTGATGAAATGGCGCAAGCCTACTTCGACCAGTACCAGTACAAAAAACTGCTCGACAACACAGTTAATTTCAGCGCCCTTTCCCAGGAAGAACGAGCCAATACTTTATTCCTGCGTGGTACGGCCAATCTGTCATTGAATCAAAAAATGGATGCCGAAGCGGACTTTGAATCTGCCGTTGCACTCGGTGACCCCAAATATTCGACTTTATCCAAAGCGTATGTAGAAGCCATTCGGGGCAACTATGACAAGGCGAACACAACCGTCCAGCCGTTGCTGAGCCAATACCCTGACCTAGTTGAAGCTCATGTATTGTCCAGTAGAATTGCTTCCAATTTGAATAATTTGCCAGAAGCCGCCAAACAACTCGAAGCTGCCGTCAAACTCGAACCCAATCGACTGCAGCACTATGTCGACCTTGCTCGGGTTTATCTGACTTTAAAAGAGTTTGATCAAGCTGACACGAATATCGATTTAGTACTCAAAGCAGCACCGAAGCATTTGCCATCCAACATCATCAAAGCAACTTTGAAGCTTCAAACCCAAGATTGGGAACAAGCCAAGTTCTACGCTGAAGAAGTTTTGAAAGTAAGCGAAGTTAACAAGCAGGCCAAACTCATCTCCGGGATTGCCAATTTCCACATGGAGAACTACGAACTTGCACGAGAGCGTTTGCAAGCAGTCGTGAGTGAGCTAGACGATCAACACATCGCCCGCCGAATGCTTGCTTATTCGGACTTTAAACTTGGCTACTCAACCAATGCAGACGATATTCTGGAAAACATCGGTGACCCCCAGGGCGCGGATGCCAAGTTACTGACTGAGTTCGGTTCTGAGCTGGCAAAACGAGGGGATTTAAAGGAGGCAGAGATACTTCTGCGAAAAGCAGCCGAAATTGCCCCGGAAGATACAACAAACTTGTCCCGATTGGGTGCTATCAAGCTACAGCAACAGGATCTCTCGGGAATTGAGGACCTTGAGTCCGTATTACAAAAAGACACAACGGCATTCTGGGCCCGAGCCGCGCTGATCCAGCATTATATTCAGGCAAGAAATTATGATGAAGCAAAACGCCTCGCACAGGAGCTGATAAAAAGTCAGCCCGAACACCATGAAGGCTATCTACTCCTGGCCCGTGTTGATTTTTTTCAGGGCGATTTTGACGCTGCATTGAAAACGCTCAATAAAGCAACAGAAGTAGCCCCTGACAATCCAACCATCGCCATGAGCATTGCCAAGGTTCATGTTGCACAACGCAACTATGAAAAAGCTCGAACCACATTGCAAGGCATTCTAAAGCGATACCCGGAAGATCCAAATGTGCTGCTCTCACTGTATAAGGTGGACAAAATTTCCGGCAATTCGGAAGATTCCATTAAGCGTATGGAATCGTTGGTTAAAGCAGCTCCCGAAAACGATGACTTCAAACTGCTCTATTCATTCATCCTTGCTGACGAACGCAAAATTCAAGATTCACTTAAAACCCTTTCAGACATCGGTCCGGATTCCCAAGTCTACATCAAAGCACAAACGGCAATGGGTAACCTGAACATGATGCTGGCCAAATACGATGAATCCTCCAAACATTATGCGAATGTTCTGAGTAAGAACGGTGGAGAGGTCAAGACTTATAAATTACTCATCACGTCCTATGTGCGCGCCAAGAACTATGAAAGCGGCCTGGCCACTGCGAAAAAAGGGATGGAACAATTCCCGAATAATCTGGATTTGCAGCTTGACGAAATACGGCTTCTGTTAGCAAATGGACGGGAACAACAAGCGAAATCGAAAATAGCCCGCTTTGCCGCCATAAATGGCTCAAATGCTGAACTTGATCGGATCAGAGGGGTTTTCCACAACGAAAAGGGTGAGCTGGATTCCGCACTCACGTTTTTCAAATCAAGCCATGGGCTCAATCCATCAACCCGGTCCGTGATTTCCGTCGTGGAAGTCTACAAAAAAATGAAGAAGATCAAAGAAGCCCAGACGACTCTTGAAAACTGGCTGAAGGATCATCCCAACGACCAGCCTGCGCGAATGTATCTGGCGAACCTGTCGATATCCAAAGACAACTCCGTTGCCATTGCGCAATTCAAGGAATTATTGAAAAATAATGCAAAGAATCCGGTCGTGCTTAACAACCTGGCCTGGGCCCTGGGGGAAGAAGGCAATCTGACGGAGGCATTAAAATACGCATCCGATGCCTTTGAAATAGCGCCGCTACCGGAAATTGCAGACACCTTCGGGTATCTATTGCTCAAAAAAGGCGATACCAAGGAAGCGTTGGAAAAACTCACCGTCGCTCACAATAAGCTCCCTGAAGATCCATCTGTTGCATTCCATTTCGCACTTGCGCTGAAGGAAAATCAGCGTAGTGACGAGGCCGTATCCATCCTGGAAAAAATAAAAAACAAAGACTTTACTGAAAAATCCGAGGCCAGCTCACTTTACAAATCACTTGTAAAGTAGGCATTGAAGCAGCACAAGGATGTGTTGCCTATACATAACAAATACCGGATAACCACAATAAACCGGATTTAAGGATCTACCCACCATGAATCTCGATCGATTGATTAACACCCTGGCTTACCGCAGAAACATCCTCGCAGTCGTTACACTCATTATCGTTTTGGGGCTCTCATCCGGCGCTAAAAATATCTACTTCGAAAGTGACTATAAAATTTTCTTCAGCCAGGACAATCCGCAACTCAATCAACAAGACTTGATCGAAGACGAGTACACCAACTCGGACAATGTGACCCTGATCATCAGCACCCGACAAAAAAACTTGTTCAACCAAACAGACCTGACGGCAATCATCGGATTAACGGAAGCCGCCTGGCAGTTACCCAACTCGATCAGGGTTGACTCCCTGAGTAACTATCAATACACCCACGCCAGTGAAGATGACCTTTTTGTTGAAGACCTCATCCCGATAACGCGACTTGACTCCCCGGCACAGATTAAACAAATTGAAAAAATCGCACTGAGTGAACCTGAGCTCAAGAATCTCGTTATATCACCCGAAGGCACGGTTACATCTATAACGGTTTTACTCAATCTGCCCGAGAATAGCGTCGAACGCGATCAGGCTTCTGCCGAGATCATTGCAGCCACCCGAACACTCATTCAAGACTATGAAAGTCGATATCCGGATCTGACGATTTACCTCGCGGGACAAACCACTGTTGCCGCGACCTTTAATGAGTTATCTCAACGTGACAGCAAATTCTGGTTACCGATTATGTTTGCTGTCATGGCACTGCTCTTGCTCGTTACCTTAAAATCACTGATCGCAATGGGGATCACGCTGGTGGTTGTCGCCATGAGCGTCTCTGCTACCATCGGCACCATGGGCTGGCTCCACTTTCCCCTGAATCAAATTACGGCCGTTTTGCCGGCAATAATACTCATTCTTGGCATTTGTAACTGCGTACACCTGTTGAACAGTTTTCGGTTCCATACCCGTTCGGGAGAGGGGTCACAGGAAGGGCTACGGAAAATGATCGAAACCAACCTGACCCCCGTTTTTCTCACCACTCTCACCACGGCAATTGGTTTCGCCAGCATGAATTTCAGCGATACCCCCCCTTTCCGGGAATTAGGTACCTGGGCTGCAGTTGGAACCCTGTTCGCCTTCTTACTGAGTCTCACGCTGCTGCCAGCTCTGGCCTACTATTGTCCTGCCACAGCACAGCTGGAGCAATCACAAGCCAACACAGGCATCGCTGCCCGTTATAGCGCCTTTTTGATTAAACACAGGCATCTATCTTTGGCCGCCACCTGCGGCCTCCTGCTATTTCTGGTCTTCCAGATCCCCAACAACCAATTGAACGACAATACACTGGGTTACTTCAAAAAATCAGTACCACTCAGAGAAGCGGCAGATTTTATGCAGGAACATCTTACCGGTTTTGACAATTTCAGTTATTCATTGAACTGCCAGCAGTCTAACTGCATCAATACCCCTGCATACCTGGAGACTGTACAGAAATTCACTGACTGGCTGGAGAGTCAGCCAGAAATTGTAAGAGTGATAAGCTATACAGACGTGATAAAGCGCCTGAACAAGAATATGCATAATGATGACGACAGCTACTACCGTATTCCAGACAGCAAAGCGCTTGCTGCTCAATATCAGCTTTTGTACGAACTATCCTTACCCTTTGGGCTGGATTTGAACAACCAGATCAATATGGATAAATCCGCACTCAAGATCACAGCGGTAATTAAAGGCCAAAAAGCGAAAGAACTTCTGGCTCTGGAGCAGCGAATTGACACCTGGCTACAGACCAACACACCCGAATTGCATGCTCCGGGGGCGGGTTTGTCCCTGATGTTTGCTCATTTGGGTCAACGAAATATCGAGAGCATGGTAGCCGGCTCATTGGTTGCGTTAGCCTTTGTGACCCTGACACTGATGATTGCACTTCGATCAATCCGATATGGATTAGTCAGCCTCATTCCCAATTCTTTTCCGGCCCTTGCAGCATTTGGCTTATGGGGTCTCTTGGTATCAGAAGTGAATATGGCCGTGGCAATCGTTTTCTCTTTTACCCTGGGCATTATTGTGGACGATACGGTTCACTTTATTAACAAGTATATTTACGCCCGGCGCACGCTTGATCTTGATACAGATTCAGCATTGGCTTACGCATTCAATGTTGTGGGCAAAGCGCTGGTAACCACCACAGTGGTCCTGGCCTGTGGCTTCTGGGTGCTGTCCTATTCGGACTTCAATGTAAACGCCTATATGGGAGCAATGGTTTCAGTAACGATTATCGCAGCGCTGGTGCTCGATCTCATCCTGCTCCCTCTCTCTCTTTACTACCTGGACCGAAAATTCAGCAAACAGGCTCAGACTGCAACCACTTAAGTCAAACTCGTAGAACAACTCACCAACCTGCCCCCCTGGCCGCTTTACGCAGCCGGGGGGGCTAGTGACAAGTTTTTTTACACATCACCAAATAGCAAATTCCAGCGACCAGAATAATTAGCCTGTTCATTTCCACAAGGACGCCTGCAACCCCGTCAGCCTACAAACACCTCCCATTTTATGCCCCTAGCCTACGATGCAAACTGTGCACAATGTCACGCTTCTCCATCACCCTATTTCCCATACCCTGGAAAACCGCTCCTTATTCGAGACGCTTAAGGTTGTAAGACCTGCTTTATTGCTCATTTACACACGGTAAACCACAACCAATATCTATTATTTTACATTTACAATCGATTACAATAGGAATCAGGAAAGCTAATCCGGTTTTTTGTCGAGTTTTTTTACACACAGAAAATTCGCGCGAGAACTAAAATTCATATCTACCTGTTTTATATAGATATTTTAATATTGGCACTCATCCTGCTTATATACGGGACAGAATGCGAATGGTGCGTTCATCATAGGATTTTGAATTATTGCTCTTGCAGATCAACTTATAAGTAGGTGAAAACATGAAAGTTAAAAACGCTTTGGTTACAACAGGACTTGTAACAGCATTTGCAGCGACCAGCGCAAACGCTATCCCGCTGCCTGGCGGAGTTTCCGTTTTAGAAGACGACAACATTGAATACGTACTGGACGCTAACGGCGACATCAAAACCAGTGGTTCTCTGGTTGTTGGTGACAGATTGAGAGCGGTAATCACTTTCGACGCCGTTCAACTTCTGGACAACAGTGTCTACACTGAATTGGGTGCACCTGGCCTGGAACTGACCGGTATTTCAGAAATTGAAGTTGCTTCTATTTCTGGTGACAACATTTTCTTCAAGCCTTCTGACGAATTCGAAGCTGAATACGGTGCTGGTGCAATGGCTGCATTGTTCTCAGACAGCCCAGGGGACTTCACGACAGCATGTCAATCAGGCACAGCAACTCCAGTTGCTGACTGTGAAACTGCTGCTACAAACGGTTCAGCATGGGCAACACTGGGCTTTGCTGACCTGGATGACTACTGGTTCGCGACTTCCGCATTCCCTGGTGGCCTGACTGCAGACTTGGCTGGCGTTAAAGCCGCTTCTGCTACCACCAAATTGGGCGTGGTAAACTACAACCTGTCATTTCTGTCAAACAGCTCTGGTTACGACTTCGCTCAGCAATTCTCTTTCATTGCTGACCTGAACAAAGGGGCTACTGGTGGTGACGGTTTCGTAGATATTATCGGCTCTGGCGACATTCTGGGTGGTGAAGGTCTGCAACTGCCATATCTGGCACGAAGCGACTTCGACTTCCAGGTTAACCGTATCCCTGAGCCAGGTACTTTGGCTCTGATGGGTATCGCTCTGGTTGGTGCTGCTGGCCTGCGTGCTCGTGCTAAGAAAGCTTAATTCCACAACGCTTTCTGACACAAAAAAGCTCAGTTTCGACTGAGCTTTTTTTATGCCTGCGACTTATACACAGATCTACAAACACCATTTAAATAAGAACAGAGCGCATTAACCAAAAAGGCACCCCGCAACGGCGGTGCATCATCAGCGGCTAATCTTTTGGCGATAGAAGCATGCCTGACTTGAAGTCAGGAACTGAAAAAAGAAGACAACTTACGACGACCACTCTTAACTGGATCACCTTTTTTGTCCCCCAGTCTAAAAAGAATAATTGGCCGATCCTGAGCAAAGAAAGAAAGCGCTGCATCTTTAAACTTACTCTGCAACGCTCCGAACCTACCTGGCAATTGAAAGAAATCCCCTGACATAACACCTATACTGGCATAGGGATGCACAGAAACTCCTTGGGCATTCAACTCCAACCAAGCGGACTGCAGTGCTCGACCCGCAGCAACCAGATCCCGGGGAGACAATGATGGCGCAGTAATGACACCCACAGCAGGAGATAAACGCAACGGTAAGCCCGCCCCGAAAAAAGCCAGCGCCTTATTCAACCCGACACGATTCATTCCGTTGAGAAATGACCATGAACGAATTGCATAAATCAACAGTTTTCCCATTGGATCAAGATACAACGCAGGTAAAGGTATACCCTCCTCACTCTCTTTGCTGAAACTCAAGGAACTGAACAATTCTGCATGTATCCCGGGATCTGTAAATCGAAGCGCTTCCGCAGATTGAACAAACCGAACCATCTGATTCTTTTCCGAGGACTGATTTGGCCCAAAGTACCGAAACCCACACCCCGTTTTATCAACTGCGGACTGCACACGGGTCAAATCGAACGACGCTGGCATTTTGCCATAAGGAAAACGTCTGTCCGTGCACCTTTTTTTCAATGAATCAAGAAGTTTAACAGAAGCTGCCCCCCCTGGAGCAACAACACTGCCTTCATCATCTCCAGGAGAAACAAAGAGAATTTCAGCTACCGAGTCGGCTTTACCCTCCCCTTTGGGAAAGAGTGATATTTCAAGCCGCACACCCATCGACTCCGCTTGTCTCGACATATTCTCTATCGCAGCGCCAATCGCGGTGTAGACCAAATAACCCTTACCATCCGAAAAACCACCACTTCGTTCAGGATCTCGAAAAATCGACACTCGAGATGCGTCCTTGACATAATCAAACAAAAACGGGGAGCTGTTATCGGCTGACGGAGCCAATATCCCCGCCTCCAAAATGACATCCACCAACTGTTTTTCAACCATCCTTTTTGACCTTTCCTGATAAATAAAACCGTTTAAAAATATAAAACTTCAGTCGCTGTAACCAGCCTCGGTTTCCATTCCTGAGCTTGCCCAACACGTACATACACCGATAGGGATCAAATTGATGGTAATACGGAGCAGCTTTGACTACACCCCGCTTTAATACCAGTTTCAGAACCTCAACAGCGATGACCCCTGCACACAGTTGCACAGCGGCAGCACAGGACGGCCCCCTTTGCTCATCAAGACTTACATAACGTTTATCAATGTAGGGGATATGAGTGGCCCGCGGCGCATTCCCCAAACCGAACAACAAATACTTGTCTGTATCATTCTTAGCCAGATCCATTGCGAAATAGTCATGCCAGCTCATTTGGTCTGGCAAAAACGTCAACAAGATCATACTGAATCCAATGGGACCTGCTCCCACCACCGGCAACGCGCGTTTACGCGCCTCGGTATAGAGCAAATCGCGGGCGTTAACGGCAAAAAAATCAAGCCCGTCAACAACTACATCAACGCCATCCAGAAATTGATCGATATTATCGGCGTTAATTCCCTCATCGAATGGCACCACATTGGCTTCAGGGTTAACATCTTTAGCCATTCTCGACATCACCGCACACTTGGGCTCTCCGAGAGTGGACATCATCGCTCCGGCCTGTCGGTTGAAATTATGAAGCTCGAAAATATCAAAATCGGCGAGATGAAAATTTCCAATCCCCATCCGCGCCAACGTCACGACATGGGCACCACCCACACCACCAAGACCCGCAATTGCGACTTTACAATTCTTTAACTGCTGCTGTTCTTCGGGCTGCACCAGCCCGAGATTTCGGAGAAATGCGCGCTCGTAATCGAAAGCGCTTTGTGTCGCTTCAGTAGAATGATTTGATGCAGACATGACTACTTAACACCAACCAACACACCATGATCACGGGGCAACTCCTTGCGCACAGTCTGGGAAAAGCCCGCTTCCTTCAAGAAGCCCTCATAATCCTGCCAGGAGTACAACCGACCCTGCCCGGTCGCTATCGCCAGAAAATAAGGCGAGCCCAATGCCGCACTTTTTGGCCCTGTATCATCATCGTAAGCCATCATATTGTAGATAATAACTTTGCCGCCCACAGGGAGCGCATCATAAGCACGTTTCAGCAGCTCAGTGTCTTTCTCGGGCGTCCAGATTGTCATCATGTGGGCAAACATGATCGCATCGATTCCTTCCGGGAAATCCCGTACGAAAAAGTCTCCAGGATAAGTATCAACCCGATCAGACATTCCCTGTTCTGCAATATTCGCATTCGCCCGCTCGCATACAGTCGGCGAGTCAAAAACCGTTACCCGAAGATTCGGATTAGCTTTAGCCAACGTTATTGCATTGGTTCCAACACCACCACCAGCATCTACCAAATGATTTATATCGTCGAATGTTACTTCCCGTGCCAACAACTCGTTTGCCGTGTTGGACAATGACGACATTGCATCCTGAAAAACTTTCTCCAACTCTGGCGTATGTGCCAGTCGTGCATAAAGATTATCTTCGTCACCCTGGAAATGCTGTAGGCCAACATTAGCATTCTGCTTGAGGGAGTCCAGAAAATAATGCAGGCCCGGATAACAAATATGATGCTGCCAACCCAACACTTCCCGCATATTACCTGGCCGACCAGACACCATTGTTTGCTCGACGACTTCGGCATTACGATAGCTATCGCCATCTTTCTCGATAATACCCAATGAGGTCAGACCAATAATCAATACCTTGGCCGGCTGTAACTCCAGACCAATACCGGCACGCAAGCTTTCAAAGTCACACCCTGGATGCTCAGACAAATAATCAAAGACATTTAAATTCACACCAGACCACAACAATTGGAATGCAGCATGGCCCTGGGCAATAAGGGCCAGATCATCGTATTCAAGCACCTTCGTCATAGCAAACCTCCTCTTTAACTCTATATGGTTGAAGACTATATGGAAAAATTGTAAAACAAAACTATTTCAGTACCAGTAGTGCTAACTACACTATTCTCCGTACTTTTACTTTCGGTGCGAAATAAAGTTTACCTTTCAGTACTATTTGTACTTTGGCTTTCAGCTCTATTTGCACTTTAGCTTTAAGCACTAACGATAGATATAACCGTTATAAAGTCACCCGTCACTTGTTTTATCCAACACGCTTTTATTCGACGCATCGAATTACAGCCTATGGCGCCCATAATTCTGGCGTATGCTCAGATACTTGGGCACAAATACTGGTTTCGATACAATCGTACAGCGCACGGATCATCGGGTTCATCCCCCCCAGCAGCCGCTCTTTATCAATGTGAAAGGGAGCCCGCTCTCCATGGTATTCCACCACTTCGCCGATTTGCCTGAAGTCGATGCCGGTTCTACGGAGGTGAATCGACAAACGAGGCTCCATCATCACAAAGATATGGCTCAGCTTTGGCGAATTAATGAAATGCGCTGCGGCGGCTAAATAAAGCCCTACAGCAATATAAGGAAAGGCTTTTTTTTCGGTTTCCGTCATGCTGATTCGCTCCCCCTCGTAAATGAACGGTTTTCCTTTTTCACCCGTTCTTCGGCGGAAAGTATCAGGTACAGCAAGCCGAGATACCTCACAGTAGGTGTTATTAGCCAGTTTTACCGGGTTAAGCACCTCATCTGTAATTGATTCCGAACAGTACTGCTCAATAGGACACAAAACAGCATCACTGGTAAGATTTGGATCGACGACTCGAACGGTTCCGGCATACATCCCTGATCGCCGATGCTTGATCAGATAATGATGGGAATACGAGTCCGTCTCGTCACGCTCCATTTTGTCTGGAAATGCAGACTCATCCTCAAACGCGAGCTCGCGACAATATACATCATAACGAATTTTGTACGTTTCATCGCGCAACGCTGCTGAGTGGGCATAAACGATTTCAAAATAAGAATCGAATAGCTCTGAAATGTTCGCTGACGGCATACCACTACCCACACTAAAACTTCTGTCTAAGATGAGTATAGCGGCTTTCCGCAGATTTAGGGGATTTCAAAAACAATTGACCATTTTGGTCATAAATTTATCGAAATTTAATTCCAGAGTTGCCAGGTAATAGCTCCAATCCACCCTGCCTCCCCCCTAGATCCTGCTTTCAACCGCCCTTTGAAGAATCACGGATATTAGAGCGACGCATTTGCGCTAAAGCTTGGCTAAAAATGGATCTGGCCTCACCACGAAGCCCTTGCAGGCAACCCGACCGTTGCAACATATAGGGCGCACGATCGCCCTTAAACTGAATTAACTGACCCACTTGATCAAATGGCAAGCCAATTCGATTTAATCGATACGCCAATCGGGGCTCCATTAGACAATATATACGTTTCATATCAGGCAGGCTATAGAAGTATGCAAGTGAAGCCAAATACAGCAACCGTGCCAGTTCCGAGGAGTAGGTTCCACTTTGTTGCCAGGCATGTGTCAACAGCGCGAGCCGCGAAACCTCCAGGTAGGAGCCAGATCGCTGCGCAGCCGGACAATATGTGCTTTGCTCGTACTCTTTTCGATATACGCTTTCCAGGGGGATCGCATCCAGAGGCGAAGCAGTCAGGCCCGGCTCGACCAAACGGACGGTACCAACATAATTGGAGGTTTCCAAATCTTGAACCAGAAAGTGATTGGAAATCAGATCAAACCGATCCGACTCCTGCCCCTCGGGATACTTCTGCTCATCTTCGAAGCCAAGATGCCTGCAATATACTTCATAGCGAATACGGTAGGACTCTTCTCTCAATTCATCCGTATTTGCCCATACCAACGCTGTGGGGATACCAGAACATAAAAATACAGGTTTCAAAGCTGAAACACTATCTTCATGTTTTAATTCAGCTAACAAGTTCATCTCCATCACTAATTATTGGCAATACCAATCCACAGCTACTACCAGTCAACTCAAATAAAAGCACTGGCGCTCTGAATAAACCTATTTAATTGCCTTGCACACCTGCACAAATTCATCCCGCATCAAATTCTTCAACCTGTTTTGAAAATCTGACACGGTTGCAGGCCCGTGAATAATTACTTCAGAACATCCCAAATTAGCGAGTTACATCAACCCGTATACAACATCAACCCGCATACAACATCGACTAATCGAGCACCTTTGGGCATTCCGACGCTTCTTTCCCTGAAAACATGTCCTTTTCTTATTAGTGATTTGACTCACGCCACACCGTATCACGTAATGCGAAGAATAAATAACTCCCGGCTTCGATCAAATTCGCCTGATGCAATTTACCGGATACCAATGCAAACTGCGAGTATTCCGCTAAAGGATTTTCCTTAAATAAATCCGTATGCAGGAACTCCAAACAGACTGAACAATATTGAAAAGAGCGAGTTAATTCCGGCTAGGTACTTACTTTTGACCTTTTGACCTTTTGACCTTTTGACCTTTTGACCTTTTGACCTTTTGACCTTTTGACGATCAGCACTTTGGACGACCAACACTTTGAACGACCAATACTCACTAAAAAACACTCAAATAATGCCGGAGATATAAATACGGTGCTTCGAATTTGCGACCAAGTCGCAACGGGGATAAGTGTTGTCCAGTTGCATCCAAAAATCAATGGTACAGAAAAAATAAATTTAAAATCAAAACCCTATTATTCGACCCCATGAAATATCTGAGAGTATTGTCACTTTTCTTTACACACCATTCCTCTAATTACATCGACCTTGGATTGCAGCTTCATTTGTACATTTTTCAGCAAAATAACTCAGAGAAGGAATTTCCCCTTCCATGGTCAGCCCTAACGGTTCCCGAGGCACGATCTCCGAATCGGTAATGCAAAAAATTCCATTGTATTAATGACCTATCAAAACTGGCTTTTAACAATTGTGAAATCATCGATGAATTACAATGGAAAACCGTGAAGAATGGTCGCTGAAAAGGTATACTAGACCTTATGATAATGGCCAAGGGAAAACGAATGGCACGAATTATGCTGAAAAATTCGTTAATAGGCCAACTAATGTACTTACCTGTAAATTATTCTGACACTCGGTAGACACCAAGGTTGTAATAAAATGGACCACGAAAACAAAATCTCTGAAGCACCACATTCAACACCAACCTCCCGTGGTGTGAGCCGAAGAAACCTTGTAAAAGGACTTGCAGCCTCTTCTGTTGTCGTATCAGTTGCAAGCAGACCGGTATGGGGTCAAGGACCATGCTCGATTTCTGGGTTGTTGAGCGGAAACCTGTCCCGTCCGCTTGAATCCTACTCCTGCACCGCCGGTGGCGAAGGTCAAACTCCCGGATTCTGGATGAACCACCCTGAATGCTGGCCGACAGGGTACTATCCAGGATACACCAACGACCCTCGAGGCATCCCCGGAACCATTTTTAGCAGTGAGTTTGGAACGGGTTCCAGTTTCGGCATCACCTTCATGGACGTGCTCGATCCTCAAGCCTGTGAAAACGGTGCCGGCTCACTTGAGTTTCACCTGATTGCAGCACTGCTGAACGCAGCTCACCCCAGCGTCAACTACGGCAAATCAATTCAGGAAATCAAAGACGCGTTCAATTATGTTCTTTATGTTGACCCCACTAAATATGACATATTGCATGACATACTCGCAAACCTGAACGAAAGAACCCATATTGACGCTAAAGCTCTGGAGGTTAACCCGGGATGGGCTGACCTGACCAAGCAGAAAAATATTACTTGTAATTAGTTTCGGTAACAGTACTCATGCTGTACCGCTGTAACTTCGAGTACCTTAAGCATTACCGGCTTTGGGATGAGGAGGTGGTTGTCTACCACCCCCCATCCGGAAGCACTCACCGACTTAACATTCTTGCCCACGACTTACTACGTCTTCTGGACACACCGAAATCAGAAGAAAAACTAACGGAGTTGCTCACTCAGTGCTACGCTGAAAATACCAAAGCAGAACTCAGCTCTGCAATTGCTACGACATTGAACTTCCTGCTGGAGAGTGGACTACTGCATAAACAACCGGAGTCGACCATCCAAAGTCAGTGAATAACCCTAACTCCAATCCCCTACATTACGAATGCAACCTGCAGAAACCCTCGGTATCAACATTGGCTATTTTAAAGTCCACTTGGAAACTCACTCAGATGAAGTCTTAAGGTGGGTAAAGACATTATACAGCGAATTCCCGCGGACTGACTTGCAACAGGATTTTCACGATTTCCATATCAGAATTTCGCCACCAACCCAACTCCGCCGATTCATCCGCCCTCAGATCCAGTTTTACTTTAATGAACACGCCCCATTTGTTCCTCTCCCGCGCTCACAAGCCGTGCCAATGTTTGAATGGGGACTGAATTGGTGTATTGCAAATCATGCACACCAATATCTTCTGTTCCATGCTGCAGGCCTCGCCAAAAACGACACATTCGTACTGCTACCCGCTCCTCCGGGTTCAGGAAAAAGCACTCTCACCGCTGCACTCATGCTAAACGGCTGGCAATTATATTCTGACGAACTTGTGATGATCGATTTGAAGCATAACCAGGTACATGGTCTTTCAAGACCAATAAACCTGAAGAATAATTCGATTGACCTGATTACCAACACATTTAGCAACAGCGTGATGAGCAGTAAATTTCACGATACCGCAAAAGGCACTGTAGCACTCCTGAAACCGACAGGTTACAGCGTTCAAAACGTTCTAACGAAACGACCGGTGACTCACATCCTGTTTCCGAAATTTGAACGAGACAGCCATTTGCAAAGTAAAACACTCTCAAAAACAGACGCGTTTATGGATTTAATCGCGAACAGTTTTAATTACCTGGTATTGGGTAACGCCGGATTTCAATGCGCAACTCAACTGGTCGATTCTGCAGAATGCCTGACCATGAAATACAGTAATTTCTCAGATGCTTTTCGTTTTTTTGACAAGTTGGCAAGCTAATATGACCACATCACTTCTCATTCAAATTCTACGCAACCCCGCTGGTGTAACAGAGTTGAACGGAATTGCTTGGTCCCAGCTCATTAATGAAAGCCGGACTGCAAACTTGTTGGGAAAGCTGTTTTGGATACTAAAACAAAACAAGCTTGAAAAGTTTATACCCCAATATGCGCTCAACCACCTTGAATCAGAATTTAAACAACACCAACTGCAGAAAAACCAATCGGTATGGGAGCTTTCGAAAGTCTTTAACATCAGTCAGAAGATCGATGTTCCAATACTCGTCCTCAAAGGTGCCGCATACTTTTACAGCGACCAGAATGCAGGCGAAGGAAGGACACTAAGCGATATTGACTTGTTGGTCGAAAAAAAGAACTTGAAAGCAATGGAAGCCGCCCTGTTCGCGAATGGCTGGATCAGCAAGGAAGTTGATGATTATGATGAAAAGTACTACCGGGAATGGTCCCATGAAATCCCGCCTTTGATTCATTACAAAAGTGGAACCGTCATTGATCTGCACCACAATATTTTCCCGGTTCTACGCCACCTGAATCCGCCGGTAGAACCTCTTTTTGAACATGCGTTACAAACTGAAAAATGCGGTACACTGCACCCTCATGACATGATTATCCACAGCGCGACACACCTGTTTTGGGAAGGTGAATTTGATAATGGTCTTAGAGACCTGGTAGACATCCAGCAGCTCTTACAAAGCCATGTCGTAGACCAGGAGAATGGATGGCAAGAGCTCGCCACTCGAGCTTGTGCATTAAATCTCGGACAACCGCTTTTTTATGCGCTGAGATATTGTAAAGCAATACTCTACCTGCCAGTTCCCAAAGCTTGTTTCAAATTACTCCGTCAGGAAAACAAATCCGCAATGAGAATTCCGGCAGGCTATGGGCTCTTGATTATGGATTGGCTTTTTCTGCACGTGCTCAAACCTGCACATTCTCACTGCGCGAGCAGCGGGGATGCTCTCGCACGCCAACTACTTTACTGGCGCGGACACCTGATCAAAATGCCAGGCAAAGTCCTCTTACCCCACTTACTCAAAAAAACAATCAAAAGCTTGAGAAAACAGGAAGAGAAAAAATTACCTGACTTGAATTAGGCCCATGAGCCTGAACTTCCCTAGGACAGCGACTCAACATACTGTTCCAGCGTTGGCCAGTGCCGATCCTTCTCGGACAATAATGGCTCCGAGAAAGGCCAAGCGACATTCACCAACGGATCATTCCAGATAATACCAGCCTCATCCGATGGGTCGTAATAGTCTGTGCACTTATACAGAAAATCTGCGCTCTCACTGATCACAGCAAAACCGTGGGCATAGCCGGGTGGTACATACAACTGCCGATGGTTTTCAGCGCTTAAAACAACGGCCTCATAACGACCAAATGTTTCAGAACCCGGCTGAAAGTCCACTACCACATCCAATATTTCGCCACTGACAACCCGAACTAATTTTCCTTGTGGTTTAGTGACCTGAAAGTGTAATCCGCGCAAGACTCCACGAGCCGACCTTGAATGGTTGTCTTGTACAAAAGGCAAATCAATCCCGAGTTTCTGATACCGTGTTGCTTGATAGGACTCCAGGAAGAATCCCCGGGAATCTCCGAAAACATTGGGTTCAATGATTAGAACCCCGGGCAGAGCTGTTTCAATTACGTTCATTCGAAACCTTTATAAAAAGTGGTAAGTTGATATCGAAGCCAGATCAGAAACCAGAAAGCTTCGATAACCGCAAAAGATACTGGCCGTACTGAGTTTTGCTCAGGCTTTGCCCTATATCTGCAACCTGTTCGTGAGTTAACCACCCATTACTGAGTGCAATTTCCTCAAGGCAAGCCACTTTTAACCCCTGACGGGATTCGATGGTTTTAACGAAATGAGCAGCTTCAAGCAAGCTGTCATGGGTTCCAGTATCCAGCCAGGCAAATCCTCTCCCGAGCTTTTCGACTTTTAGCGCCCCGGATGCCAGATAATGGTTGTTAACATCCGTTATTTCCAACTCACCACGGGCAGACGGCTTGATCTGTTTGGCCACATCAACAATTTTATTATCGTAGAAATACAGTCCCGTCACTGCATAGTTGGACCTCGGGTTCTCGGGCTTTTCAGCAATGGAAATTGCATTGCCACGGTGATCAAACTCGACCACTCCGAAACGCTCCGGATCAGAAACCCAGTAACCAAATACCGTAGCACCACTTTCCCGCCGGGCAGCACTTTTGAGTTTTTCTGTAAATCGTTCACCGTAGTAAATATTGTCACCTAACACCAGGCAAACACTATCTGACCCGATAAACTCTTCACCAATCAGAAAAGCTTGGGCGATACCGTCGGGAGATGGCTGTTCCGCATACTCAAACCGAACACCAAATTGCTCGCCATTACCCAACATTTTCTGAAAATAAGGTAAATCAATGGGGGTTGAAATGATCAAAATTTCCCGAATTCCCGCGAGCATCAGCGTTGAAAGCGGATAATAAATCATCGGCTTGTCATAAATCGGCAGCAGCTGCTTCGAAACCCCTCGCGTGATGGGGTACAGGCGCGTGCCTGAGCCTCCAGCCAAAACAATCCCTTTCATTATTATTGCCCCCCTATCCTGTAAAACTCAATATTATTCACTGACACCCAATCCCATGCGACCCATCTGGTATGTCCCGCTCAAAACCCTGGACCACCATTCCTTGTTATCCAAGTACCACTGCACCGTCTTCCGAATACCGGTTTCAAAGCTTTCCTCGGGACTCCATCCTAGTTCCTGCTGAATTTTACTCGCGTCAATCGCATAACGGAGATCATGACCGGGCCTATCCTCAACATGAACAATCAGATCGCGATAAAAAGCTACGCCTTCGGGCTTATCGGGGCGCAATTCCTCTAACAATTTGCAAATGGTTTGAACCACATCCAGATTTGTCTTTTCATTGTGCCCACCAATATTATAGGTCTGTCCGACTTCACCGGTTAATGCGACCAAAACCAGCGCTTTGGCGTGATCATCAACATAAAGCCAGTCGCGCACTTGATTCCCCTGACCATAGACCGGTAGCGCCTTGCCCTCGAGGGCATTTAATATCATTAACGGAATCAGTTTCTCAGGAAAATGGTAAGGGCCATAATTATTCGAACAATTCGTTACCAGAACCGGTAATCCAAACGTTCGGTTCCAGGCTCTGACCAAATGATCAGAAGAGGCCTTGCTGGCCGAATAAGGAGAACTGGGATCATAGGGTGTGGATTCTGTAAACAACCCGGCATCGCCAAGGGATCCATACACTTCGTCTGTCGAAATATGATGAAACCTGAATAATTTACGCTTCTCTTCCGTCAAAGCGCCATAAAAAGTTCGTGCCACTTCAAGTAAATTGCAAGTGCCGACAATGTTAGTCTGAATGAAGTCAGATGGGCCATCGATGGAACGATCAACATGGGACTCTGCAGCGAGATGCATAATGACATCTGGAGCATGCTGGTTTATCACAGTTTCACAGGCTGCGTAATCACAGATATCGACTTGTTCGAATGTATATCGCTCCGAGTCAGCAATCGAAGCGAGGTTATCCAGATTGCCCGCATAAGTCAGTTTATCAACATTCACCACTTGATGCTCTGTATTCCGAATCAAATGGCGAATCACTGCGGAACCGATAAAACCAGCACCACCCGTAACAATAAATTTCATATATAGTCATCCAGTGAGGGTGTTACTCAAAGGTATCACACCCTTGAATAACCAGAAACAATCCCAAACGGACTATGGTAGCCAGAGTTGACCTTACATTCAATCTGTTAGGTCGAACACTTCTCAACACTATCACCGCGGCCAATCGCATAGTATGTAAACCCCCGGCGATTCATGATTTCCGGCGCGAACAGATTACGACCATCAACGATGACTGGATGATTCAAACTCTCGGACAACACATCAAAATCAGGTGCACGGAACTGGTTCCACTCGGTACAGATCACCAGAGCATCACTGCCTTTCAAACACGCCTCCTTGGTTCCCATCAACATCAAGTCATCCCGGTCACCGAATATTCGCTGACACTCATTCATTGCCTCGGGGTCATACGCTTTAACCTTTGCGCCTGCGGCCCAGAGGCTCTGCATGAGAACACGGCTGGATGCCTCGCGCATATCGTCAGTATTCGGCTTGAAGGACAACCCCCAAACAGCAAACTGCTTGCCACTCAAATCATTTCCGAAATGTTTGACGATATTCTCGAACAGTTTGTTTTTCTGGCGCATATTGACATTTTCGACCGCCTCGAGAATTTCGGGTTGATAACCTATTTCCTGGGATGTCCGAATCAAAGCCTGTACATCTTTGGGAAAACAAGAACCGCCGTACCCCGCGCCGGGATAAATAAAGTGATAACCAATACGGGGGTCAGAACCGATCCCCTTACGCACATTTTCAATATCAGCCCCTAACCGTTCAGCCAGATTGGCCATTTCATTCATAAACGATATTTTCGTTGCCAACATGCAATTCGCGGCATATTTAGTTAATTCGGATGAGCGGACATCCATGAAAATCAACTTATCATGGTTTCGATTGAAAGGAGCATATAACTCCCGGAACAACTCCTGAACCTCGGTGTTGTCTGTTCCGACAACGATGCGATCCGGTTTCGAGCAATCCGCGACTGCCGCCCCCTCTTTCAGGAATTCTGGATTGGACACCACATCAAATTTTGCCTGTAGTCCCCTTTCAGCCAAAACAGCGGTTACGGTGGCCTTTACTTTATCTGCAGTCCCCACCGGCACAGTGGACTTGTTAACGATCACTTTATAACTGTCCATATGTGTCGCTATTGTTGTCGCTACACTTAATACATACTGCAAGTCCGCCGACCCATTTTCATCCGGAGGCGTACCCACCGCGATAAACTGCAATTCACCATGCTCGATCCCGCGCTTGGCATCGGTCGTAAACTCCAGACGTCCTTGTTCGTAGTTCTCTTGCACCAATGCTGTAAGCCCCGGCTCGTATATTGGAATAATGCCGGATTTCAGGTCGTCCACTTTTTTCTCGTCAACATCAACGCATACAACGGTATGACCAACCTGTGCCAAAACCGCTGCCTGGACTAATCCTACGTAACCGATGCCAAAAACTGTAACTCTCACAACTTCGTCCTTTTATAAATAGAGTTTCGACCTTAAAACCTTTTGCGATTTTGAAAGCCAATGCAAGGTAAGCAGATTATTATTTCAATTCCGTTAAATTGAAATAGTGCTGATTAAAATCATAACCTAATTCCGATATTTACCAAGTCTAACTGAATACAAGCGAGTCCATACCTTGTCAAAACACACCTAATTTTAGACAATGCCATCACTCTTAATGACACGGATTCGTATTATGCATCACTTCATTGGCTCTTTGGGCAGTTTTTCTCCGGAATCAGAAGACAGATTCTCCATACCGGTCTCGGGAAACCGGCGTTTTAGCCTGCAGTTCAGTGGCAATATGGAAATGAGCGAAAATGAAGACGGCATACTCTTGGTTACAACTGGTGCGACACTCAAGGCAGACCAAGACCAACCTGATACACCGACTGCTGCTACGAACTCTGACAGACTGCTCGCCTATTTAACCGGAACTGATGCAAATATTCTAAAAGGTATACAAGGCTTATCAGGTCATTTTTGCCTGGTATATTTCAGCAAAAAATCGGAACAATTGATCCTGGCAACAGACAAAATTGGCACCCACCCGGTTTACTATGCCGAATATGAAGACGGCCTTATTTTCTCCAGCAAGTTGAAACAACTGGTCACCGAAGCACCACAACTCAAAAAAATAGATCCTCAGGGAATCTATCAATACATCTACTTCCATTGCATTCCTGCGCCGGACACGATTTATCAGCAGGTCAAAAAGTTACAATCCAGTGAAGCATTGCAATTTAAAAACAGTACGATAACCCGCAACACCTACTATGTTCCCGAGTTTAAAGTCAGCACAGAGCAAGCGCCTGAGCAACAAAAGAAATTATTCACCGCCCTGCAGCACAGTGTTGAGCGAAGCCTTGCTGGCTGCGAAATAGAAGAGACAGGGGCATTTCTGAGCGGCGGACTGGACAGCTCAACGGTATCAGGATTCTTTGCCAAATCTGCAGCACCACAAAAAGCAAAAACCTTTACGATTGGTTTTGAAGCGGAAGGTTATGACGAGTCAGCATTCGCAAAAATCACTGCGGATCTTTTCGACACGGATCATAGTGTATATTACGTCACCCCTGAGGATATCAAAAGCGCCCTAACCCGAATATCGGCTTACTATGATGAACCGTTTGGTAACAGCTCTGCGCTCCCTGCACTCTACTGTGCCGAGTTTGCCAAACAAAAAGGCATAACGACATTGCTGGCGGGTGACGGAGGCGATGAACTCTTTGCAGGCAATGAACGCTACGCAAAACAGAAAGTATTCGAACTTTATTACAAAATTCCCTCCCCGATTCGCCGAATTTTCCTTGAAGCACCACTCAGCTTGCTCCCGGAGAACGTGAATATTCCGATTCTGAGTAAGGCAGCCAGCTACGTAAAACAAGCTCGAATCAAACTGCCAGGGAGATTACAAACCTATAATTTCCTGCACCAGTTTGATCCTTCTACTGTGTTCACCGAATCACTACTGAACCAGGTTGACCGTAAACGTCCTTTGACACTCCTGGAACAGCGCTATAACGAACCCGGTAACGGTGACTCACAAAATCGCATGCTTTATCTGGACTGGAAATTCACACTGGCTGACAACGATTTGGTTAAAGTAACAAACATGTGCAATCTGGCCGGCGTAGATGTGCGCTATCCGATGCTGGATGACGAATTGCTTGAACTTTCAACCCAGATCGCCAGCGAAACTCTGCTGCCGGGCAATGACCTCAGACGATTCTACAAAGAAGCTACACGGGGCTTTCTCTCCGACAAAACCCTCGACAAAAGCAAAAAAGGATTCGGGCTCCCTTTCGGTGTGTGGCTGAAAGAAACACCGGAGTTGCGAGACATGGCTTACGCGAATGTAAGGGCGCTTAAAGACACCGGATTTTTCAAGGAACCATTCCTTGAGCACGCCATTAAAATGCACAGTTCCGACCATCCAGGCTATTTTGGTGAGTTGATCTGGATATTAATGATGTTAAACATGTGGCTGGCATCCCACTAATCGGACTGCTCCGATATAAGTGGGCAGTTATTGCTCAAACCGGAACGAATAGTCGCCAACCTGGATTTCAGGGCCCTCTGGTTTTACCCGGAAATCCGGGCGGCTTGCTATTTCAGGAGCATGAAGCTGCACAACCGTCAACAATTCAAACGATCCAGACGCCGCCGGGTAACCGGATAGCTCCGTACGCCATTCAGGGTTGTCAAACCAGGACTTCTGCTTCGACCCACCGTCGTAATTTTTACCTTCCATTGTATTATCATCAACAACCCAGTAACGTCCCTTTTCGCCGCCAATCAGATCAAGACTGAGCGCAACATTGGACCAGTAATCAACGCGGGCTAACACGCCTCCATCCCCACGGATCTTCATAGTTAGCCCATGTGGAGCAACTATTTCTGACATGGGCTTTGCCAACGTGTGAAATACTGCGGTAACCCGATATTCTGACTCAACAGGCCATACCCGATCACGGATAATCACGATATCCTGCCCCTTCAGATAAGAGATATCCCGCAAGACCTTACGCACCTTACCACCCGAGCCTTGAGAATCAAACATTATGCTGTCATAGGCTGCGGTGAGATCAAGCTGATATCGCTGGACGCCCGCCTGGTCGCTTTTAGAGATAAGATGACCTGCTTTTAAATGCCAACCGGTTTCCTGATTCTCACGCCAGTGTGCCACTGACGTAATGGCACTCCCCGTGGGAAAAACCAGACGTTGCCCACCTGCAGCGACACTCTCTTCGAAAGCCCTGCTCGGGCGAACATCTTCACCACTGCGATGAATTAACAGACCATTCTTGGCCACGGTACGCACCGAATAATAAAGACGATTATCCGTTTGCATACCAAAATAGATACTGCTATCGACAAAGACGGGCATCCGCTTGAACAACGAAAAATGCCCTGCATCGTAGTGCTGATGATGACTGAACAAACTTCCTGCACGAAACTGCAGGAAAGTGGCATCATGATTCCAACCACTGCGAATAACCACTTGATTATACGCTCCAGACCCAAACACGTCGCTCAGAGGCTGCAACTCAAGTCCACCTGCAGCAGACCGTAGCGTGCGCTCACCGAACCGGGTATCGTTGTACGAGTTAAAATTGTACGAGGTAAACGGCAGCAACCAATAAAAGTCAGCATAGTCTGCTTGCACGCCATGCAACGCCACAATTTTCTCAGCATAATCGGCATACAATGACTCCCCCGTAAGCTTCGCGATGTATTCCATAACCAAGCGTGTTTGATGTTTTAGATCCACTCGTGGTCCATCATCCGCAATCGCGGCGATACGGTTGTCCGGACGCGTCATGTAGATATGCCACAAACCGACTCTGCGCACGATCCTAACCAGTTCTCGCTTCAAGCCCTCCATACCTGAAACACTATTCAGAAAACCATCTACGGCGATTAGAAACGTCAATGCCCGGCTATTTATCCAATAATTATAACCACTTGGCCAACCCTCGGTCAGACGGATCGCTTCAATACTGTTGAGAAAATGTTTGTAGGCTCGTGTTTTCAGCTTCTGGGTCTGCTCGCCAACAGGTAAAACCAATGCCGTGATGAACGCTTCAAGTCCCAGGGAGAACCGGCCATGCCAGAGCGAAGCACTGCGGCCGTCCAGGACCCCAAGACATTGCTCGAGCGATGCCGCCAACTTATCAAATACCGGCTTTAGCTGCCCAGGGGAAACATGGGCCGCAACCTGATCCAACAGTAACGCAATTTGCCAGGTGTTACTGAGATTATTACTTGCGGTGCAAGGTATAGTTTCCGTGTTCTGAAGCTCTGACACATATTGATTCCAATGTTCTTCCGCGCTTTCTCCCGGAAACACTACACTGCAAACCACGCGGTTCTTCAAGGGATGTCCAATCGAGTTTTGTTTTTGTCCGGCACACAACAGAGACTGCATATTCTCGATCAAGACGGGATCTGCATTCCCGATATTCGAAAACCCTGGATTTCCACGGGACAATATCCGTGGATAGGATCGCGTAATTGCAGGAAAGTCACTACCGATAAATACCCCCGCACCCTGCAATTCCTGGCCCGCCAGGGAAGCCGTCGTACGGCCACTCCAATCGAATTTCGCCAACATGACAGCGACCAGTGCTGCAAATAGACACAAGCACAAGATTCTGAAAATTCGTTTTGAAAACGCCTTCATCGAGTATTCACACAGTTTATTTATATTTGCACTCAGCACGACTACAGGGTTCAAATTCACCGCTGCCTGCATGGGAAACATTATGTTATCATTTGCGAAACATACGCAACCGGACGCGATAATTTCCCCCTTTGACCATTTTCAAAAATCTACTGTGCGGAAAATCAAGGTCTCGGCCACTTTGCTAAAACGGGCTATTTCATGATTCGATTGATCTTCAAATTGTTGGGAAACGGAAAAAAACTCCCTATTCTGATCTACCACCAAGTGCTTCGCGAAGCGGATCCAATGCGGCCATGTGAGCCGACTGCGATCGAATTTGCACAACAAATGGCGTTGTTGAAAAATTACTTTCATCCGATTAGTCTGACCGACGGGTTGAATCAATTACGATCTGGCACACTCCCCAAGGATGCCATCGCCGTGACGTTTGACGATGGCTACGAAAACAATTATTCCGTAGCGCTTCCGATACTGAAAGAACACAACGTTCCCGCCACATTTTTTATTGCATCGGATTTCCTGGATGGGGGAATCATGTGGAATGACGCGGTTATTGAAACAATGAGACGACTGCCACTCGGCACTCACGATCTTTCGGATATCGGCATGGATCCAATTACTCTGGAAACCGAGACAGACCGATCACCTTGTACCGAGTCTTTGCTGAAAGCCCTCAAACACCTGCCATTTGATGAACGAGCCGAGAAAGTAAATCAATTTTCGGGACGGGTTAGGCTGCCAACAGACTTGATGATGACGAGTACGCAACTCAAATTATTGTCCGAATCCGGTATGGAGATCGGTGGGCACACGCTTTCACACCCCATTTTGACAAAATTGAGCGAGTCTGAAGCACAAACTCAAATTATCGAAAACAAGCACAAAATCGAAGCGATCATCGGAAAACCTATCACCAGTTTTGCCTATCCAAATGGTAAACCATTTCAAGACTATGACCAGTCCGTGAGGGAGATCGTAAAACAGGCGGGATACTCTATCGCTGTTACCACCAGTCACGGCGTGGCCGAGGCGGAGAACAATCCATTTGAGTTCCCCCGATACACGCCCTGGCGAAAGGAGTTTTTTGGTTTTCTCGCTCAAATGGGGCAAAACTATTTTACAAAAGCGACATTTGTGAGCTAGCTCAACGCTATCCGTGACCAGCTTTCAGCCAAGATATTGGTAAGCGTAGCACCCGAGGGGCCATTCAAGATGAATGCCCCATCACAACCTTCAACGTGTATTCAGCCACTTCATCACGCCACGCTCCAGACGAAAAAGTATGCGTCGCTTTCGCGACATTACATTTGGACACCGTTTTATCCGCCAAGACACTTGACCAGCGAGCATCTGATTGCGTCATAATTCGAAACTCATCAGCGGTCAGGTCATTCCCGCTTAAGATCAAATGAAATTCACCGCGCATCTTTTCAAGACCAGCAAGCATGGCCGGGACATAATTATCTTCCGTGAAAGTGGGCCAAGTGTTTTCAGTTGGAGACGAGGAAAAATTCGAACTACCGGAATGTTCGGGCTTGGAAACAGCTTGCCTGACGAAAGACAAAAGACTTTTCAGTGACCCTGAAAAGTCAAATTGCAATCGAATCACTTTAAGCCAGAATTGCTTATCCAGAATTCGGCTCAGATAATAACTTTTCAGATAAGCTTTTGCTTCCGTATGAGACTGGCGTACCCAGGGATTTGCTGCGATAAACTTAGTAATGTCTTGATTATTTCCGATAGACAAATACATTAACCCCAAAGATACCGCATCGCATAACCCCCAAAAACAGATGTCATCGATTTCGGTGTTCGCCTTGAAGGTTTTCAGTGCTTGATCAACATCCGGACAGGCCTGTAAAAAATCAGATTTATCACCCTGACTATCCCCCATTCCGGTATAGTCAAACCGGAACACAGGAACACCATTCTCGGCAAGGAACCGGGCTAACAAAATAAACTGACGATGACTCCCGGTGCGGGTTTGTGGACCTCCGACCGCAAGCAAAAGCCCTGTCCTTGTTACAGGTTTTTCAGGCAGATGTAGCACACCAAGCAATTGATTACCCTGACTTTCGAAAACGATGGGGCGCTCTATCGATTTACTCATCTATTCCACCCGTACTTGTGTGAGCTGATTTAACGTATCATCAAACAAGGCGGTATTTAGCGTGATTTCCTGGGTCATCCAGAATTGATCTCCGGAAATGGCGATCACTTGCACGTTAACGTTTTTTGCTCGCAGTAGATCGGCAGCTTTACCAAGGACTGGCGTAACGGCGTTATCTGAGAGACTGTTTACCTCAAACAAGGTGGTATTACACAATATGTTGGCTGTATTACGTGATTGTGCGATGTCTTCAAGAATGGTTTCCAGCGAGGTCGACTCCATCTCGTCAACAAAGGTTTGGGAGACACTGTAACCCGCAATTTCGGTATACTGCTGAGCCTCTAACTCCTCCCGGATCGTTTTTGCCGAAACATTTTTTGCATCATCGGACGCCATGGACGCTGCAATTCGCAAGCGAAAAAACTGATTAACCCATAACTTGCCATTCAGAACCGGATTCCAAAATAAGAGCCGATCAATATCAAGGGTTTTAGCCGCATTGAGCGCGATCAATGCACCACAGCGAATTCCCAATAGTGTGATACTCTCATAGCCCTGTGACTTCAATAGTTCGACTACTGACACCAAGTCCTCAGTGTAACGAGTAACAGAGCCATCATGAAAATGCCCCTGACTTTCTCCACTGCCAAAATAATCGAAATAAACTGATGCAATCCCCGCTTCAGCCAGCCGGGAGGCCATAAGGCTTATGCTGTGCCTGGACTTATTTGCTTCTTCGGCAAATGGCGGCACAAACACAAGAACAGAACTAGATTTGACTTCATCGGGCGAGCGCTTTAATAGAAATATCTCTCCGGATGAAGTCGGATGGAAGAATGGTTCAATTTTCAGCTTCACTGCCACTTATCCCTCGCCAGCCATTCTCTATTGCGAACCACAGGAGCTCTGATTATTAAAGCTTGGATTGAACGAAGCTGGACAATGCACCGAGGGTTTCGAAGGTTTCAGCACTGATTTCATCGTCTTCGACAAATATTCCAAGATTATCTTCAAGCGCGGTGATAATACTGACCACAGCCATGGAGTCAAACTCAGGTATTGCTCCTAACAAAACCGTAGACTCATCAAAGCCGGATGCATCCACACCTAAAACATCGGAAAGTACGGCTTTAACCTGATCCAACTCACTCACAACAATCTCCTTAATCTTTTTTGCTACAGCTCAACGTGAAGCGTTCTTTAATCGACGATCCTTTTCTCCCATCAATGAAACCGGATGACCGGTTGATTATGGAGCCCAAAGCATACCCCAATGTAAGGTGCTTTACTGGTTATCGTCACTTGTAATTTAAAAAATTTGAAAAAAACAGCCCAACCTATACGTTTGGCACCGAACTTTTCATGGGAATTAACTGATTGCGCATTATACGCAGAAATTCGGCTTAAGCTACTCGAAAACCCTTGATCCACCAATTCACGCTCTGCATTCTGCCAGAGTCGCAAAAACAGTCGAGTCATCCGCTGCTCTGGCGTGATATAAACATCGTAATCCCATACCGCCCCGGTACACCGCTGAAAGTCATAAATACAGTAGACCTCATCTTCCTGGTAAGCATTAAAGGCAAACCACGCACACCCTAGAAAGGATTGGTCCTCCTCCTTTTGAGCGACAATGCAGGTGGCCCCTTGCGCAAACCGGTTCTCGAGGACAGACATTGGTCGGGGTAACAGCTGAATTTGTTCGTTCAACGCTGAGAGCCAGTAAAAGTCATATACTTTACGAGTGGGTACCGGCAATTTTCGCTGCGTAAGCGGCTGCTGGTAGAAGTAATAAAAGTAGCAGCCCATTCGCTCCGAGACGCGGTGCAACACACGATCAATTGTGTAGAGCAGCGTTGCAACCCAACCCAATTCTGCAATCATATTTTTTAGTTTGGTAATCAAGCTCCGTCCCTTTCCTGAGTATTACACTTTAGAGTTCACGCTGAAGACCTGCTTAATTAACTTCAATATTAACTTCAATGTTTAGCAGGCTGAAATATACTGCCGATTAACTTAACAAGTTTATTCGCCCCCTCTTCGCGAGAATAGAGCCTGGCGAGGTCATAGGATACCGGCTCCCGAGAGCCATAATCGTTAATCATTGCAGAGATCGCGCTCTTAACGTCTTGCATATTTTCCAGGGGAGCCACTTCCGCAGATGGAAAACGCCCCATCAACCGGCCCGTTTCACCCACAGGATCCGCCAACGCCAACACAGGCTTACCGATTCGAATATATTCGTACGCCTTTGCGGGAATTTGATCATTGCAATTGTTAGCTTGCAGAAGCAGTAAGACATCAACTTCCGACATTTCCTGCAGCGCATCTTCGTAAGGGATGGATGGTGCCAGACTGACCAGGTCCGTAATGCCGTATTGCGTCAACATTCCACTAATCAAGTCGTCATGACCCGTTGCGCGTAAAGTCAATGCAAAATTATCAGCCGTGACCGTCCCCTCAGATTTCAAAGCCTGCAGGGCCTGAAATAACTTCTCAGGGTTACGCTCGGAAGGATAAACCACACCACTGTGTACTAAAGTCAATTTTTGGGCAGCAGTTCTGTTGTTTTTCCCACTCAAACTGGATTGCATACGCGCAAAAACGGTTTCATCATACCCATTTTCAATCAACTGCATCTGATCTGCATAAGGCATCTTTCCTGCGTAACGCTGCTCATAATAAGTCTTGGCACCCTCTGTTGTGAAAATCAGATAACGGGCATGCTCAACTGCTTTCTTTTCTATCCAGCTAAATACTCGGTGAGTCAATGGGTCTTCCGGATAGCCTTCCTGAGCCATCGGATCACGAAAGTCTGCGATCCATGGAATACCGGTTATCTTATGGAGAAGATACCCCACCACGTGCGCAGATGCGATAGGATAAGTAGAAACAATCACATCAGGGCGATTTCGTCTGATTTGTTGCAATCCGCTTAGTACAGCCCCGATAACCCAGCTTTGATATCGATCCGGCAGCGCCATCAGTTTCGAATACCGACCACGAAAGGATAAGTCCCGGGCTGTATCTTTCCCCCATGCCCTGATCACCGATACCGCCCTGGGGATTTTACTTAACTGGGCTAGATCAAATTGCGGGTATATGCGGTAGTCAGCTGTCAGAACCGATACATCCCAACCCCAATCAACCAGATAGCGGGTAAACGCCAATGTCCGGTGCACACCAGAGCTCACGGTAATCGGCGGATAATGATATGCAATGTACAAAATCTTTCCTGACATACTTCCTTCCCGGCTGAATTCGATTTAATCCGGGTATTCTAACGGGATTGCATACAAAATGCCTCTCTAGTTTTTCAAAACTCAAATATCCTGAAAGCGATCTTGAATAGCCCAAAATTACAATTCTATCTGCCCGGTTTGGCCATTGAACCGATACCACCTAAATACCGGATAAAAATAAAATTTAATGTAAATACCCTTTTTGATTAGACACTTATCAAGTATCATTGCGCCCTGATTTGAACACGGCAAGATTACAATTGCTTACTTATGTTTACCATAAAAACTTAGAACCAAGTGGCATTCTCGACTAAATCAGACCACAACTATAGGCATGTTAGTGCTACCATATGACTATATTTTAAACAATCTTGGTTCAAACTGATCTCGACCAATCAATTTGACACAGGTACAACTGCAAGCAGGGAAAGAACCATGTCTAAGCATGTTCCACATACGTTCCATATTCGAAAAATCATCACGCTGATTGTGGCCTTAAATGCGCCACTCACATTCGCCAGCGGCGATTCAGGCTTTGGATGGCAGGAGCTACCTGATACGAATATCAAACAAGTCTGTCCGGAAGACAACTTTAATGGTTACGAATATACCTATTCATGGTACTGCCGATACGTCACGTTAGCATGGAACAGTGCCGTTTTAGACACTGATAATGACACCATGTTTATCTGGGGCGGTGGCCATAATGATTATTACGGAAATGAAGTCTACAGCATCAATTTCCGTCAGTTAGACACCCAACGTTTAACGGATCCTGCCAAGCCTGCGGATCGCGATGCAGACCCTGCAGAGAACGAGCTGTTCCCCTACGATGGCACACAGCCAAATAGTCGTCACACCTATGATGGCATGGCGTATCTCCAACATGAGAAAAAAATATGGGCATTCTCTGGCGCTTTAGCTTCCAAGAAAAGTGGTCGAGATAATATAACCTGGATTTTTGACCCAGAAATAAATCGCTGGAGCCGTGATAATAGCACAGGCGATATACCTCAACCTGTTTATGGCGCTGTATCAGGCTATGACCCAGTCTCACAGAAGGTGTTTCTGCATGACCGCACTGGATTCTACGAATACAGCTACTCACCAGCCGGCGGCAACTATAAGAAACTACTGGGCAATGACAGTCTGGGTCTCGGGATCAATGCTGCCATAAACCCTGACCAACGTACCATGCTGGTGATTGGCGGTGGACATCAGGCCCTGTATTACCTTGATGGCCCCAATCAGGGGAAAAGAGCGGATATTCCAGCAAAAGGCGCTGCAGCAATCGTTGATGGTTGGTCGCCTGGTCTGGCGTACAACTCTAAAACAAAACGATTCTACGGCTGGTTCGGTGATGGCAGGTTATACGAACAAGACCCCGAAACGTTGGAGTGGCGTGCCCTGGCATACAAAAATGGCCCCGGCCCTCAATTGAGCCGGGGAACATTCGGCCGTTTCGTCTACTCGCCCTCACTGGATGCGTTTCTCGTCTATAACGCCTTCGATCAGAATGCCTACACGTTGCGATTGTACGATGGTATCGATTCGATCGCGCCAAGTGCGCCTCAAGTAACAGAGATCAGCGCGCCCTATCCAGACAGTCTGCGATTAAGTTGGGCCGAAGCCACCGACAATGTGGGCGTAGCGGGTTACCGCGTGTACCGTGACGGTACCCTGATGTCAGAGCAGTCCGAGACCATTTACAAAGAAATGAATATCCAGCAGACGGACTCGGGTTATCAAGTGGTTGCCTTCGACTCAGCCGGTAACGAAAGCAACATGACTCAGGTGAATATTCCTGCCTTTCAAAAGCCTGCTCCGCAATTAAAGCATGGAGATTGTGATACCGAACCTCAGTTGGACAATCGTTCTGATATTGTTCTGTGTGAATCATGGGACGATGATAACTGGTGGCAGGAAAAAGGCTACCTCTCAGACCCCATCGTCAATGACCCCAGGGATTTGAAGGAAACACACCTGGAAAATACTGCGGTGGTCAGCGAGGGATGTATTCAGGGTAATTGCCTTGCCGTAACCATGCACAAAGGCCAAAGCGGCGCACTCAGCGCATATTGGCCACTGATTAATGCCAACATCGCCCCAGACAACCTGTTTTTACGATATTACATCAAGCTGGGTGATCAATGGGATCCCAATATGTGTAACAGTGACGGCGAAAGAGTCGGAGCTGGCGGCAAATTCCCTGGACTGGCAGATGTGAGAACATGGGCTGATCCGGGTGGTCAATGCGGAAATGGTGGCGAAAAGGCCGATGGTAAGCGTTGCTGGTCTGCCCGTAGCCTGTTTCGGGACTGTTATAGCGGCGATGGCACAGCCTGTTCAAGCAAACCCGCCGCTGCGACTCGCTTCGGCACATACCTTTACCACCCCAATCAATTCGGCGCAACCGGTGATCACGCGATCTGGGACAATGATGACTGGGGCCAGTTCACCGGAGAGGGAGGCTCCTGCTCGAGCGAATCAAGCAACGTCTTTTGTGGAAAGGCTGACAACGGCGTCTTTGAGCGGGGGGTTTGGTACCTCGTCGAAATGCAGATCAAAATGAATACTCCCGGTAAGTCCGATGGAGAATTAAGAGGCTGGATAAACTCACAACTTAGCTACGAAAAAACCAACATGGAATTCCGGAGTCAGGGACACGACTTCTTGCATAACCGTCTGCTCTGGCTCAACGTATATAAAGGTGGTGTACAAGGAAATTGCGAGACTGCAAATGTCTATCTGGATCAATTGGTACTTTCACTGGACAATCCGGTAGGCAGTCTTGAAGGGGCAACCGTATTCCCCCCCTCACTGCAGCTTACAGCAGACACACTCTCAGTCAGCCAAGGCGACCCGATATCAATGCAATGGCAAGGAGAAAATATAGATAGCTGTACTGCTACCGGTATCTGGGAAGGCTCCAAGACAGCCTCAGGGAGCGAAAGCCTCTATCCCGCCCAAAGTGGATACGCCACGTTGAATTGCACAGGCAGTGGCGGAACAGTCATCCGACAACTTGAAATCATCGTTGATAATCAACCGGTTAACCCACCCTCTAACGAACCAACAGACCCTGGCCTACCAGATGGCAGCCCATCGGTCTCACCACCGACCAATCTTCAGCTGGTGAATGATGCTGACGGCGGACTTTCAATCACCTGGAATGTGTCAGACGACTCAGCGATAGAGAAATACAACGTTTATTTGATGGGTACTTTAGTAAAAACCCTTTCGGAAAACCGGTTCGACGCCAACCTCCCCTTATACGATACACCCTTGCTGTATTCAGTGACGGCAATCGATAGTGAGGGCAATGAATCACAACCTTCCGAGACCTTACAGGTTATTTTGCCTGGCGACTCGAACAGCGGCAGTAACTCGCTTACACTGCTTCCAAGTGCGGACGCAATGCTATCGAGCTCCACCTATCGTAATCAGGGTGCAAAACACACCATGGACGTTTCTCGGGGCTATGCCAATTCAGTGATTAAGTTTCCTGTAGAGGTTATCCCACCGGATCGCTCAATCCGAATGGCGACATTGAAGCTGCACTCAGTTGAAGAATACGGCACAACCTATCTGCGCATTTTCCGCACGGATTCAGATTGGGGTGAAAATACGGTAACCCGTGAATACGCGAATAGCAGCCTCAAAGTGAAGTGGCAAAACCTGTTAGGAGACTGGCAAGACCGCGAAGGGGTCACACAGGGAGATCAAGCACTTGCGGAGGCGGTATTACTTGATGACGATACACCAAACCAAATCGAGATTGATATCACCGAAATAGTGCAACAGTGGCAGAATCAAGAGCTAAACAATTACGGCCTGATCCTCAATGCCACTCGCGGCACGAACTACCGCTTTGCCACAAAAGAACATGAAGACCCTAACTGGTGGCCAAAACTTGAGATTGAGTTTGCTGACTAAAAACGGGGATCTGCCCCGTTAACATAAGCCCCGTGCATGATTTGCACGGGGCTTATCCTTCCAATGCATTTCCCTTTATTTCATTCTTGCTATTCGACGTTTTAAGCCCTGCTGAGGATAGCGTAGGCGATACGCATCATCTGCAGCAGCTTGCGCCTTTTCCTTTTGCCCCATATCGACGTAAAGTAAGCCCAAATTGTAATACGACTGTGAATTCTCTGGATTCACACGTATCGCTGTCTTATATTTTTCTTCTGCTTCAGAAAACTGACCCGACTTGTGCAAATGAATCCCCCAAATCAACCAGACGATATCATCACTCGGACTAAATCGCGTAGCTCTTTTGAAATAGCAGTCCGTCGTATAGATATCAGCTTTCAACTTTCCCCCGTCATCACGCTGCAATCTGGCCATAGAGTCCAACGCGAGATGATGATTGGGAAACTTGCGCAATGTGTAATCAAGATCCCTGTGAGGTAATTCATTGGTAGAGCCCCGGATCAGAAGACGCACATCCGAGGTGAAGTGATGCTTTTCAACACGGGTAAGATCAACGGTATTATGAGCCGGATCAGTATAATCAAATGGACCGTACCCCGCGGCATCTTCAATTAAATTACCGCAGTTTACATTATCCCGAGCCACACTACCGGATGCTTGAAGCCCCAAAGCAGCAATACTGATCATCCAGATACATGTGTTTCTGTTCAATACTTTCACAACAACCATCCTGCTTTTTGCAAACTCGAACGATACAATTATGATTAATTAAAATAAAAGAATGAGACCCAGACAACCAATCCGGACCAAGCCAGTAAGGTTGAATACATATATGCCGATCTCACCCGGTTTGGTAGTTGAATATACCGTAACAGCAATATACTCAATAAAACAACCACCAAGATAACGCAGCCGAAGATGCTGATTTTAATGCGATAAGAAAGCAATGGACGGAACCGAGGTCCATATTCATCAAAAATATCCTGGGTCACCGAATTGATACGAGTAACCTCTGACTTGAAGTCATCAGGTACAGAAGTTATCGCAACACGCTGAGGCGTATTCGTATTGAGTTCTATAACACCACGATTTCGCGTCACCTCATAATCTCTGCCGCAGCCCTGGACGCTGAGCGTGAAACTGTAGTTGTCGCTGTTGACAGTTCCTGCACTAATTGCTCTTTTCGAAAATGTAGCCAACGGCGTGCACCCTGTATTATGCTCTAAAAAAGAGGCATTCATAATCCACGCGGTACCATTTGTTATACTTGATTGAATATCGAGTGTATAGGCTCCCTCTACCTTACCTTCGTGCTCAACCCACCCCAGCACACTATTACTGCTCTTGTTTAAGAGTTCAATCTTAGTGGACTCCGAGCCGCTAAACTGTGAATGCAGCTTCTGATCCTCAACTGCCCCAGAAAACACAAAGCGATTCTTAGCAGGCGCCGAGAGCTTATCATCCAGGACTTTATCGGCAGACATTGTCCAACTCACGCGAAATTGCTCATCACTGATCTCCGCCCCGCTCTCCTGAACGAATTGATCGATGACAAAAGTATCATTAGAGAAGGTAATCACATCCCGCGAAATAATTCCCTTACCCGAATCACGTTCGATTCTAAAATACCGCAATTCAGGCAAATCGGCGTGTTCAATACTTTGAATACGATTAGATGCCGGAGCAGATTCAGTCACGATGTGAGGGGCATTGGCACTTTGCCAACGCTCGGCGGACTTTCGTAACTTATGCCAGTATGGAATGTAGCCTGCAGCTCGCCACCACTGCTCTCCACACAGGTAAAGATCGACACTCATGTCGTCCCAATGTTTATGTCCATGTTTCGCAAAATTTGACCAATAAACTGTAAGTTCCGAAGCGTGCTGTTGACACCTCAGGGAAAGCGTCGGATTAAGAAACGCTAGACCTGTTTCAGGATAAATTGAAAGCGGTGCTCTGTTGTGATCCCCATAGGGAGGCAAATGACTCTGTTTTTTAAATCCGGTATCGCCGACGACAGCCATACGTCCGTCACTACGAGCCAATCGCGGTAGCCACGCCTTTGCCTTCTGTAGCATTAAATCAGCATTAGAGGAATGGATTAACGGCTCAACTTTTCCCGCATTTACCCCCATCGCCAGAATATCAATAAACATCAGGTGATAGCCAAAAGAATGCTCAAGAAAAAAACCATCCTTACTCACCAAATAAGTCAATTGCTCTTCCAATCTGTCCAATCCCACCTTGCCCCACGACTTTGCATTCCCAAGCTCTGAAAAAGTCGCTGCGAGCACCATCAAGGCAACATTCTGCATGGTGCCGTGATTGGTCTTGTAAGTGTAATAAGAGCGCTTCAAAAGACGTGACCCTATGCGATCGGCATAGGCGAAAATCTCTTGCGCCTGATCCAAATCAAACACCGGACTAGTGCGATAGAGATACCACAGTTTTGCGACTACCACTGCGCGGGCAGATACCGCATGATCATTATACAAGAACCCGGACTTGTAGGGATTGATTCGCTCGTAGGTGGCATACGCGAGAATATAGTCCTTTGCCATAGTCAAGAATAACGGATCTTTTTCCCGTTCATAAAGATCGAGAAGATGTTTCGCAACAGTCAGGCTGTGGGCGGCCAGCTGCCAGGATGAGTTGCTGACGTCCAAGGATACAGGATTAAACGGTACCACATGTATCGGGTGAGCCATTCCTGGCAGAACAATGCCATGATCAATCATGCTACGAGTTGAATTTACAGAGACTTGAACATCGTAATTATCCAATGAAATCGTAATTGCATCATCTACAAACAGTGCTGACAAAGCCTCAGAAGACGGCTTGTGCTGAAGTACTGACACCTGCTCAGAACTCACATCGTCACTCGTCGATACGGAATAATACTCCCAAAACGGAAACCAGATTGTCAAAAAGTAGGCAACTGCCAACAGTAAAATCCCTGTAATCCACGTCCTCACAGCCATCGCAACAAACACTCCTTCCTTATCTACAACAGTAGCGCTAAATTTTACAGCAAATACACAATCTTGGCTCGCACGCGACGCCACTTATCCTGGAGCGCCGGACGAGCGTTGTCCGCGGCGCAGCTTCTGAACACCGGTTTCGTTTATTATTTTTGTCGGGCTATCAGCAGCTTTATCGGCCAATTGTTTACTTGCCACCGTGTTAATGGCGGCGATAAGGATCATCAAGTGATAGGGCAAATCAAAATACGCCAACCCCAGAAATGCGCCACCCACTGCATAAGCCACCAACGAACACTGGAGCATCTTAGACAGCTCGCCCGCCCACTTTATTTCAGGGTGTTTTTTGGCCAACTTGACCGTACTTCCGGCTTTTAACCAAGAAAGCACGCCCAGCAGCAAAAATAGAAACAAACCAAAGAAACCAAAGTTCCCTAACACCTGAAAGTAAATACTGTGGGCATCCTGAAACATATAAGGGTCTGGCGCATAGATAAAGAAATTAGCCGGAGTAAACGAATCAAAACCACCACCAAACAAATTATCCTGAGCATAGTTGTATGCAAACCGCCAGGCATTGATCCGACCCTGTGCCGACGTGTCATAATCTTCTTCTTTCGATTGAAATGTGCTCGCCATTCGGTCATGCCAATGCTGGGGCATAAAACTGACCACAGTCGTAACAGCCACAAGCGCTATGACCAGAGCAATAACTTTACGTCGACTTCGCAACCATAAAATAAACAGCACAGAACAAGCCGCAAGCATCGCACCGCGGGAATGAGTCCCAATTGCTGCCACCGCTGTAAGTGCAATACCTGCATATAGGGCTCGTTTAAGCCACTTATTTTGGGTTATTTGAATCAAATAAAACATCAGCGGTAAAGCCATCAACAACGTCAATGCGAGCTCATTATTACCCTCGAAAAAACCACCCGGAGGCCCCCACACGCGCTCTCCACCGCCAGAAGTGATGGTAAAAATTCCACCTTTAATACCATAAAATGAGATCGATAACGCAATGACTGCAACGAATTGATTTATTCTTTTTTCGGAATTTATCAAGGCTAATGATAAAAATGTAAATAATTGTATTTTGAATACTTTTTCAAATTGCATCGCTTCATAAGGTGATCCAGGAGTAACAAGGGTTACTACAACGATCCAGAGATTGAACAAGATCAGCCCAACCACCACAGAACTGAGCGGTATAGATCGTTTTTCTTTTGTGATAAAAAAAGAAACTAAAAACGCAGCCGCTATAATTAACGCAACAGGAAAGTCGCGGGCAAATCCCCATGCCAACTTGTGGGGAACCATGTAACTGACCCAGCACCAGGTCAACACCCCTATGAATGGCGATCTGAATATGAAGGGTATGGTAGAAAAAATGATAAGAAGTACAATTACGTCCCGCAAAAGAACCGCCCTCTGTCGACGCGTGTTATTTGAATTAGACCTGCCATGCTCATCACGAATGGATCGAAAGTAAAGCAGGTTTTTGCTAAAGCTGGATTACATTCTGGCGAATAACCTTTATTCGACATCTCGTCATCGTACGGATACCGTTTGGCCCCCTGAATTGAAGAATATATCGCCCGGAGCCGATAAAATAAATTGCCACCGCTCTGACGCCTGCATCTGCACTTGCAAACACCAATAAGTTTAGGAATTTATGTATTAAATTCCAGAAATAACCTACCATTAGCCAGCCTCAGACGGGGCTAATACAAATCTATCACCCAAGCGCGAAACGAGGATCAAGAATGACATCTCTCCACAGCAAAGTTTTCTCTGGAGCGGTCTTGATGGTTATGTTGAGATTGATGGTCAAATCCATTGGTTTGATCAATACCATAATTCTTGCCCGACTGCTCGCACCAGAGGATTTTGGCCTCATAGCCTTGGCCATGTCTGTTTTCGCTTTTTTGGAATTGATTAATTCTTTTAGCTTTGATGTAGCCCTGATTCAAAATCAAAATGCAACGAAAGCGCATTATGACACAGCTTGGACATTAAAACTGTGTTTCGGTTTACTGGCAGGCACGCTAATGGTGATAGCAGCCCATCCGCTGGCAGGATTCTACGAAGATGAACGTTTAGTATCGCTCTGTTACTGCCTGGCGCTCATGTTCGTGGTTAATGGTGCCGTTAATATCGGCGTGGTTAATTTCAGAAAAGAGCTCGATTTCAAAACCGAATTTCTGTTTCAGATTCTCATTAAAATACTAACCGTTTCTTTGACAATCTATCTTGCATTTACCTTACAGAACTATTGGGCACTTGCAATTGGTATGATTGCTAATGCGACATTTGAATTTATTTTATCCTACATCATGTCAAAATTTCGGCCCTGGTTTTCTCTGGAGAAAGTAAAGGAAATTTTCGGCTTTAGCTTCTGGCTCGTGTTGAACAATGCATTAATGTACCTAAACCTCAGAGTAAAAGACCTGATTATCGGGAAATATACAGATATAAAGTTTGTGGGGCTTTACAGCGTAGGTGACGAAATAGCGAGTCTACCGACAACCGAATTTGTGGCAGCAATTAATCGCGCTACTTTCCCGGGGTATTCCAAAGTTTCACATAAGATACAGGCACTGCGAGATCTGTACGTAAATGTTCTATCATCAATTACCTTAATTGGCATACCAGCCAGTATCGGCATTGCCTTGGTCGCGCCACTCTTCATACCCGTCGTATTGGGTGATCAATGGTTGCTCGCCATCCCGATAATGCAAATCCTGGCTGTTGCCAATGCCATAATTTCCATAAACACCAATGCAGGCTATGTTTTTATCGCCTTGGGCAAGCCCCGCTATTCAACGTTCTTACTCTCTATTCGCGTTGGGATATTGCTAACGTTAATGTTCACGCTGATTGAACTTTTCGGTTATATTGGGGCGGCTTATGCGGTACTGATTACAAGTATCGTGATGTTTCCCGTTTACTTTATGATTTTGAGTCGCTTCATTAAACTTGCCCCCTCAGATTATATCAAGGCCATCGTTAGACCAACCCTCAGTTCACTGATTATGTACATTGGCGGAAGTTATCTGATATATAACGGCCTCTATCTACCGGGAACCGCTCCCGCGCAGGTTGAGGCGAACCTGCTCAATTTACTCTGGGCAATCGGGATTGGTGGTGTACTATTCAGCGTATCGCTCTGTGCCCTTTGGGTTTGCGCCGGAAAACCACCCGGCCCCGAACAGAAAGTCATTGAACATATCAGCAAAAAGCTGTTAAAGCGGAAAGCTACAGATTAGCTCCAAAGCACGGCGCCACCAACGAACATTCCGAAGATGGCGAACGATTCAAGTCATGCCCCCTCAAACATGACTGATGACGTAACGGTATTTCCCGGACTTTTCTGCTGGAATTGAGTCGACAATTTCAATCTCAATTTGGACATTTTTGCCAAGCCTACGTTGGAAGTTTTGGGTAATGTCCTGCTTCGACTGTTCCTCAAATGTCTCATCAATTTCAAGTAGCAATCGGGTTTTATCTAAACTCTCCTGCACGATCTTATAATTCTGAATACCCGCATGTTCTCGAACGAAATAAATTAATGCGAGGCCATGCATGATTGTGCCATCTGATGCCTTCACGAAATCTGTCGATCTTCCCTGAATATCTTTCAAAATGGGTAGACCTCGACCGCAAGCGCATTGACCACTCCCCAAAACACCGACATCCCCCGTAGCATATCGAATGAAGGGGAAGTCCTTGGTCATAAGATGGGTCACCACGATTTGCCCTGCCTCACCTTCAGCAACAGGACTTCCAAGCTCATCAACCGTTTCTACGATGATATGTTCTGCGGTGATATGAAAGTTACCTTCCGGGCACTGATGGGCAATAAACCCAGCATCTCGCCCTCCGTAGCCATTCGCAACCGGTGCCTGAAAAACAGCCTCGATAATCTCCCGTTGATGATCATAGAGTTTTTCAGAGGTCACGAAAACGACCTTGACGCCGGCATTCGCCATATCCATGTTACGCTTCCTGGCCTCCTGAGCCAAAAGCGCAAAAACCGAAGGATAACCAAATAGCATTGGAGGCTTTTCATCCAGAATCTGTTGCAGTATTTCGGTAATTGACTGATCCGTCAGATCGAAGGCAGAAATAAGCTTTGTCCGAAGCACATAATCCCGAATTTGTTTGACTCGGTCCTGACCGCCCAGCTCAATCGGTGATCCCCAGAGCACAATTTCAGGATCACCGATATCCACTTGCCACCAACGCGTTGCTCGCCATTTCGAAGCAACATCATGACTGACCCGATCCATCCCCATGTAAAATACAAGGGGTTGGCCCGATGAGCCTCCGGTATTATATTTTACCAACTGCCCAGCCACTTTGGACTTTAAGCTTACCTCATTCTGACGGATATCCGCTTTAGTAAGTAATGGTAGTTTCCCAAGATCCTTTGCTGTTTTAAAATCAGCCGGTTTAAGACCCCTTTTATCCAGTAGCTCGGTGTAGTAAGGCACATTTGCATGGACAAACTGCATGAACGATCGGAGATTGCGATTTTGTAACGCCGAAACAGCCCCGGGGGAATACCACTGACTTTCTTCGAGCTGTTTTTTAAGACTCACGCTTGAATGCTTTTTCAAACGCTCATGCAAAGGGAATATCAAACTACTTACAAAACGCGTATAGGCCGATTGACTGGAAAATTGGTGGGAATCATGACTTGTCATGCGCGCAAATTGTTCACGTAATACCATGATTCTGGTATTCCAACTATTCGCTTTCGCGTAATCTATAATTTTGGTTTTATCCCAACTACGCGACAGCCCCTTCTGGATCGCATCGAATAATGCATCCGCATCTTCAAAGGGAACGATTTCGCCAACATCTGGCGTCGACACGACCTCACTATTGCCACCAACATCAGTTGCGATCACAGGAACGCCACAAGCCATGGATTCAAGTATCACGTTCGCCCAGCCCTCATTCCGGGTCGAGAGCACAAACAGATCCGCAGCCGATAAATAAGAACCAAGCTCAGCGGGTTTGACTGGTCCCGTAAAAATCACCTTGTCTTCGACACCCGCTTCCAGGGCCATGTTTCTTAATTTATCAGACCAATCTCCTTCAGGACTGGGGCCACCTACCGCAAGATAGTACACTCCCTCCGGAAATGACTGATTCAGTTTCGGCAAAATTTCGATTACCCGGTGAAATCCCTTACGCTCAACCAGTCCGCCAACCGTGATGAGTATTTTGGCCTTTTCGTCTGGAACCAGTTTGGCACGCAAAGCAATCGAATCGACCGGATAAAATTTTTCGGTATCAACACCATTTCCCACGACCAGTACCTGACGCTCCTGCACACCTAATTTAATCACATGGCGGCGCAGTGAATCGGACACGGAAAACACACGATCAACGCTGTTTAACACTTTGACCATAAGCCAGCGCTTTAATGGGTGCTGCGAATGCCCGATTTCAGTACCTCGAAGCGTTACACTCACCTTCCGGCGGGTCAATTTGGCAAAACTACATGCCGCCACACCGTCTGGATAAGCGAAATGACTATCAACAATATCTGCATTGTTACGATTCCGTAGATCCCAAATCAATAGTGCGACAAACATGAAGAACCAATCGAACAATCGACCGACAGCAGGCAACGAGAAGAATTTAGGGTAATAAACATCGACACCTTCCAGATTTTGATATGCAGGTGTCTCTGGTCGATAATTAGGTCGATACTTGCGAATGATTGATTGTCCCGGAAACCACGGTCGTGGTGAGAGAACAGTAAGTTTCATGTCCGGATTTAGCCTGAACATGCGTTCTTTTATAAACACACCAGCATTAGGCTGATCTGGCGATGGAAACAACGAGGAGACAACTAACATCTCTTTTCTGGCTTTCTTGTTCAACCCTTTTGATCCTTTTTCCGAACCTGAATTTGGTTACGAGCCAACATGCACTAAATCAGTTGGTCAATCCGATGTATTGGTCTGCAACAATAAGGTTATCAATATACACATCCTGATCCTGTTGGGACCTGGCAACACCACCGTGGTATATATTGAGCCACACCCGTTCCAGTTTGAGCTGTTCAGTTTTTCTGAAAACAACGTCCGTTCTTGAAAAAACAGGTTGTCCGTCAACCCAGGCTTCAATTATGCCGTCCGCCAGGCCTATTGAATTCATCCGAATATGTTGTTCGACCACATACCACTTTCTTTTTTCAAACCCCGTGAAATCTCGTCCGACCCACACCCAGTGCTCACCATATTTGCCATCCATTTCTGCATGATAAGCGTAAAATCCAACAGGGGTAACACTAACATAGCCTGATAAAACGGTATTACGGAATAAGCCCCGCATCGACCATCCGTTGTAGCCATCAGCTTGCCGCCCCCCCCAACCGGCAACATTATAGGTGCCAGCCAGCCCGGGTAATTTGCCGCCACCTTGCTCGGAGGACCAGTTGTCACCCAACATAATCGAATACTGAAAATAGGCTTCGTTAAGTTCACGCCCTGCAATATCTTTAAAATACTGATTTGCAGTTACGCCAAGATTGGCATTTTTGCCTATCGTAACCTCCGCAACGGTTGTTGGGGATCCCGAGCGTATCGTGGTTTTGGCTCCAACAATATTGTTCGGACTCAGATCTTTCCACCCTGTTAAAGGGTCACTTTCTTCAAAATCCTGAACATAGAATATGTGGTCGCTAGATTTTAAGACCTTCAGCGTGGAACTTTGTTGCCTCAATCCAGATTCAGGATCAGGAGCTTTTAGCAATTGAAATTGTCCCGGCGAAACAGCATAAATCTGGAGGTGGGCTTTGTTACCATATAGCTTCTTTGGATGCAGGCTCAGAAGCACTTTTTTTATAGGCGTTGCTTTCTTATCGCTAATGGCGCTATCGGCCATATCCAGTTCAGGAAACCCGATAAGCGTGGTTTGCTTTTCCGACACAGCCAGAATATCGCGACCATTCATTCCCTTTAATGTGGATCGATCAAGGTAGGTATCTTTGTCAGCGAATAAATTTTCACTTGCTCCATCTGAAGTTTCAATGATCAATCGGGGTCGATGGCTTAGCCAATCGGATTCCATCGCAGCGATATTGAGCGTCCCCAGACTACCCTTGATGAGAATACCGTGATTGGGTAATTGTCCACTATGCCAGCGATTGAATAGCACAGTGATATCAACAAGCACAGGCGCGCCTACCGAGGCTTGATCTATAGTCGTTTCCGCAAACGGTTTATCACCATTTACAGAGCCCTGTGCATCGACCCAGTCCCCCATATTGGTATTCCAGGAAAACCCGAAAACCGAATCAAACTTCTGCCAGTTTGCGTTTTCACTCCAGGTTGCCTGTTGTGCCTGGACAGTGTTTGTCAGCAGAAAAACCAGACAAAAGATAATTTGCAGAAATCGATTACTCACTCTGGCATACATTTATTTAGCTCCTTTAAACTCATCAGGGGCTTCCCTAACCACCTGCTTGCTTTTCGTTACCGGTATACCAGCCCTAAGGCCGGCAAAGCGACCCATAAACAGGCACATACCGCGCCACACTCACTGCCCAATTCCTGTCCTGAGTGACCTTTTTTAAACCGTTATCTATCAAGCAGTCCGGGAATGACGACGTGACAAGAGCCTGTAACTTCTCTGCAAGTGCGGGTACATTCCCCGCTTTGAACAGGAAGCCATCGACACCGTCTTCGATCAATTCAATATGGCCTCCCACGTCAGACGCAAGACTGATCTTACCCATCGCCATCGCCTCAAGCGGCTTCAACGGCGTGACCACATCGGTTAAACGAATAGGCAACCGCGGATAGGCCAGAATATCGACCACACTGTAATATCGATTCACCTCTTTATGATCCACGCGTCCGGTAAACGTAACACGATCCGTGATGTCCAATCGAGATACCAGATCCCGTAGCGCTTTTTCGGCCTGGCCTCCCCCCACCAACAGAACGTGCAGGTTGGGACAATCATCTTTTAGCACCGCAACAGCCCGGACCAGAATATCAAGACCTTCATATTCATAGAACGACCCAATAAAGCCCACGACATACTTGCCATCCAGGTCTAGATCTGCCACTAATTTACTATCTTTTTCACGAATGGGCGTAAACTTGTCGACATCGACCGCATTTGGAATCACAGTAATTTTCTGATTGGATATTCCTCTGACTTCGATATCCCGCTTCAACCCTTCACAAATTGTCGTAATTTGATCACAACGCTTCAATACATAGGTTTCCAGTGCACGGGACAAGCGATAGCGCAGATCATTTTCCTCGCAAGTGCCATGGCTGACAGCCGCATCTTCCCATGAAGCTCGCATTTCATAAACGAAGGGTATCTTGAACTTTTTTGCCGCCCAAAGCGCGGCGATTCCGTTTAAACACGGCGAGTGGGCATGAAGAATATCAGGTTTTTCTATTTCAATAATGGCGCAAAGGCGACGATAAAGGGTTTGCACAACATCAAGTTGATTCAAAATGGGTAGCCCTTTCAGATAACCAGGCACCGTACGATAGAATATCAATCCGTCAGCCTCTTCTGAATCCTGAAGGGGGCCCGAAGCGGCTTCGTTGTGTTTACAACTGGTGATATGTGCGGTTTCGATACCTAAAGCGTGCTGCTCCCGAATAATTGCCCTTGTTCTGAAGGTATAGCCACTATGAAGAGGTAAAGAATGATCCAATATATGCAAAACCTTCATGTTAGGGATTTCCTTGCTCCATTTTGTTTGATCTGAAAGATTAACAAGCCCATAAACGACACTACCAGTACTATCCCCGCGAAAAACAAGATCAGGACGTCCTGCTTTAATTTGGCCAACGCCTCTTGGGCTTCCTGATTTACCGGATCAGGATACAGGTGTATTCGAGGGTGTACCCCGATCAAAATTGCAGTGAGCTGCTCAAGATACCGAGATACGGCACCGGATGCTCTGACCCAGGGACTGGCATCATAAGAAAAAACATCATTTGACCAGTACAAAAAAACTTCATGCGCTCCCCGGGCGTAATAATCCTTAACCGCCTGGTCTGTCTTGAATGCGAAGCGCTCGTCATTGATACGGACAATTTTGATTTGTGCCGGATCACTCAATATCAAGGCTCGGTACTCCAGAAATGAAAGCGGCTCCAATGTATCCATGCGCACGGCATAAAATCCACTATGGACATCCAAAAAGACCCACTTCCCAAAATCCGAATCATAGATTTCACTGAAAGCGTGGCCATCACCACTGTAACCGTGGAACGACATCCCCCACTCTCGAACAGGGACACCAAGCGTATAGGCAATCCCGTTAATAACCTGGGTATAGTCAGAACAATAACCAATTCCCTCGCTCTGCATTTTATTCAGGGTATCCACCGTATTGGATTGGATTGCACCACCATGCCGTTCCCTCTCCAACAATCGCTCTCCGGCGAGTAACACTTTGACGAAGCCACTCATATGAGGCTGGATTGGTAGCTCTGATACGAACTGAGAAAAGTCATCCGGCGGCGCTATTGACTCGGCGCGAAATTGCGCCGGATACTGACCCTGTGGCCAGACAAAATCCGGTTTAGATGCGGTTTCAAAAATCAACGCGTTTCGCAATCGGGTTGCCTCTTCCGGGGGATAAACCAATGTGACCCCGTAAATTGCAATCCCGACTAACGCAACAATATTGAGCAGTAATATACCTTTTATCGAAAACAAAAAGTGCTTCATTTCGCGCTTGAATCTCTAATTTGAAACACTACCAACAGGCTCCATGATAGGTCGCTCTCAGGTTTTCACGGTTCTTCATATCAACAAGATCGAGAACAACCTGATTTTCAGTGGCGTGCTCAATGACTTTCTCAACCAGATCAGCATCTGACAACCCAACCACGATTACTTCACTTTCAGCCAGCAATTGATCAATATCGGTCGTCATCAAATTGCCAATATGAGGAATATGGGAATCGATAAACTTTTTATTGGCCCCGATTAACTTGGATACGTTCACTTCAGGGTCATAAATACTGAGTTCGACACCTTTACCAATCAATTTCTCAGCCAAATCTACCAACGGACTCTCACGAAGGTCATCCGTACCACTTTTGAAGCTCAACCCGACAAAACCAACTTTTCGTTTGCCCGTTTCCAGTACTTTGTTGAATGAGTGATCCAGATGCACCCGGTTTGAGGGTAAAACGCCTTTCAGCATGGGAATATCAACATCGTTGAGTTTGGCAATATGGCTCATAGCACGGAGATCTTTGGGCAAACAACTGCCACCGAATGCAAATCCAGGTCTCATATAGGCTGTTGAAATATTGAGTTGCTTATCTTTACAGAGCAACTCCATGACAGCACGGCCATCAACATCAAATGATTCACACAACCGGGCCACTTCGTTCGCAAAGCTGATTTTCAAAGCATGAAATATGTTACAGAAATATTTCATGGTTTCTGCCGTAGCAATGTCCGTAAGTATGATTTCTGCGGGCAGGTTTCCAAACAGTTCCCGAACCGCAGCTTGGGCCGTATCCGTCTCTGCCCCCACTACCGTGAATGGCGGATTATCGTAATCCTTAATCGAACTGCCCTCACGCAAAAACTCAGGCTGGAAGCAAACATCAAAATCCACCCCTTGTTTTTTCCCGGACAGTGCTTCCAACATGGGAATCAGCTTCTCACGGACGGTTCCTGGTGCCAATGTCGAGCGATAGACGATAATATGGTGCTCTGCTTTGCTTTTTAACGCTTCACCCATCTGCTCCGTAAGGCGAAGAACCGCACTCTGGTCTTGACTCCCATTGGGTTGCGACGGCGTGCCAACACAAACAAATGACAAACTGGTATTTGCAATTGCTTCAGCCGGGTTGTCTGTCAACAACACCTTACCTTTGGCGACCACACTCTCCATTAACTCGGGCATACCCGTTTCAATAATGGGAGACTTTCCCGATCTGATCAGCTCCAGCTTTGTGGTATCGATATCAACGCCGGTCACTGTGTGGCCATCCCGTGCGAGGCATGCCAGTGAAACCGCCCCAACGTAGCCTAGCCCAAAAATACTGATGTCCATTCTCTTACCTCGATATTCACTTTCAATAGATTGCAGTTAAAGCGCCTTCTTTAACTCAATTACTTATTTTGATTGCGCAGTCGTTTCCACAATTGACCGCATTTTCTCCATACTTGCTGGCCAGTTGTGATTATCAAGCACCCTCTGTCGACCACTTTCGGCTAACCGGCTCCGTTCGTTTGTATCCTGCATCAACTTTACCAGATTAGCAGCATATTCTTCCGGGGTATCAGCAACCAGAAAATGCTCGTTAGCGACGGCATCTATACCACCGGAGGCTAGCGAGCTGCAGACTACTGGCACGCCCATCGCCATAGCCTCAAGAATCTTGTTTTGCGTACCCCGCGCAATATTCAGCGGCGCAACCATGGCTGCGGTGCGCAGAATAAAAGGGCGAACATCCGGTACACTTCCAGTAACCGTCACGCCTTGGATTTCACCCAGCTTTTTAATTTCTTCCGACGGTTCGGCACCGACAATAAAAAGTTGTACATCCGGCACCTGCTGCTTAATCAGCGGTAATGTATTATGACAAAAGCTGATCATGCATTCCTGATTGGGAAAATAATCCATCCGGCCAATAAACGAAATACTGTTTGGTACATAGGGCTCGCCATCAGGTTTAAAATAATCTGCGTCAACGCCGTTCGGGAACCAGTTGGTTGCACGAGCAGACCCCAAACCGTTCAGCGTATCCAGTTCGGCTTTTGTGGTACAGGTCGAAAGGTCGAATTTGGCAGCCAGCTTTCGTTCTGCACGCGCCATTTTTGTTCCTTCCCACCAATACCCCCAACTCAAGGGGAAAGGTTTGAACGCCCGATAAGACAGCCACTTTTCTGAGTCCATATCCCCGAAATCGAGTATTTTAGGGATGTGAGTGATATCTTCAACGTATTGCGCGACGGAAGAACAATGAACAAAGATCAGATCGATATTATTTTTGGCGAGCCATTCATCAATCTTCTGTTTCAACTCTCTGGAATGAAAATATCCCATAGATGAGGGTGTTGGTATTGGCAGATTCAGGATCATTTTAAGCCATTGATGGGATTCCGTGATCTTCGCAATGAAATAATCTTCACAAAATTCTTCAATACCATGGCACTCATCATACTCTTCCTGATTCCGTGCCAGCGAAGCAACCCATACTCGATGGCCATGGGCACTCAGATGCTTGATCATATTAAAAGGGCGAATCTTGCCACCACGCTTTGGAGGAAATGGAAAACGATGACAAACATACAAAATATTCATCGGGACATTCTCTCCAGTTGACTTTCGACCTCTTGTGGCGCTTGACCATCGAGCATCATTTTACTCCAAATCTCAAAATTCAATAACCCAATCAGGATATCAGTGTTATCGCTCTTATTGCTGAGATGATCATTGATGAGCCCCTGAACCACTTGGCCATTGAATACGCCACGGGATTCCACTTGCTCCACAGACAGCAGCCCTTTCATCAACGGCAATAACTCACGCTTGATCCAGGCCCCCATCGGCGCACCAAACCCTCGCTTCTTACGATAGAGAATCTCTCTTGGTAGTAATTCTGTCAGGCTCTCTTTCAGGATGTATTTCAATACACCGCCTTTGATTTTCAATTCCGAGGGCATCTGACACGCCAACTCCACAAGTTCATGGTCCAGAAGCGGGACACGGCATTCAAGGGACGTCGCCATGGTCATTTTATCGGTGAGCATCAATAAGTCGTCAGGTAATTGTGTCAAACGATCGACTTCGAACATGCTGTGCAGAGCCGGTAGTGAGCCTTGCTTCGCGAACAAATCGATTACCGGTGTCGGCAGGGTCTCAACACCACCTTTCAACAGCTCGGCGCGCATCGCGTCAGAGACGATATTGATGTAGGACTGATACCGTTTGTCCAGAGGCAGTTCTGCGGTCAGAATAAAACTCTTGGCCAAACGGCTGTAATTCAGCCATTTCGAGTGTCTGTCACTAGGCAAAGCATTTGCCACTGGCGATAGCACATATTTTCGCAGCCAGGCAGGGATCATATTGTAATAGCGTTGATAATACTCCCCCTGATAACGACGATACCCACCAAAGAGCTCATCCCCGCCAACACCACTCAAAATCATTGTCACATCCTGCCTGGCAAATTCAGACACCAGATAGGTCGTAATGAAAGCGGTATCGGCTATCGGCTCATCCATGTGCCACAATAATTTTGGCAGCAGATGAACCACATCGGGCTTCACAATAATTTCTTTGTGTTGTGTGGAAAACAGCTCGGAGACTTGCTTCGCGTAGGGCAATTCATTGTATAGCTGGCCTGCGCCTTCGGTATCAAAGCCAATTGCATAAGTTCGAACAGGCTCGCGGGAATGCTTTGCCATGAGACCAACCACCAGACTGGAATCAATGCCACCTGACAAGAAAGCACCAAAGGGCACATCACTGACCATTTGCGAGGCCACGGATTGCTCCAGTTGCTCCAGCACCGCGCGCTTCCACTCTGCTTCAGACATCTCTTTCTGGGTATAGTCGGGACGCCAGTATTCATGAATCCGGGTTTGCCCCTGCTCGATAATCATGCAGGATGCGACCGGGAGTTTTTTCACATTTTCATAGATTGACCAAGGTGCCGGAACATAGCCCAGCTGAACATACAAGCCACAGGCTGTTTTATCCAGTTTTGGTGAAATATGCGAGGTTTCAAAAATTGCCTTTGCTTCGGTCGAAAAAAGCAGAACATTGTCATCCCGATAATAATACAGCGGTTTAATGCCCAAGCGATCACGGGCTATGATTAACCGCTGCCTGTTCCGGTCCCAGAGCGCCAGGGCAAACATGCCATTTAAGTGAGAAAGGAAGTCTATTCCATACTCTTCGTACAAATGAACGGTGACTTCCGAGTCTGAATGCGTGGAAAATTGATGCCCTTTTGCAATCAGCTTTTCACGTAACTCCCGGAAGTTATAAATCTCGCCATTACAGACAACTGCAATTGATTGGTCTTCATTGAAGATCGGTTGGTGCCCGCCTTCCAGATCAATAATTGACAATCGCCGCATACCAATTGCGGCTGGACCGTCCAAAAAGGTACCGGAATCATCAGGACCTCGGTGTTGTGTCACCATCCCCATCGCTTCGAGAACTTCGACACTAAGATTGGCAGCCCCCGAAAAAGCGTATCCGCCATGAATACCACACATTTCCAGTTACCCCATCACATGCTCAAGAAATGAATCAAACATCAGCAGAGTCCAAATTGGCGCACTGTGATCGCGCAGACCTGCGCTGTGCTCTTTGACCATTTTATGTAACTGATCCGGATTGAAGTAACCGGTATCCATTAGGCGATCCCCAAGGAGATGGGTTTTAACATGATCCCGCAAGGGCCCTCGGAACCAGCTCGCAAGTGGTACCGCAAACCCCATCTTAGGTCGGTACAACACATCATTCGGAAGATGCGGCTCCATTGAGTTTTTCAGAATATACTTACCAATTTGCCCTTTCACCTTGAAATCTGTAGGCAATGAGCTGACCCACTCGATATATTTATGATCGAGCAGCGGCACCCGAACCTCAAGTGCATGAGCCATACTGGCCCGGTCCACTTTGGTCAAAATATCGCCTACCAAATAGGTCTTGAGATCAAGGTATTCGATGAGATTCAACGGTTCGTCTGAAGGGCAATCCTTGGCATGACGCTTGAACACTTCAACCGCGTTATATCCTGCGAGCTCGTTCTTGAATGCGTCCGAATAGATTTTTGCTCGTTGTTCATTTTTCAGGATCGAAATCGTATGAAAATAGGCTTCAACACTGCTTCTACCCAGCGACTGAAACGTTGTCTTGGCTCTGAATACCCTTGGCATCCAGTCGAGCTTTGGATAGACAGATCCCAAAAAACCGAACACAGCACGACGAAAAGGAAAAGGCAACAAAGAACGCACCCGCTCTTCATTCATATGCCAGACATGGCGACGATAGCCAGACAACGACTCATCTGCACCATCACCGGACAACGCCACAGTCACACGCTTACGGGCAAGCTCACATACCCGGTAAGTTGGTATGGCAGAACTATCAGCGTAGGGCTCGTCATAGATTTTGGCCAGTTCTTCGATAAGATGAAAATCATCCGTGTTCACGGTCTCAACGAAATGGTTCGTCTTGTATCGATCTGCGACTTGTTGCGCGAACTCGGATTCGTTGAATTTTTTATCGTCAAATGCGATGGAGCAGGTGTTGACCGGGTCAGATTGCAACTGGGACATCATCGCAACCACACTGCTGGAGTCCACCCCGCCAGAGAGAAACGCCCCCAGCGGCACATCAGCAATCATACGAATGCCCACAGCCTCCTTCATGCGCTCCACCAGCTCTACACTGGCATCTTCATACCGCATTGAGTGATCCGTTTGAAACGGAATGTTCCAGTATTGATTCAAAACCGGCTGTGAGTCTCCTACTTTCAAAGACAAGGAAAAGCCCGGCTCCAGCTTGAAAATATTTTTGAATATCGTCTTCGGCTCGGGAACGTATCCGTAGGCAAAGTAATCTTCAATGCACAACGGATCGATTACTTTCTTCAGCCCGGGATATTGATAGAGGACTTTCAGCTCCGAACCAAAGATGAAGGTTCCCTGTTCGTCAATTGCATAAAAAAGAGGCTTGATCCCCATCCGATCACGGGCCACAAACAAACGTCGCTCAGCGGTGTCCCAAATGGCGATAGCAAACATTCCGCGCAAACGGTCAATTACTTTTTCTTTCCAGTGACTCCAGCCATGCACAATTACTTCTGTATCCGTCTGGCTTTTGAACTCATAACCCGCAGCCAGCAGCTCTTCCCGCAATGCTTTGAAATTATAGATTTCACCATTGAACACCACGACTACCGAATTATCTTTATTGGTCATGGGTTGTCGCCCCAACGACGACAAATCAATAATTGACAAACGGCGGTGGGCCAGACCAATCCCCTCGGAAGACCAGACCCCTCCTTCATCAGGACCCCGATGAAACTGCGCCTGATTCATCGCATGTAACACCGTCTCGTCAATTTGTCCCTTACCACTGAGGTTGAAAATTCCTGCAATTCCACACATTAGTGTTTTCCTAAATCTCGATATATTCGATAATATTTTCCGGTCATCACCGGTAAAGAAAATTCTTTATTGACTCGCTCCAGGCCGGCTTTGCCATGCTCCAGGAGTCGATCTGTATCCTGCAAATAGTAAAGGAGTGCCTCAGCAAGCGCCGAAGCATCTTTGGCGGGCACTAGAATGCCGGTCTGGTATGGCAATATCAGATCTGCGTTTCCGCCGACATCTGTTGCAATGACCGGCAGTCCAGTCGCCATTGCCTCCAACACCGTGTTGGATATGCCTTCAGCCTCTGAAGGCAGGACAAAGCAATTCGATCCACGCAATAGCTCTGGAATATCTGACCGACTGCCTAAAAATGTCACCCAATTATCCAGCCCAGCGTCGATGACCTGCCGCTCAAGAGCCGAACGACAACTACCATCTCCCACCAAAGTTAGCGAACACAGACCCGACTTTGCTTCGATGTTTAATGATGATAGACGCTCCTTGACATGCGCCAACGCAGAAATCAGGTATTTATGCCCTTTTATTTCTTCCAGGCGTCCGACAGATATAACGTTAAGCGTTATACGCCCTGAAATGCCCTCATGAGTAGTGCGGAACCGGTTCACATCCACACCATTGCAGATACGCTCAACCTTACGGGCAGGTATTCCTACTTTGCGGAGGAGATAGTGTTCCAAATGGGAAGAAAGTGGAATAAATTTATGGACGAGCGCACCAATCACACGGCGCATTTTTTGATATTTGACAACATCACCGTTTGGGTCGGCAATATCCCAGCCATGCTCGCCATGAATACGGGTTTTGACCCCCGCCAAAAAAGCTGGTATCTGCGCCTCCAGCGTTGCGAGGTTGCGGGTATGAACGATATCGGGTTTCAGCGCTCGAAACAGTTTCCACAAACGCAAATACATCCCCCAGTCTTGTCCAGACTGCTTGTTTACATCATAAATTTGTACATTTTTCTGGATGCGTTTTGCGAATACCTCGTTGCTTCCCGTAAGCGTTATGATGATGTGTTGTAACCAGTCCGGGGAATGATTAATTAAATTGACAACACCATTCTCCAAGCCGCCGAAATCCAACCGGTGAATAACGTGAACGATTTTAACGACAGATGTGTTCTCTTCCTGATCCCGGGTGGGGGTTATTCCATTCATAATCCAACTACTTTACTTATCGAGCGCTAAACCTAATTGATCGGCATTGTTGCGTAAAAATTTTCTAAGCTTGGCATCCACTTTTTCCTGATCGATATCATACGCTGCAGAAACGGCTGTAAACTCACTCGTAAATGGCATGCCACTCAACTTGTGAATCGCCTCATTAAGCTTACCTTCTATCGCAGAATCGAAAGGCTTACCCGCGATGGTGGACCAGTAATACACAATATACTGGTCTCGCCCGGATATCAGCATGCGAGCAAGATTAACACCCTCCTCTAATGCGACCGTTTCGCCACGCAGCAATATTGACCCATTATCATCTTCACTATCTACGAGAAGATTCTGAGAATTGATAAGTTCGCCATGGACTCCCCCCCAGAAATAAGTCGCTTTGTATACCGCAATGTCTCGTGCCTCACCCTCCGTTATTTTCACATCGGTGAGGTGATCTGCAGCTTCGTACCGTGGTTTATAACCACCTCGACAACTGACGCAGAGCTCGAGCCTATCCAGCCAGCTGGTATCAACTTCGATTTGTGCCAATGTGCTCTCACTGCCGATATTGGCCTGAATATCGGCCATCCATAACTTTCCACTCAGCAAGCCGACAACAATAATACCTCCCGCCAATAACAGTGACGGTGCGCGGTACTGCACGGGTTCGTCAGATGAAGATTGATCCGGTGCGGCTTGAGCTGATTCTGTCTCACTCCAGAAACCACCGAGCCAGAACATCAAAAACATCACGAAACCAAAGAAAATCCATCCATATATCAGATGATCCGCCCCGGTTGCGATCTGCATATTACTGTAGTGCCCCAGCAGAACAATGATCACGGCACGAATACCATTCGCAATAACAGGCACGAGTATGGATAACGCGATGAATCCCGTTCGACGCCAAAATGACCGATATGTCAGATAAGCATAGACTAATCCAATCGCGAAAGAGGCGATGAGATAGCGCACACCACTACAAGCTTCGACAACCGACCAATTTCCAGTGGGCAAAGAGAAGTGATTGCCTTCCCGAAACACCGGATACCCCATGAAACGCAAAGTACCCACTGTAAAATCGGCAGTAAACTGGATCATGGTTGGCACCAGTTCCTCACCTATAGGGACTGCAAGCATCAACAAAAAAATGGGGAAGAGAATATTATTCGATGCCCGCAGCCCCATCAGGGACATCAAGCAGACAATAATCATGGCAACGAAACAAATTTGCTGAACCACTATCACATCAACCAATGATGCTACAAGCCAAAGCCCGCTTATGGGGAACAACCAGAGCGCCCAAAGGGGTGAGGAAGCAAATGGCGCAGTCAGGCGGTTACGGTGGCTCCAGACTAGATAGGCCACTGCGGGCAATACAAAATAGCAGTGAGCAAAGGTGTCCGATCGCCCCCAAATTTCGACTAAGCTCACGGCAGTCGGGAAGTAAACCGCAGATACTGCGACAATACTGACTCCCAAACAAATCAGGAAATAGCGAAATCGAACAGTAGCCAGGTTGTCCATAGGGTAGTTGTGAGCGTAATCGGTATCAGCCATAAATTTCAGATTCTCAGTTCAGTTTCAAAACCCGTTAACCCAAATATTTCGACACAACGGGTCCCATCGCCTGACTGAGCCAGAGCGGTAACTTTTTCCAGGTCTCGATCATCATCGCATACTTGGCGCTTTGCGGATTTAAATCCGGAAGCTGCTCTGATTTGACCAGATAATATTCGTAATTCAATGGTGTTGGCTCAAACCCCCAGTGACGCTTGTAGTTATAGGGGCCGGAGTCATTTTTACTACGGCCAAAGTCATAGTAACGAATACCTCGACGACCCGCTCGGCACATTTGATCAAAGTACATGAAATCCATGGCCTTTGACTTCCTTGATACCGGCAGGCCGCCACCGTAAAAAGGAAGCACATGATCTTTAAAATAAAAACTGACCAGTGCACAGTGCAACTCACCATCTTTCTTGATACTGACAATTTCACAATCATCGCCAAAAGCAATTTTCAATGCCCTGAAGTAACTCTTTGAAAAAACAGGTGTTCCCAGATTGCGCACACTGGTAGAGTAAGCATAAAAAAATTCATCCAGCTCATACTCTTCTTTAAATTCAGTGGTGAACCCCATTTTCAACGCTTTCCGAACAACCGCGCGTTGCTTATATTTCACCAAAGCCAGATTATCCGCATCGTTGTCAGCGATTTCTTTAATAAAAGTTGAGTGCATGGACTTTCGCGGCCACTCAGTTTGGGATGGTAAAACGTTACGAACCTCCAAACTATCCACTTCCAATTCCCGGGCAAGATTTGCAGCCGCGAGCTCCAACTCGGATTGTATTTCCGGAGTGTCGCCAATGGCTCCACCATAAACCCCCATCGGAATGGACACGAGATTATTGCCGAACAAAAAACTCTTCACCTGAAAAAGCGGCATAATGCCTTTCACCGAGCCTTCTTCGTCATGAGCCCAAAGGTAGTATGGACGATGTCCCATCGCGGCGGGCAACACTTTATACCACCCTGCCCGGTGGAAAAACGTACTATCAGGATGACCATCGACGTAGGCATCCCAACACTCCAGGTCCGATGCTCCGGTAATCGTACTGATACTCAATTCAGGCATTGACAGCCTCCCTAATGCTGAATACTTCGTCCATTCTGCCCCACTTGAAGTCAGAAACAAGCTTCTCCAAGCGGCGTTCATGCTTGTTTATATTGAGGTAATGCCTGAATCGGGTTTTTGCCGGTAGGTTAGCTTGTCGCGGCTGCTCCGCGTCCAGTTCCCAGGGATGCATATAAAATATGCCAGGTGCAGATTCTCTGCGATGAAATAAACTCAACATGAATCGAGTCAACCAATATGGGTATAGCCGGAAAAAACCACCCCCTGAGATCGGGATTGTTTTCTCTCCGATTTTGAGGGTTGTCATCGGAATCTCAATCAAACCATTGTCGAGTTTGTACTTGAAACGAGGCCAGTGAGGCACTCCGTACAGGTCATGCTTGACCGGGTAAGTACTGGAACTATAGCGGTAGCCCAGCGCAACCAGCTCATCGAATACCCAGCGATTGGTATCATTGATAGAGAAGCTTGGTGCACGGTATCCAATTACCTCTTCACCCGAAATATCTTCGAGAATCTTTTTTGCTCGATCCACATCCTGACGGAACGCATCCCGGGACATTTCCGTAACGCGCTCGTGGCCATAACCATGACTGGCAATCTCATGCCCTTCGGCAACAATTTTTCGCACCAGATCAGGCCGTCTCTCAGCAACCCATCCCAAAGTAAAAAACGTCGCTTTGACCTGTTTTCGAGCGAACAGATCCAGAAGCCGGTTTGTGGAGTAATCTACACGCAGCGGGAGCGTATCCCAACTGTCCCGGCTAATGATATTCTCAAAAGCGGACACCTGAAAGTAATCTTCAACATCCACAGACATTGCATTTTGAGCGCTACTCAACATCTCGACTCAGACCTCATCACTATCACTATCATCCCGAATAAAACTTCAACATCAACTGGCCGCATTCGATACCAACCATTCCCGGATATCGGCGGCAATACGCTTGGCAGCCTGACCATCCCATAACTCGGGTTGACGACCCGCCTTCCCCTTACCATCAATGATCGCCTGATACTCTGACTTTATTTTTGCACTGTCAGTCCCAACAATTGTATTGGTGCCTTCGGTTACCGTGATCCAGCGTTCAGTATTGTGACGCATCGTTATACAAGGAACGCCCAAAGCGGTGGTTTCTTCTTGAATACCACCCGAGTCGGTGAGCACTAATAACGCATTAGCCATTAGCGTGATTGAATCCAGATAACCAACTGGCTCTGTTGTGAAAATTCCATCACTCTGTAACAGATGCCCAAGGTTGAACTTTTCGATATTGCCTTTGGTTCGAGGATGAACGGCAAAGATCACAGGGGTTTGCCGGGCAATGTCCGCGATGGCTAACAGTAGCTCTTCCAAGATTGCCGGGTCATCGACATTGGAGGGACGGTGCATTGTGAGGAAAACATAACGCCCGTCAACTCTATCTAAAGCAGGTTGAACCGCCTCCAGCCCATAAGTATCGATCACCGTTGTCAATTCAGGTGCAATCGCCCGATTCTTCAAAAGCGTATCGATCATCACATTACCAGCAAAGCGCACTTTCTCTGCCGCAATACCTTCTTTTCCGAGGTTTTCATTACCCAACTTTTCAGTGGTATAAAGCAAACTGGATATCTGATCGGTCAGAACCCGATTTACCTCTTCCGGCATATCCATATCGCCGCTGCGTAAGCCAGCCTCAACATGTATTACAGGTATATGCTTTTTCACTGCAACCAAGGCACAAGCAATCGTGGAATTGACATCCCCAACCACCAAAACGGTATCTGGCTTCAAGTCATCCAGTACCGGCTCGAAGCGCAACATAATATTTGCAGTTTGCTCTGCATGGGTGCCACCCCGAACTTCCAGATCGATATCTGGCACCGGCAACCCCAATTGATCAAACAAAAGCGACTTCATCGCATGATCATAATGCTGGCCAGTGTGCAATAACGTGGTTGTAACATCAGGATATTCTGAAAACGCTTCAATAATAGGCGCAATTTTCATGAAGTTCGGACGGGCTCCGACGATACATAAGACCTTAAACTGTTGGCTTTTCATCACTGTTCCAAATAATTCCGGGAGGGTTTCCTTTAACCTGCGTACTTTAAAAACATTTATACTTTAAAATACATTTGTGCTTTAACAATCTACGTACTCTAAAAACGCATGAACTCTAAAATCTGTGTGCCTCGAAATCTGAAAGCATCAAAAACGACCACTTCAAACCTGGACACTAACAACCAGTGTAACTTAATTCAGCAGAGACCGCTTATGGTTCCTCACAGACCGGTGGACTGAGGCTCGAATAAGACGGGACTAAAGAGTAGCGCTGCTTGAAGCGCTCTTGGACGAATACGATACCGTGAACGTATTGCGAAAAAATGATATTCCAAATCAAAAAAACGAGTCCTTTGCCGGTAATCCGGTCAATATTCCCAAATACAGGCCAAGAACCCACCAAGCGGGAACTCAAATTGCCTCCGGGATGTAAATCCTGAGGGGATATTCTGCTGTCTGACGCTAAATTGTCAATTACCAGCTTTGTAATCTGGTGAAATAATTCGGTAATTTGCATTTTTTAACAAAAACACAGTCTTTTTTGGCAATTTGTCATCGTACGACACCAAAATGCAACTTATAATTAAAGAGATAAGTCAAATTCAAACGCCAAAAACAAGGTTCAAGGATATGGGCAAACACGTTAATACTCGAGATCTCCTGAAAATTTCGCCCCAAAACACACTCCCAAGGCTTCGGAAAGCATGCACTTACTTATCTGCACTGATTCTACTCGTGCTGACCGGATGCAGCTCAAAGCCAATGCTGCCGGAAGCGACCGTACAGGCATCGGCTACAGAATCGCCACAGAGCTACAAATACCTCATTGGCCCTTATGATGAAGTTAACGTATTCGTGTGGGGGAACCCGGAGATAAGTGGCACGTTTGAAGTTCGCCCGGATGGCATGATCACAACGTCTCTGGTAGAGGACATTCCAGTTTCAGGAAAGACTCCCACAGAGGTGGCACGTCACATCGAGAAGGCACTTTCGGTTTATATTCGTGACCCGATTGTTTCGGTAAGCGTACTGGAGTTCGTAGGCCCTTTCAGTGAACAGGTTCGAATCATCGGCGAAGCGTCCCAACCCCGAGCCATTCCCTATGCCCGAAACATGACCTTGCTTGACGTCATGATTAACGTAAACGGTTTAACTGAGTTCGCAGCCGGAAACAATGCTACTCTGGTTAGAGTGGTTGATAATCAATATACGCAATACGGGCTGCGCATAGATGACTTGGTCAACGATGGTGATATTACTGCAAATGTAGACATGCTGCCTGGCGATATCATTATTATCCCGGAAGCATGGTTCTAATCACTCACGAAATTACTGATATCGTCGCGTTTTCACGCAACATTTCGTGCTGGCGCGATCGACACCCGAAACAGCTCGGAACGATTTTTTCACAATCTACCCGGCCCTTGGCACCATGATAATGAGGTTTAGTTTTTATGCAGGATGTGATTGACCAGATATTTGTGTACTTGAAAGGTATCTGGCTAAAAAGGATATTCATCGTACTGGCGATTTGGGCCATTTGCCCACTGGGCTGGTATGCGGTCTGGAAAATGCCGGATCAATATGCCTCTAAAGCTCAAGTTTACGTTGATACGCAATCACTCCTGCGTCCGTTACTCCGTGGCCTCACCGTTCAGCCCAATACGGATTACCAGATCCGGTTAATCGTCAAAACGCTAATGACCCGACCCAATCTGGAAAAAATCGCAAGATTGTCTGATCTGGACGTAATGACTGAAAACGATGCGGAATTCCAGTCCGCTCTGGATACACTGAAATCGAACCTGAAGATTGGCGCAGCTAACAGGGAAAACATTTTCACGCTTTCGTATGATTCCAAATCCCCCCAGGAGGCAAAAAATGTCGTCCAGTCGGCGCTCGATGTGTTTATCGAAAACACTTTGGGCGAAACACGAAGCGAGGCCGACACAGCTGAACAGTTCCTCGACCGACAGATAAAGGAATATGAAAACCGCTTGCTGAACGGCGAGAAAAAATTAACGGAGTTCAAGCAAAAATATGCCAATAACATTGGTGCAAATGTCAGCTCCTACTACTCGACACTATCGCAACACAAATCACGACTCGATGAAGCCCAGCTGCAACTGAGAGAAGTCAATTCCCGCCTGGCCTCAGCCCAGCGCCAACTTGAAGGCGAAGAGCCCTCGTTCGGGCTGGTGCAACCCAAAGCCCAGCAAACTCAAATTTCGACTCAGTTTGATGCTCGAATTGAGCAACTCCGAAAACAACTGGACGACCTCTCACTGAAGTATACTGAGCGGCACCCCAATGTTATGGAGCTCACCAAGCGAATTGAAGACCTGGAAGTACAGCGCGCAGCTGAAGTCGCGGAAATCCAGAAAGCCATGCCAGCAAATACCCATGATGAAACCCTGGATAAAAACCCGGTCTATCAGCAGATGAAAATAAACGTCAACCGACTCGAAAACGAGAAAGCATCACTCCAGGTCAGAGTCCGGGATTACGAAGAAAAAGTACGCCAAATCGAAGACAAGATTCATCTTATACCGGAAATCGAGTCAAAACTGGTCGGCCTAAATCGGGACTATGAAATTACCAAACAAAAGTACAATGAGCTTCTGTCCCGCCGCGAGCAGGCCAGGCTCTCTCAAAGTGCCGACCTCACCGCAGATGACATTCAGTTCAAGATCATTGAACCCCCTCGTGTTCCGCTTCATCCGACAGGGCCCAACCGCAAACTACTCCTGTCGATCGTTACCGTATTTTCGATCGCAGCGGGTACCGGGTTAGCGTTGCTGTTCAGCCTGATCAATCCTACTGTTATGTCAGGATCGCAATTGACCAAGCTGACCAATTACCCGGTGTTTGGCACCGTATCTGTGCTGGATAACGTTTCCGGTCGCACAGCAGCGACAAATTGGATGAATCTCGTCTTCTTTGGCGCACTGGGATTAGCACTCACAACATACGCTGTGCTGCTGTTCCTTCAAATAAAATATTTTTCCTGATACTTGCCGATATACGCAGAGGATTGATTAAGTTATGAGTACGATAGAAAAAGCAATGGCCCAACTGCAAGGCAAGCAGGACCCCGAAAAAGACAAGAGTTCATCTCCAGAGGAAAGCCAAAACACGACATCCGTACCCGACGGAGAAGAAAACCTTAACCAGGAAAACGCCTCGGAATCTGTTGCGCAGGCAAAAACATCAACAGGCGGGGCAACTGAATCCCCCCATGGCACCAGTGAAGACGTGATTACTGCGCCTACACGCCCAGCACCATCTGATTCAGATACCACTGCAGCATCGGCACCAGCAGCAAAAGAGACCAGCAACAAACAAACCTCCGAGCAGCATCAATCAAATTCAGCGATAGAAGAACGTGCTCAGTCAGCACCTTCCGACACAGCTGACGATAATAATTCCGGCTCTCAGTACGTTGAAATTGATTTGCACTACCTGGAGTCCAGAGGTTATGTGCATAAACAAAGCAGTAATAAAGTAATTAAAGAACAGTTCCGAGCGATTAAACGAAAATTGCTAAACAATGCATTCGGGGCGCTTTCGAAAACGCTCCATCACCCAAACCTCATAATCGTATCAAGCTGCAACCCCCACGAAGGCAAAACGTTTTCATCCATCAATCTGGCATTGAATATGGCGCTGGAGCAAGATAAAACAGTACTACTGGTTGATTCGGATGTAGTGCGACCCAGTGTGGCCCGGGAACTGGGCGTAAAACCTGAGGTAGGCCTAACAGACTACCTTAGCGGCAAAATAAAAGATGTCTCCGAAATTATCTTCAGCACTAATATCGATAACTTCAAATTCATCCCGGCCGGTAAACCTCACGACCTGTCTACAGAACTACTGGCATCAGAAAAAATGAATCGATTAACAAACGAGTTGGCCACTCGATACAGCGACCGGGTCGTTATTTTTGATGCCCCCCCTCTTCTTGGTGTAAACGAAACCCATGTTATGGCAAACCTGGTGGGTCAGGCCGTCGTTGTGGTTGAAGAAGAGAAAACCAAGCTGGCAGATGTCGAAAAAGCAGTCAGCCAGCTGGATGAAAATCTGGCGATCGGCTTTCTTTTAAACAAGTCCAAGCGAGCATGGCAAGACTACTATGGCTACAATTATTATGCCGAAAGCTAATTGCACCAGAGCGCTACAGAAACTGCACTCCAGACTGTAGCGTTGGACACGCACTGGAAACTACTTGAAGTTTCCAACGTTCCAGACCGCTGAAACTGTTTACCCTCCAGTAAAGGACAACCATGGAAATTAACAATTTGATGAAAGGAGTTACAGCGTTATCTATACTCGGTATCCTTAGCCATGTCGCCACCGTGAATGGAAAACCTCGGGTCACCCCCTCTCTGGGATTCAGTGAAGAATACACTGACAACGTTAATTTATCGGAGAACGACGAGGAAGATTCGTTCATCACCGAAATCACACCTACCATCACAATAGCGGACACCCGTCCGAGCAGTGACTACCGGCTTTCCTACAGTTACCGGTATATTGACTTTACTGCTTCAGAGGTTGACAGTCGCAGTGAAAATACACTTGACGCACGCCTGAACCACTATGCAATGGATCGCACCCTTAGAACCTACCTGGAATCCAATATCAACAATTCTCGTGCGTCACTTCTCCAGAGTTCAAATAATGATGGCAAGTCCGGTGCAGAGCGGGTGGAGACCCGAACTGCGGCAGGCGGCTTTGACTACAGTACCGGTCAGCGCGCTTGGACAGAGTTCGATCTGGGTTTTGAAGTAAGAAAGACCAAATCCGACAACGATTCAGTTAATCTGAGCACTTACTCAGCCGACCTTGTTTTTCAGGAAGGTAAACGCGTGCAGATGTTTGATTGGGAATTTTCTACAGGATATGCAACGGATAGTGAAGACAACGAATATAACAATACCAACGGCCGTCTGAGCTTTGTTGTCACGCAAAACTTTTCTGTTTTTGCTCAAGGACAATACGAGGAATCAGTTGCTCTGGGTGATGATGAAAATGAGATTCTCGCCACGACCTGGGGCGTGGGAACACGGTATGACTTCAGCCGAAGTCACGTATCACTTGCGTACAACAAGTTTGAAAAAGGCGATGGTAATGATTTCATCAGTGCAGGGCTTGGCTGGAATCCAAGTGCACGCACCAGCGTTGCCGCAAATTTGACCGAACGATTCTTTGGTGAATCCTATCAACTTAATGTGACCCATCGAGCACGCTATTTTCGGAATTCAATCCAATACCTGGATGAAGTGACCAACCTGTCCCAACTTATTTTCCAGCGCCAAACGGGGGCACTACTATGCCCTGAGGGCAACGACTTCAGTCTCGCCGATTGTGTCCTTGCCTCGGCCGAAACCCCACTAGAACCCGGGCAGCAGTTAATCACCGTTGAAGTCCCTGTTTCAGCGATTGGCGAAGATCAAGTCCTTTCCCGACGACTTGGACTGACCAGCAACTATTCCAAAGGGAAATCAACCTTCACCGGAAACCTTTTCTGGGTCAGAACCAAGCGTCTCACCGATGATGATTTTGCCAGCAAAGATTACGATAAAGAACTGGGCGCAAATATCAGTTGGGTCTGGAAGTTTTCCGGCAAGACCAACTTGAATTTCATAGCAGATTTGAGAAAAGTCGAGTCCAATCAAGATACAAGCACGAAGGTTCAAGCGAATGAATACCTTTACCGCGCAAGACTCACGCGGCAATTCACCCAGAAAATTTCCGCGTCACTTATATACAGTCATAGCCAACGACACTCTGATCTCGCAGATGACGACTATATTGAAAACCATCTTGCACTTTCAGCACTTGCACGGTTTTAAAAAGACTCTCTAATCAGGTTATTTTACGATGTACGAATCCCATTTCGGCTTCACCGCCAAACCGTTTCAGCTGACGCCAGATCCTCAGTTCTTCTACGCCAGCTCCTGTCATAAAAAAGCACTGTATTATCTTCAGTACGGGCTCCACCAGGGCGAGGGCTTTATTGTTATCACGGGCCCCATAGGAACCGGAAAATCGACACTGGCCAGCAACTTGCTGAATAGCCTGGACAACAAGCATATCGTTGCCTCTCAAGTATCAGTATCCAATCTGAGCCCAAGAGAATTGCTGGAACACATTGCCAACGCGTTCGGTGTGCAAACCGACGGTGACAGCAAAGCCCAGGTGATTAAGGCAATCGAGAATTACCTGTTTACAATATCCAGAAACCGCCAGCGGGCACTGCTAATCATCGATGAAGCACAAAACCTCTCCCATGAATCACTGGAAGAGCTGCGTCTACTGTCCAACTATCAAGTAAACAGCAAGCCTCTACTGCAAACGTTTCTGCTGGGTCAGGAAGAACTTCGGGATCATTTGCAACACCCTAGCATGCTTCAATTCCAGCAACGCGTGATCGCCTCATTTCACCTGCGCGCGCTCACCGATGCAGAAACCAAGCAATACGTCATGCATCGACTACTGCATGTAGGGTGGACTGACAAACCCGCATTCACAGAACAGGCACTGGCGAAACTCCACCAATTCACACAAGGCATACCCAGACGCATCAACATCTTTATGGATCGAACCCTGCTGATGGCGTTCCTTGAGGGAAAAGAACTGATTGACAGCAAAGTCATTGAATCAATCGGCAAAGAGCTCGAGGCGGAATTTCAGCAGGAAACCAGCAGGCCAGCACGAGCCGCTGCCACCGGAGCAGGTTCAGGAAGCATTCAGGGTAAAGAGCTGGAGGGTCTGATTCAGGATCTGAATGAAATACTGGAAAGCGCACTCGAACAAAAAATTGCCTACACGAAATTTATAGACACACTTATCAGTAAACGCAGAGCACTTCGGGAACTCGCAAAGAAATAGATGTTGTGGACGTAATGAACGCAAAGCAACAATAGTCAACCGTTCAAAACCATACCGCAATGCGAACCAATCCAACCGAAACGCTCTAGATCACAAAGCGCCGTCATAGCATGCTAAATAAGCAGTTGACGGCGCTCACCGGCACTAAAAACGTATCAAATGAGTTAATGCGCTCCTTTCTTGAATATTACGACCTCAACGGTTTGCAGGATAATGAGAATATCTAACAATAAACTGTTGTTTTTCAGGTAATATAAATCGTAACGCAATTTTTCCCGACTATCTTCCTCGCTGTCTGCATACGCAAAGCAAAGTTGCGCCCATCCGGTCAAGCCCGGTTTCACACGGTGACGCTCGTTGTAAAACGGTATTGTTTCAGCAAGCTTTTCCACAAATACAGGTCGTTCCGGACGCGGTCCAACAAAGGCCATCTCGCCCTTCAAGACATTAAACAGCTGTGGCAATTCATCAATCCGATATTTTCGAATGACTGCGCCCACCCGGGTTACACGTGAATCATTCTTGGTTGCCCATATGGCTTGGCCTGCCTTTTCTGCATCCACTCGCATACTTCTGAACTTGATCACCTCAAATGGGTTACCGTTTAGCCCTACACGCACCTGCTTGTAAAACAAAGGCGCTCGCCATCCCTCTTCCAGTTTGATCAAGATCGCCGTAACCAACATCAGCGGCCACGCCAACAATAATAAACTGACACTGGCCAGAATATCGGTGAATCTCTTGATCAATGCCCACGTAGAACTACGGTTGAATCCTTCGGAAAAGATAAACCAGCCCGGTGAAATAACCTCAAGCGATACCTTGCGGGTCTCACGCTCGGTAAACACGTATTCCTGCAGTATTTGGATCCCTTCCATCTTGCAAGCCATAAGCTCTTCAACCGGCAATTTTCGACGTCTGTCATCCAGTGCGATAATAATTTCGTCGACACCATGTGTCAGTGCATAATCCTTGAGACCACTATAGGACTGAACAATCTGATAGTTAGGCACTTGTATCTCTTCATCTGCGTAAGGAAAAAAGCCTAACAAATTAAACCCTTTCCAGTCTTCCGGATTACGTAAATCCTCAAGAACCCGCTTGGCACGGTGCCCTGCCCCTAAAACCAGTACATTTTTCTTAAATGCATTTTCATCAACCATGCCGTAGAACAAACCACGCACGACAAACACCAACACAAGCGCATAAACCGTCGCAATCAAGAGTACGCTGCGCCAGATCACGCCAAAGATGTCACTGGCCAAGTAATAGAAAATCGGAAAAATGAGCGAACCAATTGTGAATGCCACAATGGTTCTGACAAACATTCCGGTTTTCCCCTCTTTGGATTTTGCCTGGTAAACGCCCATCGCGTTCATACAAATCAGAATTGTGTAGGCATAGGCGATAGCCGAAGGCAAAATCTCAAAGTAGTGATACTCATATTCGATATCACCAATCGCCAACCGGGTCGGTACCGCTATAAAGATGGCCAGAATAAATGCCAGGGATTCCAGAAGCCCCAGAATAATGAAGGGAAAGTGAATGTAATGCTTGAAAATCCGTACGTGTGCCACAGAATATCCTTTGTATTGGTCAACGTTTTAAGATAAAGGGGGTATTGTAAGAATAATTATTGCCGATTGTGTTATTTAGAGGAAATTTTAACAATCGGTTACATTATTTCACAGTTCAAAAGCCGCTTTCATAAAGAAGATTATAAGCACTTCCATTTTAACGCCCTACTCCTATAATAGCCCTTATAAAATTCACTTGGTGTTTTCAAGGAACAGAAATGTTGAACGTTGATGATAGTAAGATCTGTATAGTTGGTTTGGGTTACGTCGGTTTACCTCTTGCCGTTGAATTCGGGAAGCAGATCCACACCATTGGATTTGATATCAACTCAGCACGAATTAAAGAGTTGGTGAATGGGAAGGACAGTACGCTTGAAGTTGAAGAAGAGCTTCTTGCTCAAGCGACAAACCTGAAATATACCGATAACCTGCAGGACACTCGAGACTGCAATATCTACATTGTCACCGTTCCCACCCCGATTGACGAGTTTAAGACACCCGATCTGACACCGCTAATCTCGGCCAGCAAGGCAATCGGTCAAGTACTAAACAAGAATGACATCGTAATCTACGAATCAACGGTTTATCCCGGGGCGACCGAAGAAGTCTGCATACCTGTTTTGGAGCAGGTATCGGGCCTGACCTTCAACACCGATTTCTTCGCAGGATACAGCCCTGAACGAATCAATCCGGGCGACAAGGAACATCGTGTTACCAACATTCTCAAAGTGACATCAGGCTCTACGCCGGAGGTGGCAGATTTTGTCGACCAACTCTATCGCAAAGTAATTATTGCGGGCACACACAAGGCAAGCAGCATCAAGGTTGCAGAAGCCGCCAAGGTCATCGAGAATACCCAAAGGGATGTTAACATTGCATTGGTGAACGAACTCTCCCTGATTTTCGACCGTCTCGGAATCGATACTCTGGAAGTACTGGAAGCTGCAGGCACAAAGTGGAACTTCCTGCCCTTCCGTCCCGGCCTGGTTGGTGGACATTGTATTGGTGTAGACCCCTACTACCTCACCCACAAAGCACAGGCTGTCGGCTACCACCCTGAGGTCATTCTATCCGGGCGTCGTATTAATGACGGTATGGGGCCCTACGTGGCGGAAAGTGTCATCAAACTCATGATGCGTAAACGCATACACGTGGTGGACTCCAATATTTTGATTATGGGCTTAACGTTCAAGGAAAACTGTCCGGACATTCGCAACACCCGCGTTGTTGATGTCATAGCGGAACTGGAAACCTACCACGCCAATATTGACGTCTATGACCCTTGGGCAGATCCGGATGAAGTTAAGCATGAGTACGGCATATCATTAACTGATCAGCTTGAGAGTAACAAGTACGATGCCATCATACTGGCCGTAAGCCACAAAGATTTCATCGAAATGGGTGCTGAAGAAATACGATCACTCGGCAAGAAGAACTCAATACTCTACGATGTAAAATACGTACTGGACAAGAACGCTGTTGACGGGCGCCTCTAATCTACACCCTGGCTTGTAGACGCATCATCTTCCTGGCTCAAACCGGGAAGATGAATGACCAGGCACAGATGAGCCACCAAGAACGACAGGTTCGATCTCCAATTGGATTTCGAACTGCTTGAATACGGAGTCTGCAACCTGTTGGGCCAACGCCAAGATATCAGCTCCACGTCCCCCGCCATGATTAATGAGCACCAGTGCCTGCTGCTCATGAATACCTACAAGCGCATTTCGATAACCTTTCCAGCCAAGCTGATCGATTAACCAGCCTGCAGCCACTTTAACGCCCTTCTGCGCGGGATAGTGCGGCATCGAAGGATATTCATGATGCAAGCGCTCAAAGTGCGAAACGTCGATCACCGGGTTCTTGAAGAAGCTACCTACATTAGGAATCTGCTGAGGATCTGGCAACTTTTCACGACGGATTGCGCAGACGATATCACTCACATCCTGAGGGGAGTTAGGTGGTGTTTTTGCCGTAAGATCCGCAAGAGGCTGATAACTTAAATTAAAGTCGTAGTGGCCACCTGGGGCGCCATAACGACACAACTTAAAAGTGACAGACAAAATGACGAAACGTCCAGCCTGCTGCTTGAATAGACTGTCACGGTATGCAAATTCACACTCTGCTGCAGAAAGCGTGCGCACTTCACTACGGTCACAATCATAAACTTGCACACTGAGCAAAGAATTCGCGATCTCTTCGCCATATGCGCCAATATTCTGAACCGGCGCGGCGCCAACAGTTCCCGGTATTAGCGAGAGATTTTCCAATCCAGCCAAGCCTTGGCGAAGCGTATACCGAACCCAATCATGCCAGACTTCGCCGGCTCCGGCTTTCAAGACGACTGAAGCGCCGTTATCCGATAAAATCTCACGTCCAGAGATCTGGTTATGGATGATCAGGCCCGAAAAATCACTGGCGAGGATTAGATTACTTCCCGCGCCAATCACAAACCATTCCAGCCCCCTGGTTCGGGCAAAAGTCAATGCGGACTCCAGCTCCTCGACTGAAGTGATCGCAATTACATAGCGGGCAGATGCATCGACAGCCAGCGTATTGAGCTTCAGCAAGGATTTATTTTGCTCTATATGCACCGGGATAACCATCCTGACCCGCTTGTAAACCATGCGCGAGAAAACACATGCATCACGACGAGGCGATAGCTCGGGTGTCAATCAGCTGTTTCAAAAGCGCCTCACTGGCATTTGTCACCAAATCGAACACTAACTCAAAACCGGCACGCCCACCATAGTAGGGGTCAGGGACCTCTTCAATACTGTTATCATTCAACAAGGACAAAAACAAAGAGACCTTATTCTGAAACTCAGCAGGACAGCGTTCAATCAAGTTTTCGTAATTGCTTTGATCCATAGCGAAAATGTAATCGAAATATTCGAAATCATCGTCGGCGACCTGTCTGGCTCGCAAGTCCGCCATATCAATACCCCGTTTCTTTGCGGTCTCAATAGCACGACTGTCGGGGGTTTTACCCACATGCCAGGGCCCGGTACCCGCAGACTCTATCTCGATTTGCGCAGCGAGCCCTTCCCGTTCGACAACACTGCGAAACACACCATGGGCAGTGGGGGATCGACAAATATTACCCAAACACACGAATAGCACTTTAACCATCAATGACTCCAGTAAAAGCATTTACGATGCTAAAAAAGAACAAATCCTGTCAGGCCTCCAGCAGGGCCTTGACTCGATTGAAATCTTCTTCGGTATCAACGCCAGCAGGTGGTCGCTCATCAGCAACATCAACATGAATTCGCTCCCCGTTATCAAGCGCACGTAACTGTTCCAGGCATTCAGCCTGCTCGAGAGGACTGGGCGCCCATTGAACGAAAGATTTCAAAAACTTAACACGATAACCGTAGATTCCGATGTGGCGAAAGTACTCCGTTCCCTCAGGCCACTTGGCCTCATTCAGCTGATTTAACCCGGCAAATGCGTTCCGCGGCCAGGGAATCGGGGCACGACTGAAATAAAGTGCAAAGCGTTGCGTATCAAATACCACCTTGACCACGTTCGAGTTGATCAGAGACTGCACATCTGCAATTGGTTCACATAAGGTCGAAATCGAAGCCAGCGGCTCTGCCGCAAGGTTATGAGCCACCTGGTTAATAATGCGCGGCGGTATTAAAGGCTCATCCCCTTGCACGTTGACGACAATATCGTCCGCATAGTAACCGAGCTTACGGACAACTTCTTCCAAACGGTCGGTTCCTGAAGGGTGTTCGGTTGAGGTCATTACCGTCTTTGCGCCAAAACGTTGTGCAGCCTCCTCGATGCGAGCATCATCCGTAGCGATGATCACGTCAGTCGCTTCACTTTCACAAGCCTTTTCGTAAACATGCTGGATCATGGGCTTGCCAGCAATTTTCAGCAATGGTTTGCCGGGCAACCTCGAAGAAGCATAGCGCGCTGGGATAACTACAGAAAAAGACATTAATTCACCTAAACTAGAAGAAAAACACGGATCGTTAGCAAATACACAGGATAGAGCAGCAGGGTATCTTAAAGCATTTACTTGGCAAGACGTTCATCATGGGTCAGGGTTCGGGCTTCGTTCTCCAACATAACCGGAATCCCTTCTCTCACCGGGAATGCCATGCCATCCGCTCGGCAAATCAGTTCCTGTTTTTCCTCATTGTATTTCAATTCACCTTTACACAAAGGGCAAGCCAAGATCGAGAGCAGTTTCTTATCCATCGGATAGTCCTATACGTACTAAAATATAAATTTACTGATTCCGTGCCATAATCCGGTCGATTTCACGAAAAAAATCGCCCGGCAATTCTGCCTCTACAGGCAAGTACCACGCATTCCGCAACCCCAAACCTCGACACTTTATCGCGTCTTTCTCAGTCATGACAACTATTTGATCGTGAAACTCCGCGAAATCCGCGGTTCGATACCGGTAATGATCCGGGTATGTTTTTTCGACCACGTTGAACCCTAATGTCCGCAAGGTTTCAAAAAAACGCTTTGGATTTCCGATACCGGCAATGGCCACCACCTCTCGCCCCTTAAGACTGTTAACATCAACCGCTTCGGTGCCGCCGACCTGGATCAGGTCGGCAGGTTTCAACCCCATTGCAAACCAGGGTGGTTGTGAATTGGCTCTATAGCCATCCAGTACACCACGGGTACCCAAAACATCACCACTTTCTGCTTCAGGGCCATTAACCACGACAATGCCAGTATGTTTCAATCGTCGAGCAGATTCACGCAGTGGTCCTAAAGGGATACTGTGGCCGTTTCCAATCATTCGCTGACCATCAAACACCACAATCTCGATATCTCGCTGCAATCGATAATGCTGCAAACCATCATCACAAACGATCACATCCAGCTCAAATTGAGACTGTAAATAATTTGCACCGCGTACCCGATCTCGATCAACCACAACAGGGATCTGAAGCCGCTCAGCAATCATCTTGGGCTCATCACCGCACATCTCGACATCAATGCTGGAGTCTACGGTTAACGGACTATCGTGGCTACTACCGCCATAGCCTCGGCTTACCACACCACAACGATAACCTTTAGACTGCAAATAGGTCAGAATGGCTATCGTTAAGGGGGTTTTGCCGGTTCCCCCCGCGGTGATATTTCCAACTACGATGACCGTGCCAGTGGGATGCCAGGATCGCTTGATACCCGCAAGATAAAGCTGACGGCGAGTTCTGACGATCGCACTATACAATAACGACAACAAATACAAAGGCAAATATCGGACAACCAACCCGTTCGCCGGCCGCCGGTACCATAGTCCGGTCACCCACCGTTCCAGACGCTTACGCACGGATACTAGCCCTCACAGAACTGCGTCTGGTGCAGTCGATAGTATGCGCCCCCTTGCTCTAACAAGTCTCGATGGGAACCTGCTTCGATGATCTGCCCTTCTTCCATAACCAAAATTACATCCGCAGATTCAATCGTGGAGAGCCTATGGGCAATAACCAGTGTTGTACGCCCTTGCATCACCGTCTCCATCACTTTTTGAATTTCTTTTTCAGCCTCGTTATCGAGCGCAGAGGTTGCCTCATCCATAATCAAAATAGGTGCATCCTTCAAGAACGCACGGGCAATCGCCAAACGTTGTCTCTGCCCTCCGGAAAGCAATACACCATTGTCACCGATTTCCGTATTCAATCCATGGTCATACTGCCTGATAAATTCAAGGGCATAGGCTTTTTCTGCCGCCTCTTTAATTTCCTGCTCAGAACGATCATCAAGTCTCCCATAGGCAATATTGCGGGCAATGGAGTCGTTAAACAGGGTGACATTCTGGGTTACCAGGGCAATTTGACTGCGCAAGGAGGAGAGTTCGTAATCCTGGACTCTGACACCATCAATCAATATCTCACCACCCGTTGCTTCATAAAATCGAGGCAGCAGACTTGCCAACGTCGATTTACCACTACCGGATCGCCCCACTAAAGCGACGGTCTGACCGGCTTCAATTTTAAAATTGAGTTTATTGAGCACAGCCTTGCCACGCTCAGAATAGCGGAATTCAAGATCCTTGAATTCGATATTACCCTGAATGGCCGTCGCCGTAACGGTTCCAGTATTGCGTTCTGCTGCGATATCTAACTGTGAAAACAAATCTTTCGCAGCAGCTAAGCCACTTTGAATGATCGCATTTACCTGAGTTAACTGCCGGATTGGTTTGGCGATAGTTGATGCCGCAGTAAAATACGCTATCAGCTCCCCAACACTCATTCCACCGTGAACCTCTGGCGAGAGCGCAACCCAAAGCAAAGTGGCAATCGCACAAGCAATTAAAATCTGAACCACCGGCGTACTGACCGCCTTGGTCATTTCCATTTTCAGGCTCTGCTTCAGGTTGTAGCTGCTCGCCCCTTCAAAGCGCTCACGCTCATAATGCTCTCCGCCAAAAATCCGTACCTCTTTATAACCATTGATCGCTTCTGATGCGACGTGGGTAACATCCCCCATGGAATTTTGGATTCGCTGGCTTAGCTTACGGAAACGTTTACTGACGAGACTGATAATCAAGCCGATGAATGGCCCGATAAGGAAGAAAATAGCAGTGAGTTTCCAGTTTTGATAAATCATATAACCGAGCAGACCGATCACGGTGAGCCCTTCTCGAACCGTAATCGTGATTGCATTTGACGCCGCTCCGGTTACCTGTTCAACATTAAAGGTAATTTTGGAGACCAGGTGTCCTGAAGAATGGTTATCGAAGAAATTACAGGGCAATTGAACAAAATGGTTGAATATCGTTGTGCGGATGCGATGAACAATATTTCGCCCTACATAAGCAATATAATACCCTCCGGCGAACGAACCTATTCCTCTAAGTGCAAAGACACCAACAATCATCAGACATACGAATATGCGATTACTGTCACTGGGGATACGAATGGCTTCCTCGAGATATTCCACGGAATGAGCCATGAGCACACTTGCTCCTGCATAAACCGCGTTACCAAGAATGCTCAGCGCAAAAGCGAACCAGAACGGCTTTACGTATCCCAATAATCGGGAATAGACCTTCCAGTTAGACATGGTCTCATCGAGAGATCGATCCGTTTCTGAACCCTGTTCAGAGGTTGTGTTCGAAGGAATTTGGGAACTCTGAGGCGATTTTTCGTCCACAGTGGGCTTGTGTTCCTGGGATGGGGCTACTGCCATTTATACATTCCTGACTATTTGGGTTGGCTCAGAAAATAATCGGAGATCTTTTCAAATCGGCGTGAATTTACCAGATCGATCCGCAAAATGACAGATTCCGGCTAGAAACAGGAGGTAATCCGGCCGGAACCAACTATCGGAATTGATGCAACCTCCCCCGTTTAGCCTGAAATAACTGAGTAAACGGGATCTCCCGCAGGGCGGGGATTATAACCAGACATCCGATTGATAGCCAATACAGCAGGGCTCGATATCAATCGGGATCACAACAATCAGGGTCAAGCCGGCCCGAGCCCGACCACAACTATTTCTCATTCGTTTTCTGGGTAGTAATACTCAACTGCGAAAACCCGAGCTTACCCGCGACATCCATTGCTCTGACAACAAACTCATGGGGCGTCTTGGCATCAGCTGTTATGATAAATGGCAAAGCAGAATTATTTTCAGATATTTTGATTATTGCCTTTGTGAGTGTATCCGCCTGGCTGTTGATCAACGGCCGCTCATTAACACTGTATTCCCCTTTATGATTGATCACCACCTCGACAACCTTTTTCTCCGAAGGCGCAGCTTCACCACTCGCTTCCGGTAAATCAATTTCGAGATGGCTCTCTTTGGTAAACGTGGTCGATACCATGAAAAAAATCAAAAGTAGAAACACAACGTCAATCAAGGGCGTGAGATTGACTGAGACTTCTTCACCCGCCTGCCTTTTAAACTTCACGCGAACTACTCTCCACCCAAGTCAATTTCCCGATCACCGTGCACAACTTCAACCAGCTTGATCGCTTCCTGCTCCATACTGATTACAATCTCGTCAACGCGACGCAAAAAATAACGGTGAAAAATCAGGGCTGGGATCGCTACGGTCAATCCGGCCGCGGTAGTCAGTAACGCCTCTGATATTCCGCCCGCCAGTATCGCTGCATTTCCAGTACCTTCCAGCTGGATGGCGGCAAATACCTTGATCATACCAATAACGGTACCTAACAAACCCAACAAAGGCGTGATAACGGCAACTGTCCCCAGAGCAGTCAGAAAACGCTCCATATCATGAACCACCTGGGTCGCTTCCTGCTCAATACTTTCTTTCATCACTTCGCGGCCATGCTTTGCGTTCGCCAGACCAACTGCAAATATCTGCCCCAAAGGAGACGACTCTTTCAACGCCCGTAATTTTTTGGAGTTCAGCTCCTTGTTCTTTATCCAGTGCCAAACTTCGTTTGAGGCTTTTTTCGGCGCTATTTTACTGACCCGGAGTGTCCAGAATCGCTCGAAGATTATTGCTGTAGCCAGTATGGAGCAAATCAGGATCGGTACCATAATCATACCGCCGGGTTTCAACAGGTCTAGCACATCCACTACATGATCTCCTGAATCATCAATCTGTTACATAAAACGGTAGCTTATTACCCAAATTGTGCAATTGAGGTAATGAGGGCTTGTTATTATTGGCAAAGGCAAACATTGTGATCGCTCTGATCGACCTTTTCAATCTTTAGCTTCCAACCAGAAGTGATTCTGTACCGCTCTGTGACGGACGACATCAAATTGTTCTCGTCGAGATTGGGCAACCTGGCTTGATTTTGGCCGAAATATAATCGCACCATCCTGTGCAGTATCATACATTTCAATCGACATGGCCTTCATTCTGGCCACGACTTCAGGATGAGGATGCCCGAAAGCATTCAAATAACCACTCGAGAATACCGCAACACTGGGATTAACGAATTTCAAAAATGCCCATGAGCTACTGCTATTACTGCCATGATGCGCTGCAATCAAGACATCCGTCCGCAGTTGTTCACGATACAATGTAACCAGTTCACGCTCTACTGCAGCACTTATATCACCGCTCAACAAAAATGAAACACCATTCAGATCAAGTTTAATAACACAGGAACGCGCATTACTACTCTCTGAGACCGTATTAGCTTTTGCAGACTTGACGGGCCACAGCACTTGCCAGGAAAAATGCTCGTCGAAATGGAAGCTCTGACGGGCCTGACACTGCCGAATATCGTCTATATTGTAGCTTGAGAACGCTTGAGGTTCTGACCGATGTCCGTAAAAAAAGTTTCGAATGCTCATTGTTTTTGCCAAAATCGCTAAACCACCCTGATGATCCTTGTCGCCATGACTCAACACCGCGGTATCGATTGACTCCAGGCCCAACCGTTGTAGATACGGGATCAGTATTGCACTTGCCACCGGCAGACCTGCGGCAAAATCGCGCCCGAAATCGTACAGCCATCCCTGATTTCCATGCTGAACCGCCACTGCAAGACCTTGACCCACATCCAACACGGCCAAGGATGATGCCTGCTTAGGTTTCGCCGAACCGAAGATCAGAATTCCAGCCCAAATCACCACACAAAGCCCTCTCGACAAAACCGGGACTGGCAATAGAATCACGAAACACGCCATAAAAAAACTCAAAAACACGTGCCATTGCCCCTGCAATGTTGCCATAAAGCCCACCGGCGGGCAGAGACTGACCAAGCCGTGCAAACCCGCACTCAACAATAACAACAACATATCGAAAAGCTGGAGCCCCCATTGTGCGGGCGCTACAAAGCCCATCAACAAACTTGTAACAATGAAAAACGACAGGGGGAGTAATATCAACGTGAACAGCGGCACTGCAAATATATTGGCCACAATACTGATTGGCGTGACAGGAAGTGCAAACAACACTAACAACGGCAACAAGCCAAAAAACACAAGAAAGTGGGCACCAAAGAGAGCCGAAAGCCAGGAAGAGGTGCTAAGCCGGCGGGCGAAAATAAGCATCAGTACCGCAACAGCATAACAGGACAACCAAAAACCAAGATCATAAATGTAAGCAGGCGTCGACAGCAACAGGATAGCGACCGCCGTCAGCAATATTACTGAAGGCCTGGGACGATAACCATAAAACCAGAGCATCACCACCAGGGCCATTAATAAAGCCCGCTGTGTCGAGACAGCAAAACCGGATACCAGAGCAAAACAAGTGGAAACCAGCAGCACCGAAACTGGCAGCAGCACCCCAAGGTAACGCTGCAGAAAGTAACTTCGACGCCAAACCAGCGCAAGCAGCCAATAAACAAAGCCACCCACCATGGAGAGATGCATTCCAGATATTGCGATTAAGTGCCCTAACCCCGTATCCCTGAGTATTGATTTATCTAGGTACGGAATCTCGCTTCGATCGCCCAACGTCAGCGCCAATACAAAATGTCCCATCGTCGACGCCCTCAAATGAGGCATCAACCGGTTACGAATTTGCTGACGGTAATGGGTTAGCTGGCAAGACCAAAATCTTTGGCAAGAGCCAATGTCATCGATGGACTGAATCACGCCCTGAGCGCGATAACCTTTTGCATACAACCAACGCTCCATCGAGAATCCTGCCGGATTCGCGAGCCCTCTGGGCCTGATGAGCCTGACATTTGTCCTTAAATATCCTGACAGCTCGGTTTCGCTCACTCCAGAACCGTTAGAAATCGACGCCGAATCGTTATAGGCCATAAGCGCATCCGAATGGAGCACGACTCTAACGCGAACATCTTTTGCCCTCCAGGGGGTAGTAAACAGGCAATAGTCAAAACGCATCATCGCCCCACGACGCTCAGGCAATGAACATACCTCCCCCTCTACAAGGACTGTTTTCCGCTCATATTGAACGGGTATCATCTGATCTGAAAACTGATTGACATGTAATGCCGCGACACTAAACCCGACGAGTGTTGCGGCCATTATTCGGGTACGATCTCGCAAAAAAAACAGACAGGCTACAAAAAATAAACCGAATACCACTGGATTGGGTGGCGAAAAGGCGCTGTAATAAAGTACTATTACGCCACCGGACATGGCGGATAAAACTAAACGCATAGACCCCTTCCCTGGTTATCGTTGCGTTAATAATGAGTTGCACTAACGGCTTAACGTGAAACATTTACAGATTTAAGTCGAGCACGTATCCCTGTCATCAAACTGCAAACGTAAACCAACCGACTGTCGCGAACATGCCAAAGCAATTCCTGAAAAAGCACATGCCCACTCCGGATAAAATCCGCAACATCAAATCTCTTCAGTTTTTGGGCGACATCTTACATGAACCCAATCTTTGGCACTTGAACAGGCACGCAGTATCTAAAGCATTCTTGATTGGCATTTTCTGCAGTTTTATTCCAATGCCCTTTCAAATGGTACTGGCTGCATTCCTGGCGGTCTGGGCGAATTGCAACCTCCCAATTTCCGTTGCTCTGGTCTGGATAAGCAATCCTCTGACCATGCCCCCGATCTTCTACTTCAACTATGTGGTCGGCGCAACACTGTTGAATCGGCCTATCAGCGGCTATGAATTTGAGCTGAGTTGGAACTGGCTTGCAGACAAACTCCTTGAAGTCGGCCTGCCATTGTATTTTGGATCGTTTGTGGTCGCAACGGTCTGCGCGGTCAGCAGTTACCTGGTCATCCAGTACCTCTGGAAACGCAAGGTTCGAAAAAGCTGGTTCGAACGACAACAACGGCGCAAGCAAAAAGCAGTAGGCGTTTAGTACCAAGCGATAATTTAAAAACTACTCTTGTCTGTTGCTTTTAAAACCCCGGTTTCAAGCCGGAAAATACGATCAGCCGTTTTCGCAAGGTGCAAATCATGGGTGACAACAACGAAGCTGGTCGTAAACTGGCCGATAAGCTCCTGCATCAATGCTTGCACTTCGAGCGCAGTGTGCTCATCCAAGTTGCCCGTAGGCTCATCCATCAGAACACAACTGGGATCATTTACCAGCGCCCGCGCGATAGCAACGCGCTGACGCTCACCACCCGAAAGCTGAGCCGGTTTATGATGCAAGCGCTCAGATAATCCGACACGCTCCAACAATTCCTGCGCTTTCGCTCGACCGGTTTTGAGGTTCATCGACTTACCGACTAACACCGGCATCACCACATTTTCCAACGCGGAAAATTCAGGGAGTAAATGGTGGAATTGATACACGAATCCAATTTCACGATTACGGAGCTGACAACGTTTGCGCTCCGCCAAACGATGCACATTTTGCCCACCGATTAAAACATCACCAGATGTCGGCTTATCAAGCCCGCCCAGAATGTTAAGCAAGGTCGTCTTGCCCGCCCCCGAGCTTCCGACGATTGCAACAAACTCGGACGAAAACAATTCGAACTGCAAATTCGAAAATATCGTTAACGGTGTTTTACCCTCAAGGTAAGTCTTTTCGATATTTTGACCGGATAATACGATTCGAGGTGAAACTGCCATTACTCATACCTCAATGCATCTGCGGGGTCGACCTTTGACGCGCGGTAGGCCGGATAAATTGTCGCCGCTAAACTCATCACCAAACCCGCACCACAGATGACCACGACATCCGACCACAGCAACTGTGATGGAAGATAGCTAATGAAATAAACATTAGCATCAAGAAATTTATGCCCGAGTAACTTCTCCAGCCCCTTAATTATGTCACTGACGTTTAAGGCCAACAGGACACCCGCGATGGTGCCAACAATATTCCCGACTACACCAATTATCGCGCCCTGAACCACAAAAACTGCCATGATATCACCCGGTTTTGCGCCGATTGTTCTCAATATTGCGATATCAGCTTTTTTATCTGTCACCACCATGACAAGGGTGGATACGATATTGAATGCAGCAACAGCGACAATCATCATCAATAACAACCCAATCATGGTTTTTTCCATTTTAATCGCTTGGAATAAATTACCGTGGGTTCGTGTCCAATCCGTGGCGTAGTATTGCCCTCCTAACGTGGTTGCAATGTCCCACGCAATCCGCGGCGCCTCAAACAAGTCTTCAACTTTTATCCGCATGCCACTGACTTTTCCGGGTATGCGCATGACTTTAGCCAAATCATCCATATGGGTCACAATCAAAGACGCGTCCAATTCCGCCCCTACCGCGAATATTCCAGCGACTGTGAAGCGCTTCATCCGAGGGAATACGCCAGCTGGGGTAATAGCTGCTTCCGGAAAAACAATCGTTACCTTGTCCCCCACTCCAACGCGAAGAGAGCGAGCTAAGATCTCACCAATTATGACTTCGAAGGCACCGGAATCCAGATCCGATAGCGTCCCTTCTTGCATGTGATCCTGGATGATAGATACCTCAGCCTCTTGCTCAGGATCAATACCGTTAACCATAATACCGCTCACCTGCCCCTGATGTGTCACCATGGCTTCCGCTTGAAGATACGGGGCTGCCGCAATAATCTTGGGTTGCTCGGTTAATACTTTGTCCAATTCCTGCCAATTATCCATTGCGGTGTAAGCGCGTACTGTAGCATGGGGAACCATACCTAAAATGCGCTGTTGCAGTTCACGATCAAACCCGTTCATAACGGACAACACCGTGATCAAAACACAAACACCCAACATCAACCCCAACATCGAGGTCATGGAAATAAACGAGATAAAATGGTTTTTCCGCTTTGCGGCCGTATAACGCAGGCCGATAAACACCGGATAAGGTCGGAACATAAACAAATTAATCCATATTTTGCGCAACAGTCATGGAGCGGTGACCGAAATCTCCGAAGCAGACCAGACTGTATTAACAAATCCTAACGTCAAGATGCACTGATGCTGCTACACTTAGGTTAATCGCAATTTGTCAGCAAACAGAATCTATGATGCCACCAACAACCGATCAAGACCGGCGGGAATTCTACCGCGTTTCGTGTCGGGCTTCGATAGAAATTCAGCCAATTCATGAAAATAACCTGCAACGCGAAGATGCCTTCCAATATTTGAGCACGCTATTTGACTTGCCTCCTGCATTTGAATTACACAATGAACTGCAAAAAATTGAACAGGAAAGCCAAATTTTTCTCCGACAAATTCAGGAAAAAGATAAAAATCTAGCTCAGTATTTGAAGTCCATCGATAAGAAAATTGATTTGCTGGCACAGACTCTGCTTCAACAACAGCTGCCAGGCTATGAGACGGAACACCATTTGATAAACCTGAGTGAGGGCGGACTCAAGCTACGTCACTCCACCCCCTACCCTGAGAATCAAATCGTCGCACTGAAGCTCATTCTGATCCCCCAAGCAACGGTAATTCTGTCTTTCTGCAAGGTAATTCTCTGCAAAAAAACCAACCCGATGTATCCTGACCAAGGGCTAGCACAGAACCAGTTTACACTCAGACTCGAGTTTCTCGATATGGATCCCCGTCAACAGCAGTTCCTGGCACGGTTTATCACACAACAGCAACGTCAAGACCTGCAACGGCATTCCGAAAACAAATTCGATGAGGAGTGACTGCCATGCCCCATACTGACACTGAGAAAAGCGCCCATTTTTTTGATCACCGGAGACCTAGACGCTTAACGACAACTTCAGCACTCACTATGCTTTCCATGCTGGCAAGTATGTCAGCGCTCGAAGCACAAGCGCAGGAACCGGCGGTGCCCAGGGCAGATGGGAGTACTGCAGTAGAAACCATCATCACTGTCGAGAAAATTGTTATTCCAATCGGCCAACAAAATAGCGAGACAAGCAATACTTCCGGACAAACATCAACACTGCCTGATAAAGGCTTATCCATGGCGGAAGTAAACGCGCGGTGGGGTCAACCTGAAGATATCGGGAAGGCTCGAGGCAAGCCACCGATCACCCGCTGGCGTTATGCTGATTTTACTGTTTACTTCGAAAACAGCACGGTAATCCATGCTGTTCGTCACCCAAACCTGATGGATCCATAAATCAAGATATGAACCCGCTAATCAGTAGAACACTAGAACAGATCAACAATATATTGCTCGGCAAAGAGGTGCAGGTAAAGCTCGCTTTTACCTGTTTGCTGTGCGAAGGGCATTTACTCATTGAAGACATTCCGGGACTCGGTAAGACGACACTGTCTCACGCACTAGCCAACACGCTGGATCTTAGCTACAACCGCATTCAGTTCACCAGCGACTTACTGCCAGCAGATTTACTGGGCGTTTCAATTTTTGAAAGCAACAAGAAAGAATTTGTCTTCCATCCAGGACCCGTTTTTGCATCAATCGTTCTCGCAGATGAAATCAATCGGGCAACGCCAAAAGCCCAAAGTGCACTACTGGAAGCCATGGAGGAACGCCAGGTCTCAGTTGATGGAAAAACCAGACCACTCCCTGAACCATTCTACGTTATCGCCACGCAAAACCCACAAGAGCAATCGGGAACCTTTCCCCTGCCGGAATCACAACTTGACCGTTTTTTTATGCGAATCCAGCTAGGTTATCCGACAAAAGAGGCAGAACGCACTATACTCAAGGGGGAAAACCGGCGGGATATGATCGAGCACATCACACCAACACTCACCCCGGAACAACTCAAAGAACTCATCAATGCCGTGAAAAAGGTTAGCGTGTCCGATACCCTGCTCGACTACGTTCAAAATATAATCGAATACACTCGGGAAAAACTCGGTCAGCACACCGGCCTTTCTCCCAGAGGTGGACTGGCCCTGGTCAAAGCGGCAAAGGCCTGGGCTTTAATCGACAATCGAGATTATGTGCTACCAGAAGATGTCCAGGCCATTCTTGCCAACGTCGTGGAACACCGGATCAATCCATCCAGCTCCCAACTCGGCACACCACTCTCAAACAAAATCCTCACAGAGGTACCACTCTACTCAAAAACCTAGAACAAAAGAAATTCCATTGGGCCAGTGTCTCCAGGCAATGTGAAACACAACACCCCGAGATTGACCGCGCCATGATTCGCTTTCCCAATACAAATTATTGGTTGAATCGATTCTATAAGCGCTTGAAATCGTGCTATTGTCCCCCATCTTTAGTTTTTAACCCATTTAAGCATTGTTTTTTTAAATGCATTTTATGACCAACGAACAGGTGGATACAGTTTATGAGTGAGACCAAACACGCCAGATTAATCATTCTCGGCTCGGGGCCTGCGGGTTACACCGCAGCAGTTTATGCTGCGAGAGCCAACCTGAACCCGGTCATCATTACGGGGATGCAGGCGGGTGGCCAACTCACACAAACCACTGATGTCGATAACTGGCCGGGCGATGCAATGGGCGTTCAAGGCCCAGAGCTGATGCAACGCATGCAACAACATGCCGAGCGCTTCGAAACCGAAATAGTGTATGACCACATTAATTCCGCCAATCTTCAGGAACGACCTTTTCGATTAACAGGAGACGCGGGCGAGTACACTTGCGATGCCCTCATAATCGCTACCGGTGCCTCAGCACAGTACCTCGGGCTGGAATCAGAAGAAAAATTTGCCGGTAACGGAGTGAGTGCCTGTGCCACTTGCGATGGCTTCTTCTACAAAAAACAGAAAGTTGCGGTAATCGGTGGCGGCAACACAGCAGTTGAAGAAGCGCTGTACCTGGCCAACATTGCGAGCGAGGTGACCCTGGTTCACCGTCGAGACAAGCTCCGCGCAGAGAAGATTTTGCAAGACAAACTTTTCGAGCGCGAGAAGGAAGGCAAAATCAAGATACTCTGGAACCACACACTCGATGAAGTGCTCGGCGACGCCACTGGCGTAACCGGTATGCGCGTGAAGAGCAACGAATCCGGCGAAACTCAGGACTTGGAGCTTGCTGGTGTGTTCATTGCCATTGGCCACAAGCCAAATACGGAGATATTCTCAGACCAACTGGATATGAATAACGGCTACATCAACATTAACGCTGGCCGTGATGGCAATGCCACCTCGACGAGCATTCCCGGTGTTTTTGCTGCGGGAGATGTTACCGATCAAGTCTACCGTCAAGCCGTCACCTCAGCAGGCTTCGGCTGTATGGCTGCACTCGACGCAGAGAAGTTTCTAGACGAATAGCCAACTCGCAAATAATCGCAAACCCACCAACTCAGCGGATTGAATGCCAGCGTCTTGGTGGGTGGACACACCCTCAAAAAATAGTCAGGAACACACATCACTATGGGTGACATCGTTTGGCTTGATAGCGACCAAACCCCCTTCCCGCTGCCAGAAAACGCCCTAAAAGATCCCAATGGCCTTCTCGCGGCAGGGGGCGATCTTTCACCTAAACGACTGATCAACGCCTACAGTCACGGTATATTCCCCTGGTTCGAAAAAGACCAACCCATACTATGGTGGTCTCCAGAGCCGCGCTGCCTGATTGACGACGAGCACCTGCATATCTCAAAATCACTGCGCAAACGCCTCAACAAACGCGATTATGAAATTCGTATTGATACTGAGTTTGAGCGGGTAATCCGCGCCTGCGCGGGACGCCGGAAAAACAGCAGCGGTACCTGGATTACAGAGGAAATGATCCAGGCCTATATTCGCCTGAATGCAATTGGCGTGGCACACTCGTTTGAAGTGTGGATAGGGGAAAAATTGGTAGGTGGGCTTTACGGCGTCAGCATTGGACCTTGTTTTTTCGGTGAGTCAATGTTTTCACACCAATCAGACACGTCCAAAATCGCCTTTGTGCACTTGGTGAAACAACTAACCGATTGGGGCTTCGCCTTGATCGACTGTCAGCTTGAGAATCCCCATCTTGGTACCTTGGGCGCATACCCTGTTTCACGGGAACGGTTTTTGACTATACTCAGAAAAGAAATTGTGAAATCGTCACCCATTTCCGAGTGGAAATTTACTTGGCACTGGTAATATTATGTCAACATGACCAGCCTTCATACCCTTATCTTCTATGCAACTCCAGAGCATGATTGCAGCTACCTGGAGGATCAACACGCTACGACAATGTTTGTGGATCCCCGTGCGCATGTCGACAATCAGCTTTATACCCAACTTTCTCAACTTGGCTTTCGACGGAGCGGGAGCCACTACTATCGCCCTCATTGCCAGAACTGTAATGCATGCATTCCGGCAAGAGTTCCTGTCACGGACTTTAAACCCAATCGCTCGCAGAAGCGCTGCCTGAACCGGAATAGCGAATGCACAGTCATCACTCGACGCCCGGATTACCGGGAAGAACACTACCGGCTCTATGAGCGCTATATTACTATTCGGCATTCCGACGGTGATATGTTTCCGCCCAGCCGGGAACAATATGAATCATTCCTGACCTCTGCCACCGGAACGACCCTTTTTGTAGAGTTTTGGCATGGTGGGTGCCTTATGGCCGTTAGTGTTGTTGATGAATTGCAAGATGGACTCTCTGCCATCTATACATTTTTTGACCCAGACCTGGAGCACTTGAGCCCTGGTGTATATTCCGTACTTTGGGCAATCGAAGAAACCCAGCGACGGAAAAAGCCCTATTTATATCTTGGCTATTGGATTAAAACCTGCCCCAAAATGAGCTATAAAATAAAATATCGGCCAATCGAACTCCTTGTTAAGGAACAATGGTTGCGGATTTAGTGTCGAATTCTTTGCCAAACACCAACTTTTCAGGCAAAATGGCGGCTTTTTAAGCGAGGGTCAAAGTGACCAGGGTTCATCAAGACCGCTTACCCCCACTTTAACACCTCCTGAGACAGAATATTTAACCCTAATCGATTAGCTACACAGAGGTTTCTGCTGAATGGCAAAAGAAGATGTGATTGAAATGGAAGGCACTATTGTTGATACGCTTCCAAACACAATGTTCAGAGTTGAACTCGAAAACGGTCACGTGGTCACTGCACATATTTCAGGAAAAATGCGCAAAAACTACATCAGAATCCTGACTGGCGACAAAGTTAAGGTCGAACTGACGCCATACGACCTTAGCAAAGGCCGCATTGTCTACCGCGCACGTTGAGGCTTCATCAGACTCAAGCGCACGCTTGAGAGCCTGAGACCAAAGCAGAGCCGGAAAACAAAACAGGGAGCCTATGCCCCCTGTTTTGTTTTCCGGTTTTTCTGTCTGCTTAACGTAATAACAGCTCCAAGCAGGCCTGAATGCCCATGGCGTTAATCTGCCTCAGCCACAGCAACCTTTTCGACGTCATATTTAATTTCACCATCTTTCACGTAAACATGAACATCTCCACCACCCTCAGTGAGCTCACCAAAAAGTATCTCTTCCGCCAAAGGCTTCTTCAGAACTTCCTGTATCAGGCGTGACATCGGTCTGGCCCCCATCCGATCATCATAACCACGCTCAGCAAGCAGCACCTTCGCTTCATCATCCACATGCAACTGAACACGCTTATCATCCAACTGAGCCTGTAGCTCAACGAGGAATTTATCCACCACATGGGTAATCGTTGTGCGTGACAATGGAGCAAACTGGATAATGGCATCAAGGCGATTACGAAACTCGGGTGTAAACAACTTGTTTATCGCCTCAGTACCATCCGAGCTATGATCCTGCTCACTAAAGCCAATTGAGCGACGACTAATAACATCTGCCCCAGCATTCGTTGTCATCACCAGAATTACATGCCGAAAATCAGCTTTACGACCATTATTGTCCGTTAGCGTTCCATGATCCATAACCTGCAACAACAAATTAAACACTTCAGGATGCGCTTTCTCGATTTCATCCAGCAACAGAACACAATGCGGACTCTTGTTGATCGCCTCAGTGAGCAACCCACCTTGATCGTAGCCAACATATCCCGGGGGCGCACCAATCAACCGCGACACGGTGTGGCGCTCCATATACTCAGACATATCAAAGCGAACCAACTCAATCCCCATCACCTTGGCCAACTGCTTGGTCACCTCGGTTTTACCGACACCAGTTGGACCGGAAAACAAAAATGCACCATCAGGCTTATCCGGCGACTTTAAACCAGCCCGGGACATTTTGATCGCTGTTGCCAGCGATACGATTGCCTCATTCTGGCCAAACACCACCATTTTCAGATCACGCTCAAGGTTCCGCAGTACATCTTTGTCAGACGTGGAAACATTTTTTGGCGGAATTCGAGCAATCATTGCCACAATATCCTCAATGGTTGAAACGCCAATCACTTTCTTACGTTTCGCTGAGGTTTTCAGGCGCTGACTCGCTCCGGCCTCATCGATTACATCAATAGCCTTGTCGGGCAAATGCCGATCAGTGATGTAACGATCTGCCAGCTCTGCGGCAGCCCTTAAGGCCTTGTCCGTATATTTCAGGTCATGATGTTTCTCAAATTGAGACTTCAATCCCTTCAATATCTGATAGGTATCTTCAACATTCGGCTCAACAACATCAATTTTCTGGAAACGACGCGCCAGCGCGCTGTCTTTCTCGAAAATACCGCGAAACTCCGAGAATGTAGTCGAACCGATACATCGAATTTCACCTGAACTCAACAGCGGTTTGAGCAAGTTGGAAGCATCCATCACACCACCGGATGCTGAACCCGCTCCAATGATTGTATGTATCTCGTCAATAAACAGAATCGAATGCTGCTTTTTCTTCAATTCCGCCAACAGCGCCTTAAACCGTTTCTCAAAGTCACCCCGGTATTTTGTACCCGCAAGCAAAGCGCCAAGATCCAGTGAAAAGACAACTGCATCTTCCATCACCTCGGGTACATTACCATCCACGATCTGTTTGGCCAGACCTTCTGCGATTGCTGTTTTTCCGACACCCGCCTCACCAACCAATAGCGGATTGTTTTTACGTCGCCGGGACAGAATTTGAACAACACGTTCAACCTCTTTCTCACGCCCAATCAAAGGGTCAATACGCCCTTGCTTGGCTTGCTCATTGAGATTTGTGGCATAGGATTCAAGCGGATTGGAAGCACTACTTTCTTCCACCCCTTCTTCCTGGTGTTCGCTCTCAGGCGACTCCTGATCATGGTGCCCAGGCACCTTGGAAATACCGTGGGAAATAAAATTGACCACATCGATTCGGGCAATATTTTGTTTTTTCAGCACATACACAGCCTGACTTTCCTGTTCGCTGAAAATCGCCACGATCACATTGGCACCTGTCACTTCCTTTTTACCGGAAGACTGGACGTGAAAAACAGCTCGCTGTAACACGCGCTGAAACCCAAGCGTAGGTTGGGTTTCCCGTTCACTGTCATCACTGGGAATCAGTGGCGTTGTGGAATCGACAAACTCTGTCAGCTCATCTTTCAGACGATCAACGTCAGCACCACAGGCGACCAAAACCTTCGCCGCTGCCTCATTGTCTAGCAGAGCCAATAACAGATGCTCTACCGTCATGAATTCGTGTCTCTTATCACGTGCACACTTAAAGGCAGCATTAAGTGTCAGTTCGAGGTCTTTACTCAGCATATCTCACCCCAAATTCTTTTAGTCTGCTCTCTCAATCTCGCACAACAACGGGTGCTCACACTCAGACGAGTATTGATTGACCTGCGCAGCTTTTGTTTCTGCTATGTCCCGAGTATAAATGCCGCAAACAGCTTTCCCCTGCGTATGCACAGCCAGCATAATCTGCGTGGCTTTTTCTTCATTCATGGCAAAAAATGTCATTAACACTTCCACAACAAAATCCATGGGCGTGTAATCATCATTAATCATCACCACCTTGTATAACGAAGGCTTCTTTAACGCCGGTTTACTGTAGGACAGAGCGACTCCGCCCTCTCCGCCTTGATGGTCCTCTTGATCACCATTCTGATTTAATATTAGTAGACTATTTCCAAAAATACTCATTGTCGCCCAACTAAATTTTGCAACTTTTAATAAAATTTTAATGTTTGTGTATTATGCGGACATTCCCGAAAGAGCCCTACGTTGGCACACTAAACAACCCCGTAAAACAAACCCATTTCAAATATAACGTCTGCTGATACGGCGCGGTCAGTCACTTAAGCGTTTACCCGCCAAAACACAACACTTGTTTAATCAACCTCCCAGCACATTAACAGTCCCTTGAGCCAAACATTCCATTTACAGAGTACCCGCCGGTTAACAGAAGTTACACCCAATTAATAGAAGCCACTTCTTTTCTTGTTACCTATCCTGCTAACTTGCCCTCAAAATGCTCGCAGCTACTCGAGAAACGCGCACATTTTGATGACACCCTCACTATTAACACAGCTGATTTCGGCAATCCACTGCTTAGACAACTATCACTCAGCATTATTCCCGAGTTACGAGGAAATTTACAAGAATAAATTTGTTTAAATCGGACGAGTTTCGCTTGACTATCGCACTCTAATAGTCAAAAGTAAGGGCTATAATAAAAATTGAAAGTCAACATATAAAAATAAAACTGAATGGGCACAGTCTGTTCACAATAGAGATGGACAAGGGAGTCGATCATGCCTTTAGGTAAAGTAAAGTGGTTCAACAATGCAAAAGGATATGGCTTCATTATTGAAGACGGAGGAACAGAGGATCTGTTCGCACATTTCTCTTCCATTCAAATGGAAGGATATAAGACCCTGAAAGCCGGACAAGCCGTTGAATTTGAAAAACAGCCGAGCAATAAAGGGACTCATGCAATTAATATTGTTGCCGTAGCCGGCGAAGTATCGGAAACATCAGCCGAACACGCCGATACGAGCCAAGGTAACATGACTTCAGATAACAGCCCCCCCGGTTCGCCGCAAGCAACGATACATGAGGAAACTCGTGAAGCGCTCAGTGCCTGACTAAACTGACAATTTCACCGTGATTAGCACCCAAACAGTGACTTGTTGGCATATGAAACCTTTGCACCCTTTGATCAAGTCAAAGCGCGACAAACCCGAAATAACTCGTTTCTGGTTGAGCACTGAATTAGTGGCATAAAAGACTACGCTGCCGCCTGATCACATACCGCTGGGTGTGAGACCGGTCGATCATGCTCGTGCTCGAAAAGCCGATCCTAGCACTAAGTAAGCCCTGTGACACTAAGCCCTGTGTCATACGGCTTACTTATGCTTCATATTAGTGCACCATTATAGAAATGCAAACAGTTTTTCCATTAAAATTCACTTAACGCCCCATTTTGGCAATGATAGCATCGCCAAATTCTGAAGCTTTCAGGAGCGTTGCATCCGGCATCAAACGCTCAAAATCATATGTAACCGTTTTAGCTTCAATCGCACCCTCTACCCCTTTGAGAATAAGATCTGCAGCCTCTGCCCATCCCAAATGACGCAACATCATCTCTGCTGAAAGTATCAAAGAGCCTGGATTCACTTTATCTTGTCCTGCATATTTTGGTGCAGTACCATGAGTTGCTTCAAACAAAGCGACACTACCGCCGATATTTGCTCCAGGTGCAATACCTATTCCACCGACCTCCGCTGCGAGTGCATCGGAGATGTAATCACCGTTCAGGTTGAGCGTCGCTATTACACTGTACTCTTCAGGACGCATGAGTATCTGCTGAAGAAAAGCATCTGCGATTACATCTTTTATGACAATATCTTTCCCGGTCACCGGGTTCTGGAATACATGCCAGGGACCACCGTCCAAAGGCTTGGCACCAAACCGCTCTCTGGCAAGCTCATAACCCCAGTCTTTGAACGCACCTTCGGTGAATTTCATGATGTTGCCCTTGTGAACAAGGGTCACAGAGTCTTTATCATTGTCTATTGCGTACTGGATGGCTTTACGGACGAGACGCTTGGTTCCTTCTTCTGAAACCGGCTTAATACCGATACCACACCCTTCGGGAAACCGAATTTTGGTAACCCCCATTTCATCCCGCAGAAAGTTGATCAACTTCTTGGCCTCCGGACTGTCGGCCTGCCACTCTATCCCCGCGTAGATATCTTCAGAATTTTCCCGGAAAATAACCATATCCGTTTTCTCGGGATTATTAACCGGGCTCGGCACCCCCTTGAACCAGCGCACCGGACGCTGGCAAACATAGAGATCCAGTTCCTGCCGCAGCGCCACATTCAGGCTTCTTATTCCCCCGCCTACAGGGGTTGTTAGCGGGCCTTTTATGCCCACAGAAAACTCAGTCAACGCGTCGAGGGTTTCCTCTGGCAACCACACATCGGGCCCATAAATCCGGGTAGCTTTCTCACCAGCATAAATCTCCATCCAGGCAATCGCTTTCTTGGAGCCATATGCTTTTTCTACGGCTGCATTTACAACGCTAAGCATCGGTGGCGTCACGTCCACACCAATACCATCCCCCTCAATATACGGAATAATTGGATGGTTTGGCACGGTCAGGGAAAGATCGGCATTGACGGTAATTTTGTCGCCGTCAGCCGGAACTTTGATCTTTAGGTATCCCATTTTTCACTCCCTTATCATATGATAACTATCGTCGAAAAAGGCACGGTCAAAAAGATAGACACATATACGACCCCAAGCGTAAACGCTCATTCAAACATAACGATAAACGCGTAAGCCTTTCATCATATTTTAATTTTATTACAAATCGCCAAACGTACATCATTCAACCGCGGATTTTATTACAAATTTCCGAATATGTTACACTGACTTCCGGTACAGCTCGTTTACGCAATAAGTACAGCTTTGCCAAAATTGCTCGATTCTTCAATCAACTCAACTTTTATCGGACTTATCTCAGAACGTGGCCAAACTGGTAATTTTTAATAAGCCCTATCAAGTGCTATCGCAATTCACCGATAAAGAAGGACGAAAAACACTTGCAGAATACATTCAATTTAACAATGTTTACTCGATTGGCCGCCTGGACTACGACTCCGAAGGGCTACTGCTACTTACCGACAGCGGTTACCTGAAAAATCAAATTGCCCACCCCCGAAATAAACAGCCGAAAACGTATTGGGTTCAAGTCGAAGGATCAATTTCAGATAATGCCTTGCAACAACTCCGCAATGGCATTGAACTCAATGATGGCCCGACGCTTCCTGCGAAAGCCCGGAGAATTAACACCCCCGTCATCCCGAACCGGGATCCCCCCGTCCGCACCAGAAAAAACATTACCGACAGCTGGCTTGAGTTGACGATTACTGAAGGCCGAAATAGACAGGTTCGCCGAATGACCGCAGCGGTGGGCTTTCCAACATTACGACTTTACCGGTATCGAGTGGGGGACTGGAATCTGGATCAGCTGTCCCCCGGCGAATTCCATGTAATCAATATCAACGTTCCGGAAGGTGGAAGGCCTGCCAAACCCGACTACCGGACAGGAATGCGACCAAACAAAGCAACAAGAAAAAACCATTCAAAATTTAAACGCCACTGACCATTCTAACCAGCACAGGTACAAGATCATGATATGGATGCCACATGCGACCGTAGCCGTTATTTGTGAAAAAAAGGGGGAATTTCTCCTTGTTGAAGAAACCAGTGAGGGGCAAACTGTTATCAACCAGCCCGCGGGACACATCGAAGAACATGAACGGATTATTGATGCCGTGCACCGGGAAACCCTTGAGGAAACAGGTTGGACTATCCACGTCGAAAATTTCCTGGGAATTTATACCTATCGAGCACCCAGCAATCGACAAACCTATTACCGGTTTTGCTTTATCGCAGAAGCGCTCGAGCAAGTTTCCGAGCAATACGATACGGGTATCATTGGCCCTCGATGGCTGGATTACGAGCGCCTCACCAAAGATTCAGAAAGGCTCCGTAGCCCGTTGGTTTTGAGGTGCATAGATGATTACCTCGCAGGAAAACGCTACCCCTTGTCTGTAATTGATGACTTTGCAGCCACCCAGTTGGCTTAAGGCCCTGCTGAGAGGAGCAAACCAGCGGGGCCGAGGTACTTTTTCTACGGAACAAGTGATACAATTCGCCCCCTGTTTTCCAATCTATACGAGTCGAAAGTGAGCAACAAACCTGCATCTGATACACGTGTCATCGTCGGTATGTCCGGCGGAGTCGATTCATCTGTTTCTGCCCTTCTATTGAAACAACAAGGGTACCAGGTAGAAGGCCTGTTTATGAAAAACTGGGATGAAGACGATGGCACCGAGTACTGCACTGCAATGCAAGACCTTGAGGATGCACAAAAAGTCAGTGACACACTGGGTATAAAACTGCACACTGCAAGTTTTGCAGCAGAGTATTGGGACAATGTTTTTGAGCATTTCCTGACCGAGTATCGTGCAGGCCGAACACCCAATCCGGATATACTCTGCAATAAAGAAATCAAGTTTAAAGCATTTCTGGATTACGCCCACACACTTGGTGCTGACTACATTGCAACAGGACACTATGTTCGCTCTAGGGACATACCGCCAGCAAACACCACTGAAAACGCGGACTCACTATCCAGGGCTGAATTACTTAAAGGACTCGACCCTAACAAGGATCAAAGCTATTTTCTGCATGCCGTGAATGGACATCGCATTGCTGAAACACTGTTTCCAGTGGGACATCTGGAGAAGCCTCAAGTGCGTAAACTGGCGGTGGAAGAGGGTCTGATCACTCACGACAAGAAAGATTCCACAGGCATCTGCTTCATTGGAGAACGAAAATTCAGCGATTTCCTGAAACAGTATCTACCAGCACAACCCGGTAACATTCGCACAGAGCATGGAGATATCATTGGCCAGCACCAAGGATTGATGTATCACACAATAGGTCAAAGGCAAGGGTTAGGTATCGGTGGTCTGAAAAATTACACCGAATCCCCTTGGTATGTTGCCGGCAAAGATTTGACAAACAACGAGTTACTGGTTGTTCAAGGGAAAAATAATCCGCTACTGTTCGCCAAATATCTTTTCACAGGCCAAATCGACTGGATAAATGACCAGCCGGACTTCAGCAAACAGTTGACCGCCAAAGTTCGCTACCGACAACCTGATCAAGAGTGTATGATTAAACCGGTGGATAGTGGAGGCCAAACTTTATTTATGGTCGAATTCAACGCGCCGCAACGGGCCGTTACACCGGGCCAATATGTTGTGTTTTATGATGGTGAAGTCTGTCTCGGTGGCGGGATCATCGAGAAAGCAAGCAATTCACCGAACTGATTCTGTTCGCCCTACGTATAAAGACATTTAAAGCCGACGAGAACGAGTTTACCTTGAGTTATACAACTGTTGATCAAACCATCGCACTGGCTGGAATATTTCAAGCCGCTTCACTGGTACAACAAATTGCTCACAACGGAAGCTGTGCGCCTCAATTTTTCGAAACCAGCCTTAACAGCCTGTTTGTAATCAACCCTGCCGATACAATCGGGGTTTTCGGACAAGCCCATGATATACGGCTCGGCTTAAGAGAGTTGCTCGCAGCACTGGACAAGAACAATAAAAGCCAGAATGTTGAAACCATTCGCTATGCACTCAGCCTGGTTCACCTGGAAAACAAGTTAAAAAAGCGACAAGACCTGCTCAGTGTGATCAGTAAACGACTCGCACAAGCAACCGAACAAAAAGAGCACTTTGGGGGCTATCACCCAAACATAATCGAAAACCTGGCATCGATCTATACCGATACCATCAGCACATTCAACTTACGTATTCAGGTCGTCGGGCAGCCCAATCATTTACAAGTCGAAGAGAATGCAGCAAAGATTCGTGCCCTGTTACTGGCCGGCATACGAAGTGCAATGCTGTGGCGGCAAGTTGGCGGCCGGCGCTGGCAACTCCTGTTCAAACGCAAAGCACTGGCCGAATGCGCCGAAAAGCAGGTTCGGAATATTTAACGCGCATTAACCTGACGTAAGCGTTAAAAAAGAGTAAAATTAACGCCTTTTTATTCACACACGCAGCGAGAGAAAGAACATGCAGTTAAATGCACTTACCGCCCTTTCCCCGATTGATGGCAGATACGGATCAAAAACAGCGGATTTGCGAAACCACTTCAGCGAATACGGATTGATTCGAAACAGGGTGAAAGTGGAAGTGCGGTGGCTACAAGCCCTGTCCAACCACCCCGAAATTACGGAAGTACCGCCCTTCTCCGACGCTGCAAATGCCAAGCTTGAAGAACTGGTTACCGGATTCTCCGAAGCCCACGCAGAGCGTGTCAAAGCAATTGAATCTGAAATCAACCATGATGTCAAAGCAGTTGAATATCTGATTAAGGAACATATTCAGGACACGCCTGAACTGAATGCAGTAAGAGAATTTGTCCATTTTGCCTGCACCTCTGAAGACATCAACAACCTTTCTCATGCTTTAATGCTGTCCGGTGGACTAAACGACGTACTTCGCCCCACGATGGACAAGACGACTGAAGCCATCGCGGTCCTGGCGGAACAGTACGCTGATGAACCGATGCTCTCAAGAACCCATGGTCAAACCGCTTCACCTACCACCGTGGGCAAGGAACTGGCCAACGTCGTTGCGCGCATGCAGCGCCAACTCAAGCAACTGGACAACATCGAACTGCTGGGCAAAATCAACGGAGCAGTTGGAAACTTTAATGCACACCTGTCCGCCTACCCGAAACTGGACTGGCTAGCCTTTTCCAAAGATTTTGTCGAAGGCCTGGGGTTAACCTGGAACCCCTACACCACTCAAATTGAGCCCCATGACTACATCGCTGAATTATTCGATATCATAGCCCGTTTCAATACGGTTCTGATCGATTTTGACCGCGATGTCTGGGGTTACATTTCCCTTGGCTATTTCAAACAAAAGCCCAATGACAAAGAAGTGGGCTCATCAACCATGCCCCACAAAGTTAACCCGATTGATTTCGAAAATTCCGAGGGCAATCTGGGGGTGGCGAATGCACTTATGAATCACCTGTCAGCCAAGCTCCCGATCTCCAGGTGGCAGCGTGATCTGACCGATTCCACAGTACTGCGCAATCTGGGATTGGGCATGGGGTATTCTTTGATTGCCTATCATGCCACGTTAAAAGGCATCAGCAAACTGGAAATCAACCCAACTCGTTTAGCAGAAGATTTGAACGCAAGCTGGGAAGTACTTGCAGAACCGATTCAGACCGTAATGCGCCGCTTCAACATTGAAAATGCCTATGAGAAACTGAAATCCCTGACCCGAGGCAAAGCGATGACAGAAGAAACTTTGAAAGCATTTATCGAGTCATTGGACATTCCACAAGATGCCAAGGAAACCTTGCTGGCGCTCACGCCGGCAACGTATACCGGGAATGCAGCCTTCCAGGCTAAAAACCTGAAGTAACACCTGTCTTTTCCTGCCGGATTAAAGTAATTGCCAACGACTGCCGCTCTCAAGTGGAGTCGACTAGAATCCGGCAGGCCCGTCTGAACTTGCACCCGTTTTGGGCATTCCCTAACGCCTGCTTAGCATATACTGAATAGACACGCCACTGTATTCAGGATATTCCATCAATGCGGAAACATATTTACATTGCTTACACGGGCGGCACCATTGGGATGCACGCGTCTTCCGATGGCTATGTGCCCAAATCAGGCTTTTTGGGGGAAATTCTCGGCGAAAAGTCGGAGTTCCATCGCCCGGAGATGCTGACTTATACGTTCAATGAGTATCCCGATCTCATCGATTCTGCCGACATGGCACCAACCCACTGGCAAGTCATTGCAGAAGACATCCAATCCCGATTCAGCCACTATGACGGATTTATTATTCTTCATGGAACGGACACCATGGCTTATACTGCTTCAGCATTGTCATTCATGTTCGAGAATCTGAGCAAGCCGGTCATTATTACCGGTTCCCAGATACCACTCTCAGAACTCCGCTCCGATGGCCAGACAAACTTACTCAATGCATTGTACATTGCTGCAAACTATCCAATTCCCGAAGTCACTCTGTTTTTTAATAACAAACTCTTCAGAGGAAACCGATCCCGAAAGGTTTATGCAGATGGGTTTAATGCATTTGATTCTCCCAACTTTGAGCCATTGCTCGAAGCGGGCATAAAAATCAAAGTCGATCCGACACTTATATCAGAGCCCCCGCTCGAGAACCTAAAAATATCCACTATTCAGCACCAGCCAATCGCAATTGTCAGTCTTTACCCCGGCTTCAGTTGCGATATGTTGGCGAACCTGCTTGAGTACCCGGTAAAAGCAATCGTCATGTTAACCTATGGCGTCGGAAACGCGCCTCAAGACCCCCTATTGATTGACCAATTGGTGGAAGCCAAACGCAAAAACATTGTTGTTGTAAACTGCACACAATGTTTACGCGGTAGTGTTAACATGATCGGCTACGCCACCGGCCAAGCATTGGAACGCGCTGGCGTCATTTCAGGTAACGACATGACACCAGAAGCAGCTTTGGCAAAACTTCACTATCTGTTGAGCAAAAACCTGACATACACTGACGTGAGAGAGAAGTTTGGCACGAATCTCAGAGGTGAGCTGACACACTCTGAACCATCATAGAATGCATTACACATTACCAACCAGTATGAACTTGAAGGACATTTGAAATGGCATCAAAACTAAAGCCGGTCTTTATCTCTGCCTACGTAACGCTGCTTGCAGTTGGCAGCATTCAGGCGCTTTATAACATTGTGTTTAAAAGTCCCATTGGTGGCTGGGTGGGCGTCCTGCTTGCTTTGGGCCCAATGCTCTACTTTTTCATCAAGTTATTTATGACGGATACAGCCCGTACCGATCCCGAACTCCGGAATTATCGATTGTTGACCTGGCTTGGTGGCTTAATCACCGTATACTTTGGCTGGAGCACGCCCGACTACGCTATCCAGATACTTTATAGCGGTTTCGTCGGTATTTTTGGGATTGCACTTTATCTCAACTGGTATTCAAAATTCGAGAACCGTGAAACTACTGCTTTATCCGTTGGGAATCCTTTGCCAGACTTCATTTTACAAGACGAAAATGGTAACTCAATTTCATCAGATGCGTTTATCGGATCCCCTACCCTCATTATTTTTTACCGGGGCAATTGGTGTCCACTGTGTATGGCCCAAATCAAAGAGGTTTCAGCCCAGTACCAACAACTCGCAGACTTGGGAGTAGCTGTCGCATTAGTGAGCCCCCAACCCCATGAAAACACCCGCAACCTGGCCAAAAAATTCTCGGTACCATTCAAATTCCTGGTTGATACCGAGAACGCCGCAGCGAAAAAATTGGGTATATTTGCGGAAGATGGTACCCCAAAGGGTCTTGAACTACTGGGCTACGACAGCGACACCGTGATGCCGACAGTTATTATTACTGATGCCCAAGGCAACATTATTTTCGCTGATCTTACCGACAATTACCGTGTCCGACCTGAACCAGATACATTTATTCAAATCTTGAAAGAACATACTGTAGCGCCGTAAGATCGGACAATTGCACTGGATCCTAGCTGTTTTTCAATAGTTCAACCATCGCAATTCCGACACCCCGGGCAGATGCTGGATTCTGCCCGGTTACGATCCGACCATCCGTGACAACATGCTGCTGCCAGGGATTTACTTTACTGTAACACCCAGCTGTTCGTGTAACGGCTTCTTCCAACAGAAAGGGAATTTTTTCAATTGTCTCAAAATCAACCTCTTCCTCACGGGTAAACGCTGTAACATGCTTTCCGGTGAGTAATTTGCTTCCGTCCGATAATTCCACGGGCAATAAACCTGCAGGACCATGACATACCGCCCCGATAGCTTGGCCGGACTCGAAAGCGCTTGCCGTAAGCTCCGCGACACTTTGATCAAAAGCCAGATCAGATAACAACCCAAATCCCCCTGGATAAAAAATACCATCATACTCTGACACATCAATCTGTCTGGCCGGAATCGTGTTTTTTATTCGCATCTTAAAGTCTTCACGCCCCAGAATGTGCTCATTGACACCATCTACTACGTCCAGCCCGTATAGCGGAGCCACTCCACCTTTGACTGACGCAATATCGTAATCATATCCTGCTTCGAGGAATACATGTAACGCATGAGTCAGTTCCGGAGCATAGGTACCGTTTTTTTCATCCGTACTACCTAACGTCTCATGATTTGTTACCCATATCAGCAATTTAGTCATTTCTCACTCTCCTGGCACGATTATCAATTTAGGAAAAATTTTCTGTCAAATTCGTGGGTACTGCCATTAACGTGCAGACACCAACATGAAAAAGAGTTTAACTTTATTTCCTTAGAGCGATAATATGGGTTTTCAGGAAATCACTATTTCAAATATGCAGTAATATACGCTTTCAAATTCATCTGAACGATTACATTCGAGAATTGGTAACCATGCCTCTCAACGCAGATATATTTGATGGAATACCCGAGTTTATAGCCGTATCCGAATGCAGGGGTTTCTCCGCTGCAGCAAAAAGATTGGGTGTATCCAACTCTCATGTAAGTAGAAAAATAAATGCACTGGAATCCCGTCTCGGTACAGTATTACTGGCAAGGACAACCCGAACGGTAAAATTAACGGAGACCGGTGAGCGCTACGTGCAAAAGTGTCGAGAAGTGCTTGATGGCATGATCGAAGCAAATGAAGTCGTCCAGACCGGGCAGGTAAGACTCGAGGGCGTCTTGCGAGTTTCCGCAGCCGGAGAGTTCGCAGAAGAGTATGTTGTACCCGCTTTACTGGCATTTGCAGAACAACATCCGGCACTCAGAATCGATATTAACTTTAATTCCCGAATGGTTAATTTTATTGAAGAAGGCATCGACTTCGCCATTCGATATGGCCGGTTACAGGATTCAGGACTTATCGCCCGGAAACTCGCAACACGTCATCTTGTCGCCTTGGCCAGCAAATCGTATCTCCAACAACACGGTGTGCCTACTCACCCCCGCGAACTGATTCAGCACAGCTGTTTAGTCGCAAACAACAATCGCTGGCTCTTCTCGGACCGGGGTCAACCGCTGGAGATACGGGTACATGGCCGTTGGCAAACGAACAGCGCACGGGCCCTCATCAAAGCCTGTAAGCAGGGTTTAGGGATATGCTATTTGCCTAAATCCAGCTATGGAGATGCACTCCAAAACCCACAAATGACAGAAATTCTAACACCGTTTTCAAGTCACGATCTAACCACATGGATCATTTATTCGAATCGAAAATATCAGCCCGCCCGAGTGAGACTCGCCATTGATCATCTGCTAAAAACATTTACAAACTGGCATGAATAAATCACGCCGGACAGGGCATGCCGCTTGTATTGCCGCAGACCCCATGCTGTAATGCAGCGCAACACCACGTTCGGCCGGATAACCAAACAGATGGACCATTCCCGGACAAATCTACTATATATGCTTTATAGGCGATCTAATATGAAAGGTATCTCTGTCGTAATTCCGATGTACAACAAGGAGCAGACAATTCAACGAAGCGTTGAGTCTGTTTTGCAGGAACAAGATATACCTCTGGAAGTGGTCATTGTTGATGACGGTAGCTCCGACAAATCCTTGGCAGTCGTTAATCAGATCAAAGATCCTCGGGTAAAATTAATCAAGCAATTCAATCGTGGCCCTTCAGCAGCCCGCAACATCGGCGCAGCAAATGCGCAATTCAATCAACTCATTTTTTTAGATGCTGATGATGTATTACACCCGGATTGTGTACGCACACAGTTTGAAAACATGCAGAACAGTAAATGCGCACTCACCTATGTTTCGTTTGATGTCGTCGATGAGCAAACGTTAGAGCACGAGCGCACTGAAATCATAACCGCGAGATTCAATAGCGAAAACGCCGACTTTGAAGCACCGGTTGACGAACTGGCAATTCGTAATATTCACTCTGGGTGTATCTCTATTAGCCGGGAACTGTTTGCGACGATAAAGGGGTTTAACGAGTCACTCAGATTTATGGAAATTACGGAGTTTCTGCTGCGCGCCTTGGCAAAAACTGACCGGGTTTATATTTCGAAATCGGTACTAACCCATAAATATGAAGATCTGGAGAACAGCCAGTTTCAACGGGAAATCAAAAACATCGAACAGCATGAGCTATTTGCTCGAAGCATCATCGCCAGCTATCACCAGGCCCCACCACGGAACAAGGGCTTACTGCAGAAAGAAGTGGTTGAAACTTTTCATGCCTTAATGGGCAGTGCAAACTCGAAACCAGCCTACGCAATACTGGCTGATGCAAAAAAACAACGGAACGCTTTCCATCAGCAAGGGCTGTTTACCCGACTACTCCTTGCACCGGCCCTGCTCTTTCCGATTTATGTTTTGCTTTTCAAAGTAAAACGCTTGCTCAAAAAACAAGCATAGTTAACGAGTCCATGACCCCCCACCCAATAAAATACACGGACAGACAACAGTGTTACTGGAGTCTGCCCGTGATTGATCTGAAAGTCAGGCTAGCCCCTGGCTGGTCAGATACTCTTCGTAATTACCCTTAAAGTCCACTACCCCCTCGGGAGTAAGCTCGATGATTCGAGTCGCAAGCGATGATACAAACTCACGATCGTGGCTAACAAAAATCAAAGTACCTTCATACATCTCAAGCGCCATATTCAATGACTCGATTGATTCCATATCAAGGTGGTTGGTCGGCTCGTCCATAACGAGAATATTAGGTCGCTGCAGCATCAATTTACCGAACAACATTCGACCTTGCTCACCACCGGATATCACTTTAACCGATTTGACGATTTCGTTTTGGGAGAATAGCAATCGCCCAAGGGTGCCACGAATAACCTGCTCGTCGTCCCCCTCCTGGCCACACTCAGCCATCCAATCCAGCAATGATTTATCTGTTTCAAAATCAGATGCGTGATCCTGAGCATAATAGCCAATTTCCGTATTCTCCGACCACTTGACCTCACCTGCATCCGGCGCGAGATCATTTACCAGGCACTTCAATAACGTTGATTTCCCGATACCATTCGGCCCGATAACCGCAATCCGCTCGCCAACCTCGACCATCAGATTCAGCCCAGCAAATAACATCAACTCATCGTAACCTTTGGACAACCCTTCAACCTCGAGGGCAAGACGGTGTAACTTTTTCTCTTGCTCAAACCGAATGAAAGGATTTTGCCGACTGGATGGTCGGACTTCATCAAGCTGAATTTTATCGATCTGTTTCGCTCGGGAGGTCGCCTGACGGGATTTGGAGGCATTTGCAGAGAAACGACTTACGAAGGCTTTTAACTCTGCGATTTGGGCCTTTTTCTTGGCATTGTCTGCTAACAGGCGCTCACGAGCCTGCGTCGCAGCAATCATGTATTCATCATACGACCCTGGGAACAATCGTAATTCACCATAATCCAGATCTGCCATATGGGTGCAAACACTGTTTAGAAAATGCCGATCGTGGGAAATGATAATCATCGTGCACTGACGCTCATTCAGAACGCCCTCAAGCCAACGTATCGTATTGATATCCAGGTTGTTCGTTGGTTCATCCAGCAACATGATATCCGGATCCGAAAATAGCACTTGTGCCAAAAGTACCCGCAACTTCCAACCCGGCGCAACTTCGCTCATCGGTCCGAAATGCTGCTCAAGTGGAATTCCCACTCCCAGTAGCAGTTCGCCTGCACGGGATTCAGCCGTGTAGCCATCCATTTCCGCGAATTCAGCTTCGAGCTCACCCGCTCGTATGCCATCTTCTTCGGTCATTTCTGCTTTGCTGTAAATCTTGTCCCGTTCTTCTTTGATGGCCCAAAGTTCATCATGACCCATGATAACGGTATCAATGACAGAGTAATTTTCGTAGGCAAATTGATCCTGCTTCAACTTACCGATGCGCTCATTGGGGTCTTTGGAAACGTTACCGGCTGAAGGCTCCAAATCACCACCCAGAATCTTCATGAACGTCGATTTGCCACAGCCGTTTGCACCAATCAAACCATACCGGTTTCCTTCACCGAATTTAACGGAAACATTTTCAAACAGCGGCTTAGCGCCAAATTGCATTGTGATATTTGCAGTTGTTAACAAGGTACTATCTCGATTTAAAGTTGCTTAAATTACGCTGCATTATGCCACAACTACCAACACAAAACCTCCACAAACACGATCACAAATCAATCAATTAACCTCAAAAAACCACACGGCAATTTAATATCCAGCAGTTCGCCCTCATTGACACTTTAATTTTTAACCTCAGCCAACGTGATTTTATCCAGGCATACACAGCGAGAGTGAGCCAGTCTATATGAGCTAGCAGCAACTCCACGCGGCGGAAACAAGGTACCAACCAAAGAATCCAATACATCAACCGGCCCAGACCAACCTTTCAATCAACCAGGCTTTAAACACAACAACTTTACGAAGTTGTTTGCTGAATGGCGATTCCAGCAAATAATAAGTAAGCCCGGGCAAGGTACAGTTTTTCCCATATGGAACCAGCCAATTGTGTTCAAGTGCAGATTGCACCAATACAGAACTCAACAGTGCGATTCCTTGCCCGGCCAATGCGGCATGGAGTACATGGTGTTCCTGATCAAACTCTATTACCTGACAGTCCCTGTGTTGAACACCATTATGCTCGCACCATCGATCCCAGGTCATGGGTGACAAGTCCGGGTTTTTCCAGCGATTCTGCAACAAGTTCTCCGAAGACAATTGATTTTCTGAAGACAATTGATTTTCTGAATCCATCAGATATTGCGTTGAGGCATAGGCCGCAAACTGCTCTGTTACCAAGGCTGTGCCCTCGTCATCCGTCATTTTTCCGTACCGTATGGCTAAATCGATGCGACTATCTCGTTTCAGGTCGTCCAGGCCTTCCCCTGTATTGATCTCCACCTGTATATCCGGGTATTGCGATTGAAAATCCACAAGATTGGGGACCAGCCAAAGTGCTGCGAAGGAGGTAGTGGTCGATACACGCAGTACAGAGTGCAATGCAGAAATGTCTTCGACGACGGTGGACAGTTGTCGCAATGCCTGGTGTGCAACCTGAGCAAGTCGCTCCCCTTCCGGAGTCAATATCACAGAGCGCACCTTGCGCTCAAACAGCGTCACCGACAGCTTGCTTTCGAGATTTGTGATTTGATGGGAAACCGCTGTGGGGGTGACATTTAGCTCCTCGGCTGCAGCCTTAAAGCTACTTAATCGAGCGGCAGCTTCGAACACACGAATACTGTTAAGTTGTGGGAGATGAGAAAACATAGTGCCACCATAGATGAGTTATTTTCACTCATAGTTGAATTTTCACCATTTGTCAAAGCATTGTTCATTTCTCATAATTCAACTACTTCAACAGTATCCAGTAGGGAATAAAACGATGAATATACTTCATATCGATTCAAGTGCTCGACTATCACGCTCAATAACCCGCGCTCTGGGAGAAGCATTTACAAGCCAGTGGAAAATTGAACGACCGGAAGATAAAATCATCTATCGTGATATTGGCACCCAACCGCCGGAGTTTATTTCAGAGCCCTGGATCGCCGCTGTTTTTACCCCTGAGGTAAAACGAACCGAAGAACAGAAATTATTGCTGGCACTTTCGGACCAACTTATTGATGAGGTTTCCAGCGCCGATATCATCCTGATGACCAGCCCGATGTATAACTATGGCATGCCGGCAGCCCTGAAGGCATGGTTTGACCAGGTGATCCGCGTGAATAAGACTTTCACGTTTGATTTGAATCGGGGGGATTTCCCTTTGGAGCCCACAATGTCCGGAAAAATACTGGTTCTGCTGACATCATGTGGTGAGTTTGGCTTCGAAACCAACGGGGTGAGAGAATCAATGAACCATTTAGGCCCCCATATCAACACCGTTAGTAAATATCTGGGCGTTGCACAGACCCATGAAGTGCGGATTGAATATCAGGAGTTTAACGATTCAAGGCATCTCAAATCCATTGAGCGGGCATACGCTGCACTTCCTGGGTTAATTTCAGACATCACTGAGCAACTTGCTCTGCCCGCTTGAAAATCGATAAATAATGCGAAACCGCAGACAAAAAACAGCTGTCTGCGGGTACTGCAAAAACTCAGTTTGCTTGTTTACTCAGAAAATTCCGGAATTGATCCAGTTCTTCGAGACTATCGAACGACCTTTTTGTCACGAGATTATAGAGCGCATCTGAATAATACATCAGTATTAAATCCTCATTCTCCCGGTACTTTACGAAATTGCTCCAGGGGATTGAACTTTCACCATACTCACCCACCATAATGACCCGATTTTGGTCCCAGGTAAGTTCATATGGGGTTTGCAAATTGCGTTGCTGCCGATAAATTCGCTTGCACCAAAGCCGCACAATCCAAAAGTAGTAAAGAGCAATACCCACCAGTGCTCCAACCATTGCTTCTAATACGGTACCGGCCTCAATACCCAGCGAATCCGATGCCAGAGCAGACACGACTCCAACAATAAGCACCAAAATCGACATAAAAATTACCGGTTGCCTGGCATGCAAGCGTGTTGCATCAATGTAATCCTGTTCTGACAATTCAACCTTCACAACCGGCTCCGTTAGCTCTACATTACTTTTCGAAACTTTAATTCCGTTTGCACGTATGTAAAATAAAACAGTAGCAAGAGGAAACTACTGTCCTCCTGCTACTCATTTCATTCTAGATTAAATATCCCGACTTAATGCGGTTTTTCACTCTGCTTCATGGGCTTGAATGTTACCCCGGACAATTGAAACCAAAGTTGCTGTCTCCCTTGCCCACTCAAACTACTGCACCACCGCCAATCATTTTCATGAAATCCAGTTGAGGCCGAGCAGGGATTAATTCGCATTCAGAATCAGGAATTCAGAACTGGATTTCTACCGCAGTTAACTCGGAATCCACGGGGAAAAAATAGGGGCTACGTTCGGTGATGTTGATAATATCGGATTCTACTGAGCTATCATACGACTCATAACTTCTGCTCAAATCCGAAATTTGAAATACCGGCGCACCAGAACTTTCACTTACTGACGAGCCGGCATTATTCGTATTGAATACAATGCCGGAAATCTCGACATTATGCGGATTATCAATCACCCAGTTGATAGATTCGTAGGAAACCAGGGTGAGAAAAACGGGGTCGGGTGAATCATCAAGCTCGACAGTTATCTCATTAAATTCCGATTTTGCATCGTAGGAACTCACGTAAGCTACTCGAGTGTTATCTCCTATAAGTGGTGCAATCTCATCCCTTGCAGTTTCGACGGTCAACACAGGGTAGCGTGTAAACGAGGCATTAAAATCAACAAAATAATTGTGATTATGGAATTCGATGCGAACACTGTGCGTACCAACGGATAACGCTAACGGAATAAAAGCCCTGTTATCCTTCCACTTTGCGACTAGTTCATCATCAACGTAAAAAGACACATCAGAGTGATCCATATCGAAGTTTACATTTATAGTTTGAGGCGCACCCGATACATTTAGCTCACCTTCCCAGACTGCATAGAAATTGTTTGGGGAAATCGTGTGCAAAATACTACCTGCCGCACTATTGCGAGTGGAGTAATAAATCGACGATCGTGAAACGACTTTGGTCTCGATTAATTCGGGAACAATATCAGGGTACGATCCGTCTGATCCTACACCAACTCGATCACCATCCTGTTCCTGATAATACTCTGCGGTGAAGGGTCCAGCGGTGAATGAAGCTTGCTTTGAATTATCACTATTGTCAGGGTTGGAAGAGTCTCCCCCACATCCGGTTATCAACAAAACTGATAGCAGACTGGCTTTATTGTAATTGGCAATGCTCACGCTAATTTCACTCCTTGTTGAATTAAGTTTTCATCCTTTCACTGAGCGCAATGTTAGATTAACCGAACCCGAAACGCCACTTGCTACCAGCATTATTTTACTAAAGTCGTATGGGTTTAAATCCAGCCCATGACATCCGCAAACAGAAAGGCGAGCCATCCGGTGTAGATTGCACCGAGAAAATAGGCAGTTTTCACTGTGATGCTTTTTGAGATCAGGAAACAGGACAGTACTGCGACGGTAACGCCGAAAAGCACAATTCGCAGTGCCTGTACACTGGCATTGGTTTCGTCGCCTGCTGATGAAAGCATCACATCTCCGTACAACAGCCCATACAACAACAGGGGCAGGCCCAGGGCAACGGTTATGTCAAACGTATTGGAGCCAAGTGCATTGGCAATTGCATCATCATATTCACCTTTAACAGCGTCTTTTACCGAAAGCACTGTATCCGGCACAGACGTTGCTGCTGCAGCAAAGATCACCGCAGTGAAATAGGCTGGAACACCCAACAAGTCAGCTGAGATAATAACAACTTCTGCCAGGACGTAGCACGCGACACCGATGACCGCGGTGGCACAACTCAGAACAATCCAGGCGGACTGAGTCGTAAAATCTTTGCCGTCAAATATCAAGTTGTTGAAGTCAAACGTAATCAGAGCCTTCAACTTCGAAGGCGCCGGCTCTTCATCATCGTCTTCATCCTCGCTTTCATGGGCCTCCCAGTCACCACCGCTGAACCCACGAGACAGATAGAGGAAGTAAAGGACGTAGATAAACATCATCGCGGCGCCCATCCACCAGGCCATCGTTGTGCCCCCTAAAAACCAGATCAGCGCCCCTTCTGCAACCAACAGAAAGAAGCCATCTCTAACGATGGTGTTTCGGGAAATATTAAAAGACTGTATTTTCTCCCTGACCATTCGCATTTTGCCATCAGGCCCGACCACTTTTTTAAGTGTGCCGCGGTAAGCTACGGCAAATATACACAACATCGGAATAATCACGGAGTTAAATACCGCACTGCCCGCCGTGGTCGCAATACCGGCACTAAAGCCGTCTTGATCCTGGAACAGGAAAAGCAGGAATAAGGCGGTCATCAGTTCGGGTAAACTGCTTCCGATTGCATTGATGGTGGCACCTTTGACACCCGGTTGCATATTTCGACCGAGGTAACTCGCTGAATCATCGAAACTATTGCAGGCATACATGATCACCACAGAGGCAATGATCAACGCCAGCAAGCTAAAAAGTAACGCCATACTGAAATCCCTCTTACTTTCCGAACCATTATTTGAGTTGAAAAAAGTTTAGCAGATCAACCTTCCAAAGCCTGCATAAAGAAACCTCGCTTAAATTGAGTTAAATTGCAAATCAATTTAATTGCACTTCAGATTTAACGAATGGGATTTAGTCCGACCGGGGCGCAAACATGATAATGGCCATCCCCGATACAGCCACAGCTGAACCTACAATATCCCAAGTCGTTGGCCGGATACCATCGACCAGCCAGAGCCACAGAATGGCGACACAGATGTAAACTCCACCATACGCAGCATAAACGCGACCTGAGGCGGTAGGATGCAATGACAGCAACCAGGCAAACAACGCCAGACTCATAGCGGCAGGAACCAAAAGCCAGACACTTCTGTCTTCTTTCAACCAAAGATAAGGCAAGTAACAGCCCAGAATTTCTGCTACCGCGGTTAACACGAACAGTCCGATTGTTTTGAGCTCCGGCACAATACCTCCTCTTTTTCGTTTTCAACTACTCGTTGAGTATGGCAAGCAAGCGACACATTAACATCGTTACGCCACCTGAAATACCCCGGAAACAACCACCCTGCCTTGAGCCAGCGAACTCGTACGCACCAGGTCACAGTTGAAAGGGACACGACGAGCATATTTTGAGCATATTTCACAATCAATATTCGCCGCGCTTTGAATAATCGGGTAAAATGGTCGGGTATTTTGCCGGTTGATCGGCAAGCGTTCTCTTAAAATCACCGAGATGAAGTAATTTTTCATGCAGACAGCAACTCCTTTGCACGCCTATCGTAAATATTGGGCTGAATGTTTTGGCCCGGCTCCATTTCTCCCGATGTCCAGAGCGGAGATGGATCAATTGGGGTGGGATAGCTGTGATGTGATTATCATCAGCGGTGATGCCTATGTTGATCACCCCAGCTTCGGTATGGCGGTAATTGGACGCGTGCTGGAGAATCAGGGTTTCCGGGTGGGTATCATTGCCCAACCCGACTGGCAGTCAAAAGACGATTTCATGGCATTGGGAAAACCCAACCTCTGCTATGCGGTCTCCGCCGGCAACATGGACTCGATGATCAACCGCTACACCGCCGATTTAAAAATTCGCCAGGATGATGCTTACACCCCCAACAACGAAGGTGGAAAGCGTCCTGATCGTGCCGTGCTGGTGTACACCCAACGCTGTAAAGAAGCCTATAAAGATGTGCCCGTTATCGTTGGCGGAATTGAAGCCAGCCTGCGCCGCATAGCACATTATGACTATTGGTCTGACAAAGTTCGTCGTTCGGTACTGGTGGATGCCAAAGCCGACCTGCTACTTTACGGAAATGCTGAACGCGCCGTTATTGATGTGGTGCACCGCCTGGCAAATGGCGAACAGACCAACACAATGACCAATATTCGTGGCACCGCAATTATGCTGTCGCAATTGCCTGACGATTGGGAAGCCAAAGATTCAACACGCATCGACATTCCAGGCCCTATCACAGAGCCTCAGAACCCTTACATGGATACCCAGGCCCTGAACCAGCAATCCGGGGGCAATTGCGCGACAGGAACGCAGGGGAAGGTAGAAGCTGAAGATGCCTCGAATACCCAGGACGCGAATAATCGAGACACACAGATTCTCCGCTTTGTCGCGCCCGAAGGAAGTAACAAAAGTTACGTTCTTTTGCCATCCTTTGAGAAAGTGCGAAACGATAAAATCCTCTATGCACACACCTCCCGTGTCCTGCACCTCGAAACCAATCCAGCGAATGCTCATACCCTGGTACAGAAGCACGGTGATCGTTACGTCTGGCTGAACCCTCCTCCCGTACCGCTTTCGACCGATGAACTGGATAGTGTATTTGAACTCCCCTATCAGCGGGTACCCCATCCAGCCTATGGGGATGCCAAAATCCCGGCTTACGAAATGATTCGTTTTTCGGTAAACATCATGCGCGGCTGTTTTGGCGGCTGTAGCTTTTGCTCGATCACCGAGCATGAAGGCCGTGTAATCCAGAGCCGTTCAGAAGACTCTGTTATCCGTGAGATCGAGAAAATCAGGGATCTGACACCCGGCTTTACAGGCATAATTTCCGATTTGGGTGGTCCGACCGCTAACATGTATCACCTGAATTGCAAAAGTGAAGAAATACATGCGAACTGTCGCCGATTATCCTGTGTCTATCCCGGAATCTGCAAAAACCTGAAAACAGATCATTCGGCGACGACTCAGCTTTACCGTCGAGCCAGACAGATCCCGGGAATCAAACGAATATTCATTGCCTCTGGATTACGTTATGACCTGGCAGTCGAAGATCCGGAATACGTAAAAGAACTGGTGACTCACCACGTTGGCGGATACCTTAAAATTGCTCCCGAGCATTCTGAAGATGGCCCCCTGTCCAAGATGATGAAACCTGGGATGGGCACCTATTATCGCTTCAAAGAACTGTTCGACCACTTCTCGAAAGAGGCGGGCAAAGAACAATATCTGATTCCCTACTTTATTGCCGCCCATCCCGGAACCCGGGATGAAGACATGATGAATCTTGCCATCTGGTTGAAATCGAACGGGTTCCGGGCGGATCAGGTGCAGGCGTTTTATCCCTCACCGATGGCTTCTGCCACAGCAATGTATCACTCCGGGAAAGATCCACTGCACCGGCTCAATTATAAAACCGATGATGTCGCTGTCCCCAAAGGCGCAAGGCAACGTCGCCTGCACAAGGCCTTTTTACGCTACCACGACCCGGACAACTGGCCAATGTTACGGGAAGCACTCAAGAACATGGGAAAAGCGCACTTGATCGGCTATGGCAAGAAGCACCTGATTCCACCGACACAGCCGGCGAATCACCGTAGTGCGAACCAAACCGGCGCTAATGTAGCAGGCGCTAACAGCGCAAGACAACCTCGCAAAGGTCAGGCTTTAACTCAGCACACCGGTTTACCACCGCGCAAACAGAAAGCGACCGGGAAAACCAAACCGCTCGGCAAACCGCGAAAAAATAAATCACAGCGAAGTCGCACGGCTTAATTGTAATCTCCTGTTAATTCGCCATCATACTGTTGTATGATGGCTGCCATTGCATTGCCATGATTAAAAGGACTGATCACAATGACAAACAGGGCTGCCGTTATCCGACACTATGGTTCTGCCGAGTGTTTCGAAATCACGACCCATCTTCCGACCCTCACTCCCATAGACAATCAGGTACTCGTTGAAGTCAAAGCCGCCAGCATCAACCCTCTGGACTGGAAAATACGATCAGGACAGCTGCGTTACATCCACCCCCAACGCTTTCCCTTGGTTCTGGGGCAGGACATCGCTGGAGTTGTAACTGCGGTGGGCAAAAGCGTAAAGCGCCTTAAAATCGGAGATCGAGTGTACGGTATGGTTGACCAATCCCTGAAGCCTTCCTGGAATGGTTTCGCCAAGCCCGGCGCTTATGCATCCCTCGCTTTAAGCCGTGAAGATACCCTGGTCACCATTCCCGATGTCTACAGTTTTGAGCAGGCAGCCGCCACACCACTTGCCGCACTGACAGTGATGCAATCATTGGGCAAACTGCTCAGAGAAAAAAGCGCAGATGGCAAACAAAATCTTAACGTACTGGTAAATGGTGCATCCGGCGGGGTCGGAACCTTCGCGGTTCAAATGGCGAAAGCCTACCAGGCCAAAATTACCGCGATCTGCTCCGAACGACACCACACACTGGTTCAGAGCCTGGGGGCGCAGCAGTGTATCGATTATCATCGAAACGATTTTATGGATGAGGTGATCCGCCAGGGCGCTTACGATATCATTTACGACATTGCGGGCAGCTTCACCTTCAAGCAATGCCGCCCTGTTTTACAGAAACGGGGAACATTTATCGCTAACGTTCCCAACGTATCCAGTCTGATTGGATCCATGTTAACACCCATATATCAAATCTTCGGACAGCACCAGCATCAAACCTGTGCCTGGGTTCACCCTTCTGCAAGTGACTTATCGGTGATCAATGATTTGATTACCGCCGGCCATATAAAACCGGTTATTGGTCAACGATTCGCTCTCGAAGAGATAACCAAGGCACATCAAGCCGGGGAGGCAGGCTCGTACCCCGGGAAACTGATTATCACTGTGTAAGTGGTACACCATCAGGACAATAAACATCATGAAAAAATTTCTCTTTTCTTTTCTAACCGTCGTCATTCTTGGAATGGCCGGACTGTTTTACTTTATCACGCATTCGCTCAGCTCAGTCGTGCAAGAACAGATCAGCATTCAGGGAAGCAAAGCATTGAACACGAATGTCGAGGTCAGTGCAGTTACAATCGATATTAGTGAAGGTAAAGGTGAAATTCACGGCTTCAAAGTTTCTAATCCGAAGGGTTTTTCGGACACGACCGCGCTCGGCTTTCAAACTATCCGCCTTGACATCGGCACTGAAGATTTACTCACGATGCCCATCGTCATTGAGGAGATCTATATTGACTCGCTGGCAACATTGTTTGAATTGAATGCAGCCGGTCAGAATAACCTCAATACGCTCCTCACCGCGGTGAAACAAAATCAGGATAGATCAGAGCCCAGTTCTCAATCACCAGAAGAGGCAGATACACCAGCTGCGGATTCTGGCGACCCCATTCGCATTACAATCAATAAAATTTTGATCAAGGACACGCAACTGGCCTTGGATCTGACAGCAGTGGGCGGTAAGCAATATAACGAAACCCTCGCAACCTTTGAAGTTACCCAAATTGGTGGCAAAAATGGCTTGCCACCAGAACAGCTCGGTAATGCAATCAGTGAAGCGGTATTACAACAACTGACAGCAAAAGCAAAGGCCGAACAAGTTGAGAAAGTAAAACAAAAAGCCATTGAAAAGCTGTCTGAAAAAGCGGGAGAAGGCATGCGCAGTTTGCTCGACAAACTCAATAACGCAGAATAACGGACAAAAAAAACCCGCTCTAGGGCGGGTGAATAAATCTGGAGGATATGAATTCTGAGAGATGCCAACACCGGAGCCAAATCTTGAGCATGAACTCAACCGGGGAGGCCAAGTGTTACCATCTCGCTCTTCACGTTACAATTTGTATCTTTTTTCCGTACAAATTGCAAACAATCAATTGCAAAATAGTGCAAAAAGGGTCTCACTTTCAATTTTTACTCGGGTACTTGAACCTAGAAGGCAGCGATTACTGTTCTTTTCAGCACGCGTTCGGCATCACGTCGACCAAGATCGAAAGCCGCCTGGATTCGGGCTGGGTTAGTATAATCCCAGCAGGAAACCGGTAAACGCTCTGAAGGCTGTAAGTATAATCGCCCTCCTCCCTGTGGTAAGTTTCGGTAACAACGGGTCAATAACACCAGCACATTCGGTGGCGCTCCGAGATCGTACGGTATCACCGGCATGTCTACGCCATGCACAGGTACATTATCAACCAATCCACCATCCAGCGATAAACGATTCCCCCAACGCATTAGCTGCGTAACGGGAGGCGTACAGGATGAAGATAGGATAAGCTCTGCCAGATTCTCGGTACTCGTACAGTTTTTAGCATCCACAAATTCGGACTTGAAACCTAAAAACTTCCCTGCAGATGGATGTACGGGGTGCCTGAGTGACTTCTCCAGTTGATACAGACACATCCCCAACATGATTGCCATACGCGGAGTAAGCCAACGGGGGTGTCGAGCCAGGTGAATTCGATTGGCCGGGCCTAATTTGATTCGCGCCAGTGCGGAGTCATCCAGTACTTCGCGTAACATTTCTCTATACATTTCATCATGGGGAAAAAGACGCTTGCCCTTACGAAACAAATTTTCCCAGCGAATGTTACGTATGTTACTTCCGGTTGCTTTCTTGACGACATCCAGGGTTTGTTCGATTTTACCCGCCAGCGCAACACAGGAAATAGCTGCACCGGCACTCACTGACACAACAGAGTCCAATTTAAGATTCAACGGCTCCGCTGCGACAGACCAGAACCCTGCTTGCCAAAAACAACGATTTCCACCACCTGCAAAAACCACATGTTTGACCTGAGAAAGGTCCAGCACGTCCTTCATGTTAAATTTCCTTCAAATCAACGACTCTCGTGGTGACAAAAGTCTACGCCGTCGAAATATCACGGGCTCCTTCACCAGTCTGATCAATAATATACCAAAGGTATTTTTACATTTTTACGACGCAACGAAAAAGCATCCCCTCAACACCATTTATAACCATGGAGCGGCCTATACTTAAGGGACCAAGCCCCTTGCTAATCCGGCTTTGGTTGACTTGTGTCATCACGTCAATTAGGGATCACAACATAAAATGCGCTCGCCCCGATGGCATAAATTGCCGTTATCCTCCATTTCAGCTGGGGCTGAGTCGTTAAGGAGCATAAAATTGAGTCAAAAAATCGTTAAATTATTTGAGGAAGATGGGCACATCTGCCTTTTTCTGACTGGATTAGTTGAAGGAGAAGGCATACCGAGCAATCAACTGGTTATCGTCAATCACGGAGAAGCGGCGTTGTTTGATCCAGGCGGTGAGTTAACCTATACCCCGTTGTCAATCGAACTCTCGAAACATATTTCCTTGAAGGCACTGCGGTACGTTTTTGCCTCACACCAGGATCCGGATATTATTACCTCTTTGCCCCGGTGGTTAATGCACACTGATTGCAAAGTCGTGACTTCGCGATTATGGGCTCGGTTTCTCCCTCACCTTGTATCAAGCTTTGTTTCTGGAAACATGAACAAAGGTCTCGTCAATAGATTAGTGGAGCTGCCAGATGAAGGGGCTCAGGTAAAGCTGGGCCAGTCACATATTAAAGCCATTCCAGCCCATTTTTTACATTCTGTGGGTAATTTCCATTTCTACGATCCTGTGAGCAAGATCTTATTCTCGGGTGATGTTGGCGCAGCAATGACACCCGGAGAAGACCACGAGCCGGTCACCAATATGCAAGAGCATATTCCTTTAATGGCAGGCTTTCACAAGCGTTATATGGCGTCAAATGTTGCATGTCGAAAGTGGGTAAATACAGTGCGCAAACTGGATATTGAAAAAATCGTTCCGCAACACGGCAAACCGATCTTCGGCAAACCCCATATTGCTCAGTTCCTGGCCTGGTTCGAAGACCTTGAATGCGGTATCGATCTGATGTGATACACTCCGAACTTCGTGTCGCTGATACTCTCATGAATTCCGATTCGACTGTAGGGCAGAATGTTGGCTCCAGAGTGCACGAATACGACTCTCACTGGCATCGGTAACCGGCTGCCCGCCACGAATGCCACTCACGAGAAAAACTCAGCATTGCTATACAAGCCCATTTGACAAGAGTGCTCTTCATCTCTGTGGCTCAAGTGGGTCGCAGCAAGTAGACCAGGAAAGCGAGACTCGAATTAACGAATCAATGCCGCAATTGAGCGTTTAATTCATCCACGATTTCCGCCCAATCGGAATCATCACTCAGCGCTTCTCGCAAAAAATTTGCCTGTGAAGGCGTCCAGAAATCGGCTTCAGATAGACCAATATGGGCGGGAATGGGGGTATGAAACTGAATGAACTGCTGAATCGAGCCAGAGTCCGAACTTAAACCCAACTGCGCAAAAAGCGTATTCATTGTGTGATTTGATGTATCCATAATAACATCCTCATTTTGGGGTTATTGACCCACTCATGGGCGTGATGACTTTTCGGTCGGCGTGCAATTAACATCAATCCAGTAATGGCGCATTAAAATTATATTCTCAATAAACTCTTTAAAATCCAGTGCCTTACGCACGTAACTGTTGGCACCAAACCGGTAACCACTAATCTGGTCAGACAATTCATCCGATGAGGTTAAAATTACAGTTGGAATCAAGGCCGTCGCTTCGTTGGATTTGATCCGTTTAAGCACTTCCAAACCATTCATTTTGGGCATATTGATATCCAGAAAAACGACTTTTGGTGTTTGCGAAACATCCCGCCCAGAAAATGCCCCTGAACCAAATAAATAATCAACCGCCTCCTGTCCATCATGGGCGACAACAACATCATCGGAATCAAGACCCGCACGACGAAATGCAATTCGGGCCAGTTCTTCCTCATCCGGGTTATCCTCTACGAGTAATACTTTTCCACTCTTCACTCAAACATTCCTCAAACCAAAAGAGCCCCCAGGCAACGCTACCTTACCCTTACCCTTAGTAACCAATACTTCAGGAACTTCTAAAAATCCGACCATCAATTCACTCGTCAAGTGGAACTTTCATGGCGATACAACAAGTATAGTTCAGTACACCATGAACAATTGATCATTTTTTCACCATACATTATAGAACAATTTACATACTTCGATATCAGAACCAAAAAAGCCCCTGATAAACAGGGGCTTGGGGTCCATTGCAGAATTAGGGACTTCCGGTGCACCAAATACCGTACTTCCTGCAATGAGAGTGCTCGTTTCTGCGTCGAATTGAAGCCAATACGACGCCAGCAATAACGCTTTTGTTCTTAACCTTGAGAATTCGCCATGAATGGAACCAGCTTCGGTTCAATGATTCGTGGCCGGTTACTAACGGTTAGTCCTTGCTCTTGCAAAAACTTCACTATGCGCCGAATATCACGCCGCGCTTCAGGCAAAAATGGCGTAAAAATAGGCCAGACATGAAACATCCCTTTGCGTGAGATCAATTTCACTTCACAGCCCGCTTCCCGTGCACGACGCGCAACCAGATGGGCATCATCCCGTAGACATTCTTCTTCATCTACTGTGATAAAGAGTGGCGGCATTCCGGTGAAATCGGCCAGTGCCGGAGACGCATAAGGATGCATACGATCCATCCCCGGCAACAACGCCTCCGCCGCATAATGAATCAGGCTGGCAGACAAGAGAGCATCGGTCGCATGATTGCCTTCAATACTCTCTGCCACACCACGCGCATCCGCCGCAGGAGACAAGGTGACTGCGGCCTTCGGTAACGGTAGACCCATATCGCGCAATTTCATCAGCAAAGCCAGGGTAATGCCGCCACCAGCGGAGTCACCTGCAACCACCAAGCGTGAGGGATTAGTCCCTTTATCCAATAACCATTGATAAGCCGAGACAATGTCTTCAAGCCCTGCCGGATATGGATGTTCAGGGGCCAAGCGATAAGACGGCAAATAGACTGACGCATTCAATTGAGAGGCTAGCTGTCCAGCCAGATTATGGTAAGTCCGAGTGACCCCCGCAACAAAACCACCACCGTGGATGTACAGCACTGTGTTTTCAGCATCACGCACACTGACGCGCTCACCTTTCAAGCCGCCAATGGATAAGTGCTTCAAACGCACACCGTAGGGCAGAATTGTGGGTACAGGGGTATGATTAAAGACCCGACGCAAGTGACGGGTTAAACTCTCAACGGAATCGTAATCCCGCTTTACAACCATTCGACAACCTAATTGTGTTAATCGTGCAGATACGCTTGCCACGATAATTCCTCCAATTGATTATTCGTCTCCGGGACGCTCCCTTATGGCCACTGAGACACAACGCTAGTTTTTATTTGCGCGCCTGGTACACCAGGCGTGTATATTCGAATATTGATCAGGCTGACGCCAAAGACGCTTGTGCTACGGTCTCTTTCTGTGTACCGCTTTCAACCTCTGCATCACAGTACTCAACATCATAACATGCCAAATCGAACTCCCGGGTACGACGCCAGAAACGGAACGTATAGTCCGGCCAGATTGTGAAGTTCTTACCCGTATCCGCCAGGTACCAGCTGTTGCAGCCGGAGGTCCATACCGTACCGTCCATTTTTGCCTGAATTTCACGGTTGAAATCATTCTGAACCGACTCTTGCAAATCGATACTCTTCACCTGCAAATGATCCATTTTTTGGATCAACTGCATCAAATACGTAATCTGGGCTTCGATCATGAATACCAGTGAAGTGTGCCCAATACCGGTATTAGTACCCGCCAGTGTGTAGAAGTTCGGGAAACCGGACATTGATGTGCCAAGGTAGCTCTCGAAACCATTCTTCTGCCAGACCTCATTGAGATTTCGGCCACCTCGACCCACAACATCGATCCCCATCATCGGCTCACTGACCTTGAAGCCAGTACCATAAATAATCGCGTCGACATTAACCTCTTCACCAGAATTGGTCTTAATCCCTTTTGCAGTAACTTCTGCAATACCATCGGTAACAACATTTACATGGTCTTTATCCAATGCCTGGAAATAATTGTTGGACAACAGAAGGCGTTTACATCCAATTTTGTAGTCTGGAGTGACTTTGGCTCGGGTTTCAGGGTCTCGAATACTCTTGCGGATATAGGCCTTGCTCAACGCTTCACCGAACGATCCTAATTTGGAGTCAGAGTGCAGAAACAGCGGCAGCATGACTTCCTGGGTCCAGTAAATCATAGCGCGATTTGCCTGACGTACGAATGGCATATGTCGGTACAGTTTTTTGGACAGACCAGAGATTTCCCAATCAGGCTTCGGAATAACCCACGGTGGCGTACGTTGAAACAATGTCATTTCACCCGCTACTTTAGCCACCTCCGGCACAAACTGAATTGCACTGGCGCCAGTTCCGATAACCGCGACCTTTTTGCCTTTCAGATCATAATCGTGATCCCAATCGGCTGAGTGGAACGTTTTTCCTTTGAACTTGTTCAAGCCCTTAACATTGGGATAGGCGGCATTACTAAGCGGCCCGACAGCAGACACTACGATTTGTGCGGTATAGGTTGTCTCGCCAGTATCAACAGTCCAGATCCCATTGGCTTCATCGTACCGTGCACTTTTCATCGCCGCATTAAACTGGATATGGGGATACAAACCGTATTTTTGCGTGGTATCCCGGAGATACTGACCAATTTCACTCCAGCTTGCATACCGACGGGACCAGTCCGGGTTTTGCTCGAACGAGAATGAATACAAGTGAGACGGAACGTCACATGCACAGCCAGGGTAGTGGTTATCACGCCAGGTTCCACCAACCTCACTGGCGCGCTCCAGTATCAGGAAATCATCGTAGCCTGCTTCCTTGAGCTTGATTCCCATACCCAGACCTGCGAATCCGGTTCCAACAATAATCACTTTATAATCAGTTTTTGACATACCTAACCTCAATATTTACGACTTTCTTCAGGCACAAGTATCCCCCGACCGGATCCAATGGCAGAGGAATAGACTTGGCAGGAAATAACAGACCCGGAATTAATGTGCCTTTTTCAGGTATTTGGGATCCGCAGATTTAAGAATTTGGTCTTTCCACTTTTCGATCAGACCACTGTTGTCGTGATCCCAGGGGTGGAAACCAGGTTTGAAGTACGTGAACCAGATAGGAATCAAACGTGTGACATATCCTTTGAACCCATAGAGTTTACGGGCTCCAAAGAACATATCTTTGAAATTAAACAGATTGCCACTCGCCTTAAGCATTCGGAAATGATAGTAGTTTGAAACAATCGCCAGTCCGGCTGTTGCAACCAGCATGTAAAAACAGCGATGGGCATAATTACCACCAACATGGTAGTAGAGATCGTAAGTAACCCCTTTGTGTTCTGTTTCTTCGATCGCATGCCACATCCAGACGTTTCGCATGTGTTCGTGCATGTTGTCTCTATGATCGGCCGACTCTTCTTCAAGAATCAAATCCGCCATCATTGCGGTAATGTGTTCCAGGGCCGTTGTAATCGCCAGCTGGTCTTTCTTGGGCAATACCTTTTTGCCAAACCCGAGAAGCGACTTAACCAATTTCTCCAGCTCTGCAGCGGGTAAACCTTTCTCGTCCAGAAAACTGTTCAAAGACACATGCTCAAGGGAGTGCATGGCTTCCTGGCCAATAAAACCGGAAATTTCTTTCTGAATGTCTTTATCTGTAACCTGATCTCGGTAGGCTCGGACAGAATCAACAAAGAATTGCTCCCCTTCCGGGAACAGGATAGACAGGGACTCCATCCAGGTCGTCAAAAACGCGTTATCATACAACCAATTACGTGGTAATTTATCCTGTTCAAATTTAAACCCCATGCGTTGAGGTTTAATCGTCACGTTCTCTGGTGTACGCCATGTTGTTGCTTGTGCAGTCATATTCATTCCCCTGCTGAAAGTCAATCGAGTGCCTGCGGCTGTGGGACAACGACTTCCTAACTTGGCTGGTCTTTATAATCGAACACGCTCTGGCGAACAAACCATCAATTCTAGTAACTGATGTAAAGACTGGCCTCAAACAATCCCAACTTCTCAGACTCTACTGCCTACTGGCTTCATCAATCGTTTTAGGTTCACAGCTGTATTTAACTAACCCAAAACAATGTTACATCATATGATGGCGCATAAACAACTGTATGACCGCATTAAAAGCGTGCAATTTGTGAGGAAACTCCTATTTTTGGGGCATTTGGGACTTGAAATTTGAATCAAACCATGTTTCAAGCCACTTTTACAATGATTTGCATTATTTTAGTGCGGACGAATTGACAATAACCGCACCCCACTAATCAAACTCAATCACCTCACCATCGTTGAGCAATAATTGAGCCGTCACTTCTGCCCCTTCATGACCCAGACGTAAACGGCCGAGGCAACTTTGGTTGACCACTTCTCGAGGATTCGCCTCTCGAGTTTGATGCGCTCTAATCGTCATTCGGCGACGACGTGTGAACCAGTTTAAAGGTGAACGGGGACCATAAAGCGCACGATTTAAGTGAATAAAGAATTGAAGCAGCTTGTCCGGGAACTCATTTTTGATCCCGCTCGATGTGATTTGAGAAATTTTCGGGCCTCGCTGTTGCCTGCGCAAACGCACACTATAAAAGAAAGAATAATGGACATCACCGGACAGGATTAAAAAATGTTGGGGCGTTTTGGGGTGTCGAAAAATATTCAACATAACATTGGCCGCGCCCGGGTGCGCCATCCAATTTTCTGCATCTACCATCAATGCCTGGCCAAATAACACGAATATTTTCTGGATCGCCTCAATAAATTTGACGCCGTAGACCGGTGCTGCAGAAACCATAATCACGGTTTCATGATTAATAAGCTCTTGTTGCAAATCTGAAAGCGTTTCCCAGTCCATCAACCCTGAAGGTCGATTTTCACTTCGCTCAGAACGCCATCGATGGGTGCGCGTGTCGAGCACCAATATTTTCGGAGTGACCGCGATTTGATAGTGCCAATCAGACCAATCTAACAGTTTATTGATAAACTCATCATGCTCGGGTTTAGCGAGCACGCCATCGGGCTGGTGACTCGACATCAATAACTGCAAACCCGGCATTAAATTTTTAAACCGGTCGGGATCATTCCCCCACCCCTGAAAAATAAGATACCCCACCAAAGCGTTACCGATGATTCTTCTCGAAAAGGGGTGTTGGTACGCCGTTTCCTCCCAGCCACGCGTCAGATTCCAATCATCCGTCACATCATGATCATCAAAAATCATATAGACGGGAATATGGGCTAACGCACGGTGAACCGCCTTCAGGTTTGCTTGAAAATCCTGGATGGGTTGTTTTTCCGCAGCAAATACTGCTCGATAAGCCTGCGCTATTCCGGTATCGCTCAGCTTCAGCTTCGACCACAGCGCCGGTGACCACACCAGGAGATACATCGCAATCACCTCCGAAAGTGAAATCAGGTGATTCTTTGCAGACGCAGACGTAAAAATCGGTTTTCGGGCACCTTTGAACAAGCGCTGGACTACAGCTTCAGATGCTTCGTTACGGGGCAGCAATTGCTCCCGCTCATAATAGCAATTCGAATGTCGATAAAGCTCAGCAGCACTATTTACTGTCGCACCGTGCCAACGCTCGTCAGGCAATCCCAGAAGCGCGATGACCTCATGGATTGCAGCCAGCATGGGCCCAGCAACATCATCGGCATAGATCTGATCACCACTCATCAACAACAAATCCGGTCGATCCCGAATCTCGAGAACATCGCCATCAACGTCGCGCTGCAGGCTATTGGCAAGTAGATCATCAAGCAACGGCAATGCATCTTTACCGGGAAAATGAGGCTTACGGCAAGAGCCGTGAACCACATCTGAAAGCGTGGAATTAAGACAGAAATTGAGTCGGGTCATGCCCTCATAGCACAGATCCGGGCACAACTGCGTCACAGAAACCCAATTCGCCCCAGTGCCCCCCGCCCCAGCGTCCTTTCCCGATTGAAACTCAAAATCGTATTCAAGCAACACCCCCGTTGGTATCGGATCAGAAAGTCGGATCTGAATCAGATAGGCGAAAGCCTGACGCCCCAGTTGCAACGCCCCCGTTTCTTGATCGGACAATATTTTCTGCAGCAAAGTGCGGTTATTCTGAAACAAAGTGAAGCGGATGGAAGCGGGCTGCCGAATGACCAAAAAACAGCTGAACATGTCAGTGGTGATCCGCCTCAAAATGGGGCCCGCAATCAAAAACGGAAGGGACGACTCGGTAATCACGTTAACTTTTCACTCCTGTTGCCACAATCAAGCTTAACCCATTGTTAAAACCGGGTTCCTGGACACCACAGTTTTTAAAGACACCATTTCATAGTAACAGTGCGATCCAGACGGCTTAAGCCTACCTGCATTAATTTTTCGTTAGCCTTGATATTAAACCGATAGCGATTATAGCTTTTCCTCATTAACCTCTTTATACTGGCTACCGACTTTAGGGGAGTAGTCTCTCATATCAAAATGAGATGATCATCAACAGTCTCCGGGCCGATGGCCTGTGGTGATCATGTCCTCCGGGATTGACAAGACCTAAGGCACATACACTCGTCCGAGGTGGGGGGTGGTTGTGTCTTAGTGAATGTTAATTGCCCACCTCGTTCACCGCACATCCATAACGCTTACATCACCGGATGCTTCGGTTTTAAAAAATGAGGTCACTATGCTAATTGCATCTCTAGCCATTCTAGTTGGATTTTTGTTGCTAATCTGGAGCGCAGACCGTTTTGTTGACGGCGCAGCAGCCACAGCAAAACATTTGGGCATGCCCAGCTTGCTCATCGGTATAGTCATTGTCGGATTTGGCACCTCTGCGCCCGAGATGGTCGTCTCGGCAATGGCCGCGTTAGATGGAAACCCTGAACTGGCACTGGGTAATGCACTCGGTTCGAATATCGTCAACACCGGTTTGATTCTCGGTATAACCGCTTTACTCATTCCCCTGACCGTACATTCTGGAATTGTACGCAAAGAACTCCCGATGCTGTTGGGCATCAGTCTTCTTCTCGGTTTATTTCTACTGGATAATAATATCCAACGCTGGGAAGCAATTATTCTGCTTACCGGCTTCTTCAGTGTCATCGGCTGGTCCATTTTCAGCGCAATGCGAGCCCCCGCACCATCTGTGGAGGATGACCACCTGCAAACCGAGGTAGACGAAGTACTCGAAGAAAACACGATGACACTCAAGCAGGGCGTTCTATGGTTAATTGTCGGACTCGCGTTACTGGTCGTAAGCTCTCGGATGCTGGTGTTTGGTGCCGTAACGATTGCAGAGGGGCTCGGTGTGAGCAGCCTGATTATCGGGTTAACCATCGTCGCGCTCGGTACATCACTACCGGAGTTAGCGGCTTCAATTGCCGCAGCGCGAAAGGGTGAGCACGATATTGCAATTGGTAATGTGGTGGGCTCAAACATGTTTAATATTCTGGCTGTGGTGGGCATTGCCGCTGTAATATCCCCCTTGCACCCTGTTCCGAGCGAGGTTTTGACTCGAGACTGGCCGGTTATGATGGGACTGACCCTGTCATTACTGGCCATGGCATACGGTTTCAAACGCGAGGGCCGAATTAATCGTGTTGAAGCCAGCTTGTTACTGATCGCGTTTACCGCATACAGCAGTTATTTGGTCTACTCTGCCACCCAGTCCGTGCCATTAATATCCTGATGCCTGAAGGTTAATACAGCTGGAACATCATATAGCCCTGCTCTGCCAGGGCTATCAGCCCCCCCTTACACTGCTCCGGACTCCCCATTTTTAGACTTTTAAATCACCAAACTCATCTATAGTAAGACGTATGAGTAATTGCGCTCAGCACTAAAACGTTGAACAATCTCGCTGCTTTGACCGACCAGAAAAAATTTACCGACCAAGAGAGAGGATTATGATACCGGGCTGGATTTTGATCGGGATATCCGTCTTCTATGCGCTGGCCCTTTTTATGGCAGCTTATTATGGCGACAAAATGGCTTCACTCCCCACACGGCCACTGTATCGCGCCACAGTTTACAGCCTATCCCTTGCGGTATACTGCACGTCCTGGACATTTTACGGTGCAGTTGGTCGAGCAACAAACGAGGGAATCGGGTTTCTGCCAATCTACCTGGGGCCATTTCTTTTTATCATTTTCTTCACGCCGCTCATTCAACGCATCATCAATATGAGCAAAAGACAAAATATCACATCCATCGCCGACTTCATTGCCTCCCGATACGGCAAGTCCCAATTGCTTGCTGTGATGGTCACCACCATTGCTACGATTGGCATACTGCCTTACATTGCGCTCCAGTTAAAAGCGGTCGCAATGAGTTACAGCCTTTTAACAACGGGCTCAACCGGAATCAATATTCAACAGGTTCCCGTTGGCGTAGATCCGGCGTGGTACAGCGCCTTGCTCATGGCGCTGTTTGCGCTGCTATTTGGCACCCGACACATCGAAGCAACAGAACACCACCAAGGCATGATGCAGGCAATCGCCCTGGAGTCCATTATCAAACTCGTGGCCTTTTTAGCGGTGGGTATATTTGTTTGCTATTTCCTTTATCAGGGTATGGATGACATTTTCCTTCAGCTTTCACAGAAAATCAGCGTCGAATCCTTTGTGGTACAGAACGTCGACGCAACGACCTTTCTAACCCAAACCCTGATCGCGATGTGTGCAATTATCTGCCTGCCGCGGCAGTTTCATGTCACCGTGGTTGAAAATTACGACGCGAAAGACATGAACGTGGCACGCTGGTTAATGCCAATCTATCTGGTACTGATCAGTATTTTTGTGATTCCGATCGCCGCCGCAGGCATGCTGACTTTTCCACTGGGAGAAATGAATACAGACACATTTGTACTCAGTGTGCCGATGCAAAATGGCCCCTCATGGTTAAGTATTCTGGCTTTCATCGGTGGGGGCTCTGCAGCAACAGCCATGGTAATTGTATCTGCCGTCACGTTAAGTACGATGGTGTGTAATGAAATTGTGATTCCAGGACTGCTCACACTTTTTGGCGAACGTTTAAAAAAACGCAGAGATCTTGGTCCCCTGCTGATTGCAACCCGCCGGGTGGCCATACTGATTATTTTGCTTTGCGCCTATGGCTTCTACCGAATCGCCGCAGCACATGCCACGCTCACCTCATTTGGTCTGTTGTCATTTGCGGCCGCCGCCCAGTTTGCGCCGGCATTGATTGGCGGGGCGACTTGGCGCCAAGGGAATTATCAGGGAGCGATGATTGGCATTCTGGTCGGGTTCACCGTTTGGTTTATCACGCTCTTGCTGCCCACATTGGCGCTTGCAGACCGGGTCCCCGCGGAAGTTTTCGAGTTTGGCGTCAGTACACCTTTAAACTGGGTTAGTCAATCCGAGGATATCAGTGAATCCAGTCGGGTAACCCAAGGCATGATCTGGAGTCTCGGCCTCAATACCCTCTGCTATATTATTTTTTCCATGTTCACCCGACAAAAAGTAAGAGAGCGTATTCAGGTTGCCGCATTTTTTCAGGAATCAGATCATTCTGCTCATGAAGATGAGCTGGTCGGTGAAGCAACCGTTCGTGACCTGCAAGCTGTCGCAGAGCGATTTCTTGGCCCCGAAAAAGCACAAAGTATTCTTGATTACTACGAACGACGCTTCCTCACCCGATTGAGCCCTGGAAAAAAAGCCACAAGAGAGCTACTCCGCTACATTGAAAGCCAGCTCGCCAGTGTAATCGGATCCTCAACCGCGCGGGTAGTTCTGGATTCAACCCTGAAAGGTCGTGACATGCAAATCGAAGATGTGGTCAGCATCGTCGATGAAGCCTCCCAGGTCATGCAGTTTAACCGGGATCTTTTACAATCCGCTATCGAGAACATCAGCCTGGGCATCAGTGTAGTCGATAATCAACAGCGACTCGTTGCCTGGAACCAACGCTATCTGGAGCTGTTCAATTACCCCAAAGGTTTTGTCCGAGTCGGGCGCCCTATTGCAGATCTGGTTCGATTCAACCTGATCCTGGCCGGTATACCCAGTGAAAAGATCGATGAACTCATCAGAAACCGGATCGAACTGATGCAAACCTCGGAAACCCATGAATACGAGCGGGAGCGGCCCGATGGTAGCGTACTCTTGATCCAGGGCACGCCCACCGCCGGTGGGGGCTTCGTTACAACATTCGCCGACATTACGCGAATGCGGAAAACAGAACAGGCCTTAAAAGAATCGAACATTTATCTGGAACAGCGTGTAACAGAACGAACCAATGAACTATCCTATCTGAACTCACAGCTGAGCAAGGCAAAAGCCGTAGCCGAGCAGGCAAACCAGAGCAAAACTCGCTTCCTGGCATCGGCCAGTCACGATCTATTACAACCGTTGAACGCTGCACGATTGTTTTCATCTGCACTTCAGGCAAAAGAAGACTGTCCGGAAGAGCAAAGAGAGCTGCTGGCCCACATTGACAGCTCACTATCCGCAGCAGAAGAAATCCTCAACACTTTGCTGGATATATCCAAACTGGATGCAGGCGTACTGGAACCTCAATTCAGTGCGTTTACCGTTACCGATCTATTGCGACCACTGGATGCGGAGTTTTCAGCAATCGCTGCCGAGAAGAACCTGACACTCCATGTTATTCATTCCTCTGCTGTTGTCCGGAGCGATTTACAACTGCTGCGTCGCTTGATTCAAAACCTGCTGTCCAACGCCTGTCGCTACACCCAGTCCGGTCGCATTGTGCTGGGTTGCCGACGACAACAAAATAATCTGAAGATTCAGGTATGGGACACCGGGACGGGTATTCCGGAGGATCAACTGACACAAATTTTTGAGGAGTTTAAACGCCTGAACCGAAATCAGGACAAGAAAGGTCTCGGACTGGGCTTAGCAATAGTGGATAGAATCAGCCATGTTTTGCACCACCCCGTCGAAGTCCAATCCTGGCTGGGCAAAGGCAGTGTGTTCTCAGTCACAGTGCCTTACGGTCAACTCAGTGCAGAAATTAAACCCACAATCGAAGCGCGCATACCTGGCAGCATCGAAAACCTCCGAGTTTTGTGCATCGACAATGATGCTCACATACTGAACGGCTTGAAAGCACTGCTCCAGGGATGGCACTGCGAGGTGCAAACAGCAATGAGCCTGACCGAAGCTCAAGATCGCCTGCGCCATTTCACACCGGAGATCATTCTGGCAGATTATCAGTTGGATAACGATGAAAACGGGCTCGATGTTCTGGATAACCTCAACAGTCAACGAAGTCCACGGATTCCGGGAATTCTAGTCACTGCTGTGACTGCCGATGAATTGAAGCAGGAAACATTGAGCAGGGGCTACCAGTTTCTGAACAAACCGGTAAAACCCGCCGCCCTGCGCGCAATGGTATCCAAAAAGGTCAGCAGACCCTAAGTCTGCTCGCGCTTAACGCTGCAACGCTGCGGAAAGGTCATCCATCGAAGGCGCAAACCAAAAAGATGATTTTTCTGCCTTGGTGAACTCCATCAGCCGGTCTTTCAAACCATCCTGCCAATGACCCACCATTCGATTTAATAGCACATCATAACGCTCCAGCTCACAGGAGAATGCCACAAAATACAAACCTTTCTGGTGACCGTCCGCAAACGGCATGCTTCGACGGTAGAGCTTGTACGCTTTACCGTTTTCCTTGAAATCAGTTCGGCTGACATGAGATGTTGGCGGCATTTCATCGCCTTCCAGCTCGATACTGTCCGACTTGGTTCTGCCAATAACGCCTTCCTGCTCGGGCACATTCAATTTGTTGAATTCTTGAAGATTGTGGTTCCACTTCTGACTCAACACAAAGCTACCAGATGCCCCTGCCTCACCATCGGGAATCAACGCCACAGGCAATCGGTCATCGCCTTTAGGATTGGCAGAGCCATCCACAAAACCCGTAAGATCACGGGAATCACGGTACACGAAAGTAGAAACATCGGTTTGCAAGGTCGCGATCTGCCCCATCAACTCGTTAATACGAATGACCGCATCCACCAAATCGTCATGCTCATCAGAATGCACCCAAAGCATAATATCACCTTGAGTAGACGGGATAACGACCTCTCCGTTATCGTCTTTCAGGGTTTCAAAGCTGCGAAACCCTTCAGGAATTGCCTCCGGATTCAGCAAACGCCAGAGGTTATAGCCAAAGGTTGCAACCAGATTTACCGAGCGAGGGCCGGAATGGACAATACGATCCAGATCCGCGCGAATCTCACTGAGTGCGACTCCCGCTTTAATTGTATATTCCATAAACTGGCCAAACCGGCTGCCTTCCACAAAAATGCCTGGCTGAGGGGTTGTCATTCAGTTTCTCCTAACGAATTACGGCGTGTACGCAATCAAGATCGATCACTAAAGTTTATTTATAGGTATTGTATAAAATTATATGGTCATGATTCTTTTTTTCTACCGCCTCAGGGGTATATCCATCGTCTCGAACCACTAATTTTACTGTCCCAGGTCAAATTTAAGACCTTAAACCAGCTTTGCCAACGCATTGAACACATCATCACCAAAACAGGCAAAGACCACTCTCTCCAATTTGATTGCTGTTTGACCGAACGCCCGGACTGTACTTATGGCAATACTTGCCGCTTGGGTAATGGGATAACCATAGACCCCACAGCTGATCGCAGGAAACGCAATACTTTCGAGCTCATGTTTCTCCGCCAGACGCAACGAACTCTCATAACAACTGCGCAATAATTCAGGCTCATTCTGTCGCCCGCCTGACCAGACCGGTCCGACGGTATGGATAACAAACCGAGAAGGTAAACGGTATCCTTTGGTGATTTTCGCCTGCCCGGTCTCACAACCTCTTAGCCCACGACACTCCACCAACAAGTCCGGGCCCGCAGCCCGATGAATAGCGCCATCCACGCCCCCGCCACCCAAAAGTGAATTGTTCGCGGCATTGACAATTGCATCCACGTCCAAGGTGGTTATATCCGTTTTAAGTACCTGAATTTTGATGCTCATTTGTACTCCCTAGATCTACATTGTATTTGAGTACTGCGTCTGATGACGTTTCATATTCACTTCAGTTTAGTCGAATTCAGCGGAGACCTATTTCAGACCCCGTTTTCTAATGCACCGGACATTTCGATTCATCAAATGCCGTAACACATAGCGGAACAACCATTTTTTGATGCCCCTCAGGTTGGTGCCTATTTGCCCATAAAACGAATCCGGATCAACATAAGTGCCAAAGTCATCAACGATACCATCCCGCTGAATATAGTTGCTCTGTCCCCGCCACTCGTTGGACGGTTTCGCAAGGCAGTTTGTCGCAATACCATAACCACTGAACCCATCACATTGATCTGCAAATCGAGCCTGAATTTGCGCCAGGTATCGCTGATCAATGATATAACCCTCAATGTCCAGCCATTGGCCTTCAAAGAAAATCTCCACCCAACTGTGGATAATCCGCTCAGGCGCAAATAAAAAGAGATACTTCGGTATCGCCCCTTTTTGCAGCTGATTATCAATCGTGAATCCATGAAACCGGGCAGGTACACCAATTGCCCGAAATAGAGCCATCAATAGTGTGCCTTTTGTGTTGCACTGACCGTATCCATCATGCAACACCTCACTGGCCTTCAGCGTATCATCACGGTTATAGCCAAACTTAATGGTGTCCCTGACAAAATAGTAAACTTCGCCAATGGCCTCATATTCGTTAAGGTTTCGCCAGCCTTTGTCATTAACTAATTGCTGTATCGCCGGGTGTTGAAAGTCGATCATGGTTGAGGTTCTCAAATAAGCAGATAAATCCTCGACCTGCAGAACGCCACTTTTCTTCGATTGCACTTGCGTAGCATTTGATTTAGCCAGAAATGTCATTTGTTTTTGCGCCCCCATAGGTGATACCTCTATCTTGGTTTGTTAAGTTCAACTCAGTGTACAAAGAAACAAAGGGAGCAAACTTGAATAAACTGGCTAAACACGGGCAAAAACACGACAGCTTCGGCGCTAAAAACAAGTCTAGGATGACACTTTAAACAGCAGAGCAGCCTGCCGAATCGTCAAACCAAATTTGCTTTTGAAGGTGCGACTCAGATGAGCACTGTCGGAAAAACCGGTAGCGTGGGCGGCTTCTGTTGCGTTGCCAATTTTTTGTAACAGAACCACTGCGCACAATAATCTGCGCCAAAGAAGATAGGGCCGCCAGGCAATTCCCATTTGTTGCCGGAACAGATGCAAAAAGCGCCCCTCAGAAAGATTGACTTGTCCGGCCACCATTGCCGCTCGCCAATGCTGGGGCTTGACGCAATCTTCCGAAAAGCAACGATTCATAAACGAGATAATCTTTGCAATTCGTGGGTCAAGGGACTTTCCGTCCATATTCAGCAAATGCGAAAAAGCGGTATTTGCAATTCCAAGCCCTTCAAAAAATGAGGACCAGGCCAGCACCCCGTATTCTGCAACACGCTCAGGCTCAGGCGGCTTTACATTGGCAACACTGCCCCACGTCATTCGAACAACCTTGCTACCTTGCAATAGACCAGCCAAAGCATTTCCTAAACTCGATTGAGGTTCTATCAGTATCACCCAACCACCTGCCATGGTCAGGCAATGCTCGACATCCGATGCGATCAAACAGGGCGTGGTAAACGTGTCATCCGAGATCTGCAAGCTTAATTCACCGGCGGGAATGACCAACTGCAAAGCACTATGAGCATGCTGTATAGCCTGCAGTATCTGTGCTTGATATATAAATATCCCCCCTGGCTGGCACAGGACATAGGCATCCATCAGTCACGGGCCCGCTCGATAGACCAAGTCAGCACGTCGGCCTTTGGCTTTGGTATCTGCGTCAAGCCTGGTCTTAACGGCATAGCGCAGCAACGGTACAAATAACATGCAGATCACTACCCCCGTAGAGAACATGTCCGCTACCGTGTGATACTGCTGATAAAACATCAGTGCCAGGTAGCCCAAGAAGGACAGCCACCATAGCCTCCACATACGTTTCCACCACATCGTTAAATGGATCACGAATACTAACGCAACAGCGGTGTGGGTGCTGTAGTCCATCCCGACGTGAGCCCAAATTGTTAGTAAGAAGTCCACTAGCATCAAGCCGTAGGCACACAACAAACTGAAAATCAGCCCGCCGAGCTGACGGGCCAACATCCTCCAGTCACGATGCATCCCCAGACGAACCAACAAAAATATTGAAATCAGTGCTAATAAGGGAATATAGGTGTCGGCTATCGCGTCAAGCATTTCATAACTCAAGGATACACTCAAAGATCCCCCCCTCCGAGTAACTGGAACCTGAAAAAAGCGATGCCACCTGATTCAGATTTGATTCTATTGAACATGGTTCAGTGTTTCATCCTTTAGTTGAGGCTTCACTTTTGCTTGATGTCTTCCCTTTCAACTTCGGCTTTACGCCTTGTTCAGCGTCACTTGAATTATTTTCTTTCTCACCTGAGGTTAAGGTCGCCGGTGCCAGATCGACATCCAGAGGCGCAGGATCATCTCGATCAGAACTCCACTCCGGATGTTTGCGATGATACCAGTTCAATCCCACTCTAAACGCATCATCGGTCAATTTTAGCAAATCCATAAATTCATCGTCCGTTAGCTCACGGGCAATATGATGACGTCGTAATATACTGACAAACCGGCGTTCTCGCTCGAATTGCATGGGTATTCGAGCAATGCCCCAGTCGTCGAGCATCTCCCAGGTTTCCGGACTGTAGGTCCGAATAAATTGTAAAATGAAAGGTACTGGATCATAACGGGCCAAAACAGCAGACAAGCGCAGGATCAATTCAAAAGACAGGGTCGCGGTACCTGCCTCCACTGCTTCGAGTATGGACTTGTCAGACAGGTCGATGGCATCGGCCAGATCATCAACTGTCAAACCTGCAACCTCCCGCAAATCGCGCACATAGTGCCCTGTTTGAGATAACAGTTCCAGTTGCCGATCCGGCATTTTTGCTAACGATTTATTATCAAACAAAACATTGCGAGCCAACTTCAAGATAAGACTGATTGCGGTGCCGGCAACCGTATCCAGGGCATCATCCCGTAAATCGGTGATAAGATTTCGAATCGACCACTTTTTATCTTCATTCGTTTTTTTATTTTCTTTGTGATTTTCGTTACTAACCGCTTTGCGATTTTCTTCCTTTGCCATCCCGATAATCTCCTTAGTGATCAGATTTGAGACTTACGCCAAATTAACTGAACTCTTTTCTGTAAAGTAATGTATTCGTGTGCACACTGCCACACTGATCCCCATGATCCAGGAACTAGACTGAAAACCGTCTAAGCGCGGAACTGATGGTTGCCCAAAAATAACATTCCGGTATGCTTTGCTACCGTAATACATCAGGGAAGCTAACTAAAGGGATTAGTTATGTTCAGAATACAACAACACCTGCTATCCGCACTCACCTGTGCGCTGTTACTGCTGTCGAACACCATTTTCGCGGCAGTCAATTACGACATCGTGTATGTCAAACAACCCCGCAATGGAGACGACGCACACATTGTCTGGCCCGAGGTGTTCCACCCAGGCCGACTCGAGCCCAATTCGGACTTGATACTACTTCATCCCGACGGCAGCGAAGAAGTGCTGGTTGATACCGAATTCGGTGCCGTAACGGATCCGTTTGTCTCATTTGATGGTGAATGGGTGTACTACAGCCTGTTTCACGACTTGCGCCGGGAAAATCTCAACACCCAACGGGGTGACCTTCCGAAGCAGGGTTCGGACATCTATCGGATTCACATTCCAACCCGCAAAGTTGAACGTCTGACGCATCAGGAATTCACACCCAACACCGGCACGGGTGATTGGGATGAAAGCAACCCGGTGAATCCAGACCGAAGTAAAAACCGATTGGGTTACGGCATTTTAAATACCGGGCCAGCCCCCCTTGCCGGTGGAAAAATCATGTTTACCAGCAACCGCAATGGCTTTCGTCCGACTAAAAATTATACCTTTCCGACCATGCAACTGTTCGTAATGGATGAAGACGGGAAAAACGTAACCCCCATCGCCCCCATGAGCATCGGTTCTGCATTGCACCCCACTCCTCTGGCAGACGGTCGGGTGCTGTTTAGTACCTACGAGAGCCAGGGGCTAAGAGATCGCAGACTTTGGGGTATATGGTCAATTTGGCCTGATGGACGGAAATGGGAACCGGTGATCAGCGCATTTCGCTTTGCCAAAGCCTTCCACTTCATGACTCAACTTTCAGATCAAAGTCTGGTCGTCGAGGATTATTACAACCTGAACAATTTCGGGTTTGGTGCACTATACCGTATTCCTCAGGCAACATCAGCGACCGGCCCCCGTTTTCATAGTGCCAACGCCAGTGAAAACCCCAAAATACGCACGGAAAATGCGTACGGTTATTTTCAAATGCCCTTCACCCCAAAAGGGATGTATTCTGTCACACCACTTTCGTCCTCTGCTGACGATGCCGCAACCGATGGATATGGAAAATATACGCACCCAAGCGCAGCCCCGGGCAATGATTTACTGGTTGCCTGGTCAGATGGTCCGGTTAACCGCTTGAAACGTCCCACGCCATGGCCAGCCGTAGATTCGGGAATCTATATCATTCATGACGGAGACCCCGTGAATGATATAACGCAGCTGGAATTGATCAAGAACGATAGTCAATACAATGAAGTCTGGCCGCGTGCAGTTGTCCCGTATAAATCTATTTACGGCATCGATGAGCCTGCCAAATTGCCCTGGCTGCCTAATGACGGGAGCCAACATGCACAACTCCCGGAGGGTACGCCCTACGGTCTGATCGGAACAAGCAGTTTCTATAACAGAGAAACCACTCCAGGTGCCGCCGACGCTGAAAAACCTTTCAGTGGACTGGATGTATTCAACACCAGCCAGAATAACCAAAGCTCAAACTGGAATACACAAGGTTCAGATGCCGGTCAGTATTCCAACAGTGATATTTGGGCGGTAAGAATACTGTCGATGGAGCCCAATCCTGATCGGGGATATGGCCCGCATTCCAGTCCACAAGGCGGCATCTTCTTCAAAAACCATGCAAACGAGCGCCTGAGAATTCTCGGAGAAATCCCGCTACGAAAGTTTGGCTCAAACGGCGAGCCCATACTTGATCCGCAAGGTAACCCGGATACAAGCTTTCTGGCCAAGATACCCGCAGACACGCCCTTTACGTTCCAGACGATTGACCGGAATGGCATGGTCTTGAATATGGCCCAGACCTGGCATCAGGTTCGTCCCGGAGAAGTACGAAATGACTGTGGCGGGTGCCATGCTCACAGCCAGGAACCCGTGAAATTTTCCGATACTGCAGCCGCAAAACCAGATTATGAGATTTGGGATTTAACCCAGTCAACGCCCTTGATCACTCAATCCGGTAACGGTGAGCCTGACGTAATCAAAGTGCCCGAAACGGTGGCGAATATCGAGTTTTATCAGGATATCCGTCCGGTCCTTCAGGAAAAATGTACCAGCTGTCATAGTGCTTCAAACACCCCCATACCGGCACAACTGGTATTGGATGACATCAGCGAGACTGACGGGCTGCCCGGAGACTACAAACGTCTTTGCAGCGATAAAGATGCTGAATACGGCATTCCACCACTGGTCACCGTGGGCAGTAAACCTAAATGGCGGCAAACCAATGCCAGCCGCTATGTGCGACAATTTCAAAGTCGGCGAAGTCTTTTAATGTGGAAATTATTTGGCGAACGGCTTGATGGTTGGCGCAATGAAGATCACCCGAGCGCATCAGTACCGGGTGACCGCTCTACATTACCGGAGGGCACCAGAGTAAACGACTCGGATCTGGATTTTATTGGCAGCGTTATGCCTATTCCCGGTCACGGCGTTGAACCATTGAGCATTGATGAAAAAATGAACTTTGCGCGCTGGATTGATCTGGGCTGTCCCATCGACCTCAGTCTCAATTCCAGTCACGAAGGATACGGCTGGTTCTCGGATGACCTTCGGCCAACTCTCACTATTGCCGCACCCAGAGCTGGCGTGAACCCTGTCCCGCCTTCGGCGATCAAAATTGGTATTGCGGACGCTTTCAGTGGCATTAACAGAGCATCCCTGCGCGTAACCGCCGATTTTGAGGTGAACGGCCTTGCTGCAGGGACTGACTTGAGCGCAGAGTTCAGTGATTTGGGTGGCAATGTTCTCAGCTTACCTTTAACTACTTCACTAACAGCCGGGATGCCAGGCACTGTGTACGTTGAAGTTGCCGATATGCAGGGCAATATAACCCGGGAAGCGCGCTCGTTCTCAATCGCGATTGACGACAGCAATCCCCCAAATGATGACAATCCACCTGATGACGATACACCTGATGACAATGCATCCGGCGGTAACAACGATGGAAACACTACGTCATATTTAACCATATCGGACACAACATTGTTCAGCTATAGCAGCAGTCAGGATAACAACGGAACCGTAGCACTCTCCGATGACGGGCTGGCCATAACACTTCAGGGTAATCTTTGGAAACAGATCGAGTATCCCCTTACGATTACCGAAAATACGGTTCTGGAATTTCAATTCAGAAGCCTGCACGAGGGCGAAATTCACGGTATTGGTGTCGACTACGCCCGTGATGAAATCAACTCAAGTTACAATTTTCAATTGTTTGGCACACAACGCTGGGGCCTCCAGAATTATCACAGATCACCACCACTGGGTGACTGGGTTGCTTTCGAAATCCCGATCGGGAAATATTTCACTGGCGAGTTCAAAGGAATCAACCTAATCAATGACCATGATGTCAATACGCCTGAAGCAAACAGCCAATTCAAGAATATTCGCTTGTTTGAAGTCAAACCCGAACCACCTGTCACAAACCTGGAAGTGGCAATCGAGCCGACAAAATTGCACAGCTACGACGGGAATCAAGACAGTAACGGGACAGCAGACATCTCTGATGATGGCAGAACACTGGAACTATCCGGAAATACCTGGAAGCAACTGACGGCAGCGATTCGGGTCGAACCCGAGACCGTATTGGTATTCGAATTCAGGGCTGGAGCGCAAGGGGACATACACGGCATCGGGCTGGACGTACAGCAACAGGAAATCAGCTCCCAGTACAATTTTCAACTGTATGGAACCCAACGCTGGGGAATTCAGGATTTCCATGAATACAACGGCGCTGACTGGCGACAATTCATCATTCCGATCGGTGAGTACTTTACTGGCGATTTCACCGGCATAAACTTCATCAACGATCATGACATCGCCATACCCACGGCCCAAAGCGCATTCAGGAATGTTAGAGTGCTTACAGCAGAAAAGGAATAGAAATCCGGTCATCTCGACCCTGTCATTTTGAAGTCACATAGCCCGGCTATCATAGCCGGGTTCTCCGGTTCTATGCCCTCCTTGGCCAACCTTTGGATACCGCCCATGGTAAAACACGTTAGTACCATTATCCTTGCCTGGCTGTTAATTATTGCGGGATTGATTGTGCTCCCGCTCCCCATACCACTTGGCTTGGTGATGATTGTAGTCGGCGCGGCCCTGCTTGCCGGAAGCAGTCCAGCATTTCGCCGCTATATTCAGCGCGTGCGCCTTCGAAACCCCAAAATCGATAAAAAGATTAAACGATTTCAGCACAGGCTACCCGCCTGGTTAAGGGAGAGATTGATCTCGACCGAACCAAAATGAGTCATTTTTGCAGGCTGCAAGCAACCCAATTTCGTACTCTTTTACAAAAAAGCTGGCCATTACTCTCATTGATTGCATACAATTGCCCCACTTGATTCACCTCCTGAAGGCATATCTCAAAAAATATAATGGCAAGTATCCGATCCCGATTCATAAAACAGCTTGTAAAACACCGTATCGGTCGAACACTGCGAGCTGAAGTTCCCGTGGAACAACAACGCAAAGAGCTGGAACAACTCAGTCTGATTTCCGTTGTCTCGCCGACGACTAAAATTCGAGAAGTACTGGCACCCAATTGCCCGGCAGAATGGGTTACCCATCGTAATGCAAGAAGCAGCCATGCGATACTGTTCCTTCATGGCGGCGGCTTTAATACAGGTTCGCCTAAAACCCATCGTCTGCTGACCGAGCGTCTATCAGCCCTGTGCGAAGCCGTTGTGTTGGTGCCAGACTACCGGCTGGCACCGGAACACCCCTTCCCTGCCGCCGTAAATGATACTACCGCAGCCTACAATTGGCTTGTCGGGCGAGGTTTCAAGGAAGAAAATATCGCACTGGTCGGAGACTCTGCCGGAGGTGGCCTGGTGATGTCGACGCTGCTGAAATTACAGCAGAACAATCGCAGATTACCCAGTGCAGCGGTGTGTATTTCGCCCTGGGTCGATTTAACCATGCAAGGCGAGAGTCTGGTTAAAAATGAAAAACATGACATTATGCTCAATCGCGAGTGGATGAGCCTGATGGCCAGTCAATATGCTCAGGATAAACTGGCTGACCCACTTTGCTCCCCCCTGTTTGCAGAACTGAAAGACCTGCCACCGATCATGATTCAGGTTTCTGATAATGAAATTCTTCTGGATGATGCCCAAGCACTCTCTGAAGCGATCAAGAAGAATGGTGGCGAAGTCGTGCTGGAGGTATGGCGAAAAATGTGGCATGTATGGCCACTTTTTGTGCGCTGGATGCCCGAAGCAAACGTCGCTGCCGAGCACGCAGCCAGTTTCATTACCCGATACTGGAAAAACTAGCAAGTAACACGCTGTCAGCTATATCCTGTCGGGGGTCGAAGATACGTCATCGACCCTTGACACCTTTATTCCTGACACCTTTATTCCTGACACCTTTATCCCTGACACCTTCATCCCTGAATAGAATCATCCTCAATCGCAATTCCGTGCTTTTTCACGATTTTATAAAAGTCAGACCGATTTCTCCCGGCAAGGCGCGCGGCTTCCGGGATATTTCCGCCGGTGATCCGCAGCAAACGCTCACAATATTCACGTTCAAATGCTTTTTTTGCTTCCGTCAGAGGCTCCACAACATCACCACTTCCGGGAACTGAGTGCTCAATCACTTCTTTTGAAATCAACGTAGACGCAGAAAGTGCAACCGCTTGTTCAATCAGGTTGTTGAGCTGCCTGACGTTACCGGGCCAGTCATAGCTCAGTAGCATATCCATTGCATCGTCCGCGAAATGCTTCCGTGGCCGATCGGTACGATCCGCGATGGAACTCAGGAAGTGGTTTACCAGCAGTGGAATATCTTCCTTGCGCTCACGCAGTGGCGGTAACACCAGGTTGACCACATTTAAACGGTAGAATAAATCTTCACGAAACGCCCCTTGTTGCGCCGCTGCGATCAAATCCCGGTGCGTCGCGGACACGATACGCACATCAATCGGAACCTGCTCAGTGGAACCAATGGGACGGATTTTCCGTTCCTGCAACACCCGCAACAGTTTTACCTGCAAGTGCGAAGGCATATCTCCAATTTCGTCCAGAAACAGTGTGCCGCCATCTGCCGCCGCAAACAAACCGGTATGATCTCTCGCCGCGCCGGTGAAGGCCCCCTTCTTGTGGCCAAACAATTCAGACTCCATCAGATCCGCCGGTATGGCACCACAGTTAACAGGAATAAAAGGCTTATTATTCCGGACACTGACACAATGGATTGCCTCTGCCAGCAATTCTTTACCCGTCCCACTCTCACCGTTAATCAGCACATTTACATCGCTTTGCGCAACGAGGCGGGCCTGCTCCAGCAGTTGGTACATTTTCGGGCTGCGCGTGACAATACGATGGGACCAGGATTCATCCGGCTTGATTATACTTCCGCCATCACTGACTTTTCGCAATGTGGATAACAGCGCATCCTTGTCCACGGGCTTGGTTAAAAACGCAAAAGCGCCTTTCTGCGTGGCCGCCACCGCATCCGGAATGGAGCCGTGCGCGGTTAATATAATCACGGGCAGAGATGGCCAGCGTTTTTGCACCTCACTAAGCAACTCCATGCCGTCCATGCCATCCATTTTCAAATCACTGATGACCAGCGCCGGAATACGGGATGCAATCAGCGTAATGGCTTCCTGACCACTGGCAGCCGTGCGCACAGCGTAACCTGATGCTTGCAGGCGCATACTCAGTAGCTCCAGAAGACCTGGATCATCATCAACAATAATGATATCGCGGTCCGGAAGTTTCGCTTGACTCATAATGTGCTTTCCTTTGTTCCCGAGATTAAATTAACCTTATTGCCCATTTTTCTGGCGTTGACTGATATCGGCTTCGATATCGGTTAACGCATCGATCTTGCTTTGCATTTCCTGACGAATCGTATCCTGCCGCTCCAGCAGATTTTGCGTCAACTGCTGCTGTTGCTCCAAAAATGCAAACAATGCGATAAAATCCGTCGACCAACCTGAAATCGCGCGCACTTTGGTTAACGCGATGCCCATTTTCGCCGGGTCAGTCTCCATAGAACAAGACGCAAGTAACAGCTCGGACAATCGTTTATCCACCATTTTTTGCCGCTCACTCAAGCGTTTATTCGCTGTAGCTGGCAGCAGTTTCTGTTTCCCGGAACCACAAATCATCTCCCGCTGCTGCAACCAACTGGTGGCAGAATAAGGCGATACCCGACCCACCGCAGGAACCTGATTTACCTGATCAGGATACTCGATCTTGCATTCCTCATCGGGATCATTCAAAGTACTTCTCAGTACGATTGGCTGACAACCAGACATCACAACAATAAACACCGTCAACCATCCCAGCCGACACTTAGAAATCTGGCTCATTCACCATATCCTCATCAATCAGAGGCAGCGTCACTGTGAACACAGCACCACCTCCGGTTTTGTTTTCAACTTTCACATGTCCATTCAGTGCCTGAATGCATTCTTTTACGATGGACAGCCCGAGTCCACTTCCTTTTATGGCGCCATCACGGGTCGCAGCCCCTTGGTAGAACGGCTGAAAAATCGATTCCATTTCCGACTCGGCAATTCCCGTGCCTTGATCTGAGACAGACAACCACCAATAGTGGTCTTGCAAGCCCCAAACTACTTGAACGACACCGCCCCGCGGAGAATAATTCACGGCATTGGATAACAAGTTACTGAGCACCATATCAAAACGCATAACATCAACCTGGACGGTCAGATTCTGCCCGTCAACCTGAAAGCTTATCTGTCTTGAACCTGCACTGTCTTCAAGCCCATTAACCTGCTGATGGACTATTTCAGCGATTGAAACGTCGACCCATTCATCTTTGGTTTGTTCACGCACCGCATTAAAATTCAACAACTGCTGAATTTGCTCCAGAAGCTTCCTGGCGTTTCGGTCAAGAATACCGAGCACATGCTGCTGCTGATCATTCACAGGACCGGGCACTTCATCCTCAAGCAACGATGTTGCCTCCATGATCGATGCAAGCGGCGTTTTCAATTCATGGGTAACATGACGCAGGAATACATTTTTCTGCTTTTCCAGATAGAGCAAGCGATTGCGCATCCATTCCAGACGAACACCTAAAGCGACCAGATCAGACGGGCCGGTAATCGAAACTTCCTGATTTAGCTTACCTTGGCCCAATAAACGAATCGCTCCCGCGAGATCTTTCAACGGCCGGGATATATGATACGAAAAAAACAGTAACAATATTGCAGTTCCAGGCAAAATAAGTGAGCCGATCAACAACATATGACGTTTTTTACGGGAAAACTCCTGCTCATTTGATTTCAGCGAGTGGTTAATATGGGAAGCGACCTGCTTTTTCAAGTTTTCTCCCAGGCCATTTGCCTGATCAAAAACAAACTGCAGGCGTTTGAGAATACTTTGTTGATCGGTTATTGATGAATTGCCGGATTGAGCAGCGGAAGAATCGGAGGTCGTGGAACGATTGGTTATCCCACTCCCGGGAGATGATCCCGTCGCAGTGCCCCCCCCTGAAGACATCTCCGAGGCAAACATTGCTTCAGTAAACGGTTTAATATTCAGCACTGCCAATAAGGCATCAACCGCCTCAACACTCAACTCATCGCCCAGAACACGTTTCAAATCCTGTAAACGTGCCGCCATGGTTGTGTATTTTTCCTGGTACAGGTCGATGAATCGGTTATCCCGAAGCACGACATATTGACGCCCGAGACGCTCCATTTCCCGGATGTCTTCAGTTATCTCCAAGCCTGACTGATTGGCCAGGATAACAGAAGTCACCAGCACATACTGCGATTGGTTCTGTCGCTCCAGTGAATAAACCGCATAAATTACAGCTGCGAGTAATGGCAAAACTGTAACTGCAGTCGCAATCGTCCATTGCTGCGTTAGCGGGGCCGATCGGCGATATACCAGCTTTTGCCACAACTGACCCAGAAATGACCCGATATTACTCATAACTACTCAAACCAATGTCTGCCAGGTTGCATTTTAGCGACCCGGTTCAACAGGCCACTTTCTCGGAAAACGCCCTGGCTATTGTTTGCCAACTGAGCAAATCGTGCTGTAGACGATACTTTTTGAACAAACCAGGCTCGTTTTTCTTAAGACTATCCGTTATTACCATAATGCAACCTCAGGTCAAACCATTATTCGTATTGAAAATACACGATTTCCCAGGTATTCGTTCAAAAAAGGTCAAAAATATCTGGATGCTATTATTTTTCCCATATATTTCAAGGCTATAGATGCCATCTAAACAAATACTTAGAACATCTTGCCACTGACTAAAATTGTTCCAGATACAGATGTTGCAATTTAGAAACACCATAACACTTTGTTTTTACATTCCTAAAATGGAATTCGACCACACTTGGTTGCATCTTTGCAACCAAATTCACCCAATCAGTTGCTTAAAAATACCAGTGGAGCACAACAGTCCAACACAAGATATGCCATCCTATTGTATTTATTATATATTTTAATTCTGGCACGACGAATGCTTATACCCAATTGCGGTCACGCGAGTCTAAGCTGATAGCAAGAAGGGTCTTGGCACCCATATACAAAAGATAATTCGGCAATCTTCTGTATATAAAGCGCACGGACGAATAAATGGTAAGGACACCATTAACAAGGATGTCAGGGTTACAACTCGTAATCTGAGCTCAGCGTCAGCGCCCTCGGGCACTGACCACAGCCACAAGTGCGATATGGATCGTCCACTTGCGGCGCACTTAATTTCAACAACACAAGCAAAACATAACGTGGAGCAATTTTGAAAACAAAAGGCGACTATATTATTGATTCGGGATCACTGGCGGCTGAATCACTGCCCGCTATAAAGGACTGGCGACACCCATACCTTGTACTCGTATTATTTTTATCGCTGTTTACATTGAACGCATACATGGAACATCTCCCTTTACCACTCGCCAAGGGGGATGTCAGCACGCAGGATATCATCGACTCATTAATCCTGCCACAAGCTTCAAAACCGACTTCTGACTAACCGCCCTCCTCTCCAGGGGATCGTTAGTATCTTCTCCGCAGCCAGCACGTTAGTTGCCTCGCACTGGTTGCGGCTTTTTAGTCTGCCCTGTTACAAAATGCCACAATTGAACATTGGTCTTACTGACTAACTCTCGATATCCTACGCTTTTTTGCTCAAGGGATTATTGCAAATAGGGATTCGAATGAAGTTTGGCGTACATTTCCAACTGGGCCAGATTCCTGGTCAATCACTCACTAAATTGTATGAAAATGCAATTGAACAAGCCGTATTGGCGGAAAAACTGGGCTTCGAATCAATTTGGCCAGTAGAACAACACTTCACACCGTCAATTTCCACCATCGCATGCCCTATGATGCTTTTGAGCGCTATCGCCGCGCGAACAAACCAGATCAGATTAGGTACAGGCGTCACCTTACTTCCACTTCACCATCCTTTACGGGTGGCGGAAGAAATCGCGACACTGCAATTGATCAGTAAAGGTCGAGTGGAATTCGGCTTTGGTCGGGGCGGTTTACCAGATCACTTCATTCATTTCGGTGTTAATCAAAGCGAAAATCGGCAACGAATGATTGAGTCTCTGGAAATCATCCAGCTCGCGCTGTCCTCGGAGACCTTCTCTTATCGCGGCGATTACTACACATTGGAAAACGTCAGTCTCTCACCTGGACTGGGTACCTATCCCATTCCGCCGTTTCGCGCAGCTGCGAACAGTCCGGACACCGTAAAACAAATGGCAGAAATGGGTTACCCTATTTTCTGTGCGAGCCATATCAACCCGTTTCCAACCATCAGCTCGTTGTACGAAACTTATCAGGCCCATGCGCTCAAAGCTGGCAATAGCCTTGAGCATCTCGATTTTAACTTGATCAGTCCGATCTACACCGCCCAATCCACTGACGAAATACGCTCAGCATTGAATGCATCACTGGATAATATGAAAGCCGTTGCAATCGAAAAAGTGGCACCGGTATGGCCTGGGGTTAAACCCGGTGGCAAAAACGCCAGCCATAAACCCAGTATTCAAGAATACATTGAAGCCATGAGTTTTGAACGGCTCAACGTTGACTGCGCACTCTTTGAAACGCCCGCGCGGTGCATTGAGAGACTCAAAACAATTCAATCGGAATTGCAGCTTTCACGCTTCATTTGCTGGTTCAATCCGGGTGGACTTGTGGAGCATGAGGCAATACTGGATGCTATGCACTTATTTGCCGAAGAAGTGATTCCAGCGTTTTAACCGTTATCAACAGACAGGTTTTGCCTGACCTGAATAAAGCAGTTCTACAAGGGCTTTCCGACTGATTTTAAGCCCGCCAGGCAAGCAGTTTTTGCCGTACGCGTCCGTTAAATCGTATAGCGCTACCGGAATGGCGTAGGACGGCAAATCTGCTTTTAACCTTGCCCTAAAATGTAATCTGGCATCCTCCGATAAATCATCCTGAAACAGAAAACACACACCTCGGTGTCCGAATTCAGCGTCATCCCTGGCTACGACATAACATTCTTTCAGGTTAAATACGCTACACATAACCGATTCAACCTGCTCAGGCAGGACATTCTCTCCGCCGGAAATAAATTGGTTATTCCTCCGCCCTAGAACCTGTAAATTACCCTCAATCAAAATCCCTAAATCACCAGTGGTAAACCATCCATCATCACTAGCCTTGTCTCGGCCTGGTCTGGATATCCTGCCATTTTCGTAATATCCTGCGAACAGGGTTTTGCCCCGTACACAAATTTCACAGTGTTCCGAAACCTTTATGTCCCGGTAAGGTAACAGTATCTGCAACACGCCATCAGGATTTACTGGCCCGGTCATGACTTGAGAGCTCATCTCTGTTAAACCGTAGCTGATCCAGGCAGGAATGCGGACATCGACTAACCATTGCAAAACAGGTGAAGGTATCATACTTCCACCAAGCAACAGCCCTGAGAGGCGCTTAAGGTGATTAACCAGGAAGTTGGGATTACAGGTCTCCTTCCAGCGAACCAATTGTGTCGCGACCAAAGAGACATGAGAAATTAAACACTGGGTTAACCACTCCGGGGAGATGGCCCGATCTTCGGGAATAACAATTGTCGCACCAAACCACAAACAACGAAAAACCAGTGCCACACCCGCAATGTGAAAGAGAGGCAAGGTCAAGGCCCAACGGCAACCGGGGTACAGTGGCAACACACTCTGACTGCCCAATGCACTGTAGAAATGATTTTCGAGCGTATGCATTGCCAACTTTGGCATACCCGAACTACCAGACGTAAATATCCCGGTAACCACGCCCGCTGGCTCACTTCCAATGGTGTGAGGGCACGCAGAGACCAGCTCATCCGTAACCTTCCAGTTCGGCTGCACGCTTTCTACTAGCTGCTGCTTGTATCGCAGGGGAAATCGGGGGTTAATCGGCACAAACGTGGCCCCGATCCGAATGCAGGCGAAACAAAATGTGAGCTCGCGGACTAATTCCACGCCATCATAAATCAGGCGGTGACCCGGTTTCACACCGGCTTTGACCAGATTCTGAACCAGAGCCTCAACCTCCCGATCCAGCTCGGTGTAAGACCAACTACGCTGTGGCTCTTCAATACAACAGACATCACCAAAGCGCTGGGCACCCGAGCGCACAGGACAACCATTAAGCTCAGGCAGCCGGTCTGAAACCTTGATTACATCAGCCATGGGGTAATTGATCCAACAGAAACTGCTTCAAATTCTCCCCCATAACCCGCGCAAGATCAGCCTGACTCATACCCGCATTTAACAATGCTTCCGTTAAATGACTCAATTGGCTTCCGTCCACGGGACTCGCCACCGCCCCATCAAAATCTGACCCCAGCGCAACATGCTCAGCACCGACTAGCTCCGCCGTGTAGATAATCGCCCGGGCAATATCACTCACTGACTCGCCACACACTGCCGTCGGCCAGAAACCAATGCCGATAATGCCACCACCGGACGCAATGGCTTTAATATGCTCATCGGAAAGGTTTCGGTTATTGGCACAGGTTCCTTTTACGCCGGTATGGGACACGATCACCGGTCTACGCGCCATCGCCAGCACATCATCAATTGTCGCATGGGAGGCATGGGCCAAATCAATAATCATGAATCGGGCCTCCATTTCAGCAACCCATTTTCGCCCCAACTCAGTCAGTCCGCCTTTGTTGATACCATGGGCTGATCCAGAAATTGCCGTATCAAAAAAATGTGTCGGCGCAATCATACGATATCCAGCAGCATACAATTTCTCGAGATTATCCAGATTCCCTTCCAAAGCCTGGGCCCCTTCAAGCGTCAACCACCCTGCTACCAGCTTCGGGTTACGTTGACGTTGCGCTATAAACTCACTCAAATCCGCCCGGGATTTAACAAAATATACAGCGGGATCATGCCGACTCAGGGTCTCCAGTTTTTCAGCCATCATCAAAGCGCGCTGCAACAGACTGCCCAACGCCGCCACAGGCCAGGCTTGCGCCATACCGCCCCAGAAGATCATGTCGGATTTATCGTCGTTGCGCTCAATGTTCAAGCCAAACGGAGTTTTGGTTACAACCGAAAAACCCTGAAGTGCCATATTACCGTCCTGTAACCGGGGAATATCGGTTAGCCCGATGGCATTCCGCTTGCGTAGATCCCGCCCCCACAGCAGTGCATCATTATGAAGATCAGAAACAAACAACTGTTGATGCATAGCTTGCACATCCGGCGTGGGTAACACGCGCTCATTAGCGATATGGCGATTCATCCGGTCATCCAGAAATTCCGGAACAAACCCGAAAAACACTACCGCACACAAACCCACAATGACCAAAACAATCATCAAAAACTTTTTTAGCATTATCAAGCTTCCTTACCTATCCACACAAACCACTCTGCCCCGCTACATCGTACTCACACTGAGCACCAGCCATCCCAAAAAACGTTAACTGAACGAGGGATTATTCGAGTTATCATGCCATACTGATATCCTGCATACCACAGGCTATTGGGGACGAATTTAATCAGCAAATTGAAGAAAGCTACGATACATACGGGAAGCATACCATCACTGATTTAGTGGCCATTCACAGGAATCCGGATCACGTCATTGTGTTGTGGAAAGTTCAACTGGAAAACCGACCCGAGCCTGGTCTTTTGATTTACGGATTCAGAGTGACGTGGTCAAGCAAAATTGTACAACCCAGTTAAGCTACTTTTCTTAATTCAACCATTTCTTTTTCAAACTGTACCGGACTTCTGTAATCGAGGTACGAATGCAGCCGCTCATTGTTATAAAACACAGAAATATATTCCAGGATGTCCCGCTGAGCTTCAGCTCTTGTTTGATAGCTTTTCCACTGAACTCGCTCCTGCTTTAAAGTGCCAAAGAAACTTTCAACGACGGCATTATCCCAGCAGTCACCCTTCTTACTCATGCTGCCTTTAAAACCATGTAGTTTAAGAAGTTTTCTAAAATCCCTGCTGGCATACTGTGAGCCGCGATCAGAGTGGTGTATTAGCCCAGCTTCAGGGCGACGCTGCCAAACTGCCATTTTGAGCGCATCACAAACCATTTGCGCTTTCATGCGTGAGCTCATATTCCATCCAACTACTTTTCTAGAGTAAAGATCTATCACTACCGCTAAATACAACCAACCTTCCTGTGTCCAGACGTATGTGATATCGGACGCATAGACCTGGTCAGGCTGCTCAACAGCAAACTCACGATCGAGAAGATTATCGAAAACCGGCTGCTTATGGTTGCTGTTTGTCGTTACTTTGTATTTCTTCTTGTGTTTGACTTTTATTCCCGCTTCTTTCATCAGTTTTCTGGTTTTGTTCCGGCCAACCGGGTAACCCAAAACATTTAATGCTGTTTTCATCCTGCGATAGCCATAGGTATCATCACTTGATTTGGCTATATCTTGTATCCACTCAATCATCTCCGAATGAGTCGGATCATCAGGTTTATTGTCTTGACGCTGTAAATAGCTGTAATAGCCTGAGCGCGTTACACCCAATTGCTGGCACATAATGCCAACGGGCCACACCTTTTTATGCTGGGTGATGAAAGCGTATTTTACTTTGCTTCCGTGGCAAAAAAGGTGGCCGCTTTTTTTAATATATCGCGCTCCATCTTTAGTCGTTTGTTTTCTTCTCGCAAACGACGAAGCTCTTCCTGCTCAGGCGTCAGTTTTCCATTTCCACGAAACGCATGACCGTCATCATTTTCATGCTCTTTAATCCAACGTCCAAGCACATTTGGATTAATGCCAAGATTTCTTGCCGCTTCTGCCTTCGAATAGCCTTGATCTATTACCAAGCTAATCGCATCTAATTTAAATTCTTTTGAGTACTTCTTTCTTACAGCCATTTTTCACTCCAGTTTTGAGGATTATCTCTTAACTGGTGTGTACAAATCTATTAGACCACGTCAGAGAGCACAAAGGAGAAGTACGCATCGAAGGTTGTACCTATCACGCTTGAGATTGATACACCACGATAACGTTTGTGACGATTTACAATTTGATTCAAGGAGGTCTTATGCAAAGAATTGCACTACAACCTATTCGGTGGTTTAGTTACGGTTTACTATACCCGTTATCCACGTTCACAATCGCAGCAAGCCCAATTCCGGAAGATTTTATCACCCCGAATCAGCTTATACTGGAGATTCGCTATTGTGAGTGTCAGGCCACAGAAACAGAAGAACTGCCCTCCCCGCTGCTATCCACTTTTTTAAAAGAATCACATCTTTTAAAGGTGAGCGTGGATGGTGACCAAAAAGGCTTTATTGCTGCGCCCGAATTATCCATGGGCTACCAGATACAGCAAACAACAGATTCGCCAGATCAATTCCAGTTCCAATGGTCTGGCTCATTCAATACGAGTGGTGAAGAAAGTACCGGAAACGGAACGGTGTTACTTATCGAGGATCAATGGGTTGCACTCTTTGGAGCACAACATGATCGCAATGGGAGTACTCACTACAGAAACGTTGCCGTGAGATTATTTCGGGCTGAAGAATCAGTGCGATAAGTAATTGATCACAATCTAAAACAGCAATCAGCCCCGAATAACAGAAGGAAAAAACGTGCCATTTACGCCTTTTCACATGGGGCCAGGGCTACTGATTAAAGCGCTTTTGCAGAGTAGTTTTAGTTTGATGGTTTTTGGCTGGACACAAATTGTCATGGACATTCAGCCCTTGATTGTGTTGATCACAGGAGAGGGCCATCTACACGGGTTCTCTCATACCTACATCGGCGCAACCTTGCTGGCAGTTTTTGTCGCTATTGCAGGTAAATACTTGTCACAGCTGGGTTTATGGCTGTTGAAAATCACCCCCTCCATTACTCACATTCCTTGGTGGGTGGTTTTACTGAGTGCGTTTATCGGGAGCTATAGCCATGTACTACTGGACAGTATGATGCACGCTGATGTCCAGCCCTTTTTCCCGCTGACACCAAACAACGAGTTTCTGAATTATGTTTCTATTTCAACACTCCACAAAATCTGTCTTTATAGCGGGCTGGCGGGTGCTACGTTCTATTACTGGCTGAACTGGCGCACTCGCAGCAAAGGTTAATGTCTACACTCCGCGAGCAATTCTGCTTCAGATTCACATTAGTCTGTACACCATAACAGTGATAAATCCTCACGGGGAACTACCGGCCGATCATGCCAAACCGGACCTTTACGCACGACACACTGTTGCATGTGTGAAAGGGTATCCAGTCCGGGCGCAATTTCGGGTGCATGATGGTTGGCTAACCAAGCAACCTGCCCCCACCCCACCGAGGACTCAAAGGACGAGCTGAAAACAGGAATGATGTGTAACGCCCGGGCTTTTTTTACCAGTGTTTCCGTTTGGGTGATGAGACCCTGAAGTGCAGGCTTAATCACAATAGCCTTTGCCCATGATGCTGCCGCCAACGTAAAGTCAGTTTCACGGGTTGATTCATCCAGCGCAATTGGCAAACCATCATATTGTGCCAGGCATGCATTTTCCTTCATGTTGGCACAGGGCTCCTCCAGAAAGGCCAACCGGGTTTGGTCGATATGTTGAGCAAACCTCAGTGTCGATTCGTAGCTCCAGCGCCGGTTGGGATCAACCCGGATGGCTATACCCGGAAACGTTTCAATCAAGCGTTGATACCGGTTCACATCAACCTCAAGGGCATCACGCCCCGTTTTGAGCTTGATCTGCAAACCGGCTCCTATTGATCCGGAAAACGAGATTCGCTCAACAAGCCGAGACCACCCCGCATTCGAAAAATCGACACCGTCCACCAAAAACACGGGTGTATTCCGGTGATAGGGCGTTTCTTCTACTCCCATCACGCCACACTGTAGTTCCCTCAACGCGCAGGAGATACCGAATTGAATACTTGCGGGTAGACCTGATGTATTGGAGACCAAAACCTGAACTTCATGGCTTGAATCAGCAGGTGAAGCAAGAAGCGAGTGCTGCGCCAATAAAGCCTGAAGAAGCGTCGGCATGAGCAGCTCCACTTCGCGCAGGGTTTCCGGGCTGAAACTGGGCAATGGGGCTACCTCGCCCCAGCCCTCTCTGCCATCTTCGATCAGCCGGATCAGCAATCCTTCCCGATTGCGGAGGGTAATTGATTTCGACAGACGAAGCTCGGGGTATAAAGGAATGCGGTAACGATACAGATACGCTGATTTCACGATTGAGCACTAAGGTAGACGTCAGGGGCGACGTTTGAAGTCACTAAACCGCGGCGGACGCTTTTCCATGAACGCATTTCGCCCTTCCTGCGCTTCTTCGGTCATGTAAAACAGCATCGTGGCATTGCCCGCCAACTCTTGCAGACCGGTTTGACCATCACAGTCCGCATTCATGGCCGCTTTCAGGCAGCGTAAGGCTAATGGTGAATTCTGTAACATTTCACGACACCAGCGTACTGTTTCCGACTCCAGTTGCTGGATTGGAACCACGGTATTAACTAAGCCCATGTCAAGCGCTTCCTCGGCACTATACTGCCGACACAAGAACCAGATTTCCCGGGCTTTTTTCTGGCCAACCATCCGTGCCAGGTAACTGGAACCAAAACCGCCATCAAAAGAGCCAACAGAAGGCCCGGTCTGCCCGAAGCGCGCATTATCTGCGGCAATGGTCAAGTCACAGACAACATGCAGAACATGCCCGCCACCAATCGCATAACCGGCCACCATGGCAACAACAGGCTTGGGACAAGTGCGAATCTGCCGCTGCAGATCCAGAACGTTCAGGTGCTGCACGCCTTTACCACCCTGATATCCTGCTTCACCACGAATAGACTGATCCCCACCAGAACAAAAGGCCTGATCACCCGCACCGGTAAAAATGATAACTCCGATACTTTCATCATAACGAGCATCATTCAGCGCCTGACTCATTTCCATTACGGTTATGGGTCGAAAGGCATTATGTACTTCGGGGCGGTTAATTGTGATTTTGGCGATACCTTCCGCTTTATGGTAGAGAATATCCTCAAACTCCAATTCACTTGTCCGCCAGGTAATAGGCGCGGTCAACTGCGCCTCGGTCAATCCGTATTTCATTGTGTCAGTTCCAGTCGTTTTATTAAGTTTGCCAGGATCTGATCTTAGCTCATTCAAGCTACAAATGTTTTGCTACCAATCAAAACAAAAAACTTGAAGGAACTAAATTCAGTTGACTATCATGAACCTGATTGATTAAGTGCAAACGATTACGGCGTGTAGCGCAGCCTGGTAGCGCACTTCGTTCGGGACGAAGGGGTCGGAGGTTCGAATCCTCTCACGCCGACCAGATTCCTCAATAAGTCTCCCCAGTCACTGACTCACATTCAGGCACTGAGGACAGGCATTCCTATCACAATTTCATCACCCTCAAAACAGACTAACACCCGCTTCACGCCTTGAAGCATAGGTTGTTTTTATTTTCATCCTTAAAAATGAACTTGACATAAGTAAGCAAATTAAAATTATCACCGCTGGCTAAAGTAACTAAAACGCACCTTACAACAAGTTGACGGTTAAACAAAGCTCCGCTCAGCCAAGGACAATGTCTTGTACATCAACATCTTCAATCTTTCCATTTGATACGAGCACACCAACACCAAGTTCAGGATCAAAGCTGGCTCTAAAAATAAAGCCAACCTCCTGATTCTCTCCCGCTTCTGATTACATGATTTTTATTTTAAGCAAATCAACCAGCCCAGCCACATCAGAAATAGAACTAACAGCAGGATCAAAACTATCTTTGTAGTAACTGAAAACAGCGTTCTCTACATCTGAAGTAATTTTCTGCTTAGAACCGCTATTAATTTTTGGGGGATTACAGTGGTATTTGCGGCCCATCATTTGGCCGCAATAAATGATTTGGATTGTTTGGAACAACAGATTTTTACGCAGACAAGTATTTTTCTTTAAACCTATCCGCATCAAGCTCACCAAAGTTAACCACACATCCCTCAGTAGCTTTTAAAAACTTATAAACCGTATCAAGAAACTCTTCGTAGCAACCAATATCAGTTGATTCAAAACACAATGATGTAATGCATAACTTCTTTATGTTCTTAATTTTTTCGTTTGCATTAAATCGTCCTTCTTTTCGATATTGGATATATCTTTTTAGATCATCAGCTTCGCAGACACTTGGTTCATAGTTACGATTATGTTCACGGTACGTATTAACATCAAGGCTCGAACTTTTTCCTTTATTATCATCTAATGTAATTGTCAAACTTGTCCAACGCCCGTCGATACCATCATAATAATAATCACCATCAATATCAGACTCATCAATAGCCCATATAGATGGGCAAAAGCTTTCTTCGCTAGGCATTTTGCCATCTTCATGAAGTACAATATATTCTGTAGCAAACCTCATAATTAATAATCCAAGTCTATTTTCCCAAACAACTGAGGACAGGCATTCCTATCACAATTTCAACTATTCCGAATTGACAGCATAGTTCGTTCAGCATATCTTTAACCTCGCTTATTGCCCAACAGCAAAATGGATTTTGCCATGACTTTACCCAGAAACCGCCTGGTATCGGTAGCCGATACGCCCTACTACCATATTGTCTCCCGTTGCGTGCGCCGAACTTTCCTTTGCGGAGTGGATCATCATACCGGTCAAAGTTTTGAACACCGCCGGCAGTGGATCGAAGACCGGATACGGTTGCTCTCCTCTCTCTTCACCATTGATATTTGTGCCTATGCCGTGATGTCAAATCACTATCATATCGTGATCAAATTGAATCCGGGTGAAGCAAAGAGTTGGTCGCAGGATGAGGTGTTGAATCGGTGGTGCGCGCTTTTCAAAGGCCCATTGATCGTACAGAAATACCTCCGTGGCGATAACCTGGATACGGCAGAACACAATACATTAGATACGCTGGTAAAACTGTATCGGGAAAGGCTTTCAGACCTGAGCTGGTTTATGAAATGCCTAAACGAACCCATTGCTCGCAAGGCCAATCGAGAAGATGACTGTACGGGGCATTTTTGGGAAGCACGATACCGCTCACAGGCGCTGTTGACAGAAGAAGCGCTGTTGAGCTGCATGGCCTACGTTGACCTCAATCCAGTACGCGCTGCAATTGCTGATACACCCGAGACATCTGATCATACGAGCCTGAAAGAACGCGCACGCCCATCATTTAATCCGGAGAAGGCAATACAAAGCCAGCTTTCAGAAAGCGCCTTACTCAGCTTTAACACCCCTATTAAACCCCTGTTGCACTTCGAAGAAACCGTTAAAGGGTCTGATCAAGTCGGTTTGTTTTTAACCTGGCAAGATTACTTGCAACTGGTGGATTTTACCGGACAAGCTCTGCATCCTTCGAAACGCGGCAGTATATCAGAGCAACTTCCACCTATTCTCTGTCGTCTGGGCCTAGCCGATCATGACTGGATAACCCGATCAACACACTTTGAATCGATTTACGAGCAGCGGTATTCAAGGCGAAAACTCCAAAAATTCAGGACTCTCGCCGCCTGAGCGCTCCAATCAAAAAACTCCTTACTGTTTCTCGCCAATCAAGAGAGGAATGGCTTTCGCCTTCGATTTGACGATTTCCTCACGGAGAGTCGAATTTCTCACCTTTTTTACCATCTGATTGTATATGTCCTCGAATTTGCATGTGCAGAATACCAATTCTTAAACATTAGAATTTATAGTTTGATTGATTTTTCAGTAGTGTGTGTCCGGGATATGCTGTAGTGCTGGTGTGTGTCCGGGATATGGATTTGGGTTTTAAGTATAGCCGTGCGCTGGCCGACCCTGACGGTCATGTATGGGAAGAGACATTTTTTCGGGACGAAAAAAAAGGCTGTGAAAACCACAGCCTTGTAATAAGCAAGGTAATTTACCGGTTTCCCGGTAAAAAACGGACTAGTTCAGAGACACTAATCAACGGTTAAAAGTGTATAGTAAGAGTATTTACTCTAGAAGGTCATAAGACTACATTTTAACGGTCATTTTAGGACATCTTTATCTGATGATGTTTTTCCCCGGATAAAATACGCTGAACGTTCGACCAATGTTCGCATTTGCTGGTAGCTGGAATCCGGATCGATGCGGACTTCTAACACAGTGTGTTTTGGTGACTTGAACACGTCTTCCAGTTCATTTTCAAGCGCCGACAGCGTTTCCACACACTTGTGGGTGACAGCAAATGCCTGAGCCGCTGCACCGAAGTTTACGCTGTGCGGCAGCGTATAAAAGTCCCGTCGTAGGTCTGTGTCCGGTATGGGCAAATGGTGAAATATTCCCCCTCCCCCATTATTCAATAGAATGACAATCACAGGAACATTGAGTTTTGATAACCAATGCAGTGAGTTCAGGTCATGAAGTAATGACGTATCGCCCAGCACACAAAAAGTCACTCGCCCATTACCCATTGCCGATCCGCAGGCTGCAGCCAACAAGCCATCAATGCCGCTTGCACCGCGGTTCGCGATTAGTTTCGGGGAGCTTGGGTAATTGTAAACGCCTGCGATCATTTCGAATGCACGAATGGCTAGACTATTACCGATAAACAGATTAAATGCGCTATTCAGGCGAGGTATCAAGACCTTAAACACCTCCACTTCAGTAAGCGTATCGGGTATCCCCAACCACGCCCGTATTTCCCCCTGCAACTCTGCCTGAGCGCGCAATAGCGTCATTCTCAGCGAGGGACTTAATCCTGTAGTGCGCCGAGCATCGGAACCGACCGCAGATTTCAGATTTGCCAGTGCGGCTAAGGCTTTGTCACAGAATTGGGGTATTGCTGATGCGATAAACGCTGAGAAGTTGTGACCCGGTGCAAGCGGGTATTCACCCGGATGCACGACCCAAAATTCTCGCCAGGGTCGGGATTCAATAAAGGCTTGAATCCGTTTGGAAACCAGACGTCCACCGAGCTGCAGTAAATTACATTCCCCCGCCGATAATTCTGTGTAGCGACGAAGCAAGGTGTCCCCATTTTCCGCCAAGAGCAGATCCATCGACGACAGTGTATCCGGCATGCCTTTCAACTGAGATTGAGAATCGACAATAACGGGCCAGGCCAATTCCTCGATCAATCGCTTCACCGCCTGCACATCAGCATCGCAATGCAGTGCCCCCACGACAACAAATCCCGGTCGGGCGAAAAACGAATCCAGCTGGTGATGCGCAACTGAATCCGAAACCGCGCGGGTGTGATAGTCTGTTGCACCGCCATGCTCTATTCGATCAAAGGTCGCACGATTATCGCTTGCACACCAATGATTAACAGCACTCAAATAACCCGAGAAATCACGCTTATCCTGACCCGACTCCGGATACAAAGGCTCATCAAACATCATATTGATGTGGGTGACGTGCCCATTCCCGGGTTTTTGATCCACCATGACCCGGTCAATGTCTGTTAATATCGATTCCGGACTGACAGATGGATCCGGGCAACCAAAATTGATGGACCTGGGAGAAAAGTGTGTAAATATACCCGACTGAGGGATACTTTGGTTCGCGCCGCAGTTGTGCAGTCTCGGAGGGCGGTCTGCACTGATGATGATTAACGGCATACCGGTTTGATACGCCTCAACGACCGCAGGATACAAGTTCGCTACTGCAGTCCCTGAAGTGGTGATGACGACCACAGGACACTCGGATGTTTTTATCAACCCCAGGGCAAAAAAGCCAAGACTGCGTTCATCAAAATGACGGTATATATCAAACCCGACCTTTATGGCATTCAATGTGAGCGGCGTGTTTCTCGATCCTGGTGCAATGCAACAGGCACGCACCCCGAATCGATACAACTCTTCAAGGACGAGTCGGGCCCAGAGATCATTATGCGAGTGATGGTATTGGGGAAAGTGCATGACAGCGATGAATAAGTTCCAAAGGTGCTCTGATTTTTTGTTCCAGTTCTGACCATTCGGCGTCCGCATCCGACTGCGCCACAATGCCTGCACCGGAAAAAAGCTTTATTTCATTTTTTACAATCTGCGCCGCACGGAGGGAAACCGCAATTTCAGTTTTCGACGCCGATACACAACCGTGGGTACCGGCATACCAGTTCCGGCGGAAAGGCTCGTGTAGCGTTAAAAAGTCTCTCGCGACACGAGCTGGACTGCCCGCAATTGCCGCTGTGGGGTGTAATGCAGCCAATATCCGGTGATCGTCAATGCCAGTATGCAGTTTCGCTCGCAAAGGATAAATGAGATGCTGGATGTGTTTTTGCTTCCATAAGCCCCGGCCAGACTGTGAAACAGCATCACTCAACCCGCCCAACTTCTCCAGAATATCCTCGACTACCAAGCGGTGCTCTCGGGTGTTCTTTTCATCAAGGAGCAGCTGCTGACCCAGCTCATGATCCTGATCCCGGTCGCAGGAACGCATCGCCGTTCCGGCCAATGCTTCGGTATCGAGGTGACAACCAGTTCGCCGGAACAAGCGCTCCGGCGAAAAGCTGATAAAGCCATTATCGGAACTGGTTTGAAATACAAACTGATAACAACTCTCTACCGACTGCTGCCAGTGCGCCGCCAACAACATGGCATCCGTTTGCTTGGCACAAAAGACTCGCGTTTCCCGGGCCAATACCACTTTCTCGAAGTCTCTCGCAGAGATACAGGCTTTGGCCTGACCAACTAATTCTCGCCAGGTTTCATGATTGGGCTGATCGATTCGTCGTTCATATTCAATATCAAGTTCGGGGGTATCAAACTGTCCCGAGAGGAGGCTCAAAAGATCCTGATCCCGAAGGTCGGCCATCCACTGGGGAATTGGCGTATATCCCGGCAGGTGAACCGCACCGGAAAGATTAGCCCGGTCTACGGCGTTTACCCGAAGCAAGAAATGCCCTTGCTGTTTCAATAGTTCTATTCTTGGCAAGATCAGAACCGGTGTGTCATTGTCGAAGGTTGACAGCCAGTAATATTGCTTTCGACAATCAGAACCTGCCAGCGACGCCAGAAATGCACGGGCGTCATCTCCCGTCCGCACCATTGCAACACCCAAGCCTGCGACTTCTACATCTCGCGTTTCTCCCCGGAACTCGTCAGACGCACTCTCATCTATTCTCGATGACCAGTAAAGTTTCGGGTATACCTGCTGTCGGTACAACCATCCGGGAAGCGATACTTCAGGGGTTTCCGGTAAAATTGCTGTAATCGTCTGCATAGCTTCATTTGAGTCAGGACTCCGTTGCAATAACTGCGATTTCAGCGAAGCAATTCCGGCCTTTAAGCCTGGGGAAAATCTCATGTATACTGCCTTTTCTCAACCGCGTCCGAACTTCGACACAAAAATTTTACATGTTTTGCCCATTATAGAGTGAAGAATGAAGCACACAATTGTCTTCGCTCAAAAATAATATTACCAATTTCCTTTAAGGATCATTATGCACGTAATGCCCTGGTTACTGGCAATCCGCCCACGAACCCTGCCATTGGCTCTCGGCAGTATCGCCATGGGATACGCACTCACGCAAGCCGCATCCCCACCCATGGACGTGAACACACTCACCCTCGCGCTCATTGTAACCACCACGCTATTACTCCAGATCCTATCCAATCTCGCGAATGACTATGGCGATGGCTTGAGCGGTGTAGATAACTCTGAGCGACAGGGACCACAACGCATGTTAGCGTCCGGCACGATCACACAACAACACTTTAAACAAGGCTTGAAAATAACAGCAATATTAACCGGAATTTGTGGCCTGATACTGATTCTGAGCGCCGTAAACTCCTGGGCCGATGCGCTGATTTTTCTGGTTGCGGGGGCATTCTCTGTGGTTGCTGCCGTCACTTACTCAGTCGGGAAACGACCCTACGGCTATATTGCGCTCGGCGATGTGTCGGTGTTTGTGTTTTTCGGCTTGCTCGCGGTACTCGGGTCAGCCTATCTTTTGGGACACCCCCCTGCACTGCAGGATATGCTGCTCGCAATCAGTGCGGGCTGCTTTGCCACCGGGGTGCTGAACATCAACAATATGCGCGATGCAGCAAGCGATAGTGAGGCCGGAAAAGTGACCATCGCAAATCTTCTGGGCCAACACTATGCAGTGCGTTACCAATTTGTTCTTATTGGCACGGGCTGCATATCACTGGAGATATTCTACTGGCTGGCCAGCTCCAAATTATGGGGTATACATCAGCTGCTCATTATCTATTTCACTCTGCACAGTATACGCGTAGCGCACTGCCAATCTGCTTCAACTTACAATCAATTGCTGAAGATGATGGTGATCGGCACTTTTGCAATCGAAATGCTATTTCTTCTGGACTTGATCTGGCTAAAGTAACCACAGATTGAACGCCTATCTATGGTTACTCACACACTCAAGCCAACGCTTGAACCCGGTTACGCAGTGCCAGATGGCCAGGGTTTGCACTGATATCCACAATCATCTTGCCGGCTTTATCGGCGAGAATTGGCAACGTTAACCACCCCACCAAAATAGACAATGTTTTAAGCTTATCCGGGTTTGCCACCAGCAAAGAGGTCGGCGTCTGCGTGCTGACACCCAGACACACAGCATCACCCTGTAATTCATTTTCAACCAAGGTAGACAACACTTCTATTCCCTCGACGCCGCCACTACCATCCGGTTCCAGATTAATCAGTATGGCGTGATAAGCGAGCGCGCTAACTTTTGCCAACGCATCCTCAGCACTGATTGATGTATCCACATTACAGCCTAACTTTTGCAGTTCTTCTGCTATACCATAAAATATATCGATACCATAGGTGCCAACGATTAAAATATTTCGTTGTAGTTTCATAGGTATTCCTATTCCCCTTTCTGATGCATACTTGCCTTGAAGCCTGTTGGAAATAGACCAATCCAGTCAGTGCAAAAACGCGAAAATGGCTACACCGAAATCAAGCTGAATTAACCAGTTGTGAACATGAATATGATGAACCTTACATAGTTAAATACTAGTTGAGTTCCATTCAAAAGTGACACGGACTACAAAAAAATACATTTACCATCACAATGACTACCTTAAAGATCATGCCAAAACCGGGTGTACCCCGGTGGATCAAATACGTTTTGATCACGCTGATGTCCATCGGAGCACTATTAATTGGCCTCTGGTGGTTCACACCACTTTGGTTGCCCGTGCTAGTGATTTATGTCGGAACAGAACAACAACTCCAGATCACGGAGTTTGAGGTAAACCGTCCGACGGGGTACGGCCTTGAAATACCGTCTTTGTCTTTGAGTTCGGATACGGTGACAATACAGGCTAAAAACCTTAATATTTCGGGCATGCACCTGACGCAGTTGAGTCACTTGAATGCCCATGGCCGAGCAACTGAAAACGGGCCACAAAAACAAATTGAATCTGCAACCGATCACCCGATTACGCTTTCAATCGATACATTAAAGATTCTGGCGAGTCCAGCTGGGGACACGTACGAACGCAGGGAATCCGCATCACCACAAATACACATACAAGCTATTTTGGACAAGATTCACTCACTCCCCCCATTCCAAATATTGATTACTGAATTCGAGTTTGAGCGCGATTCCTCCACTCAATCACTACCTACTGTAAGCGGGCACTTGAAACTCAGACATGATCGGACTGAAACGAGCCTGACTACCGAAGGCGAAGCGTTGGAAAACGATTATGGCGTGCATGTTCAGCTCAACAAGGGCAACTCAATCGAGGCACAGGCTAATTTCGACACCATCGCGTTAACGCTCACTGCGCAACCTGGAGTAGAGCAAAATACAGGGGCATGGGTATTTGATTTGAAGTATTCACTGAGCAAACCACCAAAATTGATCCATCTTCCACTCCCCGTCACCAATCCGGAAGCCGACATCAAACTCTCGATAAATGACTTCAGTACCCAAGGCAAGGCCACACTCACAACCCACGATACGCCATTACAGAACCCCTGGACATTATCGTTACAGCCAGTGATTAATATGCTGATGCAATCAAGCAATGGTGTTAAGGCTGAATTGGAGAGTACGCTGCAACTCACGATGTCTGGCGAGAACTTGCTGGATATGGGACAAGCTGTATCTGGGCAACTCCATGAGATGCAAATAAAATCATCTATACAGGAAGCACCCGCATCATGGGCACAATTTCCCGATAATTGGTTGCTCTCAACCGAGCGAGAGATTAATTGCACGCTACAAGATCAAAGACCTCAATGTACCTTTCCAGTGAACATAGCTATCAAGGGAAATACTTCTAACCATCGCACACCAGACTCACTGATCTCCACCATCGATGCAAAATTGACAGCCGCTATTGCCACAGGTCAACCCCTTCCAAAAATGCAGACCGCATTTACAGTGAAAGGAACATCCGAAGCACCGAATGTACCTCGAAATTTCACCCTCTCGGGTAAAACCGGACTGGAAGCAATCGAAAACAGCTATAATTTGAGCACTTTGGCGCCCATTATGATCAAATGGCGACAATGGCATACTCCCGACGTGCGCTTGCCTGAAGGTTCGATTGCCCTACCCAATCTACAACTCCATATCACCGACAACCACGGGGATCTAAAACTCGAAAGCACAGTACACCTAAATGCTGCTATTACCCATCCGAAGAGCAAAGCAACCCCACTGCCTTTTGCGATCACAGGCGATATGCGTCTTACGCCAAAAGGCTTTTCATTACAACGGGGTAACATTAGCGCCGCATCAATTACAGCGAACTTATCGGCCCATGCAGGTATACCGGTAGAAGCGCTGGATGTGCAGTTTTCTGTTCAAGGAAAGCCGGATCTGAAGAAGCTCGACCCCTGGCTATCACCTTACTTGTCGAACGGGAGCATAAAACTAACGGAAATTACAGCAGGACAAATCGAGAGTCGAGGCGCGCTTGAAATCCAGATGAACAAAGATACAGCAACTTCCCCTCCGGTAATAGTGACGGGCGACCTTCGCACTCGGCTATCCGATTGGTCATGGATAAAGTCTGATCTGGCGCTGAAGAACATCAGTTCAGAGATCGAAATGACACTCGCTGAAGGGAGTATCATAATCGAAAATACCGGGAATCTCGTCGTGGATGAAATCATCTCTGGATTCGCGTTTACTGACTTTCGAACCCAAATATCAGGGCGAATTCCACTGCCATTTGTGAAAGGGTTTAAAGCTGAGCAGCGCTGTCATGCCAAACTCGAACGGCTTTCCATGAATGCATTTGCCGGAGCGATTGTGTTGGCCAAGCCTGAACAGGTACCCTGCTCTGCAGATTCATTGGCTGACTTGAATGCAACCTACTGGCTGGAACTACACAACCTGGAACTTTCCCAGCTTGTCGCATTGGAAAACGACAAGCTGACTGCAACAGGCGATATTGTCGGAGTTATACCGGTAACCTATGAGCACGGCAAACCTTCGGTAACAAATGGCCAGATCAGCGCCAGAGAGGGGGGATTGATCAAACTGAAAGAAGTCTCTCACTGGCGAAAAATCGCGGGCCAAAACGATCAACTCTTACTTGCAGTTGATGCCCTGGAAAATTTCCACTTTACCGCGCTGACCAGTAGCGTAAACTTCAGCAGGGACGAACAACTGAAGTTGGGCGTTGCAATGCAGGGTAGCAACCCGGACTTTCAAAACGGCAGGCTTGTGCACTACAACGTCAACCTCGAGAGCAATATTTTATCGGTAATGAAAAGTCTGGAGGTACCCGACAGAATAATCGAACGTCTGGAAAAAAAATATTGGGATTCAGACTCCGTTCAGCAATGATAAACTATGCTGGAATGATCTTAATCTTAAATCACTTTATCAGGATTTGTTAATGCGATTGCCTATCGACACCGTTCGATCTTTTGCTTTTTTCTGTTTGCTTGGCTTATGCGCATGTACGCCGCGTGTTGAAGTTGCTGTCCCGGACAAGCCGATTACAATCAACCTAAACGTAAAAATCGAACACGAAGTTAAAGTCAAAGTAGAAAAAGACCTTGAAGATCTTTTTTCAGAAGAAGACAACATTTTCTAGAGCAGAGGGGAAGGTTTTATGAACGTTATTCGAATATTCCTTATGCTTGGGCTGCTATTCAGCCTTCCGAGCTGGGCAATCAGTCTTGAAGACGCCAAGGCACAGGGCATGATTGGAGAGCAACCGAATGGTTACATCGGTGCGGTCAAGGGGAATACCCGTGCCGCCGGGTTGATCAAGGAAATCAACGCCAAACGGGAAGAAGCGTATCAACGCATCGCAACTAAACGTGGTATCAGCATCGAGCAAGTCGCAAAATTAGCGGGCAAGAAGCTGATCGATAAAGCGTCGCCTAATGAGTATATTAGGCTGCCCAATGGCGAATGGGTATTGAAAAAACAAGCGCGCTAAACACCCACTTAGAATGGTAAACCCGCCCGGATCCTGCCGGGCGGGCCAGAGCTAATCAGGTTGTATCTTCAACGCCTGGTGCTCAGCTTTTCGATTTTGCGCCACCTTCCGAGTCTTTATCAGTCTCCTTCAATTTCGCTAACCGTTGCTGAATCGTGCCGAAGACCGAACGCGGTGGAAATTTGCCATCAGTATTGGGCTCACCCGCAGGCTTACCAAACATTAGCGCAATCGCCTCATTGACGTGGGAAACACTATAGACGGAGAATGTTTTTTTGGCCGCTGCATCCAATACATCCTGTTTCAACATCAAGTTATGGACATTGGTCTCGGGCATAATAACACCTTGCGTATTGTCCGCACCTAAAATCATACAGGTATCATAGAACCCCTCGATTTTCTGGTTTACGCCTCCGACTGGCTGAACTTCGCCCTTCTGATTCATTGATCCGGTTACTGCGATATCCTGCCGAACCGGCAACCCCGACATCGCGGAAAGCAATGTACAAAACTCGGCGATAGTTGCACTGTCACCATCCACTTCACCATAGGATTGCTCGAAAGTAATACTGGCTGAAAGCGTAAGATGATCGGTTTGACCGAATAAGTGAGCTAGGTAGGAAGACAATATCAGTACGCCTTTGGAGTGAATTGTCCCACCCAGTTTAACATCCCGTTCGATATCAATTACGTCACCATCGCCATAGCGCGCAACAGCCGTTATCCGGCTTACGATACCGAATTCGCTGTCGCCAGTCGTCAGAACGGATAACGCATTGACCTGCCCTACCACCGCTCCGGATACCGTTAACAAAGTAGATCCATTTTCCACACCTTCATAAATCTGGTCGCGAATTCGGCTACTGCGGTGTTTCGCACTATCCAGCGCCTTGATAACGTGCTCGGACTTAATCTGTTTACTGTCCTGCTTCTCTGCCCAATAGTCAGATTCACGGAGCAAATTGGCAATATCTGCCGCATGAAGCGATAACTTATTCTGATCTTCCGCGATTCGGGAACTGTGTTCGATGATCTTCATCACTGCTTTTTTATCGCAGTGCCGTAGCCCTTTTTCATGTACCAGACTGGATATAAATTTGGCATAAAGTACTTGGTTTTCAGGAGTGCGCGCCATCTCACCTTCAAAGTCCGCCGTGACTTTAAACAACTCCTGAAATTCGGAATCGTACTGCTGCAGGAGCAAATACGTTTCGCGGTCACCGAATAGAATAATCTTCACATTCAGGGGTATGTGCTCCGGTTCCAATGATATGGTTCCGGATAACGTCATTTCCCGCTCCAGAGCATTGATTGCCATACTGCTTGAACGGAGCGCCCGTTTGAGCCCATCCCAAACAAAAGGCTGTTCCAGAACCTTGATTGCATCCATCAAAAGATAGCCGCCATTGGCTTTATGCAGGCTTCCAGCCCGAATCAAGGAGAAATCGGTAAATACTGTTCCTTTGTACGTTACGTTTTCTACATAGCCAAACAGGTTGTGATAATTAGGATTGTCTTCAACAACAATCGGCGCTAACCCATCTTTACGATTTACCAGAACATTAACCTGGTATCGTCTAGGCATTTTCTTATCCAGTGACGCGTAGGCGATTGTTGCGTGTTCATCATTGTCTTCCAGGAAGATATCCACGTTATCAACCAGGTCTTTGCGCATAGTCTCGAGAAAACCGATGACATTTTTCTGCTCTTCATATTTGGCTTCCAGATCATCAATGAGATGTCCGGTGACGGCCAAGGTAACCTCTTCATTCAATTGCTGCTGTTTATCCAGGTAGTCCTGCTCCCAGTTAGCCAGCTTACGCAACGTTCCGCGAAGTTTTTTCTCAAGTTTATTGATCGTATCCTCAAAATGCTGCTGCTCATCTGCCGTCAATTCTGAAAATGTCTCGGCAGTGTGGGGTTCTTCACCATTCATGGCGACCAAACGATAACCACCGGGTGTGGTAACGGTTAGATTCACGCCTTTCTTCTGCGCCTGTTTGGACACCTGCAGCAATTGCTTTTCCTGCTTATCCGCCAGCTCATTTTTCAATTGCTCAGAACGTTCATAATAGGAATCATTGTCAAACGCCTGAGGAATCGCCTTCACCAGACGAAACATCAGCTTTTCGACATCTTTTTTGAACTGAATGCCTAAACCTGCTGGAAGTTTCAAAACACGAGGCTGGCGAATGTCATCAAAATTGTTCACATAACACCAATCCACAACGCCGTCATGGGCATCGACATGCTGACGCAGGTAGCGAAGCATCATCGTTCTTTTTCCCAACCCACTTGGCCCTACAGCGTAGATATTATATCCGCTGGATGGCATAGCCATTGCAAATTTGAGGGCGTCCTGAGCTCGCGCCTGTCCGATAATTTCATCCAACGGTTGGAGTGTCTTAGTGGACTGAAACGAGAAATCCGAAGTATTGCATTGCGCATACAGTTTGCGTGGCGATAAAGGTGATGGCTTCAATGTAATTTCCTATTGTGCTGGCCGTAAACTCAACATTTTCCCAATTCAGCCGATAACAATCAAATAAGGAGAACACGACTTTCGGGAGAAATCAGTATGTATATAAACGATAATAAGCTAAATTTGACAGATTACACCCGTAATAAGCGGACTCAAACGTCACAGGGTGCAACCGAAGCAGAAGCGCTGGACAAAGCTTTGGACTCCCGCCCTGTTGATCGTCGAATACGGCCTGACAGGCGTAGAAAGCAAACACGCGTGCAACAGGAACGCCGTCGTCGTCGGGAACGACGCGCTCCGGAACTGCTGCATCCCGAAACAGCCCAACCTCAGGCACTAGAAGCCAAGAAAGGCACACGAGTGGATACAAGTGCATGATTTTAGTGCGTTTATTTTTTGTACGCCAGAAAATCAAGCCCCTGAAAAACCCATCTGTTTTGAGACACAGTTAACAATTACAAAGGTTTATACTACTGTCAAATTTCTTTCCCCGCTTTTAACTTGTGTTAACAAACGTTAAAATGCAGACTCAACATCGTACGAACACTTGTATAACAAGTATACTTTGGTCTAAACGAAACCGGTCAGCGGATACCAAGCATGAGTGCTTACACTGAAGCAAACACAGCTTGGACTTACGCTTTAGACTAGATTAAGTGTGAGACTAGAGTGGGTGCGAAATCCAAATTGCGGTACTGGCACTAAAGCAAGAAAATCGCATTTTGGTTAAAAGTCAGGAAGATACTTCACGAAATGAATCTCCTGCACTGAACAGGCCCCGAATGGCGCACAAATCTTAATCACCAGTACGATCCGTAATGAGACGTACAGGTTGATAAAGGCAAAACGCCAACTCAGGTTTTTTAAACCTGTTCCTCGAGAGGTCAGATTGTTGAACTATAATTTCGTGTTGCTGAAAATAAATAAACTTGAAAGGCGACAAGAATCATGATGGATTGCAGCATTTCGCATTTTAAGGATCGTCGAATCAAATCCCGGCACGCCGCGCCTTGCCTTGGGGTTACGCTAAGAGCTGTTGGCTTGATGAGCGTATTCAAGCGACCGACAGATGCCAGATGTATCGATATCAATCGCTATGGCATGGCTCTGGAAAGCTGCGCCCGTTTCAAGTCGGGTGACAGGGTAATCCTTGATTTCAGGGGCAAATATATTTGCCAATCCAACATCGAAGCCATTATCACGAGCTGCTCCCGATCCGGTGGTGTTTACCGGTACGGCCTCACATTCGCATACTGTTTGAGCAATAAGTCCTACTCAAGAGAAATTGACAACGCACTGTCGAGAATAGAGAGCCTCTACAACAGCCAATATCAGGGTAAAACAAGTCGAGCCAGCTAAACAACATCAGCAAAACATCACAACAGCCGCTTCTATCGTCCAAACATCCATAAACTTCAGGAAGCCCAATCACCACCCACAGCAGAATCAAGGGTGCTGAATCGCGTGTATATTCAATGACCTACTACCTACTCATCAAACAAGTACACATCATTTGCGTCATCGCAACGCTCATTTTATTCTCTTTCAGGGGAATTTTAATGATGCTGAATTCTAGACTGCTACACACCCGGCTGATTCGAGTCTTGCCGCATATTGTCGATACCGTTCTCTTGGTTAGTGCGATTCTTCTGACCTTGCAAATTCATCAATATCCGTTTGTTAATGATTGGCTTACAGCCAAACTAATTGCGCTGCTCGCATATATTGCCGTGGGAACATTTGCATTGAAACGGGGTAAAACAAAATCGCTGCGGATTCTGCTCTTTTTCATTGCTTTGGCCATATTCTTTTATATCCTAGCCGTCGCGAGAACCCATAGCACACTCATACCGTTCTAGATTATTTCCAGGCCCGCTCCAGACAACCGAATGGGCCTGTAAAAACAGCGGTTATAGAAAGCACCAACAGCGAACCTCACGAATCCTGTAGCTGTGATTACAAGCTGGTACTTTGCTTGTCATCGGGGGGTTCATCCCCCTCTTTAGGGGGATTCACATAATACCGTTGCTGATCGAGAACCTTGATTTCTGGATCATCTAACCTGGACTGCATTTTTCCACGCACTAACCAAATTAACAGCACGATGGCCAAAATCGCCAATACAACCCACTTCATCTCAGTCTCCCGCTACAACAATTTCGCTCAAACCATTGAGCCTTATTGTACTATGCTCAGTCTTCAGCTTCGGCTGCAACTTCAGCTTCCGCATTTTTCACTAAACTGGGCATCAACTTAGCTCGAATTGAACCTTCAATTTCCTGCGCTATTTCAGGATTTTCTTCTAAAAATTTAGCAGCATTTGCCTTACCCTGCCCAATTTTATCGCCTTTGTAGCTATACCATGCCCCGGCTTTATCCACGAATCCCTCTTTAACGCCCATATCAATGACTTCGCCCATTCGATAAATACCAGCACCGTACATAATCTGGAAGTCAGCCTGCCGGAATGGCGGAGAAACTTTATTTTTCACCACTTTAACCCGAGTCTCATTGCCGACGACTTCATCACCACTTTTCACTGCACCCGTGCGTCGGATATCCAAACGAACAGAAGCGTAGAACTTCAGGGCGTTCCCCCCCGTGGTGGTTTCCGGGTTCCCGAACATGACTCCGATTTTCATTCGGATTTGGTTGATGAAAATACACAAGCAATTGGCATTTTTGATATTACCGGTAATTTTACGTAATGCCTGGGACATTAAACGCGCCTGGAGTCCGACATGGGAGTCTCCCATCTCGCCTTCAATTTCAGCACGCGGGGTTAAGGCGGCAACGGAGTCAACGATAATGACATCTACCGCACCCGATCGAACCAGCATATCTGCAATTTCGAGCGCCTGCTCACCCGTATCCGGTTGAGAAACCAACAAGTCGTCAACATTAACCCCCAGTTTCTCCGCATAAATGGGATCCAGAGCATGCTCGGCATCGATAAATGCACAGGTTTTGCCTACCCGCTGGGCCTCCGCAACCACTTGCAATGTAAGCGTAGTTTTACCCGAACTTTCAGGGCCATAAATCTCAACGATACGACCGAATGGTAAACCACCTATACCCAAAGCAACATCCAACCCCAGTGAGCCTGTCGAAACAGATGGGATGGCTTCTCTGGGCTGATCTCCCATTTTCATGATTGCGCCTTTACCGAACTGTTTTTCGATTTGCGACAAAGCCGCACCCAAAGCTCGCTTCTTGTTATCGTCCATTTCCTACCTCAATTTGTTTAGTCAGTACGTTCGTCTATTGTTCGTCTAATAGCAATATTCGCGTTTTTACTGTGCTCATCTGGCTATGCTGCTCAGGCTTTAACTTTTCGACGGCAATAAAGCTGTATATATGAACAGCATTATTCCATAGCACTCAATCTTGCACAACCTTTAGCTTAAATATTCAACACGCCAGCATGGTCAATAGTCTGAGCTAGACCTGCAGGAGCAGTTCAAGTAGACCTTGATAAGCTTTATACACACTAAAGCGACGTATTGTGTCGCGATCACCCGAGAATTGGCAACAAAGTGTCATACCTTGGCCAAAATCAGACGACCAGCCAAACCAAACCAGGCCTACGGGTTTGTCTGCGGTACCGCCCCCCGGGCCCGCAATTCCGCTAACCGCAACAGAAAGGTTTACCGGAATGCAGTTCAACACACCATCAGCCATTTGTGCGACGACTTCGCGGCTCACAGCACCAAAGCGCTCCAGCGATTCGGAACTGACGTTCAGAAGCTTTTGCTTAACCGCATTGGAGTAAGAAACGACGCCCCCTTCATACCAATTGGAACTTCCGGCAAGATCCGTCGCAGCCTTCCCTATCCATCCGCCTGAACAGGACTCTGCCGAGGCCATCATCATCTTTCGGTCTAGTAGCGCCTGTGCAACCACAGCAACCAGAGCCCTGATATCTGCATCAGACGGCGTTATCTCTATCGCCTCTAACCACTTTTCAACATCATTCATTACTGTTCCTCATCAGTCCTTATCAGATGTGCTCATTACAGTTTTACCTGTCGCCTGTGGAATTTGCCTGTAATCCGGTCTGAATCCATGTGCAAATTTGAAGTTTAACAATAGCATTGAAAGACAAGCGTGTTTTTCTGTTTTCCCCTTACAGGAACACTACAAATTCCGTACAATGCCCGCCACATCACAGCATCATATTGGTAACGAAAATTCTCTATTATGGCTATAAAATCGGAAAACAAAACTCAGCACACGCCCATGATGGCGCAATACCTGAAAATCAAAGTAGAACACCAGAATGAATTGGTTTTTTACCGTATGGGTGATTTCTACGAACTGTTTTACGATGATGCCAAAAAAGCTGCAGAACTACTCGATATAACCTTAACCGCAAGAGGTCAATCCGCAGGACAGCCCATCCCCATGGCTGGCGTTCCCTTTCACGCCGCAGAGGGTTATATAGGCCGCTTGGTAAGACTGGGTCAATCTGTCGCGGTTTGTGAACAAGTCGGCGATCCAGCGACATCCAAAGGGCCGGTGGAAAGAAAAGTTGTACGCGTTATTACGCCCGGTACCCTGACTGATGAAGCATTTCTGGATGAAAAGTCCGATAATCTGATCGCTGCAGTGTACTTCCGGGAAAGTCAATTTGGGCTCGCATTTTTGGATTTGAGTTGTGGACGCTTCTCAGTTCAGGAAGTAAACGGGGTCGAGGCACTCCAGGGCGAACTGCAGCGTGTTCGTCCCGCCGAATTGTTGATTAGCGAAGACTTTCCGTATACCGAACTCACCAATCAGTATCAAGGGGTTCGCCGTCAACCGGTCTGGTACTTTGAGTCCGATACTGCGATGCGCCTGCTCACGCAACAGTTTCAAACCCGGGACTTGCAAGGCTTCGGATGTCAGGAGATGGATCTTGCTATCCCTGCTGCAGGCTGTTTGCTACAGTACGCCAAAGATACACAAAAATCAGCATTACCTCACATAAACACGCTGACATCAGAGCGCCGGGAAGACCAGGTAATTCTGGATGCCACCAGCCGCCGAAATCTCGAGATCGACATCAACCTGATGGGTGGACATAAGCATACGCTTGCCTGGGTTATGGACAAAACGGCAACAGCGATGGGCAGCCGCTTACTGCGACGCTGGCTCAACAGCCCAACCCGAAACATTGAAACATTGCAAAACAGGCAGTCTACGGTTACAGACTTGTTTAAACATTATGAGTATGAATCGCTTCAACCGATTCTTCGACAAATAGGTGATATTGAACGGATACTTGCCCGGGTTGCACTCAAATCAGCACGGCCTAGAGACCTGGCCAAGTTAAAGGATGCCTTCAGTGCACTCCCGGATCTGCAAAATCAATTATCGCAGATTCCCACAAACTATCTTAAACAATTGGCAGAAAAGATCTGCGAGTACCCCGAATTACAGGACATTCTGAGCCGAGCAATAATCGATAACCCGCCGGTGGTTATTCGCGATGGTGGTGTGATTCAGGAAGGTTTTGACACGGAACTGGATGAGCTACGATCCCTGTCTGAAAATGCCGGAGACTATCTCATTCAACTGGAAAACCGGGAAAAAGAACGTACCGGACTGTCATCACTGAAAGTGGGATATAATCGTGTTCATGGCTATTATATCGAGATTGGAAGAGCCCAATCTGACAAAGCTCCGACTGAGTACATTAGACGCCAAACCCTCAAGAATGCCGAACGTTTTATCACTCCCGAGCTGAAAACCTTCGAGGACAAAGCCTTAAGCAGTAAAAGCCGGGCCCTTAGCCGGGAAAAAGCCATCTACGATGACTTGCTCGAGACACTTTTAGAACATTTGGCACCACTGCAGACTACAGCCAGAGCACTGGCTGAACTCGATGTATTGTCTAATTTTGCAGAGCGGGCACAAACGTTAAACCTTAGTTGCCCGGAGTTATGTGATGAACACCAGCTGCTAATCGAAGAAGGCAGACACCCGGTTATTGAACAAATCCTGGATGCCCCCTTTGTTCCCAATGATCTACATCTCGATGAAAAAAGACGCATGCTGATCATCACTGGCCCCAATATGGGGGGGAAATCGACTTACATGCGTCAGACCGCTATCATCGCGATCCTGGCTTACTGCGGCAGTTTTGTGCCCGCATCACGGGTTCAACTCGGCCCCATCGATCGCATTTTCACACGAATGGGTTCCAGCGATGACATCGCAGGAGGTCGATCCACGTTTATGGTCGAGATGACAGAAACAGCCAACATCCTGAATAACGCAACGCGGAACAGCCTTGTACTAATGGATGAAGTAGGACGAGGCACCAGCACCTTTGATGGTCTGTCTCTGGCCTGGGCAAGTGCGCATCAACTCGCCAGCCAAATCGAATCCATGACCCTGTTTGCCACACACTACTTTGAAATGACCACCCTGCCAGATCAAGTTACCGGTGTATATAACGTTCATCTCAGTGCAACCGAGCATGATGATTCAATTGTCTTTTTACATGCGGTTCATGAAGGACCGGCAAGCCAGAGTTACGGACTACAAGTCGCCAAGTTAGCTGGTGTCCCGCCGGAAGTAATAAAAACGGCGAAACATCAGCTACATCTTCTGGAAAACGTCAACCCATTACCTGCTGCCGGATCAGACAACAAAACCCGGACTGAGGCTCCTGCCGCATCAATTCAAATAGCAGGGAAAGCCAAAGATAACAGCTATTTGCAAGGTGACATGTTTGCCGCACTGGAACCCTCCCCAGTTGAAAAACAGATTCTCGCGCTTGAACCCGATGATATAACACCACGACAAGCACTGGATTTGATTTACAACTTACGGGCGGAGCTGGAATCATAAGCAAATTGGGAATAAACTTGCTTGAGCTGGTCGCAGTGCCTACAATACGCTCCGAATTGTCATATCCCGGCAATAAATTTCAATCCGGGACGAGAACATTTAATAACCCAGGGATTACACCATGACTTTTGTAGTGACCGAAAATTGTATCAAATGTAAGTATACCGACTGCGTGGAGGTATGCCCTGTTGATTGTTTTTACGAAGGACCTAATTTCCTGGTCATCGATCCTGATGAGTGTATCGACTGTGCATTATGCGAGCCAGAGTGTCCTGCCGAGGCCATTTTCTCCGAGGATGAACTGCCCGCAGACCAAGTGCAGTACATCGAGCTCAACGCAGACCTGTGCCAAAAATGGCCCAACATTACCGAGAAAAAAGATGCATTGCCGGATGCAGAAGAATGGGATGGTAAAACAGACAAATTACAGTACCTGGAAAAATAGCCCATGAGTACTGCTGTAGCCCCTCCCCATGTGCTGATTTAACAGTGCATACAAGGTGTTTGACCAAGGCCCCCTCAAGCTGTCGCGACAGGATTTGGTCAAACACCGAATACCCCGGCAGCATCGAAAATTTGTTCGACAGCGCTTATTCAATTTGACTCAATTTATCAGCGCTCAGTTTACAAACACTCTGCCTCATACTGGAGAATAAGCTCTTCGCGCATTTTTTCCGCCTGCTTCTCTGTGTAAAACTCTTTCTCACCTTGCTCATTTAGCTGATAGTAGCCGTAGCCCTCACGTGCTTTTCGGGCCTCGTCTTGTAGTGTTGAGCAAACTTGCTTTTTTTGTTTATCCTTTAGTCGCTCTGCCTTTTCATTAGCAAGCGCTTGCGTACGCTTTTCGGCTTCCAGTGCCCTGAGGTATCGCTGATTTTGTTGCTCGATTGAGCGCTCAGATTGTTCAGATTGCGAAGCCCCATGGTACCTTATCGTTTTCGTTTCATGGGCCTCGCCGGCAGGTGGCTCATCGCTGAAATGAACCCGACCCTGCTTACCTTTCCACTGATAAATTTCAGCCAAAGATGTTTCAATACAGAAAAGCGTGGAGAGCACAGCAAATAATAAAAGAATCAGCTTACAGTGGGATCTGTAATTGTTGAAGGCTACGTTCATCTGTTTCGTCTTGTCTATCCAGCACATTTTGCACCGGCTTAAAGGACCGTCGATGCTCCTTGAGACAACCAAACTGCTCAAGGGCGAGAAAATGAGCTTTCGTCGGATACCCCTTATGTTTTGCGAAACCATATTGCGGATAGCGACGATCAAGCTCAACCATTTCCGCATCTCTCGCGACTTTTGCGAGGATCGAAGCAGCACTAATGGCAGGAACACGACCGTCGCCTTTTACAATCGCCAGACTGGCGTAACCCCACTTTGGCAATTTATTACCATCGACAACGACAAATTCCGGCTTTACGGAAAGTCCGTCTACTGCTCTTTGCATTGCTAACATTGTCGCCTGGAATATATTTAAGCGGTCTATCTCTTCCGGCTCCGCTCGCCCCAAACTCCATGCCAATGCCGACGCTCGTATTTGTTCAGCTAAAGCATCCCGTCGTTTTTCGCTCAACTTCTTGGAGTCGTTCAGTTCGGGTATCGGTTTTGCTGGATCCAGCACCACAGCAGCCGTTACCACGGCGCCAACAAGCGGGCCACGGCCAACCTCATCAACACCGGCTAACAAGCTCCCGGAATAAGGAATATCTACTTCAATATCAGCCACTTGTTCCCCATCGTCATGCCGGTTTGTGCTTGATTAGATTTGCCACTGCCGCTCCGGCCTGCTTACTGGCATCCTGTTTCAAGCCCTGATGCAGATCCAGAAACGCACTTTGCACTTGATTTTGTACAGATTGATCTTCTAATCGGATCAACACTTCCCGTGCCAGGTTCTCGGGTGACGCCTGAGCCTGAATCAATTCTGGAACCAACCTTGAACCAGCTAAAAGATTGGGCAGCGCGATGTACGGCGCTTTCATTAACTTACTCATAATGAAATAGGTTAGCGCGGACATCCGGTAAGCGACAACCATCGGCTTTTTCAACAACATCGCCTCAAGCGTTGCTGTTCCTGATGCCATCAACACCACATCCGAGGCGGCCATAACATCTCTGGATTTTCCAGAAATCAACGTTACAGGCAACTGCAGCGCTTTTATTTTAAGCAGCGCTTCTATTTGCTGCCTTCGCTCATCATTAACATAGGGAATGATAAACTTGACCCCGGGACACTTTTGCGCGATCAAGTTTGCAGATTCGAGAAACACATCACCAAGATAATGGATTTCGCCACTTCGGCTTCCCGGTAACAATGCCACAATGGTTTCAGATTCGGGTAATGCCAGTCGCTTTCGAGCATCAAGCTGGTTCGTTTGAAAAGGGATCATATCCGCTAATGGGTGACCAACAAACTTTACCGGAACCTGATGCTCTTTATAAAACTTGGCCTCAAAGGGGAATAAGGTCAACATCAAATCAGTGGCTTTGGCAATTTTAAAAATTCTTTTTTGACGCCAGGCCCATACGGAAGGACTAACATAATGAACCGTTTTAATGCCTCGCCGCCGCAAGGCCAACTCCAGTCCGAGGGTAAAATCCGGGGAATCGATGCCGATAAAAACGTCAGGCGGTACGGAGAGAAAATGTCGTTTCAATGACTTCCGAATACCGATCAACTCGAAGATCCGACCAAGCACTTCCACCAACCCCATTACAGACAACCGTTCCATGGGGAAGAAACTGTTAAACCCTTCTGAAATCATTTCCGGACCACCGATACCTTCAAATATCGCATCAGGAAAATGCTGCTTCAGCTCCCGGATCAAACCCGCGCCTAATATGTCACCAGAGGCTTCTCCAGCAACAATACCGATCCTGATTTGATTTGCCTCAGCAGGTGCCGCTTCGAGCTTCAACGGATGATGCCTCTATCGGATCGTTTTATAGAATCAAGGAACAATTTTAATTCAGGGGTATCTGCCGACTCATTCAATATTTCCGTAGCCTGAGCCAAAGTCAGTCCTTGGCGATAGACCACCTTGTAAGCGCGCTTCAAAGAAAGAATAGTCTCAGGGGTGTATCCACGGCGCTTCAATCCTTCCGAATTCAAGCCGTGAGCTGACGCAGACTGTCCACCCGCCATGACATACGCAGGCACATCCCGGAGTACGATACTGCCTCCCGCACACATGCTATGCGCACCAATCTTGCAAAACTGGTGAACCATCGTGCCGCCCCCCAGAATCGCCCAATCATCCACATGGACATGCCCAGCCAAAGTCGCATTATTTGCCAGGATAATATCATTGCCAACAATGCAATCGTGGGCAACGTGAGTATAAGCCATCAGCAGATTTCGGCTACCAATCGATGTAATACCGGCATCCTGAACAGTACCCCGGTGGATAGTACAACTTTCCCGAATAACATTATCATCGCCAATAACCAACCGGGTCGGTTCACCGCTGTATTTTTTATCCTGACAATCTTCTCCAACACTGGAAAACTGAAAAACTTTGTTGCGTTTACCAATTTGAGTCGGACCTTTGATCACGACATGGGAGGAGATCCAGCTACCTTCATCAATAACCACATCAGGGCCAATGTACGTCCAGGGACCAATGACTACATCATCAGCAATCTGCGCTGATGGATCGACGATGGCTTGTTCGTGAATTGCCATTTAACTCCCTCTCTCTGCAGTCATAATTTCCGCTACACAGGCAACCTCGTCACCGACAGTAGCTTTACAGTCGAACTTCCAGATACCATGCTTGTCAGCAATCAGGTTGGAATACAGGGTCAACTGGTCGCCCGGCACCACAGGTCGCTTGAAACGAACCCGATTTGAACCGGCAAAAACTTGAATAATTCCGGGAGCGGGTTTGCGATCATTGGTGACAAAACCCAGAATTCCAGAAATCTGCGCCATTGCCTCCAAAATTAACACTCCAGGCATAATTGGCTTACCCGGGAAATGACCACTGAAGAAGTGTTCATTCATGGTTACGTTTTTGTAACCCACGATTGACTTACCCTTTTCGATCTCGAGCACCCGATCCACTAATAAAAATGGATAGCGATGCGGGAGATACTCAAGAATAAGCTCAATATCCATTTCCATCTATGGGAATACCTCTTGGTAGCTCATTATTAGTAGCTCAAAATTCACTAGTTGGCATTTGAATGCCACCTACCCTAGCAAACTATCAACTTTACGTTCTAAAGACTTCAATTTTTTGGCAAACTCATCTAACGAGCGCATTCTTGCAACCATTCTACGCCACTTGCTGTTAGGCTCTACGCCCGTGCCAGAAGAATAAAGACCAGGTGCTTTGATGCTTTTGGTGACCATGGTCATGCCAGTTAAATAGACATCATCGGCAATATCCAAGTGCCCCCCGACCCCTGTTGCACCACCAATTACACACCGCTTCCCAATCGTGGTGCTGCCTGCTACACCCACACATCCGGCCAATGCGGCATCGTCGCCAATCACCACGTTATGGGCAATCTGAACCTGATTATCGATTCTTACACCATCACCGATAATGGTATCACCCAAAGCGCCGCGGTCTATTGTTGTATTCGCACCAATCTCAACATTATCACCGACCGTGACCCCGCCGAGCTGTGCTATTTTAAACCACTTCTCTCCGTCCTTCGCATTACCAAAACCATCTGAGCCGATAACAACGCCACTGTGTATTATGCAATCCTGACCCAAAGTGATGTCGCTGTAGAGGACAACACTGGCCCAAAGACGGGTTCGATCTCCGATATGACAATTTACTCCGATGGAGACGTTAGCCCCGATGTAAACCGAGCGACCTAAAACACAGCCTTCGCCAATGACGGCGTTATGCCCTATATAACAATCATCAGGAACATGAACGGAGGGATGAATCACCGCAGATGTTTCAATCCGCGGTTCGAATTGATATGCCGTATCAAAAAGATGGGTAAGTTTTGCAAACCCGAGATAAGGGTTATCCAGAACCAGAAAAGTACTTTGCAGGGGCTCGCCAGACACAAATTGCCACGAGCCACCTCGCTCCACGAAGAGCTCAGTTACCACATCAGGCGCAACGATGATGGCGGATGCCTGGCTTTTCGCCAGATGCTTCTTATAAACCGGATTGGACAGGAACGCCAACTGTCCAGTTTTAGCTGCCTGCAGGGTTGCCAGACTAGAAATCTCCGAAGAAGCATCACCAATAATTTTTGCTTCCAGGATCTCAGCAATTTCAGCTATCGCCAAACGCGTTTCCGTCAACATCGCTTTACCACACTCTTAACTTGTTACGTATTACGTTACTTATTTGATCATTTTTTCTTTGATCAGGTTACTCAACAGTGGTGTTTATTTTGCGTTCAACTTCTCAATTACTTTTGGTGTTAGATCTAATGACGGTACAACAAAAAGCGTTGCTTCACGAGGCAATAGCAAATCGACTTTCTCGGCTTTTGCAACCTCTTCCAATGCACGATCCAGCTTGGGCTTCGAGTCACGCAAGAAATCCTGTTTACGAGTATTCACAGCACTTTCAAATTTATTTTTAAGATAATTGAATTCCTTTGCCTTAAGTTCGAACTCACTCGCCATTTTCGCCCGCTCGGAATCACTCATCATGGCGGCATCTTTCTTTATGCGCTCTTGCATCTTTTGCGCTTCATCACCAACCTTTTTTACTTCAGACTCATCTTTGGCAAACTCCTGCTTCAATTTTTCGCCAAATGCCTGGGCCGCTTCTGAGTTGAATAGCGCTGCGCGAATATCCACTACTGCAATTTTGGTCTCAGCCTGAACATTCATAGTCCCAAACAGCACCAGAAGGCAAAACAGACCGTGCTTCAATGCTTTCATTTTTATCTCCAGATTTTCACTTTTGAATGATCAGTCGGGGTTTATTACCGACTGAGGATTATTAACTGAATGCCCGAATGGCGTAACATTTGGCTAACGGGAGTCAGGTACCGTGGTATTCGGGCTACATTTATTTTTACACACTACAGATTACTTTTACGGAGTGCAGTTTACCTTAACGAACGACTGTTGTTTCTACACATTACAATGGTTGTCCAAGCGAGAATTGAAATACCTGAGTCTCATCGCCATCTTCATCATTAAGTGGTTTAGCAATACTGAAGGCCAGCGGACCAATCGCGGTAATCCACGAAAAACCAATCCCGACTGAATAGCGAATTTCCGCGAAATCCAGATCATAGTTCCGATCCGGATCAAAGACATTACCGGCATCAATGAACAAACTGGAACGCATGGAACGTTGATCTTTTACGAATGGCATCGGAAAAATAAATGCGGCAGTACCTTCCATCATAATGTTTCCACCGAAGGGTTCAGCTTCGCCCACATCGTCAACATGGGGTGTTGAACGTGGTCCCAGGGAACTGGATTCCCAACCCCGTACCGAGCCAAAACCTCCAGCATAATAATGCTCAAAAAACGGCAATGAATCGGTACTGCCATACCCGTCCCCATAGCCAAGTTCACCCCGGAAATGTAAAGCCCATTTATGGAGGTTATCGATGGGGACGTAGAGGTTATTCCGGTAATTTAATTTATAGAACTCAAGGTCACTTACACCCGGTAGCATAACTTCCAGTGATAATGACTGGGACATGCCTTTAGTCGGGAGCACACCGCGATTCAGAGTATTACGGGTCCAACTGCCCGAAACCGAGAACATATCAAAGTCATCGCCATTTTCCGCAATAAAATTACTGATTTCGAGCGCAGGTCTTTCGCCAATCTTAATTTTCGAGTTGTTTGCACTAACCCCAAAATTGAGCCTCGAATAGTTATTAATCGGATACCCAAAGGTCATTCCCGCAGAAAGTGTATCCAATGTAAAGTCTGAAATATCCTGCTCTTCGTAGTCAGTTTGCCGTGCCGAAACGCTAAAGCCACGGCTCACCCCGTCTACCGTGAAGTAAGGGTTGAGATAGGAAAAGCTGGCACTCTTAACCGACTCACTGAAGTTCATGCCAAATGAAACACGGCGCCCTGAGCCAAAAAAGTTATTTTCAGATATGCTGGTTCCAATAATGAAACCGCCACCCTGTGAATAACCCAAGCTTGCGGAAAGGCTACCGGAGGGTTGTTCTTCCACTGTATAGTTAACATCAATAAGGTCAGGATAACCGGGAACTGCAGGCGTCTCTACACTGACATCCTTGAAAAAGCCCAATCGCTCCAGCCTGGATTTGGACATTTCAATCAAGTCTGTAGAAGCAACAGCACCTTCCATCTGGCGCATTTCCTGACGGAGTACTTCGTCACTGGTGCCGACATTGCCCCGGAAATTTATCCGCCGAACATAAGTTCGACGCCCTGGGTCAACAAAAAAGGTAACCGTCGTGCTGTTATCTTCATGGGCCTCAGGGATACCACTGATGTTTGCGAAGGTATACCCCTCTTTACCAAGCCGTTTAGCCATAATGTCCGATGTGGTGGTAAGCTTGACCCGGGAAAAGTGCTCGCCTGGCTGTAACAGGATCAACTTCCGAAGCTCTTCCTCCGTTACAATCAAGTCCCCTTTCAACTTTACGTCTTTGACTGTAAAAAGTGGCCCTTCTTTCACATTCAAGGTGATAAATACAGCATCTTTTTCTGGTGAGATTGAAACCTGGGTCGACTCGATCGAAAACTTGAGATAGCCGCGGTCCAGATAGTAACTACGAATCCGCTCAAGATCCCCACTGAGCTTTTCCTTGGCATATTTATCGTCATTGAAGATAAAGGACCAAAAACCAGGGGTCTTAAGCTCCATTAAATCCGTCAACTCTTCATCGGAAAAGACTTCGTTACCCACCACGTTGATATGAAGAATCGAAGCGATATCGCCCTCATCAATATCAATCTTGATCGCTACACGATTACGAGGCAATTCTTCCACAGAAGCTTCAATAGAAGCATTGTATCGTCCCTGTGCGACATATGACCGAAGGATCTCCAACTCCAGCTTCTCCAGCGTGAGCCGCTTGAAAACCTGCCCTTCAGACAAACCTGCTGCGGTCAGACCATCCAGAAGGTCATCCGTTTCGATTGCTTTATTGCCTTCAATTTCGATTTTGGTAACTGAGGGGCGCTCTGCCACGGTCAAAATCAACACATTTTGATCGCGCCCCATCTCGATGTCCGTAAACAATCCTGTCTTGAATAGAGACTGCATTGCGTCATTTATTTTAAACGTGTCCACCCGATCTCCAACACTCACGGGTAATGCACTGAACACAGATCCGGCAGAAACTCTCTGCAACCCTTCGATTCGAATATCCGAAACGGTAAAATCTACGGCCCTAACTGAAAATGCGACAAACAAAGAAAGAACTAGAAGTAAGGAAAGCCTCATAACACCTACAGGATATTTGTTCCAATTATCATTATTTCCCGGAAAGCAGCGGACTGTACCGAGCGTTCTCCGAACTCAAAAACCCAAACTAAACTCAACGCTTATAAAATCCGCAAAATATCATTATAAAAAGCCACAACCATCAACGAAACGATCAAGGCTACACCGACTTTCAAGCCTGCTATTTGTACTTTCTCAGATAACGGCTTGCCGCGAACAAGTTCGGCAAAATAATAAAGAAGGTGTCCCCCGTCAAGAACAGGGATTGGTAATAAGTTCAAAACACCGAGCGTAACACTCAAATATGCAAGAAAATGAAGAAATGCTTCAACCCCATTACTCACAGACTCCTCCGCTATCTGCGCGATAGTGATGGGGCCGCTGAGCGTCTTTAATGAAATACTGCCTACAATTATTTTTTTAATCGCACTTAATGTCAGTGCAACGTCTTCCCAAGTCCGGACGAATGCAGCAGGTACAGCCTCAAATACGCCTAATTGCACTGTCCTGACCATCTCATCTGGCCAGGAGACCGTCACAGGTTTCACCCCCGCACCAATGTAACCATAAGGTTGGCCGCCATCTGATGCCTTTGCTTGGGGCGTGATCTCAATTCCGATTCGGTTCCCGTTTCGCTCCAGCTCAACTTGAAGTACCTGCTCGGGCGCACTCTTGATCACATCAACAACTTGGTACCAACTTGCGATGGCTTCAGCGTTAATGGAGATTATTTTATCCCCGGCCTGCACACCCGCTCTATCCGCAGGAAGACCCGAAATGATTTCACCAATTACCGGCTCAACTGGAGGGCGGTAAGGTCTGATCCCCAAGTCATACAGTGGATCTGGATGATCATGACCATGCAACCACCGATTCACTTGCAACGAATAGCGATGGGTCAAATCCTGATCAGGGAAGCGTGCTTCAAGTTCGATCACACCACTGTCCCCAAGTCGGGAAAGCAGCTGTAGGTTTACGTCCTGCCAGGAATGGGTTGCCTCACCATCCACTGCGACAATTTCCAAGCTTTGTTTAAGGCCGGCCACTGCCGCTGGAGAGTCCTCCCGGACATCGCCCACGATTGGGACCACGGTATTGAACCCCCACAAAAACATCAAAAAATAAGCAACAATAGCGAACAGGAAATTCGCAATCGGTCCCGCGGCAGCAATGGCGATTCGACTTTTGACCGGTTGAGTGTTAAATGCCTCTGATTTCAGGGCTTCAGGTACCTCGCCTTCACGTTCGTCGAGCATACGAACGTATCCGCCCAGAGGGATCGCCGCAACCGCGAATTCAGTGCCTGTACGATCCTTCCACATTGCCAGCGGCTTACCAAACCCTACCGAGAACCTTAAAACCCGCACACCGCACCGCCGGGCAACCCAAAAATGTCCAAATTCATGGACTGTTACCAGGATGCCAAGCGTTACAATGAGTGCAAGTACTTGTTCCAAAATAGCCATAGATTCAATTAGTCCAAATTACCTTTGCGATTAAACGAACCACTGCACATCAAACCGCCCGCCGGGTAGAATACTGGCTGGCGACAATCCGCGCGTTGCGATCTTGCTCCATTATATGCTCAATCGATTCCACAGGCTCTACCATAATTCGATCAAGAACATAATCAATAACCGAAGGTATTTCCGTAAAGCGTATTCGGTTCTCTAGAAACAGTCCAACTGCGACTTCATTTGCAGCATTCAATAATGTTGGCGCGGTCCCGCCACGCTTGAAGACCTGCGCAGCGAGCGCCAGACAGGGAAAACGTTCCATATCCGGTTTTTCAAACGTTAAGTCTGCCATGGCAAATAAATCCAGCGAAGGCACACCGGATTCAATTCGGTCAGGCCAGCCCAAACCATAGGCAATCGGGGTTCGCATATCAGGACTCCCCATTTGAGCCAGAATCGATCCATCGACATATTCCACCATTGAATGGATGATACTTTGGGGATGAATATGAACGTCAACGACATCGGGAGAAACATTGAATAACCAGCAGGCTTCAATGAGTTCAAGCCCCTTATTCATCAACGATGCCGAATCTATCGTAATCTTCGGCCCCATATCCCAATTTGGATGTTTCAATGCTTGCGCCGGTGTCACCGCTTCCAACTCATCAGCAGTGAAACGTCTGAATGGTCCACCGGACGCAGTAAGCAAAATTCTACGTATCGGCTCAACAGGATTGCCTGCAGAAATGGGCAAGCACTGATATATGGCGTTATGCTCACTATCGATCGGCAGGAGTTCACAACCATATTGCTGCACAGCTGACATAAACAGCTCTCCGGCGATCACCAGAGACTCTTTGTTTGCCAGCAATATTCGCTTACCGGATTCCACCGCAGCCATGGTTGGCTTCAGGCCTGCTGCGCCAACAATCGCCGACATGACATAATCGATTTCAGAGGACCCCATGAGCGCTTCCAGGTCAGCATCACCGCACAGAACCTGGGTCTCGACGCGCGCCTCCAGGAGCAACGCCTTCAATGTCTGTGCCGCCGCAGTATCACGCATCAGCACATATTCGGGCACAAACTCAAGACATTGGCGGTACATCGCATCCAGATTACTGTTCGCAACCAGCGAATGAACCTGATACTGCTCCAAATTCTCACGAATTACCGCCAGCGTACTTTCACCAATCGAACCGGTTGAACCAAGAATGGATACTTTCTTCATTGCTACAAAGCCACCGATTTCCCTAACCAGCCCAACATCAAACAGACGAATGCAAATACAGGGACGGCAGCAGTGAGGCTGTCAACACGATCCATAACCCCACCATGCCCGGGCAAGAGTTGACTGCTATCCTTGATTCCCCGGAAACGTTTAACCATGCTTTCCAGTAAATCCCCCAACACGGAAACAATCCCGGTCACGAGCGTTATCAGCAACAACAACAGGGTATCTTTTGAATCGAGATGCAGTATTAACCCGACAACAATCGCCAAAAGCCCGACTACAATCAGTCCCCCATACACACCGGCCCAGGATTTCCCCGGGCTCACGGAAGGTGCCAACTTTTTATTGCCGAAAGCACGCCCCGCGAAATACGCTCCGATGTCGGCTCCCCACACGACGATCATCACATAAAAGATAACCAATAGGCTATTAACATCTACTGGTGCACCAGCGCGATCCATCAGCATGACATCACTGGTGCGAATAAACACGAGACCTTTCCAGGCAGGAACGAGGACGAGCGCCCCGATAATTAACCGAACAAGAGGTTGGGCCCAGAAAATAGTATTTTTGGGGTACGTTTTGACAAGATAAAACGCCGCGCACCACCAGAGGAGACTGAGCGTCAACACCAGAGCGGGTGAGAGAAATTGACAACCGAGGAGCAGCCCAGCCATAACCAGAGCATAACTACAGCGAGCGGCTTGATTGGTAACATTGGATAGATTGGCCCATTCCCAGGCCGCGATCACAATCACCCCGCCAATGAACCATGAGAAATAGAGAGGAGAAAGTAAAAAAATGCCACCTAACGCGATTGGCGCAAGAATCAAGGCAGTAATAATTCGTTGTTTAAGCACGTGTCTAAATCACTGTTTTTGATTTTGTGTGGGATTCCGAGTCACATTCCCTCAAAATGAACCCCACACGCGGGACCAGACCCCTGACTGCAATACGCTTAAATCTCCGGAGAGCCTCACGACGTATATACAGACGGAAAGCTACAGGCGGAAAGCAAAGCCTATTTCTTCGCGGCGATCTGATCATCTGTCTGACCGAAACGACGTTGCCTCATGCTGTAGGCTTCCAACGCCTTTAACATCTCTTCATGTTTAAAGTCTGGCCAATAGACTTCAGAGAAGTAAAATTCTGTGTAAGCGAGTTGCCATAACAGAAAATTACTGATGCGCTGCTCCCCAGCCGTACGAATAAGTAGATCAGGCATTGGTAGCTGGCCGAGACAGAGCTCGGCCTGAAAAACGTCCTCATTGATATCGTTGACCGACAATTCACCGGACTTGACTTGCTCTGCAAGCGCTCGGGCAGAATTCACAATATCCCACCGGCCACCATAATTTGCAGCAATCACCAGTGTCATTTTGGTATTGTCTCGGGTCAGTGCTTCGGCGCGCTCCATATGCTCAACCAACACCGGGTTGAATTTACTGCGATCACCAATGATTTGAAGACGGATATCATTTTTATGGAGCTTCTTGACTTCCCGCTGAAGTGCAAGCAGGAAAAGCTTCATCAACGCACTGACTTCGTCTTGCGGACGACGCCAGTTTTCGCTGCTGAATGCGAAGAGCGTCAGTACCTCGACCCCTTCTCTCGCGCAAGTCTCCACAACTGCTCGAACTGCATCAACACCGGCTTTGTGACCAGAAACACCCAATTGACTGCGCGCCTTGGCCCAACGATTGTTGCCATCCATAATGATAGCCACGTGTTTTGGGCGTTGAGCACCTTCAAAGGGTATTTCTGCTGAAATTTTAGTAGACATGGGCAGAGCGCTTTCCCTGATCAAACTTCTAGAAGGTCTGCTTCTTTGTCCTGGAACATTTTTTCGACTTCGGCAATGTACTTGTCGGTCAGTTTTTGAATTTCATCAGCAGCTTTACGCTCTTCATCTTCCGAAATTTCTTTTTCCTTAAGTAATTCTTTCAGCGTCGAATTCGCATCACGACGCGCATTTCGTACGGAAACCCGACCCGTTTCAGCCTCACCCTTTGCTTGCTTTACAAACATTTTCCGGGTTTCTTCAGTCAACATTGGCATAGGCACACGGATCACTTCACCCGTGGTGGACGGGTTAAGTCCAAGGTCAGAGGTCATAATGGCTTTTTCAATTGCCGGCACAATGTTTTTTTCCCACGGCACAATCGCCAACGTTCGGGCATCTTCCACATTCACGTTAGCAACCTGCTTCAAGGGTGTATCGACACCATAATAAGAAACGAATACACCATCCAGTATGCTTGGATGTGCCCTACCAGTTCTGATCTTGTTGAAAGCCGTATGCAATGCTTCCAGGCTTTTCTTCATTTTCGCTTCAGTTTCTTTTTTGATCTCGTTTAGCACCGCTTATTCCTCTTAATATCTCGCTGAATTCCCCAACTGCGAGGGCAATCCAGCATTATACAGAATGTTTCCTTCAACTAAAGTCGGATTCGCTGAAAAGTAAGAATCTCTAACTAGCCTTCCTCGATCAAAGTTCCCTCATCAGAGCCAACCACAATATTGGTAAGCGCACCGGCTTTATTCATATCAAACACACGCACAGGCATATTGTGATCACGGCACAAGCAAATTGCAGTCAGATCCATTACCCCGAGCTTCATATCGAGCACTTGATCGTAAGTTAGACGATCATAACGCTGGGCATCGGGATCCTTCATTGGATCTGCAGTGTAAACACCATCAACCTTTGTTGCCTTCAAAACAACATCCGCATCGATTTCAATACCTCGCAAACAAGCAGCCGAATCAGTAGTGAAGAACGGATTACCTGTACCCGCACTAAAAATAACCACATCACCATCTTTGAGATCACGAATGGCTCGACGACGATCATAGTGCTCCACTATCCCACTCATCGGTATTGCAGACATAACCCGAGTTGAAATATTGGATCGCTCCAAGGCATCCCGCATTGCCAACGCATTCATAACCGTCGCCAACATCCCCATGTGATCACCCGTTACACGATCAAGACCTGCCGCGTGCAAAGACGCACCACGAAACAGGTTTCCACCACCGATAACCAACCCGACTTGAACCCCGATCCCGACCAACTGACCTATTTCCAGCGCCATACGATCCATCACTTTTGGATCAATACCAAAATCCTCTTCCCCCATCAGTGCCTCGCCACTGAGCTTGAGTAGGACACGTTTGTACTTAGGCTGTGATTTAGAAGGAACAGGCATGGTTATTTTCCCTTATAGAATAAGATTAATCTGTCGTCTGACGAGAAGCCAGCAACCATCAAGACTCACCGATTCAGCGATTATCGAGCCCGACACGCTCAAAAATGCTTTCGGTGTGACGAATACGGATCGAGTTGACACAGCCCGTTCAAAGCAATGCTCGCCCACTTCGACAAAGCGCCCCGAAACCAGCCCAACAGCCAACATGAATCAACACAATATAAAACGATATGAAAACGCATTATTCTGCACTTTCGATACATCGTCCTTAGAACCAAACAATCGCAACAAACTTTGACAATAGTGACAAAAACAGATTCACGTTCAAGTTACGATCACGTAAGAAACAAGTCACGACAACACTGGGAGCAAGTTACGATGACACAAGAAACCGCATGTTTCAGATTACGCACAATGTATATAGCAAATCGCCGCATGCTGCGCTAGGCAACATGCGGCGATTCTATTGCATTTTGTGGTGCCGATACTTAGTTACCTTTAGCGGCAGCAGCAACCTCAGCAGCAAAATCAACTTCTTCTTTCTCGATTCCCTCACCCACTTCGTAGCGAACAAAGGAAACAACTTCAGCACCCGCCTTCTTGGCCAGACCACCCACTTTTTGGTCAGGGTCTTTCACAAAAGGCTGCTCGACCAGGCTGATCTCCGCCAAGAACTTGCTCAGACGACCACCAATGATCTTCTCTGCAATCTCCGCAGGCTTACCCGCCATATCAGGCTGTGCCAAAAGAATTTCTTTCTCTTTAGCAACTGCATCTGCAGGCACATCCGCAGTATTAACATACTGAGGGTTCACCGCAGCAACATGCATTGCAATATCTTTCGCAACATCAACAGTACCACCTTTCAGAGCAACCAACACACCAATTCGGCTGTTACCATGAACGTAGCTACCCACAACGCCATCAACAGCTTCAACTAACTCTACTCGACGAACACTGATGTTTTCACCAATTTTTTGCACCAAAGCCTGACGCGCAGACTCCAGCTCGTCATCAATCAACGCCTGAATATCGCTGACTTTGTTCGCAAAAGCCTTCTCAACTACAGTATTCACAAAGTTCAAGAAGTTATCATCACGTGCAACGAAATCCGTTTCACTGTTAACTTCAACCAGAACACCATACGAACCGTCTTCAGCAACTTTAGTTTGCACAACACCATCTGCAGCGGTACGACCTGCTTTTTTGGCCGCTTTCATACCACTGTTTTTACGCATCTCTTCGATTGCTTTATCGATGTCTCCATCCGCTTCAACCAGAGCCTTCTTACACTCCATCATCCCTAAGCCAGTACGCTCACGGAGCTCTTTTACCAAACTTGCTGTAATTGCGGCCATGTCAAACCCTCTACTATAACGCTAAATACAAAAAACCAATCAGACCCCGCCACGATCTTCATCGATCACAAAAGATCAAAACTATCAGGCGCGACCTTCTGAATACTCGGACCAAGTTACAGAAAAGGGGCGCTAGCCCCTTATCCGTTTACAACTCACAGTCTCACGATCAGCATACCGCATTAATATGAACATCATGCTTCATGCCAGACACTTTTAAGTGCCCACTGAAAACACTTTAACAACTGACCGTCAGACAAACTCAAACAAAACTTACTCTGCTTCAGCTTCTGGAGTCGCATCATCGCTAACTTCAACAAACTCGTCAGCGGTTGTAGCTGTATTAGAAGTCCCTTCCTGGCAAGCATCCGCAACAGCACCAACGTAGATTTGAATCGCTCGAATCGCGTCATCGTTACCCGGAATAACGTAATCTACGCCATCTGGATCACTGTTGGTATCAACGATACCAATAACAGGGATACCCAGCTTGTTTGCTTCTTTAACTGCAATGCGCTCGTGATCAACGTCAACCACAAACAATGCATCCGGCAAACCACCCATATCTTTGATACCACCAATACTACGCTCAAGCTTCTCCATCTCACGCGTACGCATCAGCGCTTCTTTTTTGGTTAACTTCTCAAAAGTACCATCTTGAGCTTGAGCTTCCAGCTCACGAAAACGCTTGATAGATTGACGAATCGTTTTGTAGTTGGTCAACATACCACCCAACCAACGGTGATTCACGTAAGGCATACCTGCTCGTGATGCTTCTTCTTTAACAATTTTGCCTGCAGCACGCTTGGTACCAACGAACAAGACTTTATTCTTGTTTTCAGCAATACGCTGAACAACTTGCAAAGCATCATTGAACGCAGGAACAGTGTGTTCCAGGTTAATGATATGAATTTTATTGCGCGCACCAAAAATGTACTTGCGCATTTTCGGGTTCCAGTAGCGAGTCTGGTGCCCAAAGTGTACACCTGCTTTGAGCAGGTCTCTCATACTTACTTCTGCCATTGCTAAATACCTTATTACTATGGGTTAGGCCTCCATACACCCTCAAGATTCAACCCGCTGGACAACCAACAACAACTTACTCGATTTTAGTTGCAGACTTGTTGATCAATAATCCACCCGGCACCCAGAACCTTGATATCGGCGCATGTGTGTTATTCTGAGTTTGTCGCAGACAATTTTCTTGCGTACGAAACTCAGGCCGCGCTTTATACCATACTCACACTTAATAAGAAAGATTTTCTGTATTATTACTGTAATGTTTGAAGCTGATCACCTTCCCTATTCGATAATACACCCCCGTTCGAACCGGGGTACGAGCAAAAAGATTGACCAGTTTACTCGGTTTCTAGGTGCTGAAAGTTTAATAACCTGCTCGAACCGGTTAGAATACCCCTAACGAACATATTGCGGATTGCACTGCCAATGCGCAGCTGCAGCCAATAACAGGAATGGAAAATCAGAGTCGAATGAAGGTAACGATTAAAACAGCAGACGAAGTTGAAAAAATGCGGGTAGCCGGCAAGCTGGCAGCAGAAGTTCTGGAAATGATTGGAGACTACGTAAAGCCCGGAATCACGACAGCAGAACTCGATGTAATCTGTCACGAGTATATCACCAAAACTCAACAGGCCATACCAGCCCCCCTGAACTACAAGGGGTTTCCAAAATCAATCTGCACATCAGTAAATCATGTTATCTGTCACGGCATCCCCAGTGACAAGAAGAAACTGAAAAGTGGCGATATCATTAACATCGACGTCACGGTTATTAAAGATGGCTATCACGGCGACACGAGCAAGATGTTTTTTGTGGGCAAACCCAATGCCGCTTCAGAGAGACTGGTTCGTATAACGCAAGAGTGCATGTACAAGGGAATCGAGCTAGTGAAACCAGGTACTCAACTCGGCGACATCGGTCACGTCATACAACAGCACGCTGAATCAAATCATTACTCCGTCGTTCGGGAGTATTGCGGCCATGGCATCGGCGCTACATTCCATGAAGAACCTCAGGTTGTTCACTATGGCACACCGGGCACAGGCATGGCTATCAAAGAAGGCATGACCTTCACCATTGAACCCATGATTAACATGGGTAAGCGACACAGCAAGCTACTGCCCGATGGCTGGACGGTCGTGACTAAAGATCATAAATTGTCTGCACAATGGGAACACACCATTCTGGTGACTGCTGATGGCTTCGAAATTCTCACCCTCAGAGAAGAGGAACGCGCCTATTGGGGCCTTTGAGGCGAAATGAAAAACATGAACTCTTCGGCCTGTTGAATTAATCGATACGAAAACATTTATGAATGGTGCAGCAACCCCAGCTTTCTCTGAGCCCTTATCCCCGGAAACGCAGCTTGCAATTGAGACATTGCAAAGCACACTGCAAAAAGATATCGCAAGCGCGACATCTCCTGTTGGTATCGTAAAGTCGGCACTTCAGACCGCCAGCAGCCTCTTTAACGAGCGCTTCAGTGAGGGAGACGATGTGCGGGCACTGGTTGGAGCCAGAGCCCAGTTTATGGATTTCGTACTCACTCAATTGTGGCTTGGTTTTGACTGGGACAGAGTTGACAACGTCGCCTTACTGGCCGTCGGGGGCTATGGCCGCGGCGAACTTCACCCGCACTCCGACATCGACTTGCTGATCGTATCAAAATTGGCGCTAAACGAGCACGAGCAAGACCAAATCTCCCGATTCATAACACTGTTATGGGATCTCAACCTTGACATTGGCCAAAGCGTTCGAACCCTGACAGAGTGTGTGAGCGAAGCACAAAAAGATCTTACCATTGCCACCAACCTCCTTGAAACCCGAACGATTTCCGGTCCTGAGGCGTTGCGCGATGCGCTCAATGAACACGTGTTTACAGATGAAGTATATTCAGACAAAGCCTATTTTGTCGGTAAACGGGAAGAACAAAAAATCCGCCACGAGAAATTTGGCGATACAGAATATAACCTGGAACCCAACCTCAAATCCTCCCCCGGTGCACTGCGGGACATTCAAACCATCGGCTGGATCACCAAACGTCACTTTCGCATAACCGAAAAAGACCAACTCTCCGAGTATCAATTCCTCACCGATGAAGAGTACGCAATGCTCAGGGACGGTGAAACATTTCTCTGGAAGATGCGGTACGGACTCCAAGTTATCGCTGGACGCAACGAAAACCGTCTCCTCTTTGATCATCAGCGTGCACTCGCCGAAATGCTGGGCTACAGAGACAGCCAACGCAAGCTCGGCGTTGAAATCATGATGCAAAAATATTATCGCGTCGTGCTCGCACTCGCCGAACTCACCGATGTCATGCTGCAATATTTTGATGAAGCCATTATCAAGAACAGCTACAGTGATGATGAAGTCACTCGACTGAACAAGCGCTTTGTTGTCCGTAATCGGTATATTGAGGCAAACAACAATGGGGTTTTTGCTTATGCCCCTTACGCTCTGCTGGAAATTTTCGTTCTCATTGCACAAAACCCGCAGATTAAGGGTATTCGTGCGACAACCATTCGCGCTATACGCGCTCATCGCCACCTGATTGACAAGGAATTCCGCAACGACCTTGCCAGCACAACGCTTTTCATGGAACTCTTGAAGACACCCCACGCGCTGCACCGCACGTTGTCGTTTATGAAGCGCTACAATGTGTTAGGGCGTTACTTGCCTGAATTCGGCAAAATTATCGGGCAAATGCAACACGACCTGTTTCATATCTATACAGTTGACGCACACACGGTTCGGGTGATTAAAAACATGGTCTCGTTTCGAGACCCTAACTCCAAACAGCACTTCCCGTTGGCCACCCGTTTAATCAGACGCCTGCCCAAACTGGAACTGCTATACATCGCCGGGCTCTACCATGACATTGGCAAAGGACGAGGCGGGGACCATTCTGATCTGGGCGCGAGAGACGTTGAAGCATTCTGCTCCAGGCACCACCTGAGCCAACGAGACACCCAACTGGTTTCCTGGCTGGTCAAACATCACCTGCTTATGTCAATGACCGCCCAGCGGAAGGACACTCAGGATCCTGATGTTATCTATCAATTTGCACGGGAGATACCGAGCCTGGTGCACCTGGACTATCTCTACGTACTGACGGTAGCCGACATTGAGGCAACTAACCCGAGCCTTTGGAATAGCTGGCGCGCCTCTCTGTTACGACAACTCTACCTCGAAGCGCGACGAGTGCTCAGTCGCGGTGTTGAAAAAGCAATCGATCGAAACGAGTGGATACAAGCCACTAAAGAAGAAGCATTAACAACACTGGTTGCGCAACACTATACCGAGCAAGAAGTGATGCAGCTGTGGGATCAGATTGAAGATGATTATTTCCTGCAGGACTCGACCTCCGAAATCGCCTGGCAGACCGCAGCGATCTTGCGCCATGGCGACCCCAGCATTCCGCTTATTCTGATTCGGGATATATCCAATGCAGGCCAGGAGATATCAACCCAGATTATGATCTATGTGAAGTCCAGCCTCGATTTATTTGCTGCCACTACCGCAGTACTGGAGCAAGTAAACCTCAATATCCTGGATGCCCGGATCAGCGCAGACTCAGGCCCATTTAACCTCAGCAGCTTTATTGTTCTGGATGAAAATCACCAACCCCTGGCCGGTGATTCAGAACGAAAACAGCGAATTCGCGAACGATTGATCGACGAACTGGATGACCCGGAAGACTACCCCTCGATCATCAAACGGCGTACACCACGCCAGCTAAAACATTTCACATTTCCGACTGAAGTAACCTTCAGCAATGACACGATCAATCAACGGACGATTATGGAGGTGATCACACCGGATCGCCCCGGCCTGCTCGCCAGAATCGGGCGTATTCTGCTGGATTTCAACGTTTCCTTGGTTGCGGCTCGAATTGCAACACTGGGCGAGCGCGTCGAGGACGTGTTTTTTATCACGATGGCAGATGGTAGCCCGATTAGTGATCCCCAGTTATGCACATCCCTGGCGCGAGAAATCTGCCAGCAACTGGATGAGCAGGTCAGGGCGGAATAAAGGAATGCAAATCCAGCAGACCTAATGAGCTGAGACCCCGGTAGCCGCACAGACCAACACAGACTTTTTTTGAACTTAAACAAGATATTGATCATGAACCCTGACTTAAGCAAGCTTCACCCCTACCCCTTCGAAAAGCTTACCAAACTGAAGGCACAGGTTACGCCACCAACAAACCTCGCTCACATCGCACTATCCATTGGTGAACCTAAACACCCTGCCCCCCAGTTTGTCGTCGATGAATTGATCAAAAACATTGGGGCCCTTTCAAGCTACCCCACGACCAAAGGTCTTCCCCAGTTACGCAATGCCATTTCCATATGGCTTGAGCGCCGCTTCAAGTTACAGCATGGCTCTGTAGATCCCGAACGTCACGTACTCCCCGTGAACGGTACCCGTGAAGCAATATTCGCGTTCACTCAAAGCGCCACAGATCGAACCCGGAAAGGATCAATCGTCTCGCCAAATCCGTTCTATCAAATCTATGAGGGCGCTGCTATATTGGCCGGAGCTGAACTGGACTACATACCTTGCCTCGCTGAAAATCACTTTATTCCAGACTTTGCGCAAGTACCGGATACTGCTTGGCAATCCTGTCAGATACTATTTCTGTGTAGTCCAGGCAATCCAACAGGATCTGTCATTCCATTACCAACCCTCAAATACCTGATCGAGTTGGCACAAAAACATAACTTTATCATCGCTTCAGATGAGTGTTATTCGGAAATATACTGTAACGAAGACAAGCCGCCTGTTGGTCTCCTGGAAGCCTGTGCAAATCTGGGCATGCATGACTTCAGAAACTGCATCGTCTTCCATAGTTTATCCAAACGTTCAAACCTGCCAGGCTTGCGCTCAGGATTTGTCGCCGGAGATGCCGGACTGATCGAAAAGTTTTTGCTGTATCGAACCTACCATGGCTGCGCGATGCCAATTCAACACCAACTTGCATCGGCCGCCTGCTGGTCCGATGAGAGCCATGTAAAAGCGAATCGCGACCTGTATCGTGAAAAGTTCAAACGAGTGCTGGAAATCCTGGAACCGGTAATGAGCATCGAACAAACAGATGCCAGCTTTTATCTCTGGCCGAAAACGCCAATTTCCGATGAGCGCTTTGCTCAGGAACTGTTCGCCCAGCAAAACGTCACCGTCTTGCCTGGACGCTACCTGTCGCGAACTGTTTCTGGCATCAACCCCGGTGAAAACAGAATCAGGATGGCGCTGGTGGCAGGTGTCGAGGAATGTGAAACGGCAGCCCGCCGGATTCGAAGCTATATCGAATCAATCCAGTGATCTGGAGCAAATACCCCCAACGCACCAAGCCTTCAACACGTAAAAATTTGAGAACAATATGATTACCCTGTACGGCATTGCGAATTGCGACACGATGAAGAAAGCCCGAAAGTGGCTGGATGAAAACAACCTTGAATACACATTCCATGATTACAAGAAAAAAGGTATCGATCAGGCTACCCTCGCACGCTGGGCGAAAGAAGCAGGCCTCGATACGCTCGTTAACACGCGGGGCACAACCTGGAGAAAACTACCCGAAGCGGAAAAAACCGATTTAACCCCCGTAAAGACAATCGAACTTTTGATTCATCACACCAGTATGATTAAAAGACCCGTACTGGAATTGAATGACCAGATCCTTGTTGGCTTCAAGGCTGAACTTTATGCATCGACACTGCTAAAATAATATTTTGGTTCTTATCGTGCTTCTTTGATTTAAGCCGGACTTAAACGCTGCAGCCAAAAGTTTCAGCAGGCGCGAAGTAAATATCCGACATTAAATATGCCGCAAATGGCCGAAGAATTGATCGTTTTCAGTGATCGTAAAACACTTGATAGATTTCATTAAACAATAGTTAGGTATAAATTATGAGCTTTGCTTTAGCAATTGGTGTAGGAACCCAAAACAGCAATCAAGAGTGGTTAGAAGTTTTTTACCCGGCACCTCTGCTGAACCCATCAGAAGAGTTGATTGAAGCGGTGAGAAAAGCCTGCGCTTACCAAGGTGGCAACAGTGCAATTCAAGCGATGCCAGAACAACTGGATGCACTCAGCCAGTCTCTGGAAGCGGCTGGAGAAAGTCAACAAGCCAAAATTGCAGCCCAGTGTGCGAGCAGCAAAAGACCCGTCGTGGTTACCATTCTGGCATCAGACCAGGAATCACAAACAACCCCCGAAGTTTACTTGAAGCTGCACCTTATCAGCCATCGGTTGGTAAAACCCCATGGGCTCAACCTTTCCGGTATCTTCGGCCTGCTACCAAACGTTGCCTGGACTAACAAAGGTGCCATTGACCTGAGCGAACTCAATCAGAAGCAACTGGAAGCACGCCTAAATGGCGACGTGCTGGAAGTGAAATCTGTAGATAAATTCCCCCAGATGACCGACTATGTGGTTCCGTCCGGAACACGAATTGCGGACACATCACGAGTTCGATTGGGCGCATACATCGGTGAAGGCACCACCATCATGCACGAGGGATTTGTTAACTTCAATGCCGGCACGGAAGGAACATCAATGATTGAAGGCCGTATCTCCGCGGGCGTGGTCATTGGCAAAGGTTCCGATCTCGGCGGCGGCTGCTCAACCATGGGAACACTCTCAGGCGGCGGCAACATTATTATTTCGGTTGGCGAGAACTGCCTGTTGGGCGCCAACGCCGGCATCGGGATTCCCCTTGGAGATCGCTGCACGGTTGAAGCCGGGCTGTATATCACTGCAGGCACCAAAGTTGTCCTTCTTGATGATCAAAACAATCCAGTTGAAACAACTAAAGCAAGAGAGCTGGCCGGAAAGTCAGACTTACTATTCCGTCGCAATTCTGTAAATGGTCAGGTCGAGTGCAAGACCAACAAATCTGCGATCGAATTGAATGAAGAGCTACACGCGAATAACTAGGTTTGAAACAATAACCTGGTTTATACCGACGTAGCCGTAGCTGGGCTGAATGGCACTATCTTGAAGTAACGTCTGATCGAGAATTCTAGTGCCATTCATACCAAGATAATAACCTTCCCCTTAATAAGATAAGGTATCGAGGATTCCATGACCGGTCAGTACACCGCCCCCAACTCACTGTCTGAAACCATTCAGCTCACGTGTGAGCTCATTTCCCGAGCATCTGTCACCCCCGATGATAAAGGCTGCCAGGAGTTGATGGCCAAGCGCCTCGAAGCAATTGGGTTCACCGTTGAAAAACTGGTCTTTGGCGAAGTGACAAATTTTTGGGCGCGAAGAGGCACTGAAGGCCCCGTTCTGGCCATGGCAGGGCATACAGATGTTGTACCAACAGGACCAGAGTCGCAATGGACACACCCCCCATTTGAGCCCGTGATCGAAGATGGCATGCTTTACGGACGAGGTGCTGCGGATATGAAAGGCAGTCTCGCCGCATTTATCACAGCCACCGAGCGCTTTATTCAAAATAGCCCGGAGCACAAAGGCTCAATCGCTTTCCTGATTACCAGTGATGAAGAAGGCCCGGCTGATAATGGCACGGTGAAAGTGATTGAAACCCTTGAAGCCCGGGGCGAAAAAATTGATTGGTGTCTGATCGGTGAGCCGTCCAGCACGGCTGTCCTGGGCGATATTATTAAAAACGGTCGCCGGGGCTCCCTACATGGACACTTGAAAATCCGAGGGGTTCAAGGGCACGTTGCCTACCCCCATCTGGCGCAGAATCCAATGCACCTTGCGTTCCGCCCTCTGGCAGCGCTGGCGGACGAAATTTGGGACCAAGGTAACGAATACTTCCCAGCGACCACATTCCAGTTCACCAATATCCATTCCGGAACAGGGGCAAGCAACGTCATTCCAGGAGAAATCGAGGCGCAGTTTAACTTGCGCTATTGCACTGAATTGACTGAGGACGATATCAAGTCTCGAGTGCACGCACTTTTGGATCAACACGATATCGACTACAGCATTGACTGGCACCTCAGTGGACTGCCGTTCCTCACGGAACCGGGCCCACTGGTAGATGCAGCCATCCAGTCGATAAAAGATGTTACCGGCCGCACAACGGAACTTTCGACTACGGGTGGTACCTCAGACGGACGTTTTATTGCGCCAACCGGTGCTCAAGTTCTCGAACTCGGCCCACTTAATGCCACAATTCACAAAGTCAATGAATGTGTAAATGCGTCAGACCTTGATGATCTGTCGGCTATTTATGAAGGCATTCTGAACCAGTTACTTGGCGAATAAATCCAGCTTGAAAACGATGGCACGAGAATCAACTACCCAGGAAAACCGCAAACATTTCAAGCGCTTTATTATCGGCGCTCTAGTTATGGTGGGTGGGCTCATCAGCATTCTGCTACTTAATATTTATAGCCTGCCCTCTCTGAAACAAGAGTGGCTTGCATTCGCTGCACTTGCTATCTCAGCCTTGGGCGGCATGTTAGCTTTAATTGGTTACCTTGGACTACTGAAATCCAGGATAAAGCACTTCCTTGAAAACTAGATCACCATCAGTGCACCGAAAAATAGTGAATTGACAATACATGGGGGGATTGAATCATGCAGGACAGTCAAACTGAACGACAACCGGATATTGAGATATATATCAAAGATACTTCACTAAACGCCATTCAAAATTGGCTCGGTTCGGTATTTCATTGCATAGATGTACTCAAGTCTGGAAAACAAAGCCTGGAATTGAGCTGTAACTACCAAGACACAAAATTTCCAGTAACAATCCTCGAAGCTGCCGCAGGCAAGAAATATACTTCGGTCTGGTTTAAATCAAATGCTACGCCGTGGCAGGATGACCTTGAATGTGCCCGTGCAGCCTATCAGGCGCTTGAGTCTGAAGTCAGGTGCTCCAATGGCGGATGGCAAGAGGGAGACGATGTAGAAACGACGTGGTGGTGCGTCAACGAAAATGGTGTCGAATTAAAAATCTGGAACGCTTGAGATATAACCTGGGATCTGGGACTCAAGACCACGATATGGCACGACCTCAAGTCCCAGCAACGCTAAAAAACCAGCGTGTAATACAGAAAACCTAACCTTTAGCCACCGAGACATTATCAGCCTGCAAACCTTTCTCTCCCTGGCTGACAGAGAAGCGCACTCGCTGCCCCTGTCGAAGACTCCGATGCCCTCTTCCACGAATAGAACGAAAATGCACAAAAATTTCCTCGCCACTATCTCGCGTGATGAAACCAAAGCCTTTGCTGACATTGAACCATTTCACGGTACCCGACTCTCTATCTCCATCTTCCTCATCCGGGAAATCCGTAAAGTCATCCGCAGGAACTGCACTCAAATTTAATGCAATAAACGCAACCCCTCCGAACAAACATACCGCGATCAAATACGCAATAATGCCATCAGCACTACCCAAAAGGGCAACCAAGCCGGCGATACCCTGTTGATTCTCTGACAAAGAAGGATTCAGCCAAAATGCGTTTGTTAGAATTGTAATGAGCCCACCCAACACCAATGGCGAAGGTATCGCCAGAAGCAATGATGTTAATATTCGCTTAGTGAACTTGCTGTCCATCCAAATGTTACCTCATGATTTACTCTAAATTAATTCAGTAATAGATACACCAAACGAAACTTCTGGATAGCAAGCACAAAATGGATAGCAAGCACAAAAGTTTCGCTCGATGACACCGAAATAATTACCCAAATAGCCTATCGCAAAATCATTCACTGGAAGGGGAAAGATGAAAGTGATACCAGACACTGACCGTCCCGAATACTTGGCCTAAACTTGAACCACAGATTCAAATCAAACAATCGGAAAGACCCGGAAGACCATGACAGAAAAGGTGATACTACTGAAAATCACCACCTGCACCCCAATAAAAATATTTTGTTATAAGGCTTACCCAGATATCATAGCAAATTAATAACGGCTTTGCTTCCGGGGCGCGTAGAGATGGCAGTTAAAAACACAATCTAATAAGACATATCGAGCAATCAAATCACGAGTGACGCGATATTCGTTGGAAACAGCATGCCCTTGAAAAGCAATTCATCCATGAAAAAACAAATCATCCATGAGAGTAAATACACCCATGAATGACAAAACGTCAAAAAACGAACACAACTCCACCGGCACCAATCTGGAAACCCGATTGGTGGCACTTGAGGAGCGCGTAGCGTTTCAGGAAGATTATATCGATGCACTCAACCAGACTGTGAGCATTCAGGATACGGAGATCAAAAAACTGTGGTCTGCAAATCGAATACTAAAGCAGCAACTCGATCGACTCCAACAAGACGACGGGAGCAGCGATAACACCCCCCCACCTCATTACTAGCGCTTAACCAGAGCGCTCAACTTCTGCCATAATGATCATCAAAGCGGACGATATCATCCTCTCCGAGATATGATCCGGTTTGGACTTCAATAATTTCCAGCGGAATCACACCCGGGTTCGCCAGACGGTGAACCACCCCCAGAGGGATATAGGTTGACTGGTCTTCCGTCAGCAATATTTCTTCATCACCCCGAACAACCACTGCGGTTCCCCGAACCACAACCCAATGCTCAGCGCGATGATGGTGCTTTTGCAATGACAGCTTTTGGCCCGGATTCACCGTGATACGCTTGACCTGAAAACGCTCACTGGCGGAAATTCCTTCATAGGTCCCCCAGGGGCGATGAACTTTCTTGTGAAACTGATGCTCCTTGCGATCCTGCTGCTTAACTTTCTCGACCAGGCGTTTCACATCCTGAACCCGTGACTTATCCGAAACCAGCACAACATCATCCGTTTCAACGATAACATGGTCATCCAAGCCAATTGCTGCAACCAGACGGGACTCAGAATGAATAAAACTATTATTCACGTCTTCAATGATCACATCACCCCGACACACATTACCATGGGCATCCTGGTCATGAATTTCCCACAATGCCGACCAAGAGCCCACATCACTCCAGCCCGCATCCAATGGCACAACAACCGCCTGCTCGGTTTTCTCCATCACGGCATAATCAATAGAGTCTTCTGGTGATTGCGCAAAGCTATCCGAATCAATTCGGGTAAAATCAAGATCCAGCTTACTGTTTTCCAGGGCACGACAGGTTGCATCAACCATGTCAGGTGAAAACCTTTCTAGCTCCTTGAGATAGACATCTGCCCGAAACATAAACATGCCACTGTTCCAGTAATAGTTGCCATTTTTGAGGTAACGTTCTGCTGTCTCCTGATCAGGTTTTTCGACAAATTCCTCGACTGCTGACCAAGCAGAATCGGAAGCTTTGGAACGAATATAGCCATAGCCTGTGTGGGGACAATCAGGGACAACACCAAACGTTACCAGCTTGCCCTGTTCTGCAGCCAGCTTACCTGTCTTTACCGCCTCCGCAAACACCGAAGCCTGTTTAATAACATGATCTGCAGGCAACACCAGCATCACCGCTTCAGGGTTCTCCTTAACGATTGCGTGGGCAGCCAATGCAATCGCCGGCGCCGTGTTCTTGGCCATGGGTTCCAACAAAATGGACGCGTTTTGAAGTTTATCCTGTTGCTGCAATACACCCGCAACCATAAAACGGTGGTCCTCATTGCAAACCACCATCAATTTTTCGATTTGATCAATGGCTTCCAGCCGAACTATGGTATTACCCAACAAAGAGTTATCATCAACCAGATTCAGGAATTGCTTGGGGTGAGCCTGACGAGAAAGAGGCCACAGGCGAGTCCCCGAGCCACCTGACAGAATAATGGGAAATATCAATTTTTACTCCTGAAACTTACAAATTGAATATGAATATCAAGTCAAAAGTGTAGAACAAGTCAAAGGTGCATGATCCACGAACCTAGGAAAACCCTTCTTTCTTACGGGTCTTCAATATACTTATATTATCGGCAGCAGCTTCCAAACGAAGCGTGGATTGCCATACCAAATCTTCGATATCGGTGTTGGGCATAAAGTCAGTTGGCGCCTGCACTAACAGATCCCTGACCCGGTCACAATCAAAAATATGGCAAGCACGATCCAACTCGTCGAGCAAAGCAGCCGTATCCGGCCAAGCCAACGATTTTTCTTGTGCTTTCATGATTCGCGGATGCTGCGTACCTCTCGCATTTTCGCCAATCAGCAGTTCCTCATAAAGTTTTTCCCCGGGGCGCAAGCCGGTATAGGCAATTTCAATGTCTCCATCCGGATGCTGATCATCACGCACTTCAGACCCCATCAAGTGGATCATTTTCTTGGCTAGATCAGCTATTTTGACCGGCTCGCCCATATCCAGAACAAAAACATCCCCCCCTTCACCCATGGCGCCCGCCTGAAGCACCAATTGGGCTGCCTCAGGGATTGTCATAAAGTAGCGAGTAATATCTTTATGGGTAACCGTAACCGGTCCACCCGCCTTGATTTGCTCTCGAAATAACGGAACTACGGATCCAGAAGACCCCAACACATTGCCAAAGCGAACCATACAGAAGCGCGTGCCGGTTTGGCGTTTTGCCAACGCCTGGAGGACTAATTCCGCCATCCGCTTGCTTGCACCCATTACATTCGTCGGACGCACCGCTTTATCGGTTGAAACCAACACGAAAGTCTCGACCTTTGCACGAATCGCCGCTTCCGCGCTATACCAGGTGCCAAATATATTATTGCGTACGCCTTCCACAATATTATGTTCAACCATCGGCACATGTTTATAGGCCGCAGCATGATAGAGCGTCTGTACGCCAAACGTCTGCATAATCACCTCGAGACGATGCTCCTTTTGCACCGACCCGAGCACGGCTTTCAATTCAACTGACAAGGCGTTTTTGGTGACGTACGTCTCTAGTTCTTGGTGCAGAGCATACAATGCGTATTCCGAGATTTCGAACAACACCAAGCCTTTGGGGTTGTGATTCAGGATCTGACGGCACAATTCAGAACCGATCGATCCTCCCGCGCCAGTGACCATAACCACTTTATCGGTTATGCAAGAACCTGAGAGTGCTGAGTCCGGTTCAACCTCATCTCGTCCCAAAAGGTCTTCGACCTCGACATCCCGGACTTCTGCGATCGTCGCCTTACCACTTAAAATGTCCGACATGGAGGGAATCGTTTGCACCATAACAGGAAGACCCTCCAAAAAACGGAGAATAACACTTCGCTGAGCTCTAGATGTTTCGCCAAGTGCTAAAAGTATGCGATTAGCACCATAACGATCAATCGTCTTGGATAAAAAAGGCGGCGGGTAAACTCTGAGACCATTCAAAATACTACCCTGACGGATCGGGCTATCATCAATAAACGCGACGGGCTGAAATTGATTTCCTTGATACAGCACCGAGCTAAGCTGTAATCCTGAGCTGCCCGCGCCATAGATAATGACACGCTCCTTGGCCTTCATCATCTGGTGTTGGAAAATAGAGCGAATAACCATGCGCGACCCACCAACAAACAAAAGGGCCAGACACCAGTAAATCAATGTCACCGAGCGGGGGATATTGGTCTGCCCGACGAAACTGCTTGCCGCTAGAACAAGCGCAGAAATACTCACTCCAGTGAGTACTGCAATCAAAGCGTGGTTACTCATGTACCGGATAACGGCACGATATAGCCCCAGTCTGATAAAGATAAGAACACTGGCCGATACAGTGAAGAGAAGCACCAAAATGACTTTCAACTGCAATCCGTCACTCAGTCCCAGCATGGTTCTGAGTACTTGCAATTCCGGCTCTATACCGGGTACTGCGACAAAAGGATTATAGAATTGGTCGAGCCTCAGGGACATTGCCGCCCAGAACGCCAAAGGTAAAAAGACCAGGTCTGCACACACAGAAACAATGCGCTTTTGGCGACGAGGTAACTTGAAGAGAAGATTTATCATAATTTCCAACCGCCCGGAGCAACTTTGCCCCAAGCTTGCTAATCCTTAATGCCTGATGAGTCTACTCAACAAGATGTATCAAACTATTACTTTAAGAAAATATCACTCTAAAAAACTATCGCTTTATAAAACTTCCAATTTAAGCAACTACATTAGGATCAAAATACAGATGTACAGGAAAAGAGAACAGGTTCCAATGAGCGTGTTCACGCCTGCGGCTTTCCGGCTCCAGTTTTAACGACTATTATAACCAAAGGTGTCCAAGCTACCAGTAGAAATAGAAAAGAGTAATTCGGTATCATCAATGCCAACCACGCAAAAGGCAGCAACCAAAACAGATTCACCACCAAATAGGCTACGACAACCTTGCCATGACTCCCCCAGTGTTCAGATAGAATTTGATATGCGTGGGAGCGATGCGCATGATAAAACCTTTGCCCTGATAACAGTCGGGCAAGAAGCGTGACAGTGGCATCGACAATAAACGTCCCCATGATCAGTATCAATGGCACGAGCAACTCCGCATCGCTTGATACCACCAACAATGTAAACCCGGCTAGAACAAATCCCAGGTAAGCACTACCTATATCTCCCATAAATATCTTTGCAGGTGCCCAGTTAAACCATAAAAAACCGAACATGACCATTCCGGCCAGCACCGCTGCGACGGTGAATGAGTCAGAAACAGCATTAGAGAAACCGGTAAACGCAGCAATAGACCAGAATACATAGATGGCCTGAGATGCGGCCATGCCATCAATACCATCCATAAAATTGTAAAGATTCACACTCCAGAGGAGATACAAAAACCAACCTCCAAACAGCACGCTTTCCGAATCGACAGTAAACCCTCCCAGAGTTAACATTGGCAAAGCGTCTACCTGCGCTAAAAACACAGAAATGATCAGGATCTGAATTAAAAAACGCGTGCCGGCACTGAGTTCCTTGTGGTCATCAAACCACCCCATCATTGCCAGGACTCCGGAGCAAAGCAACAACGCAGTCCAGGCAAGAGGGGCCTCTGAACTCACCAGAGCAAAACAAAACCACAAAAAGCTTAACACAAAAACAAAGCTCATCCCGCCGCTGGAAGGCGTCGGAATTGAGTGAGAGCTACGCTGATTTGGTACATCCAACAGCTTTTTACTCAAAGCAATACGAATTCGCCAATGGGTAAGCACAAATACTGACATCAAACCAAATAGGCCCAGCAACACAACCAAGCTGTTCATTCGCCCTCCAGACTGTGAATAATCCCGGGCAACAAACGGCCTAACGCCGTTTGCCAGTCACAAGCTGAAACTTCTTGCTCACCACTACCCAATCTCGAATTTAAAGGCCGCTTTGCGGGCGTTGGATACTCAGAAGTCGGTATGGAATGAACCTGTGGGACCACACTCAGTAGTTCAAGCTCCTGAGCCTTGGCGAAAATAAACTCTGCAAATTGGGCCCAGGAAACAAACGGCTCTGAAGGTAAATGATAAGTGCCCCACGCCAACCCCCGTTCACCGGACCGGCTATTGGCCAAACTGCCTAACACAGCCCGAACAATACATGGAGTCGCGGTTGGACCACCATATTGGTCACTCACCACATTCAGTTCACTTCGTGTTTTGGCAAGTCTTAACATTGTTTTTACGAAGTTTGGACCGTATTGACCAAACACCCAGCTTATTCTGAAAATCAAATACTGATTACACACCTTTCGAATCGCGTCTTCGCCCGCCAGCTTACTTTCGCCATAGCAATTAATCGGGTTGGGCGTATCATCTTCATACCAGACGCCTTCTTTCTGCCCATCAAATACATAATCCGTAGAGAAATGAACAAGCGGTATGCTCCTTTCTGCGCAGCATTTTGCAAGATTCAGAACACCGTCATGATTTACAGCAAAACAAACCTCACGATTCTCCTCTGCTGCATCGACGGCGGTGTAAGCCGCACAATTAATAACCACATCCGGATCATATCGATTAAGGCACTGCTGAACTTCTTGCAAATCACAGATATCACACTCGGCTCGACCCACGCCATCAATTTGAAAGCCTGAATTCTGATGCCTCATAAACTCAGCGCCCAATTGTCCATTCGCCCCAATCACAAGAATACGCATCATCATCCTTTTCCCATTTTATCCCGGTCTCGCCATTTCAATTTGTAATACTATCGCCAGATTTGTCTTGAGAAGACAGGGCGCTATTGTGTCATGTTTCGACAAGAATCAAAAATTATCATACACACATACATGACAGAAAATGCCTACTTCGTGTGCGATATATCCCACAAAAGAAATGGAGAATGACGCCTATTATCTCGTCATTTTTTCAATATAATGGTCACCAACATGGAAGTTAAAGCCAGTAGGGATCTACACGGAAGTCATGATTCTAAAGGATTAGAAAGCCTCTCCAAGGATGGGCTCACAGGATGTTGAGCCCCCCTACTCTTTCCTCCAGAAATTTCCTCGTAAGTTATTCACCTATCCAGAGTGCATCACGGATTGCGCGATAGGAACCGTTAAAGGATTAATGAAATGATTTCAATAAGAAAATACCTCACCGTGTGTTTTACTGTATTATTGCTTGGTTTGAATATGGCAGGCTTGCCCCAGGCCCTTGCAGCCAGTGAAACAGCAGAAACCACAACACAAGCCAGCACCCGAATCAATATCAATACCGCCGATGCACAAACCCTTGCCAGCACTTTAAAAGGCGTTGGTATCAAAAAGGCACAGGCAATCATCGAGTACCGAAAAACGTACGGGCCTTTTGCTCATATTGAAGAACTGGCTGATGTGAAAGGAATTGGGAAGGCGACAGTGAGTAAGAATGCGCATTTGATTGCGGTGAGGTAAGCAGCTCTTGTGCGGCCGGTAAAGAATTAACCTGCGAAAGATTCCCAGCCGCACAAACATACAAAAAAACAGAATATAAATATGGTGCCAAAATCGGCAATCTGACTTTTTGTCGGCATTTTTCACCTAGCAATCAAGCATTCAGTTGCTTTTCGAGCAGCAACGATTTGACAGATTTCCAATCAACATCTTACATTTAAAAAATATTTCAGTTACTTAGATGCATGGAAATCACGAACCCGATGAATGTTTTTAAGCAAAAAATAATCGCACTCGGCATTCACTTCACCATCAGTCTCTCGATCATCGTTCTCGCTGCTCTAGTCGTTCAAACCTTTTGGTATCCAGGGGTACTATTTGAAATCGATGGAGGAATTCAAGGGCTTACCATTGTATTTTGGGTTGATGTGGTACTTGGACCCATACTCACCTTTTGCGTGTATAAAAAAAATAAAAAAGGCTTAACATTTGATTTAGCGCTTATCGCTTTATTGCAGCTAAGCTGTCTGTCCTGGGGGCTATGGCAAACTTACACACAACGACCTTTACTACTGGTTCTCACTGATGATTCGTTCCGGACTCTCAACGAAAGTTCGTTTGACTTTCATTCGATACCATTAAATATTTTAGACTCGCTTCCCGGTACCACTCCTAAACTCGTTTGGGCGAAACCGGAACAATCCGGGGACGCCCCAACCTCTTATGAGAAACTTCAAAAGTATTTTCAGGAGGGTCCACTTTATGTGCAGTACAAACAGTATGTTCCAATGCATGAAGCCTTGGAATACCTCAAAATAAGCGGGTTTAGCAGTCCAGAGTCACTGCAAAGAAATAGTCGTGACACGAAAACAGAAAGCAATGAGAATTCATCAAGTACACCCATCAGATTTTTCAGTGTCGAGGGCAAGTATGACAAAGCGATCATTGAAATAGATACCGATAACAGCGCGGTATCTTGGTCAAATTAGAAGGACAGAGGCTGTCGTGAAGTGACCAATTCCGTCACTATAGTCGTTGAGAACTTGGCCGAAAGCAGCACCAGTGCGCCCGGCATCAATTTTGCTGCATGTGGCTTAATGACAAAAGAGAACTCACTGAGATGAAACATAAGCGCATAGCAGGTTTTACTTTGATAGAACTGATGATTGTGGTCGCGATACTGGGAGTCCTTTCGAGTATCGCAATCGTTGGCTATTCGAACTATGTAATCAGAGCCCAAGTATCTGAAAGTATTTCCATTTCAAATTCAATTAAGCTCAAAATTGCAGAACATTACCAGCACAATGGGTCAATGCCACAGAATAACGCAGCTTTAGACCTACTTGCGGCGAACACGTTTACAGGAGCATACACGACTTCTGTTGAAATTAATCAAGGCGCAGTTCACATTACTTTGGGTAATAATGTTCACCCAAAACTAAAAAACAAAATCCTGAGTATCCGACCCGCTGTGGGCACTTCACCAAACACAGCAAGCATGTTATGGATATGCGGGAATTCTCCCGTTCCCTCAGGGCTCACTGCAAGCGGCTCTAATTTAACCACCATTAGCTCAGAGTATCTTCCTACAATATGTAGAGATTATTGATTCCTCAAACTCCAACGGATCCCGCATCAATCATGGGCAAAAAAGTACTTGTTCTTGCTTCAACCTTCCCAACATCAGCAAGCGATACTCAACCTTCGTTTGTTAAATATCTTTGCCGAGAACTCGCAAAAGAAAATGAAGTAACCGTATTACTTCCTCATTCTCCCGATGCTAAAACGGTCGAGCACCTCGATGGCATGCAAATCGAACGATTTCACTATTTCTATCCCAAACTGGAAACATTGACTTACGGGAGCGGAATTCTTAGCAATCTCAAAGAACGGCCTCTCAAGTACCTATTGGTGCCCTTCTTTCTGCTATTTCAACTCTTCGCAGTAGTGAAGCTAATGAGCCGTGAACGATGGGATATCATTCATGCCCACTGGATAATTCCCCAAGGCCTCATTGCTGTTATAGCTCGTTTTATTACCGCATCTTCCACCCGTATTCTAATCACTTCCCACGGTGCGGACCTTTTTGCGCTCAATGGAAAAGTGCTAAACCACCTTAAACGATGGATCATCAAAAAAGCAGATTACATTACTGTGGTCAGTTCAGCAATGAAACAACACTGTATTGAAACATTGAAAATAGAGAGCAGACACATATCCGTAATGTCGATGGGTGTAGATCTCGACAACACCTTCACGCCTCCAACCACGCCATCTCGAACAAATAAAAATATTATTTTTGTGGGCCGCTTGGTTGAGAAAAAAGGAGTCCGGTACCTACTGGAAGCTTTTGAAATCGTTCTGGAAAAGGAACCCGATTGCCACTTAACCATCGTCGGGAAAGGTATGCTCGAAGGAGAACTTAAATCCTATACCCATAAACGGGGAATTCGAAATGTAAACTTTACGGGTGCCGTGATCAATTCAGAAGTTCCGAACTATCTTCGCCAACACCAAATCGCTGTAGTACCTTCAATTGTGGCATCCGACGGAGACCAGGAAGGCTTGGGTCTCGTTTTGGTCGAAGCAATTGGATGTGGTTGCACTGTAGTAGCAAGTGACTTGCCAGCAATCCGGGATGTGGTGACAGATGAAGAAACAGGACTGCTTGTCCCACCTCAGAATAGCATCGCTCTAGCCAATGCAATACTACACTTACTTAAATCACCGGTATTGAATGAATCCCTTACAGAGCAAGCGCTACTGCATGCAAAAGAAAACTTTAACTGGAAACGAGTGGGTCAGAAATATCACGCATTGCTTTCATCATTATGAGCAGGTTTAAAAGTGAAGTACTTGTGCCCTAGATAACTACTGAAAACCGGAACCATAATGCCAATAGCGTGTGAAATCTCCTTTTTAAAAGCATTAACATTTAACCAGTCCAGCACAAAAAAATACAGGAGCATGCTGACTAACCAAGTCTGCAGTACTGCTAGCATGTTCACTAACGTAAAGAAAAATAATTCTCGTACAGTAGCGTTACCACTGGGTGAAAACACAAACCACCGAGACAGTAGATAGGCTGTCACCATACCGGAGAGGTAGGCCAAAATAATTGCCAGGCTAAAACCAACAAATTGATTATAAATCACCCGGCTCACAAAATTTACGCCGGCAGCAAAACCGCCAACGACAATGAAGCGAGCAAACTCACTCGACAAGACAACTGTCATACCATATCCGCAATCTTCTTTGCGAGCCCCACACTTTCAGATATCCCCCTGTCTTCAGGGTAATAATAAGACGTATCTGCCGCAAACAACCCTTCTACAGGCAATGAAATTGAAGGCAATTGCGCGAGAAACTCCGGGCCACAAACCGGCTGGGCAAAACGATATCTCGAAACATGTATTGAAATCACATCGTCATCCAGAATTTCAGGGTTTATCGACTTTATATATCGGCGAGCTTTTTCCTTAAAACACTCGTCGGAGTCGTTGAATTTCGGGTTATCCTCAGGCATGTAATAAGGAACATAAACAATATGGCAATCGAGGGCATTTAAATTTGTATACTCAACCATCCCGGGGATGTCCATCGTTTCATCATTTATATTTAACCAGAAATTGTCTGTCATTTTATTCTTTAACTTTACAATGACACAAACAACAGGAATATTGACTAAACGCTCAAATTTATCCAACAATTTTTGCGGGAGAAATGGCATTAACCGAGGAATAAATACCGCAGGAATAGTGCTTACAACGTTGTTATAGTCCTGCTTCTGACCATTTACCCTGATCCCTTCAACTTTCCCTTCACTGACCATAACCTGTTCCACTGGACACCCCAAATGAACTCGCCCTCCCAAGTCCTCAATAGAGTTAACCAAAGAATTAATCAATGTGTCAGATCCACCCTCCAGGTATCCAAGTGACTCGGTCATCATACTTTTTCGTGAATTTCCGACGCGTCGAATCCTCGACCAAATCCAAGCTGCGGATAAAGAAGAGGAGTATTGATAAAATTTCAATTCAAAAAGCTTTTTCCAAAGCACGTTATAAGCATCACGACCAACCCATGTAATAATCCAGGAAAGCGCGTCTTTTTTATCCAAATCCAACCATTTCCGACGTTTTGTTGCCAAGTACGCCATTAAACCATATCTCAATTTAGCAATGAGTCCCAATTTAGGAAATCGCAATAACGCCAACGGATTCCCCCATTCGTACAGATGGCCATCATAGAAAAAACCCATTTTTGTCTCTTGCCATTTGAGTTTGTGAATGATCTTCAATTCTTTAAGTAACTCAAATAGAGCGAGGTCTTCTTTGCAGATAAAATGGTAATAACGTTCAATCTGTAAACCATCAAAGTCGAATGTAGCGCTCATGCCCCCAGCGACTTTATCGGCTTCAAAGAGATCAACTTGATGCCCTGCCTTGAGTAGGTGGTACGCTACAGCAAGCCCCATCGGGCCCGCGCCGACAACAGCTATTTTTTTTTGCATAACAACCTCAAAATTTCAGTTCAATATCACTATAAGGCAAATGATTGAATGTATCCTCAATCGCCTGCTCGAAGGAAGTAGGCTTCACGTTGAATATCTTAGGCCATGGCATCACTTCAAATTCATCACCTGCGACTAGAGCTTCAAGCTGTTGCACTGTAAAAGGGGGATCAGAATCAAACCAAGACCAGAACATCAATAGTCTGTGGAAGAACGCATACGGTATTCGGACAATAACCGTTTTGGCGCGTACTGATTTTTTAATCAACTTGATGATATCGATATAATCAATCTTTTCAAATCCACTTATATTGAAGCATTTGTTCATTGGCCGAAGTTCTATACAGGCAATAATGACATCACAAAAATCTAAAACATAAAGTGGCTGACGCATATACCTGCCACTGCCTGGAATTGGGAAAACGGGAACACGCTTCATAAATCTGGCTAACCAGCCAAAATGTTTTCGATCAAACCATCCAAACATTAGGGTTGGGCGCAAGACAGTACACGCAACTTTTGATGCACGAACAAGTCGTTCTTGCTCTCTTTTGGTGTTTGTGTAGTTGTCATCGGCGACAGATTCCACAACAGAAGAACTAATGTGAATTATGTATGGCGGATTATCAGAATCAATAGACTCTAATATTAAATTAGTCGCTTGGATGTTATTACGAAAAAATGGATCGGAGTCCTTGGCGCCTATTTGGGCCTGCAACATGACAAGGACATCCACACCATGTAATAGGTTCTGCCAAATTCCTTTCTCAGCAAGATCTGCCTCGATTGCGACAATGTCAGGATGAAGCTCTCTTAGAACCTCCAAATTCTCGGCATGCTTATCAATGACAATTATGTCGTTATATCCCCGGGCCTTGAGTCTAACGATAAGATTCTGCCCAACCAAGCCCGCTCCCCCAGGTAACGCAATTTTCAAACTCACACAATCACCTTCTATTGTTTAACTGAAAAACCCTGTTTACTCAACGATAACGACAATCGAGAAGAGGGCTACAGCGATAACCGCTTGAAGACAAATTCCGGAATACAGCGAATAAGTAACATGATCCAAAACCAAAACCATTTGCTATAAACCACATCGCGTTTTTTCTGCACAGCTGAGAAAATATCATCAGCGACCTCCTGAGGTTCTGCTGTGAGCAACCCAGGTAACTTCATACCTTTCGTCATAGCAGTACGAACGAATCCAGGTTTTACAGTCATTACGCCAACTCCACTCTGATGAAGCTTGTTTCGAAGTCCTGAAAGATAAGCGGTAAAACCTGCCTTTGCGGAACCATATAAATAGTTGCTCTTTCGCCCACGATCCCCGGCTACAGAACTAATACCAATTAGCAAACCACTCCCTCTTGCCTCAAACAACTCAGCAAACAAATTGAAAATAGCCACCGGCCCGAGATAATTTGTCTTCAGAACTAATTGAGCCTGAAGACAACTTTCATCCAGCCCTTGCTGTTCCACCATTAAACCAACTGCACATACAACGATATCAGGCAATATCGGTAATTTATCGACAAATACTTGTTGCGTTTCGAGAGAAAGCACATCAAATTCGTGAACACTGGAAGCAACTGAATAGCGAATTCGTATATCTGCACAATCTTTTTCCAAATCAGCAGCATTCCGAGCCGCGAGCAAAACATCATAGCCCGCTTTGGCAAAACGATGGGCAGTCGCAAGCCCTATGTCTGATCGAGCGCCTAGGATAAGTACAGTAGACATAATTAAAGACCTAACCGAATAGATTGAAGGGAGGAGATTTTGCTTTGAGGATCAATCTCACGCCTTAACGCGCGAAAATGATTAACTGCCTCACCATAGGTTGCGTCAAACAACTGTTGTGCCATTCGGGAGTCTTTCGTTAAGTATAGACGGCCCCCATACTCACGCGTGACAACATCCAGTTTAGCCAGCAAGCCGGGTAACGTATTGAAGTAAGGTAAATCAAGCGCTAACGTATAACCGTTAATTGGAAACGAAAGCCCTCCCCGGCCACCACCCAGATACTTCAAAACAGCGAGAAAAGAGCCTAGTCCTGCTTGAGAGATAATGCTAAGTATTTCGGTCAGCCCTTCCCGGCTCGATGCCAAAGGGAACGCTACTTGGTATTGTACAAACCCCTTTTTGCCATAGATCCGGTTCCAATTTAAGAGTGAATCTAAGGGGAAGAAGAATGTCTCCAAATCCACCAAACTCTCTGCCCGTCTTGAAGAAAAATTATAATAAATCCAATTAAACGCTTTAACTGAGTGCCGGTTTAGTGCCCCTGAAGGAAACTCAAATGGGATATCAATTTTACGTTTGCGCACAAGTTGTAAAGGTTTTTTACTCATCTCCAGAGGTAATTCCTCAACTCCAGCATGTTCACCAAACATGACTAAAGATCGACCTGAATTTGCCCTTCTCGCTAAACAATCAATCCAGGCCACGCTGTAAGTGGCATTGAGATTAGCCTCGAAAATCCCCATCGCCTCTTTCAAATTGGCAGCTCTAAATACTCGCTGCCGAACATGGGCACTCGGAATTCGTTTAAGAAACAGCGTCACCTGTAGAATTATTCCGGTCAGACCCATTCCACCGATCGTCGCATAAAACAGAGGGGCACGCTCTTGCCGAGAACACTGAACAATGTCACCATTCGCCATTAATAGTTTAAAACTGGAAATGCAATTGGCAAACGAGCCATCTTTATGATGATTT